>JBEBJY010000005.1:0-91611 GCA_040079635.1 Burkholderiaceae bacterium | reverse complement strand
TGTGATCGACAGCTTTCAGCAGCTTTTCGACATGACTGCGCCAGACTTCACGCCGCTGTATGCACAAGTCAAAGCGTTGCCGGAAATACTTGCCGGACGGGATTCCTCATAATTGCTATACTTTATATAGCTGCTTAGGCAATAAATACGCCGGCTAGAGCGATATTTATGCCTATTTTCGACGTATTTTTAGGTTTTTTAAGCCGCAATAGCCTTAGCCAGCTTGTCCTTCGTCTCGCTCAGCTCTTTCGGCAAGTGGTAGGCCAATTTGGTGAACAGCTCGTCGTGCAGTTTCAGCTCATCCGTCCACGCGGCTTTGTCGAAGCTGGTGACGGTGTTGAACTGCTCTTTCGTAAAGTCCAAACCTTTCCAGTTGAGCTCTTCGTAGGTTGGGCTGACACCAAAGGGTTGGTCCACGCCGGCTGCTTTACCCTCAATGCGGTCAATCATCCAAGCCAGCACGCGCATGTTTTCGCCGTAGCCTGGCCAGACGAACTTACCGGCGGCGTCTTTGCGGAACCAGTTGGTGCAGAAGATATTCGGCTGCTTCGCGCCAGAAGCTTTGATTTTTTCGCCGATGTTCAACCAATGCTGAAAGTAGTCGCTCATGTTGTAGCCGCAGAAAGCGATCATGGCGAACGGGTCGCGGCGCACCACGCCTTGCTGACCGGCGATGGCTGCTGTTGTTTCTGAACCCATGGTCGCGGCCATGTAGACGCCCTCGACCCAGTTGCGGCCTTCTGACACCAAAGGCACTGTTGTAGAGCGGCGGCCGCCGAAGATGAACGCATCAATCGCCACGCCAGCGGGGTTGTTCCACTCGGGGTCTAGCGCAGGGTTATTGGTGGCGGCAACGGTGAAGCGAGAGTTGGGATGTGCCGCTTTTGCACCGGTTTCTTTGGCGATTTGCGGTGTCCAATCTTTGCCTTGCCAGTCGATGAGGTGCGCGGGTACGGGCAAGTCAGCCTCCATGCCTTCCCACCAGACGTCGCCGTCATCGGTCAAACCGACGTTGGTGAAAATCGTGTCTTTGTGCAGGCTCAACATGCAGTTCGGATTCGTCAACATGTTGGTGCCGGGCGCGACGCCAAAGTAGCCCGCTTCCGGGTTGATGGCGTACATTTTGCCGTCCGCGCCGGGTTTGACCCAAGCGATATCGTCGCCAATGGTAGTGACACTCCAACCCTCAAAACCTGCTGGCGGCACCAGCATGGAGAAGTTGGTTTTGCCACAAGCGGATGGGAATGCTGCTGCGACGTGGTACTTTTTACCCTGTGGATTCGTCACACCCAAAATCAACATGTGTTCGGCCAACCAGCCTTCGTCGCGGCCCATGTTGGATGCAATGCGCAATGCGAAGCACTTTTTGCCCAACAAAGCATTGCCGCCGTAGCCAGAGCCATAGCTCCAAATTTCGCGTGTTTCGGGGTAATGGACGATGTATTTGGTGTCGTTGCACGGCCAAATGACGTCTTTTTGTCCTGCGGCCAAAGGTGCGCCAACCGTGTGAACGCAGGGCACGAAATCGCCGTTGGTGCCGATGATGTCGTACACCGCTTTGCCCATGCGGGTCATGATTTTTTGGTTCACAGCAACATATGCGCTGTCGGACAGCTCAATACCGATGTGCGCGATTGGACTACCGAGGGGACCCATAGAGAAAGGCACCACGTACATGGTGCGGCCAGCCATGCAGCCGTCGAACAGCGGGTTCAAGGTTGCGCGCATCTGTGCAGGCGCCATCCAGTTGTTGGTAGGGCCCGCGTTTTCTTCTTTTTCAGAGCAAATGTAAGTGCGGTCTTCCACGCGGGCGACGTCGCTGGGGCTGGAGTTGGCTAAAAAGCTGTTTGGGCGCTTGGCAGGGTTGAGCTTTTTAAACGTGCCAGCGTCGACCAACAATTGGCACAAGCGCTGGTACTCTTCCTCGCTGCCGTCGCACCAGTAAATGTCGCGCGGTTTGGTCAGCGCAGCCATTTCGGCCACCCAAGCAATCAGCTTGGTATTTTTGACATAAGCAGGGGCATTGATTTCCAAGCCCATCATGTTGCGTGCGTTCATTGAGTCAACCATCCGAAGATGTCCAAAGTTAAAAAATCGTTTTTTCAAATCAGATTTACCAAACTTGCAGGTAAGACCTAAAATCTGCTTTGAAAACGCGACCCTCTTAACTTGTGGATAGGCCATCTGAATTGCCAGAGAGTCGATTCTATGAACCAAGCTTGCGGGTTACCTACAAGTTACATGAATTTTCAATGCATTATTTGCATAAGGTTATGCACATGCATTGACAAAGGGAATATTGAATGAGCGAGCTCTTAAAACGACGTACTGCTTTGAAAGCGCTTGCCGCTATGTGGACTACAGCTGCCGGATTTAGCACCGCAGCGACACCGATTCGGGTGGCAGCCGCCAGTGACCTCAAGTTTGCGCTGACCGATTTGATTAAAAGTTTCACGCAAGTTACTGGTACCCAAATTGATTTGCAATTTGGCTCATCAGGTAATTTTGCCCAGCAAATTCAGCAAGGTTTGCCCTTGGATTTGTTTTTGTCGGCGGATGAAGGCTATGTGCTGGCGTTGGCAAAAGCGGGGCTGACGCAGGGCGGCGTGCAAGACACAGGTGCGCAGTACGCTATAGGGCGCGTTGCCTTGATATTGCCTAAAAATTCAGCACTTCAACTTCCTAAAACTGAGTTAGAGGCACGTTCAGACCTAGCAATCCAGCTCAAAACCGTCCGCAAATTCGCCATCGCCAACCCCGAACACGCTCCTTATGGACGTGCGGCCAAAGAAGCGCTGCAAAACCTTGGGCTGTGGGAGCAACTGCAGCCCAAACTGGTACTAGGCGACAACATCAGCCAAGCCACGCAATTCGTCACCAGCGGCGCAGCGCAAGCGGGCATGACAGCGCTGTCGCTCGCGCTTGCGCCTGAAGTGGCCGCGCAAAGTGGGGGCCATTGGCTGCTCCCCGCCAACCTGCATGCACCTTTGAAGCAACGCATGGTGTTACTCAAATCCGCCCAGCCCGCCGCAAAAACGCTGTTTGATTACTTGCAAACGCCTGCGGCTAAGGCGGTTTTGGCTAGGTATGGGTTTAGTTCGTAAAACGACTGATTTGGCAATTTTATAACATCAAATACACCTCTAGCCAGCGTATTTATTGATTTAATAGCTATACTAATCATAGCAAATTTAGCACTGCCTCATGGCTCTAGTTGTCTCGAAGTCGCAACCGTGATACCATGTTATTACGTTACACTCTTTTAAGGAGCTAAACATGCCTCAAACCTACATAACCCGCCAATTTCAAGCCGGTAACTCGCAAGCCGTGCGCTTGCCTGCGAACTTGGCTTTTCCGCCTAAGACGGAGCTGATCGTCACGCGGGAGGGTGAAAAAATCATCGTCCAGCCCGTGGAGAAAACGATGGAAAGCGTGCCGCAATTGTTTGCGGCGCTGAAGCAGCATGCCATTGGCGGAAAGCTGACGCGACCTGAGTTTGTTGAAGCTGAGAGAAATTGGGGCAATGCAGGCAATACCAGCGGGAGCAAGACTTGATCAAGTATTTGCTAGACACCAATATTTGCATTTATTTGATGAATGAGCAGCCCGAGCAGGTCATTGCGCGGTTTAAGCAATGCAGAAAGGGCGAGGTTGTTATCAGCGCCGTCACTTGGGCGGAGTTGACTTGTGGGCTGGATACGCATAACGATGAGTCGCAGTTTGACGGTTTGCTCAGCGCGATTGCTGTTGCGCCGTTTGACATCAAAGCCGCAGCGATGTTTGGCAAGCTGTCGCAGCAGTTTCCAAATCGCAAAAGCAGCTTTGACCGCATGATTGCCGCGCATGCTTTGGCGCTGAAAGTCACGCTGGTTACTAATAACGTCGCAGATTTTGCTACCTACGGTTTAGATATTGAAAACTGGGCTATTTGACCTATAAATACACCTTTATCCGCTGTATTTATTGCCTAAGCAGCTATATAATTTATAGCAAAATTGCAGGGAATTTTACTTTGCCGCCTTCTTAGCCTGCACTTTGATGTCTTTGACCGTGCCACTCCAAAGCTCAAAAAAACCATCTTTGGCGGAGGTTTGCAACCAACTTTCCCAGCGGGTGTTGTCTAGGGCGGCGTCTGCGGTGGCTATGTTTTGTTGAGCGATGCCGACTGTTAAGCTGCCGTCGCCTTTGCTTCCTTTCGCGTCGTTTTCAGCTTTGATGCGTTTGAAGGTGGTTTGAATCGCCGCCAATTCAGCCTGCGAAGCAGCGGGGAAGCTGTAAATCAGCCACCGGCGCCCAGATGTTGCGCGCTCAAGACCTAGGGCGACGCCCTGCAACTCAGCTAGTTGCATGGGAATTTTTTTGTCGACTGGGGCATAGTCACCGACATTTTTGGGTTGGATGGTGATGTCCAGCGTTGGTGATGCGCCTGCGGGCGGCAGCATGCGGGAATCGGTTTGGATGGCGAGCATGAACTCGGCTGGCTTGAGGGTCAAGAGTTGCTCAGGCAGCTTGACCAAGCGCGGCAACGAGCTCAGTGGGATGCCCATACAGCCGGTTAACAAAACAAGCAAAGAGAATGAGAGAAGGGTGAAGATACGTTTTTTCATGCCTGTATTTTAAGCAGAATTTTTGATTTTTTCTTGATTAATTATTGTTTTATAGTAATTATTTGTTAAAATACGATGTCTCACATCGAGGTTCCGATTCTTCCACAAAGGATATTAGCCATGTCACCACTTATAAATTCCACGTTTGATCGTTACGCGATGCAGCGCGTCTGCGCTTGGCTAGCGTGGGCTTGCTTGCTCTTGATCGTGTGTTTTCCACTGTTGTTGATGGCATATTGGACGGTTGCAGATGCTGGTTTGTTGGCTGCGCGGTCAAACATGTTGCCCATCAACATCCAATCACCACTTGAAAGCTGGCAACGTGCTTTAGGTGCACTGGTGACTTTGTTACCAGTAGGGTTGATGATGCGCGGTTTGTGGGAAGCGCGTTTGTGTTTTAAACAGTTCGCGTTGGGGCATGTTTTCACAGCACAAGCTGTAAAGCGTTTGCGTAGTTTTGCGGGGTGGATCACCGCGTCTAGCTTGTCTTCTGTCATGATTGGCCCTGCAATCTCAGTTATCTTAACCTTCAACAACCCGCCGGGCTCAAAGCATGTTGCTATCGGCATCGGCACAGACCAAGTGTTGACCTTGATGTTTGCCGCCGTGGTGTGGGTGATGGCGTCGGTGATTGCGCAGGGGCAGGCGCTGGCTGAAGAAAACGCCTCGTTTGTTTAACGGAACGGGTGACTTGACATGCCAATCATCGTTCAACTAGACATCATGCTGGCGCGGCGCAAGCTCAAATCAAAAGACTTGGCGGAGCAAGTCGGCATGACAGAGGCTAATTTGTCGCTGCTCAAGCAAGGCAAAGTCAAAGGCGTGCGCTTTGAGACTTTGGAGAAAATTTGCACCATCCTGCAATGCCAACCAGGCGATTTGTTGGTGTATGAGGCGGCAAATCCGGCAGCATCAGAAACTTAATTTCACCCTTAAAATATGCCTCTAGCCGGCGTATTTATTGCCTAATTAGCTATTTAATTACTAGCAAAACGCCAGCAAATAAGTTAGCGTATCATCAAAAGATATGCTCCCCTGCTACGTCCTCCTAGACCTTGAAACCACCGGTGGCAACCCGCTGGATTGCCGCATCACCGAGATCGCTGCGGTACGGGTGGAAAACGGGCTGGAGGTGGCGCGGTGGAGCACGCTAGTCAACCCGGGTACGCGGATTCCGCCGCTGATTCAGAACCTCACCGGCATCAGCAACGCCATGGTGGCTGATGCGCCGCCTTTTGACGAAGTGGGCGCAACCCTGCTCAAGCTGCTGGACGGCGCGGTGCTGGTGGCCCACAACGTGCGGTTTGACCACGGCTTTTTGCTGCAAGAATATGCCCGCATGGACGTGGCGCTGCGGGTGAAAACGCTGTGCACGGTGCGGCTGTCGCGTAAGCTTTACCCGCAGCACAAGGGGCACGGGCTAGACGCCATCATGCAGCGGCATGGCCTGACAACGCTGTCGCGCCACCGTGCGATGGGCGATGTGGATTTGGTGCAGGGTTTCTTAGCCGTTGCCACGCAAGAGCTGGGAGCAGACGCCGTGAGCCAGCAGGCGCAGATCTTGCTGCAAGGCAGCGCTGCTGTGCCGCCGCACTTGGAGACGAATGTGGCGGACATTCCTGAAACGACGGGGGTGTATTTGTTTTATGGCGAACCGCCTGAACAGAGCTCTAAAACAGCTAGCAAATCCGCGAAGAAAACCATACAAAAAGCCGCTCAAATTCCGCTGTACATTGGCAAAAGCATCAAACTTCGCAGCCGCGTGATGTCGCATTTTCAAGCCGCTGGGCGGGAAGCACGGGAGATGCGGATTGCGCAGGAGATTCGCCGTGTAGAGTGGATTGAAACGGCGGGTGAACTTGGGGCTTTGCTGCTAGAAGCGCGGCTGGTCAAAGAACTGCAACCGCTACACAACCGCCAGTTGCGCCGCGAACGCACGCTGTGCGCCTGGCGGCTAGACGACAACCCGAGCGCGAAGCCGTTGGTGACTTTGGTACGCGGCGACGACCTGCAGCCGCGTGAATTTGGGCAGATGTACGGCGTGTACCGCTCTAAAAACCAAGCCCTGAGCGGATTGCGTGAACTAGCGGATACACACAGTTTGTGCCATCAAGCAATCGGGTTAGAGTCTGGCAAAGGCAGATGTTTCGCCCACCAAATCGGCCGCTGCAAAGGCGTGTGCTGCGGTGGTGAGAAGCCCGAATTGCACCATTTGCGCCTGAAACTGGCACTGAAACAGCAGCAACTGCGCGTTTGGCCGCACGCTGGCAAAATTGGACTGCGGGAGTACAACGCGAAATCGGGTCGATCTGAGATGCATGTTTTTGACCAATGGTGCCACTTGGCGACGGTGCAAAACGAGGCGGAGTTGGACGATGTGGTGTCGTCAAGCAGCCCGCTGGCTTTTGACTTGGACACCTACCGCCTGCTGCTCAAACACCTGGCCGCACCGCACAAAGCGGGTTTGGCGCTGAAATTGCTTGAAAATACGGGTAAATAGCCAATTAGATGCTCAAATTGGCATCTAGTCGGCGTATTTATTGCCTAAGTAGCTATATTATTTATAGCAAATATCAACCTTTAAGCACATGCAGGCACTTCAACGCCCAGCTTGTTAGCCCACTCACACAGCCCAGCCCACGTCAAAACGTCGTAGCTGATGCCGTTTTTCTGCGCGTCGTCAATGCTTTTCGCCGCTGCATCACCCGGCACGCGCACGGGACTCAAAGGGTTGATGGGTTTGTTGCTGCGGCAGCGGTCTGAGAGGTGGTCCATCTGCTCGGCAAAGGCTTCGCCGCCGGCAAACATATCTGGCGACATGACTTGCACATAGGTGTTGCCGCCCCAGCGTTTGGGGGCGTCTTTTCGGCCGTGGCCTGATAAACCTTGGGACAATGCTTCAACCATCAACGACAGCCCATAGCCTTTGTGGCCATATTCTTGCCCGCCCAGCGGCAGCAGCGAGCCGCGCGGCGTGGTGTTTTCCAGCACGGCGGGGTCGCAGGTGGGCTTGCCGTCGGCATCTTGCAGCCACGGGTGGTCGAACAGCTTGCCTTCGGCCATTTTTTGCCGCGTCATCGACGTTGTGGTGATGCTGGCGCACATATCGACCAGCACGGGGTGATCTGCGCCCGGGTAGCCAAAGGCTAGCGGGTTCGGCGTCATCAAGGCCTCAGTACCACCATAAGGCGCGACGCGATGACCGGCGGGGTCCGAATTGGTAATGAGGGCGACAAAGCCTTGGTCTGCCGCCACTTTGGCCAGCGCCGCCAAGCAGCCAATGTGGTGGCTGCGGCGAATGGCGACGGCGGCGATGCCATGCTGTGCCGCGCGAGGCATGGCTTGCAGGATGGCTTTTTCCACCAACCACATGCCGGGCAGGTAGTCGCCATCCCACACGGCGGTGATGCCGTTGTCGCGCACCACGAGCGGCTGGCCCATGGTGTTCATGCCGCCATTTTGGATTTCTTTCAGGTACAACAACAGCATCGCCATGCCGTGAGTTCTGCGACCCATGGCATCGGTCAGGACTAACAAGCGCGCCATAGCGGCGGATTTCTCGGCGCCCATGCCGGCTTTCAGCAGCAGGTCAGTGGCGAACTGTCTTAAATCTGGAATAGCGAAGTTTGTGTTGTCCTCTGGCATGCTGTCTTCCGTTATCAAGCTGCTATTACGCCGTTCCCTCAAGCTCTTTGCCCGCTTTTTGAATCACATCGCCCCAGCGCTTGCGCTCGTTGGTCAAGAAAGTGCTGAGTTCTGCGGGTGTAGAGGTCATCACCTCTGCGCCGGCTGCGGCCAAGCGGGCACGCATTTCTGGGGAGCGAATCACTGAAATCAGCGCAGCGCTGAGCTTCTCCACTGCTGCTTTGGGCATGCTGCTGGACACCGCAATGCCTTGGTAGGTGCCGGACTCGAACGTGGGCAGCCCTTGCTCGGCAATCGTCGGGTACTGCCCCACCAGCGCCATACGGGTGCGTTTGCTGATGCCCAGCACCTTCAAACGCCCGCCATTCACCATAGGCAGCGTCGCCAGCATGCCGTTGAGCACCACATGTGTCACGCCAGCGGCGGTGTCTGCAATCGACTGCGCTCCGCCGCGATACGGCACGTGCTGCCATTTGATGCCTGTTAATTGCGCAATTTCGACCATGCCCAAATGGTTGGCCGAGCCAGTGCCACTGCTGGCAACGTTGATTTTGTTCTTTTTGCCAAACTCAATCATCTCTTTCAAATTACTAAACGGCTGTGATGGCGCGGCCACCAGCATGTGCGGTGAGTAGGCCAACATGGTCACGCCCTGCAAATCAGTCGGCTTGAACGGCAAGTCTTTGATGATGAGCGGCGCTGTGGCCACCGAGCTCATGTCTGACAGCAGCATGGTGTGGCTGTCTGACGACTGCGCCACCACGCCCGCGCCCACGCTGCCATTGGCACCGGTGCGGTTTTCAACAACCACTTGGGTTTTCAAAATCTCACCCAAAGGCACAGAAATCAAACGCGCAATCACGTCCGATGTGCCGCCCGCCGGAAACGGCACGATGATTTTCAAGACTTGGCTGGGCCACGCAGCTGATTGGGCTTGCACCTGACTTGATACGCCCAAGGCGGTCATGCCGAGCGATGTGACGGCAACAGTTTCTAAAAATTGGCGGCGATTGTTCATAAGTAACTCCAAAGAGGGTGTTGGTAGAAGTATTGGTTGTTCTTGCGTTAAGAAGTCTGACAACTGACGTCTTATTATGCAAGCTCAAAACTCAAACCACAAGTCAGCGATAACCCGTAGTTATTTGGATACGCTTACACTTGTAAAATCGTGAGTTTAATGGCAAAATATGCCTCTATCCGGCGTATTTATTGCCTAAGCAGCTATATAATTTATAGCAGCTAGTCGTGCGCTTCACGCTCTACGGTTTTTGAAACGGCTTGCCGCCGTCGGTCGTCGATAAAGGTTTGACGTAAAACGGCGCTTTCAGCTCGCCGGTTTTGTAGGCTTTGGACGCCGTTTGGTAGTAGGCGATGGCCTCCGTCATCAATTGGGTGTTGACGGGCGCGGGGCTGGTGGCCAGGGTTTTGGGATCGACTTGGTAGCTTTCGACCACTTGCTTGGGCAGCAGCACGGTCAAAATGTTGTCTTTCATGTAACCCAAAGCTTGGTAGTTGCTGATGAAGGCGCGCTGCTGAGCGGGGCCGGGCTCGAAAAAGGAGCGGCCAAAGAATTGAGCGCTGCCGTTTTTGCCCAAAACTTCCATCAGCGTGGGCGCGATGTCGATTTGGCTGACCACGGGGGAAAACACCGCCGGTTTCAACAAACCTGGGGCGTAGAAAATCAACGGAATATGGTAGCCCGTGACTGGCAAACGCGTTTTGCCAGCGGCGGAGGCGCAATGGTCTGCCACGATGACGAACAGCGTGTCTTTGAACCACGGTTTTTTAGACGCGTCTTTGATGAATTTGCCAATCGCGTAGTCGGTGTATTTCACCGCACCATCGCGCCCGCCGGGGGAGGGGATGTCGATGCGACCACTCGGATAGGTGTAGGGGCGGTGATTAGACGTGGTCATGATTTGCGCGAAGAAGGGTTTGCCTTCGGTGCCTTTTTCACTGCTGTCGTCCAAAGTGCGGATAGCTTGGTCAAACAAATACTCGTCCGCCACGCCCCAGACGTTTTCGAAACCGACTTTGTCTTTGGGGATATCCGTGCGGTCAATGACGCGGTAATTGTTCGCCGCGTAATAGGCATTCATATTGTCAAAATAGCCATAGCCGCCGTAGAAAAAGAAGGTAGAAAAGCCCTGGTGTTTAAGCAACTCACCCATGGTGGACAAATGGTCGTTGTGCGGACGGCGCACAATCGCTTGGCCGGGTATGGGTGGCGTGCCCAGTGACAAGGCTTCCAAGCCGCGCACGGTGCGCGTGCCGGTGGCAAACATGCGGTCGAACTTCATGCCGGCTTTGCCGAGTTTGTCCATTTCAGGCGTCAAACCCTTGGTACCTCCGTAGGAATCCATGAATTCTGCGGACAAGCTTTCGACGGAGATCATGACGATGTTTTTTGGCTTGCTGCTGAACGGGGTGACATTGGTAGCGGGCTCGTCTAGCAAATCCGCCTTTCGCGCATCGCCCAAAGAGGTGCGCTTGACGCCCATCGCGACCAGCGCGGTATTCGCCTGCGCTTGTGGCATGGTGCGGTAAAACTTGTCATAGTCCAGCTCATTACGGCGCTGGGCGGCGGCGATGGTGAACAGGCCGTTGCCTGACAGTTCGGTGGCGTAAGCGTTTTTAGGGTTGACAGCGCCATCTTGCGGAATGCCCGCGAGTTTGCGCACCGCTTCTGGCAATTGCTGGGCGCTTGCCTCACTCAAGGTGGGCACATATTGCTTTTCCATTTGGTCAACATTGCCAAAATACATCATCAGCGCGGGCACGGTAAAGGCAAACAAAGCCAAGCAGATGCGCTGCAGCACGGTGACGCCATTGTCGTCCGCCTGGTTAACACGGCCACTGATAGCCAACAGCACCACGGCAGCTATTGCGCCTATGCCTGCCAATATTTGGCCGACAGGGTAGGATTCACGAATATTGCCAATCACCTCAGAGGTGTAGATCAAATAATCCAGCGCGATGAAGTTAAAGCGGGTCGAAAACTCCAGCCAAAAGGTCGACTCTGCCACAGCGCCAAACAGCAACAGCGCAATCGCAAGCCACAAATAGATGAAACGAAAGACTTTGTGCCAGCCCTTTTTGCGCCACGTATTGGGCAGCACAGCTTCGTACAAGCAAATGGGTGCCACCAACACGCTGACCACACACAGGTCAAACCAAAAACCTTTGAGGAAAATTTCTGGCCACAGCGGCAACGGCACAGTCTCAAAACTTTTGAATTGCATCGCCGTACCAACGCCCTCAAAGCCGGTAAAAACGGCCAAGCCCAAACGGGTGAGGGTGTAAATCATCAAAGCGACCACAGCGGCAATGACGGGTATGCGCGGAACGGCCGGAGCCAGATTGTATTTAGCCATGGGGCGTAGTTTAAGCGCAGTTCAGGTATTGATGAATTGGGTTATCCTTAGCAAATATGTCAAAAATGGTTACATCTCAGACGCTACTTTCTGCCCAGACGATGGTCCACGCTTTGGTGGTGATGGGCGTTTCAGGCTGCGGCAAATCCTCACTCGCCATCGCCATCGCGCAAGACTTGGGCTGCACCATGCTGGAAGGTGACACTTTTCACCCCGCCGCCAGCCAAGAAAAAATGGCACAAGGCACACCGCTGACCGACCAAGACCGCGCCGGTTGGCTGGTGACATTGGGCGAAGAGCTGGCAAGCTGCAACGATAAAAGCATCGTTTTAAGCTGCTCAGCGTTGAAGAAAAGTTACCGCGATACCTTGCGCAGTTACAAGCCAAACCTGCTTTTCGTCTACCTAGACATCAGCCCCGCAACCGCTTTGGCTCGGGTATCGTCCCGCGCTGTGGCAGATGGCCACTTTTTCCCTGCAACCTTGGTGGACAACCAATTTGCGACGCTGGAAGTGCCGACGGGTGAGGCGGGGGTGCTGACGGTGAATGCGACTGCGTCTATGGCGGAGCTGGTGGCGCAAGTACGGGCTTGGCTGGGATAAATCCCCTGAGTTTAAACGTCATTCCCGTGAAGACGGGAATCCATGCCCGCTAACCGTGGATTCCCGCCTACGCGGGAATGACGGAGATTTGAGGCTACAAGTTAGGCGCAAGCAACCTAGACAAATCCTTCTCCACCACACCACGCCGCTCAACCATGTCCTTCAACTGGTCGTCGCCAATCTTACCGACGTTGAAGTAAGTTGCGTCAGGATGCGCCATGAAGAAGCCGCTGACGCTGGCTGCTGGCAGCATGGCCAAGCTCTCAGTCAAACTCATGCCAATGTCCTGGCACTGCAGCAGCTCAAACATCTCGGCTTTGACGCTGTGGTCGGGGCACGCTGGGTAGCCGGGTGCAGGACGGATGCCTTTGTACTTTTCGCCGATCATGTCTTCGTGACTAAGCGTTTCATCCGGTGCATAGCCCCACAAATCAGTCCGCGCGCGCTGGTGCATGCATTCTGCAAAAGCTTCAGCCAAGCGATCGGCAAGGGCTTTGAGCATGATGCTGGAGTAGTCGTCCAAATCGGACTGGAAGGCTTTTTCTTTTTTCTCAGCACCGATACCGGCTGTCACAGCGAAGAGGCCGATGTAATCTTGCTTTGTGGCATGCGCAACGGGGTGGCGGTCTAATTTGGCGGCGTTTTCATGCCCATTTTTAGCCCTATTATCGGGACTAGCCGCCGTATTTATTGCTTGAGCAGCTATATTATCTATAGCATTTTTACTTACTTTTGGTGCAATAAAGTCTGCCAAACAACGGCTAGGGCGCATCACGCCATCAATCATTTGCTTCTCGGCTTGCTGGCGCAGGCCGTACCAAGTCATCGCCACCTCGGTGCGAGTTTCGTCGGTGTAGATTTCGATGTCGTCATCGTTGACAGTATTCGCTGGGTAAAACGCCACCACGCCATTGGCCTGCAGCCAGCGGCCTTCGATCAGACGTTTCAGCATGCGTTTGCCGTCGGACAGCACCCGCACGGCCTCGCTGCCCACAATCTCGTCCTTCAAAATCGCAGGATACGGTCCAGCCAAATCCCAAGTTTGGAAAAATGGGCCCCAGTCGATGTAATTGGCCAGCTCCATCAAGTCGAAGTTTTTGAAAACGCGGCGGCCTATAAATTTTGGCACAGTAGGGGTGTAGTTGTCCCAATCAATCGGCGTTTTGTTGGCGCGCGCATGGGCAATCGGCCACAAGGGGGTTTGTTTTTTGTTGGCGTGCTGGGTGCGTACTTTGTCGTAATCCGCGTTTAACTCAGCGATGTAAGCACTGGCTTGGTCACTCAGCAAACTCTGCGCCACGCCCACGCTGCGGGAGGCGTCCGGCACATAAACCACCGGGCCTTCGTAATGCGGGGCGATTTTGACAGCGGTGTGGACGCGCGAACAGGTCGCGCCGCCGATCAAGAGCGGGATCTTCTTGATGCGGAAATAGTCGTCTTTTTGCATCTCTGCGGCGACGTATTGCATCTCTTCCAGACTGGGCGTGATCAACCCCGACAAGCCGACGATATCCACGCCCTCGACCTTGGCGCGCGCCAGAATCTCGTGGCAGGGCACCATCACACCCAAGTTGATGACCTCAAAGTTATTGCACTGCAGCACCACGGTGACGATGTTTTTGCCAATATCATGCACATCGCCCTTGACGGTGGCGATGATGATTTTGCCTTTGGCTTTGACGTCTTCGCCTGCTTCTGCTTGCAGGCGCTTTTCTTCCTCGATGTACGGAATCAAATGCGCCACGGCCTGCTTCATCACGCGGGCGGATTTGACCACCTGCGGCAAAAACATCTTGCCTTGACCAAACAAATCACCCACCACGTTCATGCCGTCCATCAGTGGGCCTTCAATGACGTGCAGCGGTCTGCCCTTGTTATTCAGGACGATCTGGTAGGCCTCTTCGGTATCTTCGGTGATGAAGTCGGTGATGCCGTGTACCAGCGCGTGGCTGAGGCGGGCGTTGACGCTGACTGGCGCATCGACGGTACCGCGCCAAGCCAGCTTTTGGCTGTCGTCTTTGGCTGCGCCTTTGGCAGATTCGGCGACTTCGATCAGGCGCTCGCCCGCATCCAGCCGCGCTTCGCCTTCTTTGTAGTTCGGGGTGCGGTTCAAAACGACGTCTTCGACGCGCTCTTTCAAAATCGGCTCCAGATCGTCATACACGCCGACCATACCGGCGTTGACGATGCCCATGTCCATGCCCGCCGCGATGGCGTGGTACAAAAACACGGTGTGGATGGCCTCGCGCACCGCATCGTTGCCACGGAAGCTGAAAGACACGTTGGAAACGCCGCCTGACACCTTCGCACCAGGCAGGTTTTGCTTGATCCAGCGCGTCGCGTTGATGAAATCGACCGCGTAGTTGTTGTGCTCTTCAATACCAGTGGCGATGGCGAAAATGTTGGGGTCAAAAATGATGTCTTCGGGCGGAAAGTCCACCGTATCGACCAATAAGCGATAAGCACGTTCGCAAATCTCGATTTTGCGCTCATAGGTATCGGCTTGGCCTTTTTCGTCAAACGCCATCACCACGGCCGCTGCGCCATAGCGTCGCAGCAATTTGGCTTGGTGCAAAAACTGCGCTTCACCCTCTTTCATGCTGATGGAGTTGACCACCGCTTTCCCTTGCACACAACGCAGCCCTGCCTCGATCACGCTCCATTTGGAGCTGTCAATCATCACCGGCACGCGGGAGATATCGGGCTCAGACGCCATCAGGTTCAAAAACTTTACCATCGCGGCTTGGCTGTCCAGCATGGCTTCGTCCATGTTGACGTCGATGATTTGCGCACCGTTTTCCACCTGTTGACGAGCGACGGACAACGCCTGCTCAAACTCGCCATTCAAAATCATGCGGGCAAAGGCTTTGGAACCGGTTACGTTGGTGCGTTCGCCGACGTTAACAAACAAGGTTTTCGCGTCAATAAATATCGGTTCCAACCCAGACAAGCGCATAGGCTGCACCTTGCTGTGGTCAACCGAGTTATCAAAAGTGGATGTTTGTGCAGAAGTTGTTGAAACGGTCGAAATAATCGTCATGGCTCACCTAGCAAAGAATCATTAAAAGCTGGTGAGCGCCGTTGGTCGCCCCAAGCGATATTTTCGCTAAAGGCAGCAACTCAAGCCTGACGCCGCGCAATATATAGCGGCGCTGCAACGCTCCTTGAGTTAGCTTATTTTACTGGAAGATTGGTCGATCAAGAATAACGCATGAGGAAGTCTGTCGATGCGGAAGCACGATTTTTTATTTTTGGAGATTTAAGGATAAGTTTGTTGATAACTTTCTAACAAAACCCTAGTTACCCACAGATTAGTCACTATTCCAGAAGTTATCCAGAATCGCGTGACACCAAAATAGCAGCCTTGCCCACACCCGCAGGTACAACGTAAGTGCTTGATACGATTCAGGTTTAAAGCCTTATCCACAAAAAAGCGCCGCTCTTACTACTACTACTATCTTAATATAAAGACTTAGAAGAATAAGAGAGCACGAAGTCCGCGCGGACTTTGGTGGCTTTGCGGATTGAATTTTTCGCGTGCTTTGCTTAAAAAATTAACAATATTACTATGATTTATATAGCTATTCAGGCAATAAATACGCTATCTAGAGGCATATTTATAGATATTTTTAAACTCGTTTTTAAAAACTTAGGAATTGACGTGTGCAATAACTCAAATTGCAGCATCTAAATTGAGTAATTAGCTTTAAACAAGCAAGCTTGTTTTACAAATGGTTTGAACGCTAGATCTTTTCAGCGAATGCTTGACCGCAAGCTTGTGCTGGCGCGGCACAAAGCTGGGGATATTTTGATAACAAAGTGCCAGTTATTCGCAAGATAAGTACTCAAGCTAGAGTTATCCAGAATCACGTGACATCAAAATAGCAGCCTTACCCACACCCATAGGTGCAGTGTAAGTGTTTGATTTTATTGAGATTTAAAGCCTTATCCACACAAACCGGCCGCCCTTACCTACTACTATTATCTTTATATAAAGAATTAAAAGAATAAGAGAGTAAGAGGGCGCAGCCCAGTTTGGTGGTCTTTTCCAAGGCTTTAGATGACCCATTAGGGCCATTTAAAGTATTTACTGTTTTTACAGTATTTGTAATCTACTTAATTACGGTCTTGTTTGGCAGGGCGTTTAGGGGCTACTTCCGTCGGCATCGGTGCTGGTGCGACTACGACCACTGGCGGTGGCGTTACAACGACCACAGGTGCTGGCGCTGGCGTAGGAGCTGGTGCAACGTACACCGGCGCAGGTGCAACATACACAGGAGTTACGACGGCCACAGGGGTTGCGGCAACACGGCCAAACGGGATGACCACGCTGATTGAGTAGTTGCAATAGTTGCCACGGCTGCCGTCGGTATGCTTGACGCGGTTTAAATCGGCTTCTGCGCGTATAAACAAGGAAGGGTTGACTTCATACTGCACGCCCAGACCATAGCGCAGGTTGAGTGATTTTTCACTGCTGCTGCTGCTGGCTAGCCTGATCGCACCCGTTTTTGTGGTGTTGTCTTTGACGTTTGCATAATTCGCGCCGACGCGGGCTTGTGCCGACCATTTTTCTGTCAAAGGCAGTGTTCCCACCAAATCCAGGTTGGCACCGTCGATACTTCGCTCATTGCTGTAGTTGCCGTTTGGAGTGGTGGCGGTGAAGCCGGACTTGCCGAGGTTGAAATAACCCGCTTCGACGCCGATGTTGCGGTTCACTTGGTAGCCCGCAAAGCCCTTGAAGGTGGTGTCGCTCTCATTGACGCTGATGCCGGTCATAGGTGTTCCATTGGCACGTAATTGGTCGCCAATAGCCCCATCGTCCACCATCGCGCGTGACTTGCCCACCCCCACGCCACCGTAAAAGTAGCTGTCTTGCGCAAAAGCCGCGCCGGCAAACAGAGCGCTGACGACAGTCAAACTGCAAAGACCCAGAGTTTTGATGTTCTTCATGTTTATTTCTTTCTCGCGGATAGCCCGCATAGTTAGGTTGATTGAAGCTTTGATCGTAAAAATGCACCATCAAACCGACTGTTCGATAGCGCACATAGAAGACGATTTGGCAGGCTGTTGTGTCAATAAACAACAGAGGGTGAAAAATCGAGAGAAATATTGATTTTTGCTATATATTTAATAGCTTATAAGATAATAAATACGCCGGCTATAAGCGTATTTACAGGGTAATTTCATTCGGTTTTTTGAAATTTAGGTATTGGAAAGTTTTATGATGTCATTGACTGTCAAACAGGTTCAAACAAACTTTGATCAAGCTATCGAACTCGTTGAAACGGGTAAACCGTTAACCATCACACAAAACGGTCAGCCTACGGCGATCCTGTTTTCCTTCAAAGAAGGCTCAGAACTACTTCGGCTGCGTCATGCTGCGCGTATAGATGGCTACTATGCGAAACGGGTAGAAAGTCTGTTACAGAGTCCGCCAGAGCTGTCTATGGACAACATTAACAAGCTAGTAGCTGAGCTCAGGTAGTTAATTGTGTGTAACTACGGTTGAAAGTGTAGGCGTTACGTAAATCAACCAAGGTTTAAATTTACTATACTTTTAATAGCGGATTAGGCAATAAATATGCCGGCTAGAGGCAAAAGTTCGTTAAATAAATGACTTTTAAACTGTCGTTTTACTTGTGATTCGCTTTTTAACCTTAAATGCTACCTTTGGAGCGCTGTTTTTAGTTACGTATTCATTCAATGTGCGAACCAACTCTGTACCCACTGCGAACGCTAAATTAACAGGAACTGCATTGCCAATTTGTGCATATTGAGCCGTCATGGAGCCGGTGAACTGCCAAGCATCGGGAAAGGTCTGAATTCGGGCATATTCGCGCACGGTAAATGGTCGCGTTTCCTCTGGGTGACAGCGTTCTGTTTGTTTCTGCGCTGGGGCGCAAGTCAATGTGAGCGATGGTTCATCCCATGAGATTCTTCTAGCCATACCCGTTTTGCCACCGCCTAGGTGAAACGAGCCTTTCATGTACGATTTTTGCAAATCTACGGGCAAATCGCGCCAGTAACCACCTGGCGGAATCAAATCCATGATCGCTTTTTTGCTAGCTGGGTAGCCTTGGCCATGTGAAAATGGCACATCGCAATCAAATAAATCTCCTGCTTTGAGAGCGTCTTTTAAGTTGTATATTTTGTCTTCGATTTCAGGCCAATGAAATTTCAAGCCTTCACCGCGCCGCAAACCCACAATCAGCAACCGTTCACGTTTTTGCGGCACGCCGTGATAAATCGCTTTTAGTACTTTAGGTGGCACAACGTCGTAGCCAAGTTCGTCGAGAACATCAACCATACCTTGCAACGTTTTGCCGTCTTCGTAGGCAAGCAAACCACGGACATTCTCGCCAACGCAGATAAGAGGTTTGACGATTTTTACTGCTCTTGCAAATTCATAAAAAAGCGTACCTCGCGCATCTTCAAAACCCAGACGTTTGCCTGCAAAACTAAACGCTTGGCATGGAAAGCCACCCGTGAGAACATCAATTTCACCTTCAAAGGGAGTGAAATCCACCTCTCGCACGTCTCCTTCAATCACTTTCCATTGCGGTCTGTTTAGTCGTAAAGTGTTGCAGGCGTCTTTGTTGAACTCATTAAGAACCGTGCAGCGTAAGCCTGCTTTTTCTAAACCAAGCGCCAAACCGCCCGCGCCCGCGAACAGCTCCATGACCGTGTAACGTTGCTTGGGAACGACTTCTTTGTGCGCTTCAAACCGCACCTCTTGAGAGAAGCCAATCAGTTCAAACTGTTTAAGATCTTCTGCTTTGTAAACACGATAGTTGTTCATCGGGTGACGGACGGAATGCAGCTTTCCAGATTGTTCCCAACGCCTTACAGTGGCAGTCGATACATTCAACATGTCTGCAACTTCAGCGATTTGGTAGAAATTTTTCATAGTAACCATGCGTAAGGTTTAAGTGTGGTTATTCTACTGTGTTTTTGTACATTTGGCTATCCTACATCCAAATTACAATTCAGTTGTACTAAAGGTAAAAAATTAAGGAAGAAAAATGAACGCAAAAGAACAAGAGGCGCTGCTGCTGAAAGCCCAAACATGGTTCAGAGAAACTATTCTGCCTAAGCATTTAACCAATACTGCCAAGCTGACAAATGTTAAAAACTTGGACATCAATCCCTTTTTGGCACCTTATCTCGCTGTTTTTATGACGGGTGAGTTAACACCTGAGTCAATTGCGAAAGCCATCACTTATCCACGCGTGATGGGCAGTTCAATAACGACCTCGTTTGGTCAAAATATGCAGAAGTTCATATCTGATGTTTTGGGCAATGCCTTTGGCTCTACAACGCAGGGAATTGACATTGAATTCACCGATTGCATTGATGGTCGAAAAAAGTATTGCCAAGTGAAGTTGGGGCCAAACACGATCAACAAAGACGATGTCACTACCATCCACAATCACTTCAAAGCAGTGCGTAATCTAGGGCGCACGAACAACATCGCGGTTCGTCAAGATGATATGGTTATCGGCATTCTTTATGGCATTCCCAACCAAGAGAGCAACCATTACAAAACGCTAAATGTTGAACATTCGTACCCACTGTTTATTGGGCAAAATTTTTGGCATCGACTGACAGGCGCTGAAGATTTTTATCAACGACTTATAGATGCCATTTCGAAAGTCGCATTAGAAGCCAACGGAAAACAAACGCTAGATCAAGTTGTCGCGACACTTGCAAAAGATGAGCAGATCATCAAATTGTCGAAGAAAAAAAAAATAAGTTGTCAATATTAAGATAGTAATGCTATATTATTTATAGCTATTTAGGCAATAAATACGCCGGCTAGAGCCATATTTTACTCAAAAAAACCCTCGATTGAGGGCTTTTTGCTGTGTTTGACGCGCTACAAACTCAAATATCAATATTCCCCGCCCTTAACGCATTCGTCTCAATAAACTCCCTGCGTGGCTCAACCTCATCCCCCATCAGCATGGTGAAGACGCGGTCGGCTTCGATGGCGTCGTCGATTTGGACGCGTAGGAGGCGGCGGACTGTGGGGTCCATCGTTGTTTCCCAGAGCTGGGCGGGGTTCATCTCGCCCAAGCCTTTGTAGCGCTGGCGGCTGGTGGTGCGTTCGGCTTCGGCTAGGAGCCACTTCATGGCGATGCGGAAGTCGCTGACTTTTTCTTCTTTTTGGCGCTCGCCTTCGCCTCTCATTACCTTGGCTCCTTCGCCCAATAAGCCACGGAAGGTGTCTGCCGCTTCGGCTAAGGCTGCGTAATCGGAGCCGTGGACGAAGTCTTGCGTCAAGACGCTGCTTTTCACGTTGCCGTGGTGGCGGCGGCTGATGCGTAGGATGGGTTTGTCGGTGCGGACGTCGAATTCGCCGGCGACTTCGGCATGGCTGCCGATGCTGAGCAGGAAGGCTTGAAGCGCGACGGCTGATTTTTCGGCGTCTTCAACCGTATCAAGGTTCAAATCTACACCGTCGGCAATGGCTCTGAGCGCTTCGTCGTCCATGAAGTTACGTAATCTTGCGATGACAGCTTCAGCCAGCGCGTGTTTGCGGGCGAGTTCGTTCAAGGTGTCGCCGGTCAAGGTCGTTGGGTTCGCACCGCCGGTGTAGACGGACGCGTCTTTCATGGCGATGCGTAGCAAGAAACCGTCTAACGCGGGGGCGTCTTTGAGGTAAAGCTCTTCTTTGCCGGCTTTGACCTTGTACAACGGCGGTTGCGCGATGTAGATGTGGCCGCGCTCGACCAGCTCGGTCATTTGGCGGTAGAAGAAGGTGAGCAGCAGGGTGCGGATGTGCGCGCCGTCAACGTCGGCGTCGGTCATGATGATGATGCGGTGGTAGCGCAGTTTGGCGACGTTGAAGTCGTCGTTGCCGGTGGTCCCGCCGGCTTTGCCGATGCCGGTGCCGAGCGCGGTGATGAGCGTCAAAATCTCGTTGCTGGTCAAGAGCTTTTCATAACGGGCTTTTTCGACGTTCAAGATCTTGCCGCGTAAGGGCAAAATCGCTTGGAATTTACGGTCACGACCTTGTTTGGCGGAGCCGCCGGCGGAGTCACCCTCGACGATGTAGATTTCACACATCGCGGGGTCTTTTTCTTGGCAGTCGGCCAACTTACCTGGCAAACCCATGCCATCCAACACGCCTTTGCGGCGGGTCATGTCGCGGGCTTTGCGGGCGGCTTCACGGGCGCGGGCGGCTTCGATGATTTTGCCGACGATGATTTTGGCGTCAGCCGGGCGCTCTTGCAGGTAGTCAAACAGCAGCTTGCTGACGATGTCTTCCACCGGGCCGCGCACTTCGGATGACACGAGTTTGTCTTTGGTCTGGCTGGAGAATTTCGGCTCAGGCACTTTGACGCTCAAGACGCAGCACAAGCCCTCGCGCATGTCGTCGCCAGTGACTTCAACCTTGGCTTTTTTGGCGATCTCGGAGTCGTCGATGTACTTGTTGATGACGCGTGTCATCGCGGCACGCAGACCGGTCAGGTGCGTACCACCGTCGCGCTGCGGGATGTTGTTGGTGAAGCACAGCACCTGCTCGTTGTAGCCGCTGTTCCACTGCATGGCCACTTCAACGCCGATGTTGGTGTTTTGGTCGGACTGGCGGTCGCCCATGGCGTGGAAGATGTTGGGGTTCAACACCTGCTTGCCTTTGTTGATGAAGTTGACGAAACCTTTGACGCCACCTGCGCCAGAGAAGTCGTCTTCCTTGCCGCTACGCTCGTCTTTCAGGCGGATTTTGACGCCGTTGTTCAAGAAGCTGAGTTCGCGCAGGCGCTTGCTCAAGATTTCGTAATGGAAGTCGTTGTTGGTTTGGAAGATGCTGGTGTCCGGCAAAAAGTGCACTTCGGTGCCGCGCTTTTCGGTGTCGCCAATCACTTTCATCGGCGACACTTCCACGCCACCCACCGTTTCAACGATGCGGTTTTGCACAAAGCCACGCGAGAATTCCATGACGTGCACTTTGCCGTCACGGCGAATCGTTAACCGCAACATCGTTGACAGCGCATTCACGCAGCTCACACCCACGCCGTGCAGACCGCCGGAGACCTTGTAGCTGTTTTGGTTGAACTTGCCGCCGGCGTGCAGCTCGGTCAGCGCGATTTCAGCGGCGGAGCGTTTCGGCTCGTGTTTGTCGTCCATCTTCACGCCGGTGGGGATGCCACGGCCGTTGTCGACCACGCTCACCGAGTTGTCGGTGTGGATGGTGACCAAAATGTCGTCGCAATGGCCAGCCAAAGATTCGTCGATGGAGTTATCGACCACTTCAAACACCAAGTGGTGCAAGCCGGTGCCGTCGGACGTGTCGCCGATGTACATGCCAGGGCGCTTGCGCACGGCTTCTAGGCCTTCGAGAATCTGGATCGAGCCTTCGCCATAGGCCTCGGTCGCGCCGGCCTGATTTGTGTCGATGGTGGGCTGGTAGTTGGCGCTGTCGCCGCTGACATCGCCCAGGTTGACACCTTCGCCGATGGCACGTTCCGCGATCACTTCAGCAGGTGCGCCATCAGCGTTTGTAGCAGGTACAACAGGTTTAATTTCTTCGGTCATGGCAAATTTTCTCTAACTTTAAAAACACCAAACCCCCTGTTCAAGAGGGGGTTATGGGATATGGAAATAGGGTTCTAGCCGGCGTATTTATTGCCTAGTGTGCTATATTATTAGTAGCATTAGCTGCAACATTATTTAACAAATAAAGCAACTTAAATCCGCATCGGCATCACCACGTATTTGAACGAGGTGTTGTCGGGAATAGTCAAAAGCGCTGAGCTGTTGCCGTCGGACAATTCCAACTTCACCATCTCTTGCGTCATGTTGCTCAGGGCGTCGATGAGGTAGGTGACGTTGAAACCGATTTCGATTTCGTCGCCGCCGTAGTCGATGTCCAGCTCGTCCACGGCTTCTTCCTGCTCAGCGTTGTTAGACGCTACACGTAAAGTGCCCGGCTCGATGTTCAGGCGCACGCCTTTGAACTTGTCGCTGGTCAAAATCGCGGTGCGTTGCAGCGATGCCAAGAAAGGCACGCGGCCCAAGACGATGGCGTTTTTGTGGTTTTTCGGGATGACACGGTTATAGTCTGGGAACTTGCCTTCGACCAATTTGGTCACAAATTCCATGCCTTCAAAGCTGAATTTGGCTTGGTTGGCGGCAAATTGGAACTCGATAGCGCCTTCTTTGTCGCTGAGCAAACGCTGCATCTCGATGACGGTTTTACGCGGCAAGATGACTTCTTGCTTGGGCACTTCCACGTCCAAAGTCGCGGTCGCAAACGCCAGACGGTGGCCATCAGTGGCGACGATGCTGAGCTGCTTGCCTTCAGCAACGAACAAAATACCGTTGAGGTAGTAGCGAATGTCGTGTACAGCCATCGCAAAAGCGACCTGGCCGAGCAAATCCTTCAACACCTTTTGCGGCACACTGAAAGCGGGGCCGAGGTTGGCGGATTCTTGCACCAGCGGGAAGTCTTCAGCAGGCAAGGTTTGCAGGGTGAACTTACTCTTGCCGCCCTTCAAAATCAACTTCGACGCGCTGGATTCTAAAGAGACAGATTGGTCGCTAGGCATGGTGCGCAAGATGTCGATGACTTTGCGCGCGCCCACGGTGGTGGTGAAGTCGCCCGCGTCGCCATCAAACTCGGCACTGGTGCGGATTTGGATTTCTAAGTCGCTGGTGGTCAACTCAAGGCGGTTGCCAGTTTTGCGGATCAAGACGTTGGCCAAAATCGGCAGCGTGTGACGCCGCTCGACGATGCCCGCGACGGATTGCAGCGCCGTTAAAACAGTATTTTGTGTTGCCTTGAGAACGATCATTGTTGCCTCTTATTTAAACTTTTAAACTAATTTACAGTTATCTGACTATTTTAACCTTTTGCCACTCTTAAACGGCGTGTCTGAACCTAGCCTTTTAAGGTCTGTTCCAGCACGTGCAATTGTTGGTTCAATTCGCTCAAAAGCTGCCTTTCAGCTGTCATTTTGCGCACCGCATGCAGCACGGTAGTGTGGTCGCGGCCGCCGAACAATTCGCCAATTTCTGGCAGGCTTTTTTGGGTCAATTCTTTGGCCAAGTACATCGCAATTTGGCGTGGCCGCGCGATGCTGGCGGGACGCTTTTTGGAGTACATGTCGGCGATTTTGATTTTGTAATAGTCGGCAACGGTTTTTTGGATATTTTCGACCGAAATCTGGCGGTTTTGGATGGACAGTAAATCACGCAGGGCTTCACGCGCCAAAGCAATCGAGATCTCTTTTTGGTTAAAGCGTGAGTAAGCCAAGATTTTGCGCAGCGCGCCTTCCAGCTCGCGCACGTTGGAGCGCACATTCTTGGCGACGAAAAAGGCCACTTCCTCGGGCATCTCGGTGCCTTCGGCCTTGGCTTTGTTGATCAAAATCGCGACCCGCATCTCCAGCTCGGGCGGCTCGATGGCGACGGTCAGCCCTGAGTCAAAACGCGACACCAGACGTTCGTGGATGTCGGCCAAACCCTTAGGGTAGGTGTCGCTGGTCATGACCAGATGCGATTTACGCGCTAAAAGTGCTTCAAACGCGTTGAAAAACTCTTCTTGCGTGCGCTCTTTGTTGGCGAAGAACTGCACATCATCAATCAGCAGCAAATCCAGTGAGTGGTAGCGCTCTTTGAACTCGTCAAACGTTTTGCGCTGGTAGGCTTTGACCACGTCGGTGACGAACTGCTCGGCGTGGATGTACAGCACTTTGGCGTTGGGGCGGTCTTGCAGCAGGCGGTTGCCGATGGCGTGCATCAAATGGGTTTTGCCGAGGCCTACGCCACCGTAGATAAAGAGCGGGTTGTACAGCTGACCGGGCGTGCCAGAGACGTGCAGGGCTGCCGCGCGCGCCATGCGGTTGGCGGTTCCTTCGATCAAGGCGTCAAATGTCAACGCGGTGTTCAAGCGGGGTTTGTTGCCCATGATGCCGTTGGCGGCGCTGGCGCCAGCATCTGCCACCATATCGATGGGCTCTGACACCGTGCCGAACTCGGCATTTTTGACGTCCATCGTGGTTCTAGTCGGTGCTTCGCGTTGCATCAAAGCTAGCTCTAAGGCAATCGGTTGGCCATACATTTTTTCAAGCAAGACGCTGATGCGGCTGGCGTATTGGGCGCGCACCCAGTCGAGTTTGAAACGATTTGCGATGTAAATGGTGACTTTGGACAGGTCGTTGCTGCTTTGCACGACCAAGGGTTTAATCCAGGTGTTGAATTGCTGCTCAGGCAGCTCTTGCGCGAGCACGTCCATGCAGGCTTGCCACAGGCTTTGGCTGAGGGCTTGGTCGTCATCTAAGGTAGAAACTTGGTTACCAGCTTGTGAAGAAGATGGGTTGCTGGCCGATGTCATGTTATTTTTCTTAGATTAAATTTTCGAATTATTTGTGGATATTGTTTTGAAGTTCTGAGCATTCAGTGTAACTTATCCCCTGATTATCCACAATAATTATGGCAAAAAAGAGACTTCAAGGAGCATACGCACCAAAACGACAGTGTCAGCCAGCGTTTACTGGGAATGCGTTAAAATAGAGGTATCTTTAGTGAAAGTAATACGATGTCAAACCACACCCCAACCACCCATACCGACAACGCTGAGCATTCAGAAGACGTGATTGAAGCCGTCGCGCATAAAATGTCTTATATGTTGCCGATTGCTGGCGCTATTTTGATTTTCTTGCTCGCGTTCATCGCGGTGAATGTTGCTTAATTAGCTTGGAAATAGGCATAAATAGCCGCTAGCCGGCGTATTTATTGCCTAAACTGCTATTAAATATATAGCAGCACAATCTCTTTTCTTTCCCGCTCTTTTCCCCTTCTTTTCAAACACGCATCGGCATGATGTGAACGCTTTGCGGTGGAATGTGCACATTCACCGTGCGGCTAACGTTTTTGGCGGTGCTTTTTCCATTTTCTGCGCTAATTCCTAGATTCCGAACATGCGCGCTAGACAGCGTGAGTGTTAAACGCACATCTGCCAAATCTGGACAGCCCAGCGGCGCTAAGGTGCAAATACTGGTTTCGCCGAGTGACAAAACTTCCAAAAATTTGCAGCACAAGGTATTCGCGGGCAAACTTTGTTCACAGGCTGTCGTTGTGTCTGCTGGGCTGATGTCCAAATGCTCTGCCGCCAGCACCCAAGTAACGTGTGCGCCGTCGTCCAACTTGTTTTTATCAGGCACGGTGAGCATGCAACCTTGCCAATCTAGTTGCCCCCAAACTGATTGCTCAGTGTCCTTCGCTTTGTAAAAACGTCCTTTGAAATGGTTTTGAATACCTACCAATTCAGCCACGCGAGCATTGCGTGGGCGGCTGAACACTTGCTCTGGCGTGCCGCTTTGCAGCGTTTTTCCTCCGTCCAAAATGACAACGCGGTCAGCCAAACGACGCGCTTCGTGCAAATCGTGCGTGACTAAAACCATGGGCGTCGAGACGGAATTGCGCAAATTGGCCAGCTCGCGGTACAAGCTGGTGCGGCTGGGCGCGTCCACAGCGGAAAAAGGCTCGTCTAGCAGCAGCACTGCGGGGTTACGCGCCAGTGCCCGCGCCAAGGCGACGCGCTGCTGCTGCCCGCCAGAAAGCTCGCTGGGCAGGCGGTACTCCAGACCTTCTAAACCTAGCCGTTGAATAAGCTTTTTAGGCAGGTTGTTTGTGTCACTAGCCGGTGTACTTGTTATTGATAGCGCTATGTTTTCAATAGCGGATAAATGCGGAAAAAGGGCGTAATTTTGAAACACCAAACCGACCCGGCGGTCTTGCGGGGACAGGTTGGTGTGTTGCTTTGAGCCGACAGATTTGTCGAACCAAACGGTTTCACTCTCTGTACTACCCACTGTGTTAGCCACGGTGATGCGGCCTTGCAAGCTTGGGGTTTTGAGCAAACCCGCTATCGCCCGCAGCACGCTGGTTTTGCCGCTGCCCGAGGGGCCAACCAGTGCGATTAGCTCGCCCGGGGCGCAGTCAAACTGCACGTTAAGCGGCATCGGAGCGGCATTGCTTAGCTGGACGGATAGTTTGCCTGTCATGCTTTCACGGGTTTCTTATTAGCCCCAATGCGATCAGCCGCAAACACCAGCGCTAGCGCCAACAGCGAAAAACACACCAAAGCCAAGGCCATGACGTGTGCGCCACTGGCATCAAAAGCTTGCACGCGGTCGTAGATGGCGATGGACAGGGTTTTGGTTTCGCCCGAAATCGCACCACCCACCATCAACACCACGCCAAATTCGCCCAGTGTGTGCGCGGCGGTGAGGGCGACGCCCGCCAACAGCCCCGGCCAAGCCAGTGGCAGCTCAATCTTCCAAAACGTACGCCAGGTGGACAAACCCGACACCCAAGCCGCTTCGCGCAAGTTGTGCGGAATGCTGGCAAAGGCGCGCTGAATCGGCTGCACCATGAAGGGCAGGTTGACTAAAACACTGGCGAAAAGCAGGCCTTCAAAGCTGAAAACGAGGTGTAAGTTGAGGTTTTGCGCCAGCCAAGCGCCCAAAGCTGAGTTTTGCCCGAAGGCGGTGAGCAGGTAAAAACCAATCACTGTTGGAGGCAGCAACAGCGGCAGTGTGACCAAGGCTTCTAACAACGGTTTGCCGCGCCAAGACGTTGTGGCGAGCCAACGCGCTAAGGCAACGCCAATCGGCAACAAAAGCGCTGCCGTTAAGAATGCGAGTAGTAAAGAGGTGCGTGCCGCTGGCCAATCCATGAAAGCATTATGCGAGATAAACAGTGCTAGCTGTCATTCCCGCGCATGCGGGAATCCACACTAGCCGCCGTAGATTCCCGCCTGCGCGGGAATGACAGCATCTCTAACGGACAAGTCGGTCGTGTTTTTCACCGCAACGATCTGCGCGACGATGGATACCGCGATTTCAGCTGGCGTTTTGGCGTGGATATTCAAACCGACGGGACCGTGCAAGCGCTCAAGCTGCGCAGGCGTCATGCCAAAATGCTCGATCATGCGTTCTTTGCGCGTGGCTTGGTTGCGTTTGGAGCCTAGTGCGCCCACGTAAAACGCATCGGATTGCAGGGCTTCCATCAGCGCCATATCGTCGAGTTTGGAGTCGTGCGTCAGGGCGACGATGGCAGTGTGGGCATCAGGCACCATGTCGCGCACCACGTCGTCTGGCATGCCTGGGATGCGTGTCGCGCCAACTTGGGCAGGATCGAACGCGTATTCTTCACGCGGATCGCAAACGAGGACTTCAAAATCGAGCAGCACCGCCATTTGCGCGACGGCTTGGCTGAGCTGGCCTGCGCCTATCAGCAAAAGTCGCCATTTGGGGCCAAAAAGTGTAGTCAAGCTTAGCCCGTCAAACGCCATAGCCTGCTCACGTGTTGCATCAGCCAAAGTCACCAAGCCTGTGGATAAGCTGAGTGTGCGGGCGACCAACTGATGGGCGGTGGTGCGGGCGAGTACTTGCTCAATCCAGCCTACATCATGCACCGGTTCTTGTACCAAACGCAGTGTGCCGCCGCAGGGCAGGCCGAATCGAGCCGCCTCGTCTTTGGTGACACCATAGGCTATCATCGCTGGTTTTGCTATATTATCAATAGCTGTTGAGGCAGTAAATACGCCGGCTAGAGGTATATTTGAGGGTGCTTTTGCTTCGTTTTCAGATAAATAATCGGTTTTTGCCGTTTTGGAGATCTCTTTGTTGAAATCAGCCTTGGTGCGGGCAATCAAATCGTCTTCAATGCAGCCACCAGAAACTGAGCCGCTGACCCTGCCGTCGTCCCGCACAGCCAGCAAAGCGCCCGGCGGCCTGGGCGCGCTGCCCCAGGTTTCTACCACCGTGACCAAGGTGACGGCATGGCCGGCGCGTCGCCACGCCAGCACATCGTTTAATACCCGCAGGTCTAGGCTTTCCATAGAGGCGTAGTTTAAGCAGATTTGATGGCTTCAGCTGTCATCGGCAGCTTACGCACCCGTTTGCCAGTGGCAGCGAAAACCGCATTGGCAATGGCGGGGACGATCAAGGCCGTGGCTGGTTCACCGATGCCGCCTGGTTTTTCTTTGCTGTCGACCAGTACGATGTCGATTTTGGGTGTCTCAAACATGCGAACCACGGGATAGTTGTTGTAGTTGGTCTGCTGAACGCGGCCTTTGTCTAGCGTTATCTCTTGCATCAAACCTGCACCCATGCCGAACACGATGCTGGATTGGATTTGCGCCTCCACCGTATCGGGGTTGACCATATGGCCTAAGTCAGCCGCAACCGTGACGCGGTGCACGACCACGCTGCCGTCTTTCATAGAGATTTCGGCGATCTGTGCCATGTAGGTGTCGTAACCTTCCATCAGCGACATGCCACGGAAGTGACCGGCAGCCATAGGCTTGCCCCAACCGGCTTTGTCGGCAGCGAGCTTCAGTACGTTGGCATAGCGCGGTTTATTTTTTAGCAGCGCCATACGGTAGGCGTAAGGGTCTTTGCCGGCAGCGCTGGCCAGCTCGTCGATGAAGCTTTCATTGGCAAAGGCATTCATGTTGTGGCTGACGGCGCGCCAGTAGCCGACGCGCATGCCGGTGTCATGGATGACCAGGTCGTGCTGGGTGTTGGGGATTTCATACCCCGCGACGGCAGCTTCGGCCATGAAGGCGTCAAAGGTGTCTTTGGGTAGACCAAAAGCGCGTTGCGTGACCGATTGCGATGTCGTTTTGAAGTGCAGGGCGATGGGCATGCCTGAAGCATCGAGCCCAGCGGTCATTTGGTTCAAACCCAGTGGGCGGTAGAAGTCGTGCGTCATGTCGTCTTCACGGCTCCAGACCAGCTTGACGGGTTTGCCAATGGCTTTGGAGATTTGCGCGGCTTGGACGATGAAATCGACCTCTAGCCGACGACCAAAACCGCCGCCTAGGAAGGTGGTTTGCAGGTCGATGTCTTCCGGCTTGATGCCTAAAGCACCAGCAACGGCGCCTTGTGCGCCCTGCTGGAACTGGGTGGAGCCGATCAGCACGCATTTGCCATTGGCAAAGCTGGCGGTGAAGTTCATGGGCTCCAGCGGGGCATGCGCCTGCATGGGGGTGATGTATTCTGCTTTGATGGTTTTAACTGCGCCTTTCATGGCTGCAGCAACATCGCCCACGGGCTTGCCGATGGGGAGCACCTTGGCGGAGTCAGCCGCAGCGCGGGTGCTGGCCAGCACGTTGTTGTGGTCGAGCTTGGCGCCCGCGCCTTCGTCCCACACCACGGTGAGGGCTTTGCAGGCTTTTTGTGCTTGCCAGTAGCTGGCGGCGACTACGGCGACGCCGTCGGGGATTTGCACCACATCGATCACACCTGGCATGCCTTTGACTTTAGAGGCATCAAAGCTGACGACCTTGCCTCCGATGACCGGGCATTGCTCGAGGCTGGCGTAGACCATGCCTGGGAGCTTCACATCAATACCAAACTGTGCTGTGCCGTTGGTTTTTGCGGGTGTGTCTAAGCGTTTGGTGCGTTTGCCAACGATGGTGAAATCTTTAGGGTCTTTGAGCGCGACTTTTTCAGGCACCGGTAGTTTGGAGGCGGCTTCAGCTAGGCTGCCGTAGCTGGCTTTTTTGCCGCCAGCACCGATGACCATGCCTTTTTCAGCACGCAGAGTTGTACGATCCACATTCCATTTGGCGGCAGCGGCGCTGATGAGCATTTCTCGCACTTGCGCACCACCAGTACGCAGCTTTTCCCAGCCGTCACGCACAGACGTTGAACCGCCGGTGATTTGCGCGCCCAGCAGTGCGTTGACGTAGACCGCCTTGGGCGGTGCGATGGCAACTTTGATTTGTTTGAGGCTGACGTTTAGCTCTTCAGCAATCAACATCGGCATGGAGGTGTAAACGCCTTGACCCATCTCGGAGCGTGCTGAAATGAGGGTGATGGTGTTGTCGTCGGCTATGTGCACCCAAGCATTCGGGGTGTACAGCGTGCCAGCGGCTTGCGCTTCTGTTTTGCTGCCAGGCAGGACAAATCCAATCATCAAACCGCCGGTAGCCAAGGCTGATGTTTTGAGGAAGGTGCGACGCGAAGCTGTGGTAGTTACAGAAGCTGCAGCAAGTGATGTGAGCGTATGTGTCATGTTTGTGCTCCTTATGCTGTGCGCAATGTTGCTGCTGCGTCTTTGATGGCGGCGCGTATGCGTGGGTAGGTGCCGCAGCGGCAGATGTTGCCACTCATGGCGGCATCAATGTCGGCATCACTCGGGTTTTTGTTGGTTTTGAGCAAGGCGGCGGCGCTCATGAGTTGGCCAGACTGGCAGTAGCCGCATTGCGGGACGTCGTGCTTGATCCAGGCGACTTGCAGCGCATGGTCGTTGTTTTTGGAGAGGCCCTCAACCGTGCCGACTTTTTTGCCTGAAACGGCGGACAAAGGCGTTTGGCAAGAGCGCACAGGCGCGCCGTTGACATGAACCGTACATGCACCACACAAGGCCGCACCGCATCCAAATTTGGTGCCCGTCATGCCCAACTCGTCACGAATGACCCACAAGAGTGGGGTGTCGGGCTCGGCGTTGGCGCTGACGGCTTTGCCGTTGATTTGAAATTTAACGCTCATGGTGGTATCTCCAAAAAATGTCTAGGACGGTGAATTCAGAGGAGAGCTTACAAACGGTGTTTGTATTTTTGTTAAGGGTAAGCCCTTGTTTGGTGCAAATTGCTCTTCATATTCTCAAAATGAAACATTGTTGTCACCAAAATGACGAGTCAAAAATAACAGATGGCGCGGCTAAACAGCGCCTAACCAAGCCATCACCAAGCTGACAGATACCAAAGCAACAGCGGTGGTGACGGCGACACTGGCGGTGATAAGCTCTTGTGCGACATGGTAGCGCTGAGAGAACAAAAACACGTTGGCGCCTACAGGCAGCGAGGCGGCTACGATCATCACCGTCAAAGGCATGCCGGACAGCCCAAATGCCCAACCCATTGCCGCCATCAGTGCGGGATGCAGCGCATTTTTGACGATTGAGATAGCAAACGCACCTTTGATGTGCGCACCGACTTGGGTGTGAGCTAAAGTCACGCCGACCAAAACAAGCGCGAGCGGGCCAAATGCGCTGCCTAGCAATTGCAAGGGACGGTCCACCACGGCCGGAATTGTCCAACCTGTTTGTGCAAACAATAAGCCGGCAATGATGGGCAGTGGCACGGGGTGAATGATGGCGTTGCGCATGGCTAGAACGACGTTTTTGGCGATGCTGGTGGCGGTGTCTCTGTCGTGGGCGAGTTGACCAAATTCGGTTTTGGCGTGTTGTGTTCTTTCGCGCACGACAGCAAATTCAAGCACCACGGTGGCGATGGTCAGCAAGACCAAGGCATGCAATGAAATAAGGGTGAACAAGTACACCAAGGCCGCTTCGCCATAGGCCAGGCTGACCAAAGGCACGCCTATCATGATGGTGTTGCTGAAGATACTGGCAAGTGCGACGACGGTGCCGCGTCGGCTCAAGCCCTGCCACAGCAGCACGCCGGTGAAGATGATGCCCACGGTTAAAAAGTAAACACCAACCGGTTTGAGATCTAGCTTTTCCAGATGCACCGTGCCCATGGTGCGAAACAGCAGGGCGGGTATGAGAATCAAAAAGACGAGATTGGACAGGTCTTTGACCGAGCCAGCGGAGATCCAGTTGCGCTTTCCAGCAAAGAAACCAACGGCAATGAGCAAGACAACGGGGAGCAGGGCGGATAGGACGGGATGGTTCATGCACTTTCTAAGCCAGAGATCAACCATGTTCGCGTTTGCGCAGGGTCAATAACGGCGTCAATTTCTAAATGTTCGGCCATGCTGATGGCGCTGCCTTTAGCAACTTCACTGGCTAAGAGTTGTTGAAACAAGGCTTCGCTGGCGACTTCATCAGGCACGGCGGCAAGTTCTTTTTTGTAGCCCAAGCGCACCGCGCCTTCTAAGCCCATCGCGCCGAATTCACCTGTTGGCCATGCCACCGTAAACATCGGGCTGTGAAAGCCGCCAGCCGTCATCGCCATCGCACCCAAGCCGTAGCCTTTGCGCAGCACAATGCTGAAAAAGGGTACGTTGAGCTGCGCTGCTGCGACAAACAAATCACCTGCAGCACGCACTTGGCCGGTCGCCTCAGTGTCAGGGCCGACCATGAAGCCAGGTGTATCCACCAAGCTGACGATGGGCAAGCCATGCGTGCTGCATAAGCGCATGAAGCGCGTGGCTTTGCGGCACGCATCAGCATCTATCGCACCACCCAAATGCTGGGGATTGTTGGCGATGATGCCGACGGCGTGACCGCCAATGCGCGCCAAAGCCGTGTGAATGCCCACACCAAAACCCGCGCGTAAATACTGCACACTGCCAACGTCGGCAATCCCTTCAATCGCGCTTCGGCTGTCGTACACGCGCAGGCGGTTTTCGGGGACGACTTGGCGCAAAGCATCCGCCTGGGCTGCGCTGATGCTTATGCCTTCGTTCAAAGGACCTTGAAAAAACGACAAAACCTGCTTGACTGCAACCACGGTGGCGGCTTCATCAGCAACCAAAATATCGATCACACCGTTGCTGTGCTGAACATTGCTGGGGCCCACTTGTTCAGGCTTGAAAACGCCCAAGCCACCGCCCTCAATCATGGCAGGACCACCCATGCCGATGTTGCTGCCTTGGGTGGCAATAACTACATCGCAGCAGCCCAGCAACGCGGCATTGCCCGCAAAACAACGCCCAGCGGCAACGCCAATCAGCGGTACTTTGCTTTGCAAGCGCGCAAAGCTGTAGAAGGTGCTGACGTGTAAACCGGCAACAATCGGCATATCGGTATCGCCTGGCCGGCCACCACCGCCTTCAGCAAAAAGTACCACAGGCAACTTGTTTTGCAGCGCGATACCGAGCAGTCGATCGGTTTTTTGGTGGTTGCGCATGCCCTGTGTTCCCGCCAAAACGGTGGCGTCGTATGCCATCACCACGGTTTTTGCGCGCTCAGCCTTGACCCGTGCGCCATTGATGCTGCCAATGCCGGTGACCATGCCGTCTGCTGGGGTGTTGGCAACCAAGTCGTCATATGAGCGGCGCTGGCGTTGCGCGGCGATAGCCAAAGCGCCGTATTCTAAGAAGCTATCAGCATCACACAGATCAGTGATATTCTCACGCGCCGTCCGCAGACCCAAAGCATGGCGTTTGCTAACGGCATCGCTTCTAGCGGCATCCAAAGTTGGCAGATGGCGATTGACGACATTGTGAAGATCTGTGCGCCCGTTTTCAGTTGCAAGGGACACAGAAGGTTCTAAAATAGAGGTGTTTTTTGGCTCTAGCCGGCATATTTCTTGCCTATATCGCTCTAAAATTAATAGCAAATCATCTGCATTAACAACATCACCCATTTGGCAGTAGAGCTGAGTTACCGTGCCATCGGCTTGCGCGCGCAGTTCATGCTCCATCTTCATGGCCTCGATGACCAGCAACACATCACCCGCTCGCACAGCGTCGCCGACGGCTACCGAGCATTGCACCAGTTGCGCTTGCATGGGTGATCGAACTTGCAACATTTGAATGGATGGCTTTGTTTTAGACAATTTGACCAAGCTGCACCGATACCACGGTACCGCGCCCGCGACGCGAACGCAGTGTCAGTTCTGCACCGATGAGATCAGCCAGCTGCGTGACGATGGCCAAACCCAGCCCAAAGCCGTCGCTAGTGCCTGCGTTGGAAGGGCTTTTGTAAAACTCCTTGAATACCAAGCTTTGCTGATCGGGTGAAATACCCACACCGGTGTCCCATACTTCGATTTTGACGCCGCGTGCTGAGTGACGACAAGCTAAAAGGACGCCACCCTTTTCTGTATATTTCAGTGCGTTTGAGATGAGGTTGCCCAAAATACGCTCTAACAAAATATAGTCAGTAAAAACCGTGCCTTGAACAGCGCGCACTCTCAGGGACAAATGCTTAGACTTTGCAAGCGGTTGGTATTGCGTGTAGAGCGCGGATAGCAGTTCGCTGAGGTTGACCACTTCTAGGTTGGTACTGATCTGACCTTCGGTCAGTCGCGACATGTCAAACAACGAATCAAACAAACCAATAACGGCTTTGGTCGACGCTGCTATTTTGGGTGCAATGTCGGCGGATGCTGCGGGATCATCTACCAGCCAGCCTGCGTATAAATCTAGCGCTAGCACGGGTTGCCGCATGTCGTGCGCGGCACTCGCAAGCATGCGGTTTTTTGTGGCAACGGCAGCTAAGGCTGTTTCGCGCTGCTCGGTCAACGATGCGATTAACTTTCGGTTGCGAAATTGAAGTTTCAGTCCTTCTGTGTAAGTTGCATTCATGCGCGCGCCAACTCGAAATTGCATGAAACCAAAAATGATGACCATGGCTACGTACCACAATTGAACTGTGTCTGGCACAAAATTTTGCTTGACGGCAATGTACAACAGCACGGCAGACATCAAACCTGCACAGTAGGCCCAGATGACGCGGTTCATTAGCCGCAAATAGCTTGATAAATTTGACACTGAAAACATGCCGAAAACAAGAACAATGATCAAACAGAAAATCGCAATATTAGGCGCTGCAATACCGTTAAACAGAAAAACCGAGACGCCCCATATGAAGCCGTTAAAAGGCGCTAATCTTGCATAACGAATAAAGTAAACGCCACGTTCTGCAATATTGTTGGACTTGTCGCTTTCGCTGTAGCCACGCAAAAGCCAGAGCCTGAGCGTGCTGAAAATGCTGTTGATGCCGAACCACGCTAGCAGCGCGGGCGTTGAAGCGTGCCCGTAGAGCAACACCGCCATGAAAACCATGGCACAAAACATCAACAACTGTGTGTTGACCACGCTGGCCATAACGTGACGAATCGACTCAGACCTGACCCACTGGGCTTCTGTAACCGCAGTTTTCTTCTTACCTAAAGTTAAGGGTGAGGATCGCGCCGGATTCATCCCCTCAGTGTACAGACAAATACGTGACATTTAAGGCACGTATTTGCTGAAGCAGCAAAACTATGGCGCAGTGTGGATGCCCATTTTGGGTGCGTTTGCTGCAACCGCTTGGGCGGCTGCAAGTTGTGCCACTTTAGCGCCAAACTGCACATCGCCCGATAGTTGACCACCTTCTTCAATGATGACTTTGCCGTAACGAATGGTGCCGTTGACCTTGCCTTGCGAGAAAATGACTAACTTGTCGCGCACGGTTAAATTGCCGTCAAATTGACCGTGGATTTCGGCAATATCGATGTCTGCGGAGCCTTTGAAAGCGCCATTCGCCATGATTTGAATGACGCGCGAGTCCATGGTCGCCTCGACCGTGCCCTCAACCACCAAGGTGTCGCAATCGGTGATTTCAACGCCTTTGAGTTTGATATTGGGTCCGACGATGAGTCGGCTGCCGCTCTCAAGGACTGACGTTGTCGTGCTTGGCGTTGCTGGTGTCGTCGTTGACGCGGCAACTTCACCACGCAGTCCGGTTTGCGTCAGATTGTTGACCGGCTCGGTTTTAAGCGTTCCATTCAGGTTGCGTCCGCTGTTGGGCGAGTAGGGTGCAGGTGCGGGTTCTGGTTCACGTTTACCGAAAAAGGGTGATGCTAGTGCCATGGGAAGTTCCTTTTTAATCATCTACACATATAGACAAGACCATCCTAAGCGTCATCTGCCCGCCAAATGCACAGCGATGTAAGCGAGGTAACAAACATAGCGCTATCACCTAAATTGATAGCATGCCGTTACGTGTCTTACATCGCCCCGAGCTTTGTTGCGTTTATTTTTTTAATCTCATAGTTGTACGCTTGCTTGCCTTCAGGCGAGCAGTTGACATTCCCACCCGCCGCCGTGGTGTTGACAGTCAGCGTCTGCTCTGCGCAAAAACGGTACAAATAGTGTGGGCCGCCGGCTTTGGGACCCGTGCCGCTCAAACCTTCGCCGCCAAATGGCTGCACACCGACCACTGCACCAATCATGTTGCGGTTGATGTAGACGTTGCCGACATGCGCCGCCCGCGCCAGCGCTTGTGCGCGGGAATCGATGCGGGTCTGGATACCCAGCGTCAGTCCGTATCCCAAGGCGTTGATCTGTGCAATGACATCAGCCGGATCACCACCCCAGCGCACCACATGCAGCACCGGGCCGAAGATTTCGGCACCGATGTCACTGATGGCGTTCAGCTCAAAGGCGAAAGGCGGAATCAGATGGGGTTGCGTATTTGCTATATTATTAGTAGCTGATGAGGTAATAAATACGCTGGCTGAGTGCGTATTTAGCAGTGATTTTGATGTTTTTTCAAGGCGTTGCAGGTGGTTATGAATGTTGTCGAAGGCCTCTTTGTCGATGACCGGTCCCACATCGGTGGCCAGATCAGCGGTGTCGCCCACGCGCAACTCCTTCGCCGCGCCCAGAATCATCTCGATCACGCCATCCGCAATCGACTCGTGCACACACAGCAGCCGCAGTGCCGAGCAGCGCTGGCCGGCGCTGCGGAAGGCGCTTTGCACCACGGCATCCCCCACCTGCTCGGGCAGGGCGGTGCTGTCGACCAGCATGGCGTTGATGCCGCCGGTTTCGGCGATCAGCGGCACAATCGCCCCATCTTTGGCCGCCAATGCGCGGTTGATGATTTTGGCGACCTGCGTTGAGCCGGTGAACACCACGCCCGCCACACCGGGGGCGGCCACCAGCGCAGCACCCACCGTGTCACCCGCGCCGTGCAGGAGTTGCAGCGCTCCGCTGGGCACGCCCGCGCAGTGCAGCAGGGCCACCATGTCCTGCGCCACGCCGGGCGTCTGCTCGGCCGGTTTGGCCAGCACAGTGTTTCCCGTCGCTAAAGCTGCCGCGACTTGCCCTGCAAAAATTGCCAACGGGAAGTTCCACGGGCTGATGCAGACCCAGGGGCCACGGGCGATCAGGCGCAGCTCGTTGGTTTCGCCCGTGACGCCTAGCGTCACCTCTCCGTTCTGGCCGGGCAGGGCGATGGGCGTCATCACGCGTTCGGCTTCATCCGCGTAGTAGCGCAAAAAGTCCACCGCTTCGCGCACCTCAGATACCGCATCGCCCCAGGTTTTGAAGGCTTCCTTGACCAGCAGGGCACAGAAGGTGGGCAACTGCGCGTCTAAGGCGTCTGCAGCGGTTCTCAGGATGGCAGCGCGGTCGGATACCGCTGTTTTGCTCCAGGTTTGATAGCTCGCAAGACTTGCTTTGAGAGCTTCTGGAATAGCAGCGACGGCGTATTCGGCCACGGCGGGTACGGTCGTTGTGGCGTAGGCTGCCAACAGCGGTGCGCGCATGGTTTCCACTGTCAAATCGACGCCGTTGCTGTTTTTGCGGGCTGTGGTGGATTCGCCAAACAACTGCGGCGGCAGGGCAAAGGCGCTGTGCGGCTCCAGGCGCAAGGGCGAAATCAGCAACTCGGCCATGCCCACCGATTCGTCGGTCAACTGATGCACAAACGACGAGTTCGCGCCGTTTTCCAGCAGGCGGCGCACCAGATAAGCCAGCAAGTCGCGGTGCGCACCCACGGGGGCGTAGACGCGGCAGCTGATGAGCGGGTTTTTCAACACCTCACGGTAAACGCCTTCGCCCATACCGTGCAATCTTTGTAGTTCGAAAGGTGCGCCGGTTTTGGCCGCCATCTGCAAAATCGCGGCGATGGTTGCGGCGTTGTGCGTCGCGAACTGCGGGTAGATCGCATCGGGCGCGTCCAGCAGCGCTTTGGCGCAGGCGAGGTAAGACACGTCGGTGTGGTGTTTGTGGGTGAAGACGGGGTAGTGCGGAAGACCCAGCTCCTGCGCGCGCTTGATTTCGCTGTCCCAGTACGCGCCTTTAACCAGGCGGCACATGAGCTTGAGCTTGTAGCGGCGGGCGAGGGTGGTCACGTGCTCGATCAGCTCCAAAGCGCGGGTCTGGTAGGCCTGCATGGCGAGTCCAAAGCCTTCCCACTGCGGGTACTGGACGGCGACTTGGGCGGCGAGGGCTTCGAACACATCCAGCGACAGCTCCAGCCGATCCACTTCTTCGGCATCAATGGTCAGGTTGATATTGGCGTTCGCCGCCAGCTCGCACAGCCCCCACACGCGCGGCACCAGCTCGGCCATGACGCGAGTGTGCTGTGCGTCTTCGTAGCGCGGGTGCAAAGCACTCAGTTTGATAGAGATGCCATCGTTTTTAGCTGTTTTTTGAGCTTCATTTATGCCTCTAGCCGGCGTATTTATTGCCTGAACTGCTATTGAAATAATAGCGTTTTTGTAACTAGCCAGATAACTTAACGCATCCGCATCTGTCCGCGCGCCTTCGCCCAGCATGTCGTAGCTGAATCTGAGATTGGCAGTTTTCTTGCGGGTTGCATCCGCCACCTTCATCGCCTCGTCAATGGTTTGACCGAGGACGAATTGGTGACCTAAAAGTTGCACGGCACGTAAGGTTGCGGCAACCACGGTTTTTGCACCCAGCTTGGTCATCAGGTTGGGGGATTCAGTTTTGCCCGTTGTTGAATCGGGCAAAAACTTTTTGGACATGGCAATCGCCGCGCTAGAAAGCCTTGTCAAAGCGGAATCCTGCACACCGTCAAAGTCCGCACGCCCGAGCTGGTCTGCGGTTAACGCAATGGCGGTTTCGGCGTCGGGGACGCGCAAGAGTGCTTCGGCCAAGCGCATCAAGGCTAGGCCTTCGGCGCTGGAAATCGGGTATTCCTTCAACAAGCTTTCCATCGCCCAAAACGGTGGCGGGTTGTCGCGTACGGCCTGCACCCAAGGCGCGGCGGCCTTGGCGGCACTGGCCCAATCCAAAGAATTCGCTAGGGTGTTGAGGCGCTGGGCGACGATGGTGGCTTCTGGGCGGTAGGGGTTGGGTAGGCGCATGGTGAATCTCGCTTCGGTGTAGGTTTTAATAAATTGATAGCGAAGTATTGACCAAATACGCCAATTTGTTAACGGGGAAAAGTCGCTTAAACGTCACTTATTAGCGGCATTCACACCCTAGTAAATCTGAGAATGCGCTAAGAACATGACGCGAAGGGTGAAGTAAATTAAAATGAAGGGATGAACTATCCCCAAGAATTTGACGTCATCGTCGTCGGTGGTGGCCACGCTGGCACCGAGGCCGCATTGGCCAGCGCCCGCATGGGCTGCAAAACCCTGCTCCTGTCGCACAACATCGAGACGCTGGGGCAGATGAGTTGCAACCCTTCAATCGGCGGTATCGGCAAAGGCCACTTGGTCAAAGAAGTTGACGCCATGGGCGGCGCGATGGCGCTGGCTACCGACGAAGCGGGCATCCAGTTCCGTATCCTCAACAGCTCCAAAGGCCCTGCTGTGCGCGCGACCCGGGCGCAGGCTGACCGTGTTTTATACAAGGCGGCGATTCGCCACAAGTTGGAGAATCAACCGAATTTGTGGTTGTTCCAGCAAGCCGTAGATGACCTCATGGTAGAAGGGGATAGAGTCGTCGGCGCTGTCACCCAAGTCGGTGTGCGCTTTCGCAGCAAAACGGTGGTGCTGACGGCAGGTACGTTTTTGGACGGCAAAATCCACGTCGGCCTGAACAACTACGCGGCGGGCAGGGCAGGCGATCCGCCGGCAGTCTCGCTGAGTGCTCGGCTCAAAGAACTCAAGTTGCCGCAAGGCCGCCTGAAAACAGGCACGCCACCACGCTTGGATGGTCGCAGTATTGATTTTGACAAATGCCTACGCCAGCCTGGTGATGGCATGGAAGGCGCTGATAACCCAGTTATGCCGGTGTTCAGCTTTTTGGGCAAAACGGCTATGCACCCGCAGCAAATGCCGTGCTGGATCACCCACACCAACGAGCGGACGCACGAGATTATCCGCTCCGGTTTCGACCGCAGCCCCATGTTCACCGGCAAGATTGAGGGTGTCGGCCCACGCTATTGCCCCAGCGTGGAAGACAAAATCAACCGCTTTGCCGACAAAGAGAGCCACCAGATTTTCCTAGAACCCGAAGGCCTGACCACCAATGAGTACTACCCCAATGGCATCAGCACCAGCCTGCCGTTTGACATCCAGTACGAACTGGTTCGCTCGATGGTGGGCTTGGAAAACGCTCATATCCTGCGCCCAGGCTACGCGATTGAGTACGATTACTTTGACCCACGCGCCCTGAAAACCAGCTTTGAAACCCGCGCCATTGGTGGCTTGTTCTTTGCCGGGCAGATCAACGGCACGACTGGCTACGAAGAGGCGGCGGCGCAGGGTATGTTTGCGGGCATCAACGCCGCTTTGCAGTGCCGCAGTTTGGGCTTTGGTGATACTGCACTCAGCGCAGCAGGTAGTGCTACTTATACAGGTGACACATGGCTGCCACGCCGTGACGAAGCCTACTTGGGGGTGCTGGTGGATGACTTGATCAGTAAGGGCGTGACCGAGCCTTACCGCATGTTCACCAGCCGTGCTGAGTTCCGCCTGCAGCTGCGCGAAGACAATGCCGATGTGCGTTTGACCGAAGTGGGACGAGAGATGGGCTTGGTGGACGACGTGCGCTGGGATGTTTTCAACCGCAAACGCGATGCTGTTTCACGTGAAACACAACGCTTGAAAGCATTGTGGGCAAGCCCGAAAAATGTCTCCGCAGCTGAGGCTGAGCGTGTTTTTGGCAAAGCTTTGGAGCATGAATACAACTTGCTAGAACTATTGCGCCGTCCTGATGTGAACTACGCTGGGTTGATGAGCTTGGAATCTGGCAAGTTCGCTGATGCCGAAGCGCCGCCGTCAGATGACATTACCGTTGTTGAGCAAATTGAAATTGTCGCCAAATACGCCGGCTACATTGACCGCCAACACGCTGAGGTGGAAAAAGCCCTGCATTTTGAGCAATTCAAGCTGCCGCCAGACATGGATTACAGCCAAGTGTCAGCGCTCAGCATAGAGGCAAGACAAAAGCTGAACAAGCACAAGCCTGAGACTTTGGGTTTGGCGTCGCGTATTTCTGGCATCACCCCAGCGACGGTGTCCCTGCTCTTGGTGTATTTGAAAAAGAGTGGCTACAAAGGCTTTTCAGATAAAAATGCGGAAAAGAGCGCTGATAAAAAGCGAGCTTCAATGTCTGAACAAGCTGTGACTGAGGCTACTCCAGAATGACGGCGAATGTGTATGAACTGTCTTTGCGGCAGGGCGCAGAAGCGCTCGGTCTCACGCTGAGCGACACGCAAATCGCCCAGCTCTTGGGCTACCACGCCTTGATTCAAAAGTGGAACAAGGTCTACAACCTGACGGCGATCCGCGACCCCGCCGAGATGCTGACGCACCATTTGCTGGACAGCTTGGCCATTGTTGCGCCGCTGCGGATTCGCTTGGCTGGTTTGGCTTATGAACAAGATGGTGCCCATGATGCCGCAAATAATGCCGAAGTGACTACCTACTTGTACAAATTGCTAGACGTAGGCGCAGGTGCAGGCCTGCCCGGCGTGGTGCTGGCGATATGTTGCCCAGATATTCATGTGACCTGCGTAGATGCTGTGGCCAAGAAAATGGCCTTTGTACAGCAGGCAGCGACGGAGTTAAAGTTGCCGAATTTGCAGGCGTTGCACGCACGGGTCGAGACTTTGACGCAAAAATACGACGTCATCACTTCGCGTGCCTTTGCCACTCTATTGGATTTCGTCACGGGTTCACGTGCGGCGCTTAAGCCAACTACGGGTATTTGGTTGGCGATGAAAGCCAAAGATACGGCGACTGAAGTGGCTGAGTTGCCGGTGGATGTGGCGGTGTTTCACGTGGAACAGCTCACTGTTCCTGGACTAGATGCAGAGCGCTGCATTGTTTGGATGCGACAAAAAGCGTAGTTTTCTCGCGTAAACTCGTTGCATGTTTGGAATTAGCAATTACAGTGCCTTTGTCATCGCTTTTATCTTGCTCTTGCTGCTACCAGGGCCGGGTAATTTGGCGCTCATCACCTCTGCAGGGAAGGGTGGTTTGAGGGGTGGCATCGCCTCGGTGTTTGGCTTGCTAGTCGGGGATCAAATTTTGCTGTGGCTTACGGTGGCTGGTGTCGCAGCTTTGTTAGCAGCTAACCCGATTGTTTTTCATGTCTTGCAATGGTTGGGCGCGGCCTATTTGGCGTGGCTGGGATTCAAGATGTTGACGGCAAAGGCGGGCGATAAACCACTGCTCAACATCAAAACGGGGCATTATTTTCGGCAAACCTTGGTGATCACCTTGTTTAACCCCAAGGCCATCATGTTTTACGTGGCGTTCTTCCCGCAGTTTATCGACCCACTTAAGCATCAGGGTATGGTGACGTTTGGTGTGATGGCTGCGACCATTGCGGTGTTGGGCTTTGCCTATTGCATTTCCGTGGTGTTGATCACGCACTACATGGCAGAGCGCATTCGGGCCAACCCACGGGTGACGGATGTGTTGCAAAAAATAGCGGGCGTTTTTCTCATCGGTTTCGGCGTCAAGCTAGCCCTAGGCAAATAAAAGAGTAAATAAAATAATATGGCTAAGATCTTCTGCGTTGCAAATCAAAAAGGTGGTGTCGGCAAAACCACGACCACGGTTAATTTGGCGGCCGGCTTGGCCAAAATCGGCCAACGCGTCTTGATGATTGACCTTGACCCACAGGGCAACGCCACCATGGGTTCGGGCGTGGACAAGCGCACGCTGGAGTTGACGATTTATGACGTGTTGCTAGAGAACGCCTCGATTACCGAAGCCCGCGTTAAAAGCGAGAAGTTGATCGCTGCGGGTTGCAGTTTTGACATTTTGGGTGCGAACCGCGACCTGGCGGGTGCTGAGGTGGAATTGGTCGATGTGGAGCGCCGCGAAAAGCGCATCAAGACCGCGATTGAAGCCGTCGATAGCGAGTACGACTTCGTACTGATTGACTGCCCACCCAGCTTGTCCATGCTCACCTTGAACGGCCTGTGCTGCGCCAATGGCGTGATTGTGCCCATGCAGTGCGAGTATTTTGCGCTGGAAGGCTTGACCGATCTGGTCAACACCATCAAGCAGGTGCACGCCAATTTGAACCCTGATTTGCAAATCATCGGATTGCTGCGCGTCATGTTTGACCCACGCATCACGCTGCAGCAGCAGGTGAGCGAGCAGCTCAAAAACCACTTTGGCAACAAAGTGTTCAACACCGTCATTCCGCGTAATGTGCGTCTGGCCGAAGCGCCCAGCTACGGTTTGCCCGGCGTGGTGTTTGACCCGTCTGCGCGCGGCAGTGTGGCGTTTGTGGAGTTTGCGGCTGAGATGGTTGAACGCATCAAAACCATGTAAAAGCGATGAAAACACGAAAAAACATGCCAAATATACCTCTAGCCAGCGTATTTATTGCCTGAGCAGCTATCAAATAAATAGCATATTTGTTGAATGACCCATTCTGTATCACCGCACGTTTTCACGCTCCCAGGCTGGCAGGGCAGCGGGGCGCAGCACTGGCAAATCCGCTGGTCTGCACTGTTTGGTGACGAGCTGGTGGAGCAGTACGATTGGATGCACCCGCTGCGCGGCGATTGGATCACGCGGCTGGAAGATGTCGTTCAAAACCAACTCCAAAAACAACCAAACGTGCCCATTGCCTTTGTGGCGCACAGCTTGGGTTGCCATTTGTTGGCCAGCTGGGCTGCTTTGTCGCCCAACGTCAGCAAGGTGGCTGGTGCGCTCTTGGTCGCGCCGCCAGACCCACATCAGGCGAACTTGCCGCCACAACTGCACAGCTGGAGCAAACCTGTGCTGAACCAATTACCTTTTAACGCAACATTGGTCGCTTCTACAAACGACCCGTTCGGCAGTTTCACAGCCGCGCAAAAACTCGCGCAAAACTGGGGCGCTGAACTCGTCAACATCGGCGAGCGCGGCCACATTAATGCTGAATCTGGCTTGGCTGACTGGCCAGCAGGGCGCGAATTACTTCTTAAAACTACAAATCACAACGGACCCATCAACGGATAATAAACATGGTTACCAAACGACCCAAAGGCCTAGGCCGTGGCTTAGAAGCACTGCTCGGCCCCACTTTTGACGAAAACGCCGCGACGAATGCCGCCAACTTAGCCGCTGCCAAAGCCGCAGAGCAGGCCAACCCCGGCACACCGTCAACGCTGATGTTGACCGACATGGTGGCAGGCCAGTACCAACCCCGCACCCGTATGGACGAGGGCGCTTTGTACGAGTTGGCCGAGTCGATCAAAGCCCAAGGCATCATGCAACCGATTTTGGTGCGTCGCTTAACCAGTGGCCCCAACGAAGGCAAATACGAAATCATCGCCGGTGAGCGCCGCTTCCGCGCCTCTAAATTAGCCGGTTTGGACAGCGTGCCTGTCTTGGTGCGCGAAGTGCCCGACGAGGCCGCCGCCGCGATGGCCTTGATTGAAAACATCCAGCGCGAAGACCTCAACCCACTGGAAGAGGCGCAGGGTTTGCAGCGTTTGGTGAAAGAATTTTCCCTCACCCACGAGCAAGCCGCCCAAGCCGTAGGCCGTTCCCGCGCCGCAGCCAGCAACTTGATGCGCCTACTCAACTTGGCTGACCCGGTGCAAACCATGCTGATGGCTGGCGATTTGGACATGGGTCACGCCCGCGCCCTGCTAGCCCTAGACCGCGCTACCCAAATAACGGCTGCTAGTCAAATCAGTGCCAAGAAAATGTCGGTACGCGAGGCCGAAAGCCTGGTCAAAAAGCTCAGCGCCGAGTTCAACCTGGTAGCGACCAAGCCGAAAAAAGAAAAATCCCGCGACTTGAAACGCGTGGAAGAAGAGCTGTCAGACCTGCTCACCGCCCAAGTCGAAATCCGCGTCAAAAAACGCGTGAAACGTCATGGCAAGTTTGAGGAAATGGGCGAACTCAGCGTTCAATTTGGTTCCATGGAAGAGCTGAACGGCTTGATTGACCGTTTGCGGGGCAAAGAGTAAGTCAGTCGGACAGATTTTGCTATAAATAATATAGCTGCTTAGGCAATAAATACGCTGGCTCTAACCTAAAATGATGCTGATTTGATGTTGATTAACACCATTACCGATGCAAACGGTGTTTAACAGGGGCTATTTTTGCGTGGTTTTGAACCGCCAAGACACCCCAAAACTCAACGACTCGCCTTTTTCAAGCACCTGTAAACCGGGTTGTCCAGCCTGGTGAAAGGCGTCAATCGGGTGGCTGACGGGTTCCAGACAAAAGTGGTCGCCCGTGGCTTTGCGGAATACCAAGAGGTAGTTTGGCGATGCTAAGTGAGTGCTAACTTCTGTGTTAACGCTCGACTGGCTTAGCGTTAGTTGTAGCACCTGATCTGGCCAAGTCACACGAGCCGTGCCATCCCAACCGGTGAAGCAGTTGTCAATGAGGTTGCCAGCGGCTGAAATGCCAGCATTCAAATCCCAGCTAGGCGGGAAATCCGTGGTGTGTTCTTTGGGCAAACAGTCAGCATGGCTGAGCCAGGCGCCGCTGACTTTTGCTTGCAGGGTTGTGAGTTCGTTGCGCGGCAGCCATGGGTGCAGACCCAAGCCGTAGGGCAGGGCCGTATCGCCCATATGCGTGACGGTCAAGGTTTGATTCATGCCGCCATCAACCAGTTTGAAGCTTTGAACCGCGCGGTAGTGGTGCGGGTTGCCGTTACATTGGCTTGACTCTAAAGTCATCTCCAGCGATGCGGCATCTTGCTGCGTCACTTGCCAGGGCTGCTGCCAAGCATCGCCATGAATGGGGTAGGGCATGCCGGCGGCGTTGGGGGTGACGTGGTGAAATTTCTCCCCAACCGAAAACCCGCCGCCACTGATGCGGTTTGACCACGGCGCAAGTGGGTACGACGCGCGAACGATGCGCAAAGGGTCGCCCGCGTGATCTGCGCCGTCCCACGGTCGGAACAAGTCAAAGAATTGAAAGCCAGTTCGATCAAGCGTCCAAGCAGCGACTGAACCGCCCATGGCGGGGACTAAACCCAGCCTTTGAGTCTGTTTTTGATTCGCTGTGCTGCTTTGATGTTCTAGCCAAACGACTTCATGTGCAGGGTTCACCAGCTGAAAATCTTTCCTGGGTTCATGATGTTGTCCGGATCCAGCGCATGTTTGATGGTGCGCATCATGTTGACCGCGCCCAAGCCAGTTTCGGTTTTCAGGTAATCCATTTTGTGCAAACCAATGCCGTGCTCGCCCGTGCAAGTGCCTTCCAAGCGCAGGGCGCGGGCGACGAGCTGGTCGTTCAAGGCGTCGGCGGTTTCACGTTCTTGCGGGTTGTTGGGGTCAATCAAGTAGCCAAAGTGGAAATTACCATCACCCACGTGGCCGACTAAAAAGTAAGGAATGCCACTGGCATCGACTTCTGCGACGGACTCCAGCAAGCAGTCCGCCAGTTTAGAAATTGGCACACAGGTATCGGTAGAGATAGCGCGGCAGCCGGGTTTGGACTGGATGGCGGCAAAGTAGGCGTTGTGTCGCGCTGTCCACAGCTTGGTGCGGGCTTCGGGCGTGGTCGCCCAGTCAAAAGAGGTGCCACCGTGCTCAGACGCAATGTCTTGCACCAGCTCGGCTTGCTCTTTCACGCTGGCCGGCGAGCCGTGGAACTCCATCAACAGCATGGGCGCTTCTTCCAACCCGAGCTTGGAATAAGCATTGACCATGCGCACTGTGTTGATGTCAATCAGCTCCACCCGCGCAATCGGGATACCCATTTGGATGATTTGAATGGTGGTGTGTACAGCAGCCTCAATGCTGGGGAAGGAGCAAACGGCGGCGGATATCGCTTCTGGCAAAGGGTAGAGCCTAAGCGTTATCTCGGTCATCACGCCCAGCGTGCCTTCCGAGCCAACCATGAGTCGCGTCAAGTCATATCCTGCCGATGATTTTTTGGCGCGCGTGCCGGTGCGAATCACCTCGCCACTGGCTGTGACGACTTCTAGCGCCAGCACGTTCTCACGCATCGTCCCATAACGCACCGCGTTGGTGCCGCTGGCGCGGGTGGCGCTCATGCCGCCTATCGAGGCGTCAGCACCGGGATCGATAGGAAAAAACAGGCCTTCAGATTTGACTGCTTCGTTGACGGCTTTGCGCGTCACACCGGGTTGCACGGTCACCGTCAAATCTTCGGCGTTGACGCGCAATACTTGGTTCATGCGGCTGACATCGATGCTGATGCCGCCTTGAATTGCAAGGAGATGCCCTTCTAAAGACGAACCCACACCGAACGGAATCACCGGCGTTTTGTACTGCGCCGCGAGTTTGATGGCGTTGGAAACATCTGCCGTAGATTCCGCAAAAACAACCGCACTTGGTGGTGGCACAGTGAACGAGGATTCGTCTTTGCCATGGTGCTCGCGCACCGCCAATGCGGTGGAGCAACGGTCGCTGAAGCGTGCTTTGAGTGCGTCGATCAGCGCTTGTGGCGTGCTACGTTGGACAACTTCGGGCAGGACGTGAGAGGCGTGTGTAGGTGCGTTCATGTGGTTAACCTCAATTGCTAGCTTTATGACAAGATGGCCATGGTGATGCGTGAGACGCAGCACATTTCGCCAGCGTCGTTGCTCATGTCGATTTGCCACACTTGCGTGGTGCGGCCAATGTGCACGGGGTAAGTGATGCCTGTGACCCAGCCGGCTCTAACGCCTTTGAGGTGGTTGGCATTGATGTCTAAGCCCACGGCTTTGTGGCCATCGGGGCAGGCGTACATCGCACCGCAAGAGCCCAGCGTTTCGGCCAAAACGACAGACACGCCGCCGTGCAACAAACCATAGGGCTGCAGTGTGCGTTTGTCCACGGGTACGCGCGCACGGATAAAGTCGTCGCCTACTTCTAAAAACTCCATGCCTAAGCGGTCAACCGCCGTGTCAATATGGGCTTTGGTCAAGATATCAACAGAGACAAGTTTTTTCCAGATATTCATAGATTTATAAGGTCGAAAGGGCGGTGAAGAACTAGCGAGGGATGTGTGCAGCCATCAGTATAAACACAAGCCAAAAAAAAGCCCACATTGCTGTGGGCTTTAAAAACCGAGAGAACCGGTTAAGGAACTGTCGGCCAGGGAGACTAAAAAATATTGTGAATCAGAACTTAGCGGCTGTAAGCTGTCTCACCGTGAGAGGTGATGTCCAAGCCTTCGCGCTCTTCTTCTTCAGGGACGCGCAAACCGATGACCAAGTCAACCAATTTGTACGCAATGAAGGCAACCACGCCAGACCACACCAAGGTAGTCAACACGCCTTGCAGTTGAATCCAAACTTGGCCAGTGATGGAGTAGTCAGGGTTCACTTTGTTAGCGACGTAGTCATACACGCCCGTGCCGCCCAGTGAAGGCGCAGCAAACACGCCAGTCAACAACGCACCCAAGATACCGCCTACACCATGCACGCCGAACACGTCGAGCGAGTCATCAGCACCGAGCAATTTCTTCAAACCACTCACACCCCACAAACACAGCAAGCCAGCGAGCAAGCCAATCACAATCGCACCCATTGGGCCGACAAAGCCGCAAGCTGGGGTGATGGCAACCAAACCAGAGACCGCGCCAGAAGCAGCGCCTAACATAGATGCCTTGCCTTTAGCCAATGCTTCTCCAGTGATCCAAGCCAAAGTGGCAGCAGCAGCAGCAACCAAAGTGTTGACAAATGCCAGAGCGGCAACGCCGTTGGCTTCTAAGTTAGAGCCAGCATTGAAACCAAACCAGCCCACCCACAAGAGCGCTGCACCGACCATGGTCAATGTCAAACTGTGAGGCGTCATCGACTCTTTGCCGTAACCCACGCGTTTGCCGATAACGTACGCACCGACCAAGCCAGCCATCGCTGCGTTGATGTGAACAACAGTACCACCTGCAAAATCAAGCGCACCTTTTGCCCACAACCAACCAGCAGCAGCAGTGACTTTTTCAAGCGCAGCAGCGTCAGTGATAGCGTCTGGGCCGTCGAAGTACCAAACCATGTGTGCCATTGGCAAGTAGCTGAAGGTGAACCACAACACGCAGAACGCCAACACAGCAGAGAACTTAGCACGCTCAGCGAATGACCCAACGATCAAACCGCAGGTAATCGCAGCAAAAGTAGCTTGGAAAGCAACGAAGATCAACTCTGGAATAACCACGCCTTTGCTGAAAGTAGCAGCGACGGAATCAGGCGTGATGCCTTTGAGAAAGAGTTTATCGAACGAGCCGAAGAACGGGTTGCCAGCGGTGAACGCGACGGTGTAGCCGTAGATGACCCACAGTACAAAGATCAACGCGGTGACCACGAACACTTGCATCAGCACGGAGAGCATGTTTTTGCTGCGCACCAAACCGCCGTAGAACAAAGCCAAGCCTGGGATGGTCATCAACAGCACGAGCACAGTTGAAATCGTCATCCAAGCGGTGTCGCCTTTATTCGGCACGGGCGCAGCGGCAGGTGCTGCTGGCGCTGCAGGAGCAGCTACCGCAGCCACTGGTGCCGCCGCTGCAGTTGCCGTAGCTTCTGTTGGTTTAGCTGCATCTGCAGGCTTGGCAGCTTCGACTGTGGCTGCTACAGCTGCAGGTGCTGCCGCTGTAGCGGCCGGCGCAGCTTGTGCCATCGCAAAGTTGCTGGCCAGCCACAGGCCTAAGCCTAGGCTGAGGGGGAGGAGGTATTTTTTCATGGTGTGAGTCTCTTTTCTAAATTGGTTTTGTGGATTTAGAGTGCTTCTTTGCCGGTTTCGCCCGTACGGATACGAACGACTTGCTCTAAGTTGTAGACAAAAATCTTGCCGTCGCCGATTTTTCCGGTACGGGCAGCGGTTTCAATCGCTTCAATCACTTGGTCCACCAAAGCGGCGCTGACGGCCGCTTCGATTTTGACTTTGGGCAAAAAATCGACAACGTATTCCGCGCCGCGATACAGCTCGGTGTGGCCCTTTTGGCGGCCAAAGCCTTTAACTTCAGTCACGGTGATGCCTTGCACCCCAATCGCGGAGAGCGCTTCACGCACTTCGTCCAACTTAAAGGGTTTGATGATGGCAGTTACAAGTTTCATAGGTTCTCCTTTATCAAAATGATGAACCAATAAAGCATGTTGCGTGCCAATTTAGTGCGTTTGTGATGTTAAAACGCAAATTCAGAGCTTGCATTGAACCTTAAAACAAGTTACGCTAGAAACTGTACAAAATAACAGTTGTAATAATAAACAGTTATTTGAGCCATTTAACTATCGTTCTCATCAGTCAGTATTCATGCTTGATTTGCTATTGGCAATCAATGCACCAAATTAGGGAGAAAATTATGACAGGATTCGCAATGGTGCAAAGTCGCGCTGTTTTGGGGCTAGACGCCCCATCAGTCACGGTTGAGGTGCATTTAGCCAATGGCTTGCCGAGCTTCACGCTGGTTGGTTTGGCGGAGACGGAGGTGAAAGAGGCGCGTGAGCGGGTGCGTTCGGCCCTGCAAAACTCCGGGTTAGACTTTCCCAGCAACAAACGCATCACTGTCAATTTAGCCCCTGCCGACTTACCTAAAGACTCTGGTCGCTTCGATTTGCCCATCGCTTTGGGAATCTTGGCTGCCAGCGGACAAATCGAGGCGTCTAAATTAACAGACTATGAGTTTGCCGGCGAATTGTCCTTGGGCGGCGAGCTCAGGCCCGTTCGCGGCGCTTTGGCGATGAGTTTGGCGCTGCGAAAGATGGCAATTTGCCCCAAATTGGTGCTTCCCGAAGCTAGCGCCGCCGAAGCCGCCCTTGTACCCGATGCCGTGGTCTTCCGCGCCAAGCATTTATTAGATGTTGTCGCGCAGTTTGTCCGCGAACCCAGCTTGGAGCCGATGGACGGCTGGAGCCAAGCACACGCCGAGCCCATCAGCACCGAGGCCAATGTGTCCAAATACCTTGACTTTTTAGATGTCAAAGGCCAAGCCGGTGCGAAACGTGCCCTGGAAATAGCGGCGGCAGGCGGGCACAGCGCCTTGTTGGTGGGGCCGCCGGGCTCGGGCAAGTCCATGCTGGCGCAGCGGTTTGCTGGTCTTTTGCCACCTATGAATACGGACGAAGCCTTAGAAAGTGCCGCCATTGCCTCATTAGCGGGGCGCTTCTTAATAGAGAGTTGGGCGCAGCGCCCGACGCGAAGCCCACACCATTCCGCCAGTGCCGTGGCCTTGGTGGGCGGTGGCTCACCGCCGCGCCCGGGTGAAATCTCACTCGCACATAACGGGGTGTTGTTTTTAGACGAATTACCAGAATTGCCCAGAGCCGCCCTCGAAGCCCTGCGCGAACCGCTAGAAACCGGTCAAATCACCATTTCCAGAGCGGCGCGTCGGGCCGACTTTCCCGCCCGCTTCCAGCTCATGGCAGCGATGAATCCCTGTCCATGCGGCTATCTAGGCGCAGTTATCGGCAGCACGCCACGCTCTTGCCGCTGCTCGCCCGACCAAGTCTCGCGCTACCAAGGCAAGCTCAGTGGCCCCTTGCTGGACAGGATAGATTTGCACATCGATGTGCCCACCTTGCCCGCCGCCGAGCTCATCAACGCCCCCGCCGGCGAGTCCACCCAAAGCATACGCGAGCGCTGCATCGCCGCCAGAAACCGCAGCCTGACGCGTCAAAAAAAGCCCAACCACGCCCTGCAAGGCGTAGAAATCGACACCCATGTGCTGCTGGACGATGGCGCTACCAAGTTCCTCAACGTGGCAGCAGCCCGCCTAGGCTGGTCCGCCCGCGCCACGCACCGCACCTTGAAGGTGGCAAGAACCATCGCTGATTTAGCCGGCTCAGAGTTCACCCAAGTCACCCATGTAGCCGAGGCGATGCAGTACCGGCGGGCTCTTAGAAGCGCAATGTAGGAAAAGTAAGTGTTAATTTGCTATATTTTCAATAGCTCCTTAGGTAATAAATACGCCGGCTAGAGTCGAATTTTCACCTTTAAAAGCAGTATCATTTTGATAGCAAAGGCAGTCCCACATAGTTCTCTGCCAAAACGGTAGATGCCGCCTGTGAGTTAACTAAATATTCCAACTCAGCCTCCTGCATGCGCTGCCCAAACGCGCCTGTGTCGGGGAATCTGTGCATCAGCGACGTTAACCACCATGAAAAGCGCTCGGCTTTCCAAATGCGTGACAGAGCGCGCTGGGAGTAGGTGTCAATGCCAGCCGCGCTTTTCACGCCGTCTTTGCCGTAAAACTCAATCAGCGCGGTAGACAGGTATTTCACATCGCTGGCAGCCAAATTCAGGCCTTTTGCACCAGTAGGCGGCACGATGTGGGCGGCATCGCCGGCCAGGAACATGCTGCCAAAGCGCATGGGTTCGGCCACAAAGCTGCGCAGCGGGGCGATGCTTTTTTCGATGGACGGGCCGGTGATGATTTGCTCGGCCAACTCGGGGTCAAGTCGCTTTCTGAGTTCGTCCCAAAAGCGCTGGTCGCTCCAGTCGGCCACTTTGTCGTCGACCGGGCATTGCACGTAGTAGCGGCTGCGGGTCAGGCTGCGCATGCTGCACAGCGAAAAGCCGCGCTCGCTGTTGCCGTAAACGATGGCGTGCGGCGAGACGGGTGGCACGTCGGCCAACACGCCCAGCCAGCCGAAGGGGTAGACTTTTTCGTACTCCGTGACGGCGCCTTCGGGCACGCTGGCGCGGCAAACGCCGTGGAAACCGTCGCAACCCGCGATGAAATCACAGGCTAATTCATAGTTTTGACCGTCTTTTTGGTAACGAACCAAGGGTTTAGAGCCGTCAAAATCATGCACGCTGACGTCTTTGGCTTCATAAACCGTGGTTAATCCTGCTGCGCTTCTAGCGGCCATCAAATCGCGCGTCACCTCGGTTTGGCCGTAAGCAGTCACAGCTTTGCCACCTGTCAAGCCATGCACATCAATGCCATGGCGTTTGCCTCCGAAAACCAAGTCGATGCTGTGGTGAACGACGCCTTCTGCGCCGACGCCAGCGCCCACGCCGGCTTCATGCAGCATGTCAACGGTCGTTTGTTCCAAAATGCCAGCGCGGATGCGGCCCAGCACATAATCTGGGCTCTGGCGCTCGATGATGATGGCGTCGACGCCCGCTTTGTGGAGCAATTGACCAAGCAACAACCCCGAGGGGCCCGCGCCAATGATGGCCACTTGGGTGCGTTGTGAAGAAAATGTCATGCTGTCCCTTTGTGTTTTATTGGCGTGAGGATAGAAGAAGCGCATGCTTTGAGCCAGTCTGTGATTGACAATTTGCGCGATGATCGCCATCATTGTGCGATGAGCGCACAAAATCCAATCTCAACATCGACCATAGCATCTGCCGACTTTATCGCTGGCATGGCCAAAGGCATGGCCGTGTTGGAGAGTTTTGACACCGAGCGGCAACGGCTCAACGCCACGCTTGCAGCCCAACGCGCCGGCATCACCCGCGCTGCGGCGCGGCGGCACTTGTTGACCTTGGCGCATTTGGGCTATTTGGAGACCGATGGCAGCTTCTATTGGCTGTCCAGCAAAGTGCTGCGGTTTTCGGGTAGTTACTTGGCATCGGCACGGTTGCCTCGGGTGTTGCAACCCACGCTGAACCGCTTGGCCGCGCAAACGGGGGAGTCGTTTTCAGCCGTGGTGCGTGATGGTGATGAAGTGGTCATCGTGACCAGAAACGATTATCACTATCAAAATAATAGCGCTTTAGGCAATAAATACGCCGGCTACACCCCTTATGGACTACATTTAGGGGCTAGATTGCCCGTTCATGCCACATCCACAGGCCGCGTCCTGCTGGCGGCGCTGAACGATGCTGAGTTTGAAGCTTGGGCGCAAGACCGCAGTTTGCCACGCTTAACCGCCTTTACCTGTACCGATATGGTTCAGTTTCGAAGCACCATCGCCCAAATCCGAAGGGATGATTACGCCGTTGCCAACCAACAGCACGAGTTAGGCGTCCACGCCCTCGCCGTGCCAGTGCGAAATATGGCGGGCAGCACGGTGGCGGCGCTGAATGTGGTGACGCAGCCCTCGCGCTTGGAACCGCAAGCCTTGCTGCGCGAGCTGCTGCCCTTGCTGCAAGACGCTGCGCGAGAAGTTCGACAGTTGATTTAGGGCGTCAATTTAGGCCGCAAATTTAGCAGTCAATTTAGGCGATTAACTTACAGCACATCGTCACTCTGCCGCGTGAACGACACACCGCCATCCACCACCAGCGTCGCACCCACCACGTAATCACCCGCGCGGGAGGCCAGGTAAATCGCCGCACCTGCCATGTCTTCGTCAACGCCGACGCGTCCAGCTGGCACACGTTTGGACACCATGTCAGCATGGTCGCGAGCAACTTTGTTCATTTCTGAGGCAAAAGCGCCCGGTGCAATGGCGGAAACAGCAATGTTGTCACGTGCCAACCGCAGCGCCATGCGCTTGGTCAGGTGAATCAAGCCGGCTTTGCTGGCCGCGTACGAGTAAGTTTCTTGCGCATTGATAGAAACGCCGTCAATCGAGGCAATGTTGATGACCTTGGCCACCTGTGTTTTGGCGGCTTTACGCAGGGCGGGCGTCAATATTTGCGTCAAAAAGAAGGGTGCTTTCATGTTCAAGTCCACCACTTTGTCCCAGCCTGACTCAGGGAAGGTGTCGTAATCTGCACCCCAAGCAGCCCCTGCGTTGTTGACCAAAATATCGAGCTGCGGTTCTAGTGTTAAGTAAGCGTCAGCCAAAGCCTGTGCGCCTGCCACGGTGGACACATCGCCCGGAATGGCGATGCAAGTGCCGAATTGAGACAATTCTTGAGCCGTATCTATGCAAGCTTGTGCTTTGCGGGCAGAGATATAAACGGTTGCCCCTTGTGCCAAAAAGCCTTTGGCAATCATGCGGCCAATGCCGCGCGAGCCGCCTGTAATTAACGCGGTGCGCCCTTTGAGGGTGAAAAGATCGGTCATGCCAGTGCTCATGTTGTGCCCTTTTAAACGAAAGTCAGGAGAAATTGAAGCAAAAACTGAGCATAACGACAAGTGCCATAAAGCCGCGTCGCCAAGGTGCTAAAAAAGCCCTAAAAAGAAGTCTGTGAAAATAGAGCCAAAAGCTGAGATAATACGAGGTTAACTTCTACCTACCCACCACATTTCATTGGAGCTCCTCATGGCAAAAGTAATCAGAACCGAAGCAGACCGCAAAGCCACCCCACGTCCAGTTGCACCTAAAGGCGTGTGCTACACAACGGGCAAAGGTCAAAAGATCAGCTTAGAGCGCGGCGCGCACACCAACAGCAAGAAAAACCCAGGCAAGCGTCCGCACCAAGGTTAAGTTCGATTTTTAGCCGCGTAAGCTGGCTAAACAAAAAAGCGCTCTATACCTGACGTATAGAGCGCTTTTTTTATGTCGAAATTAAATTCACATATTCCGTCGATACTGCCCACCCACCTCAAACAGCGCATTGGTGATCTGCCCCAGCGAGCAGACCCGCACAGCATCCATCAGCACCTCAAACACATTGGCGTTGGCGATCACCGCCTGCTGCAGGCGTTTCAGCATCGCGGGGGATGCGGCCGCATGTTCGGTGTGGAAGGCCTCCAGCCGTTTGAGCTGGTTTTGCTTTTCCTCATCCGTCGAGCGCGCCAGCTCCAGCTTGTCCTGCACCACATCGCCCTTGGGGTTTCTGAAGGTGTTGACGCCGATGATGGGCAGCTCGCCGGTGTGTTTCAGCATTTCGTAATGCATGGATTCGTCCTGAATCCGGCCACGCTGGTAGCCGGTTTCCATCGCCCCTAGCACGCCGCCTCGTTCGGCGATGCGTTCAAACTCCAGCAGTACGGCTTCTTCCAGCAGTTCGGTGAGTTCTTCGATGATGAACGCGCCCTGTGATGGGTTTTCGTTCTTGGCCAGACCCCATTCACGGTTGATGATGAGCTGGATCGCCATGGCGCGGCGCACCGAGTCTTCGGTCGGGGTGGTGATGGCTTCGTCAAAGGCGTTGGTGTGCAGGCTGTTGCAGTTGTCGTAAATGGCAATCAGCGCCTGCAGCGTGGTGCGGATGTCGTTGAACTGGATCTCCTGCGCGTGAAGGCTGCGGCCACTGGTCTGGATGTGGTATTTCAGCTTCTGGCTGCGCTCATTAGCGCCGTATTTCTCCTTCATCGCCACCGCCCAGATGCGGCGCGCCACGCGGCCCATCACGGTGTATTCGGGGTCCATGCCGTTGCTGAAGAAGAAGCTCAGGTTGGGCGCAAAGTCGTCGATGTGCATGCCGCGCGCCAGATAGGCCTCGACAAACGTAAAGCCGTTGGACAGCGTGAAGGCCAACTGGCTGATCGGATTCGCACCCGCTTCGGCGATGTGGTAGCCAGAAATGGAGACGCTGTAGAAGTTGCGGACCCGGTTGTGCACAAAGTACTCGGCGATGTCGCCCATGACTTTCAGGCTGAACTCGGTGCTGAAGATACAGGTGTTCTGCCCCTGATCCTCTTTCAGGATGTCAGCCTGCACCGTGCCGCGCACGTTTTCCTGCACCCATTCCTTGATCTTGGCGGTCTCGGTCTCGGTCGGCTCGCGGCCATTGTCGGTTTTGAACTTGGCGATGTTCTGGTCAATCGCGGTGTTCATGAACATCGCCAGGATGCTGGGTGCCGGGCCGTTGATGGTCATCGACACGGAGGTGGATGGGCTGCACAGGTCAAAACCGTCGTACAACACCTTCATGTCGTCCAGCGTGGCGATGGAGACACCGCTGTTGCCGACTTTGCCGTAGATGTCGGGCCGCAGGTCGGGGTCGTTGCCGTACAGCGTCACTGAGTCAAAGGCGGTGGACAGACGTTTGGCCGCCATGCCCGAGCTGAGCAGCTTGAAGCGGGTGTTGGTGCGGAACGCGTCGCCTTCACCGGCGAACATGCGGGTCGGGTCCTCGCCCTCGCGCTTGAAGGCAAAGGTGCCGGCGGTGTAGGGGTAGCTGCCCGGCACGTTGTCCAGCATCAGCCATTTGAGGATTTCGCCGTGGTCTTCGTATTGTGGCAAAGCCACTTTGCGGATGGTGGTGCCGCTCAGCGACTTGCTGGTCAGCGCCGTACGGATCTCTTTGTCGCGGATTTTGACGACGTATTCGTCACCCGCGTAGGCTTTTTGCATGTCTGGCCATTGGGCGATCAAGTGGCGGGCATCGGCGTCCATACGTGCTTTGCGCTTGCCAGCTAAGTCGAGTGCGGCCTCAGAAGCCGGCGCACGGTCAGGTTTGTCGATTTTGAGCATGGCGGCAGCAGCTTTGAGCTGCTGTACTTCTCGTGCCAGCTGTGACTGGTCGCGGGCGCGCTTTTTGTAGCCGCGCACGGTGTCGCTGATTTCCGCCAAATAGCGGGTGCGGGCGGCGGGGACAACCGGCGTCTGGTTGGTGCTGTAGCGCACGCTAACGGTGGGTAATTGACTGGCGATTTTGGGTAATTTCAAACCCAATTCAACCAAGCGGGTTTTAAGCGCTTGGTACAAGGCAGTTACCCCGTCGTCGTTGAACCGCGCTGCCATCGTGCCGAACACCGGCATCTGGTCGGCAGGCGTGGTCCAAGCTTCCTTGTTGCGCTGTACTTGTTTTGATACGTCGCGCAGCGCGTCGAGCGAACCCTTGCGGTCAAATTTGTTGATAGCGACAAACTCGGCAAAATCCAACATGTCGATTTTTTCCAACTGGCTGGCGGCACCGAACTCGGGCGTCATCACGTACATGGGCACATCGACATGCGGAACGATCGCGGCGTCGCCTTGGCCAATGCCAGAGGTTTCCACAATCACCAGGTCAAAGCCAGCGCATTTGCAGGCCGCGATCACGCCGGGCAGGGCAGGGCTGATTTCGGAGCCAAATTCGCGGGTGGCGAGTGATCGCATGAAGACGCGTTGGCCAGAGTCGGTTCCAGATTTGGCGGTGGTGTTCCATGGCGAGATGGCATTCATGCGAATCCGATCACCCAGCAGTGCTCCGCCAGTTTTACGCCGTGACGGGTCGATGCTGATGACGGCGATACGCAGGCTGTCGTTCAAATCGAGTCGGAAGCGGCGGATCAGCTCGTCCGTCAAGCTGGATTTACCTGCACCACCGGTGCCGGTGATGCCCAAAACAGCTACCTTTTTGGTAGCAGCTTTGGCAATCAATTCGCCGGCTAGAGTCATATTTTCTTTGCTATTTTCAAGCGCGGTGATGAGCTGGCTCAACGCGCGCCAGCTGGCATCGGTGTGGCCTTCGATAGCGTCTAACTTGGCGGGCGCATAACTTGTTAGGTCTTTGTCACAGCGCATCACCATCTCGCCAATCATGCCCTGCAGGCCCATGCGCTGGCCATCTTCGGGGCTGAAAATACGGGAAACGCCGTAAGCATGCAGCTCACGGATTTCCGGCGGAACAATCACCCCGCCGCCGCCGCCAAAGACCTGAATATGTGCGCCGCCCCGAGCTTTGAGCAGGTCGATCATGTACTTGAAGTACTCAACGTGACCGCCCTGGTAAGAGCTGATGGCGATGCCCTGCGCGTCTTCCTGCAGGGCTGCTGTGACGACTTCTTCGACGCTGCGGTTGTGGCCAAGGTGAATCACCTCCGCACCCATGCCCATAATGATGCGGCGCATGATGTTGATTGCAGCGTCGTGCCCGTCAAACAAACTGGCGGCTGTCACGAAGCGCACTTTGTTGGTGGGGCGGTAGTTAGCTAGAGCTTTGTAATCTGCGGACAGGTCGGTCATGCGGAGTCTCCAAGTCGATATTTGATTGACGTTTACGTAAACGTCAATTGTATGGTATCAGGCAAGAAAAGTAAAAAAGGACGCCGAAACGTCCTTTTTTTACCTAGAGCAGCATGTTACTTGTACAATACACTAGGCAACCACATGCCAATAGCTGGGAAAATGTACAGCAAAGCCAGCGCAAACACTTGAATCGCCATGAACGGCAGCATGCCCAAGAAAATTTGGTTCAACGTCACGTGCGGTGGTGAAACGCCTTTCAGGTAGAAAGCAGCCATTGCAACTGGTGGTGAGAGGAAGGCTGTTTGCAAATTCAAAGCGACCAGTAAGCCAAAAAACAGCGGGTCGATACCAAAGTGCGGCAGCAAAGGAATAAAGATGGGCATGAAAATCACAATGATTTCAGTCCACTCTAATGGCCAGCCTAGTAAGAAAATGATGGCTTGTGCCAGCAACATGAACTGCACCGGCGTTAAATCCATCGACAACACCCAAGTATTGATGAGTTCTTGTCCGCCCAGCAAAGCAAATGCAGCCGAGAAAATGCTGGAGCCCACAAACAACCAGCACACCATCGCGCTTGTTTTGGCGGTCAGATAGACTGATTCGCGAACCACTTGTACATTGAGTCGACGATACGCAGCCGCTAATATCAAGCCCCCCATTGACCCCATGGCGGCAGCTTCGGTCGGCGTGGCCAAGCCAAACACAATCGTTCCCAGTACGGCAATAATCAACATAGCCAAAGGGAAGAAAGAACCCAGCAGCATTTTAAAAATTTCTAATCGGGCAAAGCTGAAAATAGCATAAAAAGCCGCCAATGCTGCAGCGCCTAGACCTAGTACGATCCAATAACTGGTTGGGGCGGCTACGCGTTCACCAGTGACTTCTGCCGTGGGCGCTGCCTTTGCGGTAGCTGCTGGCAGTGCCGCAACAACAGGTTTTGTATCTGCAGGTGGCGCTACTTTTGCAGCATCCCCCAATGCTTCTACTGGAGGTTCTTTTAAGCCACCATCCGATGGTGGCTCTTGCAATCCACCTGTTTCTTGTTTTACATCATCGTTCGAAAATCCACCACCCATTTGAACAACATCAGTTGAAACTGCGGCTACAGGAGCGGTGACTGCGCGATAAGTTAGCCCCATCGCAACGGTGAATGCAATCGCGGGAAGCAAAGCAATCAACAACTCTTTAACCAAGATGCCCTTTGGCGCATCGGGCATGTCTTTGCCTTTCAAACCGGTGAATAAACCACGCACAACATTTTTGCCAAACGTCTTCGATACAGCCTCGTTATGTACTGGTAGTGTTACTTTGCGGTCTTCTTCTGACAAAGGTGGTGCCCATTGCGGCTTGATTTTGGCAATGATAATGATGTATCCAACGTACAAAGTGGCGAGCATGATGCCAGGGAAGAAAGCGCCAGCATAAAGCTTGACGACTGAAACGCCAGCAGTGGCACCATAAACAATCAACAGTACTGAAGGGGGAATCAAGATGCCCAAGCAGCCACCTGCAGTAATTGCACCGGCAGCCAGCTTGGTGTTGTAGCCAGCTTTCAACATCGCCGGGAAAGCAAGCAAGCCCATCAACGTGACCACAGCACCAACAATGCCTGTTGCAGTGGCAAAAATAGCGCAGGTAATAACGGTGGCCACAGCCAACGAGCCCGGTACGCGTGCCATAGCAAGATGCAAGCTTTTGAAGAGTTTCTCAATCAAATTGGCACGCTCGACCAAGTAACCCATGAACACGAACAACGGAATCGAAATCAACACATCATTCGACATGACTGAATAAGCGCGTTGCACCATTAAATCCAGTGTTTGTTGCACGGCTAAATCAGGATTACGACTTCGGAAAGCCAACCACGCAAACATCATGCCCATACCCATGAGTGTGAAAGCTGTAGGGAAACCAAGCATGATGGCAACAACGATCAAGCCCAGCATCAAGAGGCCCAAATGACCGTTGGTCATTTGCGAAGGTGCAGGCATCAACACAAAAACACTAATAACGACGGCCACCAAAATGGACAGGCCAAACCAAATTTCTTTTTTCACAGTAAATTTCCCTTATTTGGTTGTAGATTTCGACGTGAGGAGTTCGCCAAGTTTTGCGATATCTTCATCTTTCACATGAACCATGTCTTTGAGCTTGTCCACGTCAACCTCTTCGACGTCGTCAGCGCGTTTTGGCCAAGCGCCATCTTTCAAACAGACAATGCAGCGCAGCAGCTCAACCACCCCTTGAATCAATAGCATGCCGCCAGCAATGGGAATGATGGTTTTAAAAGGGTAAATAGGTGGGCCATCAGATGTGATGTTTGATATTTCTTTGATTGCCCAAGACTCGCCGGCATAGAAATAGCCCGCATATGCCAGCGCAATCACGCCTGGAAAGAAAAACAAAATGTACAAGACCAAATCCAGACCCGCTTGCAAGCGTGGTGGAAAAAAACCATACAGCACATCGCCACGAACATGGCCATTTTTTGACAAAGTGTAGGCCCCAGCCATCATGAACATAGAACCGTACATCATGATCATGATGTCAAAAGCCCATGAATGAGGCTTGTCCAAAACATATCGCGAAAACACCTCATAGGTGATGAGTAGCGTCATCGCCAACACCAACCAAGAAAAGTAGTGTCCTAGCTTGGTGCTGACCTTGTCAACAAAAAGAAAAAAGTTTTGCATAAATATAAAGAGTTTTTAAAATAATAAAAATTATTTTTCAAGAATTGAAAGACAAAAAAAACAACCGTCTAGCTTTGCCTAGACGGTTGTTTTTATAAGGTCACTTGAAACCCTTAGGCCTTGCCGCCGAAGAAGTGGTTCACCGCCATACGACGGTTGATCATCGTGTCTTGTTCCCATTTCACGGCACGTTGAGCGAAGGCGCGCTGTGACGCTACGATTTCTTTGAACAATGGATTTTCAGCTGATTTCTTTTCAAGAATTTCAGACCACAATTTCAATTGATCTTGCAAAACGGCATCGGGTGTTTTGTAAAACTTTACCTTGTCTTTGCCTTGTAGCTCAATATAGTCTTTCGAGTAACGGTCAATCGCCTTCCAAGACATATCGGCTGAAGATGCCTCAACTGCGCCAGCGATGATGGCTTTCATTTTTGCAGGCAGCGCATCGTATTTTGGCTTGTTGAACATAATCTCAAACGTCTCTGCGCTCTGGTGATAGCTTTGCAACATACAAACTTTTGAGACATCAGGGAAGCCGAGCAAACGGTCAGACGATGCATTGTTAAACTCTGCGCCGTCAAGCAAACCGCGATCCAGAGCCGGCACAATCTCTCCGCCTGGCAGCGCGTTAACCGCAGCACCCATAGCGGTGAACAAATCAATAGCTAAGCCATTGGTTCGGAATTTCAAACCTTTGAAATCTGCAGATTTGGTGATTGGCTTTTTGAACCAACCCAAGGGCTGTGTAGCCATCGGGCCATACAAAAAGGACTGCACCGAACCCATACCAATCGAAGCATATAGCTTAGACAACAATTCAGCACCGCCGCCGTATTTATGCCATGACAGCAACATATTTGCATCCATACCAAAGGCCGGTCCAGAGTTCCATAGTGCCAAGGCGTTTTGCTTTCCGTAGTGATAGCCCAAGACACCGTGGCCGCCATCTAGCGTGCCTTTTGACACAGCCTCGAGTAAGCCGAACGCAGGTACAACCGCACCAGCCGGCAGCACTTCAATTTTCAAATCGCCGCCAGTCATGTCGTTGACTTTTTTAGCAAAGTCCAACGCATATTCATGAAAGATGTCTTTAGAAGGCCAAGTGCTCTGCCAGCGCATATTGATCGGGCCAGATTGCGCTTTGGCAATCATGGGAGCTGACATCGCGCCAGCAGCAACGGCAGCACCTTTGAGCAGGCTGCGACGACGTGGGGTTTTTGAATCAGTCAAGATAGTCTCCTAGTTGAAGTTACACAGTAAGCGAGCTAACCATTATTCGCCTGTACGTGCAAAAATTACTAGGTGTTTTTCCCTACTAATGGAGCATATTCTTGACCAAGATCAACTTTGCATGACAACCCTGTTTGTTTTTGCACCGATGAATAAACTAGCTGTTTTAAACCTTCAGCTTTTTTGCAAACAACAAGCCTACCAACAAAGCCGCTACAAAAACCAGCGCATCAACTCCGCCAGAAATAACCGATGCCATAGCTGGTCCTGGGCAATACCCCGCCAAACCCCAGCCCGTGCCAAACATGGCAGCACCAGCCACGAGTTTGAAATCAATATCTTTACGTGTTGGTAAGTCAAACTTGTCCGAAACCCAAGGTTTGCGTCCTTGCGTTGGGGTGATGGCAAAGGCCACAAAAGTAATCATCAGCGCACCGCCCATGACAAAAGCGAGGCTGGCGTCCCATGCGCCAAAGCGCTCAGGCGCAAAGATGCCGCCAAAGTTTAAGAAGTTGATGACCTTGGCGGTCTGCGTCATGCCTGAAACCACCAAACCAGCGGCAAACAAAGCGCCTGCAGCCAAGCCAAATGCAATTTTTTTAATCATTTTTAGTCCTTAAATACCTAATTTTTTACCTAAATTTAAGCAAAAAGCTTAACCAGTGTGACGGTTGCAAAGCCCGCAGACATGAAAACCACCGTTGATACGATGGATCGTGCTGAGCGTCGACCAATACCGCAAACGCCATGCCCGCTGGTGCAGCCAGAGCCCATCACCGTGCCAAAACCGACCAGCAAACCCGCCAAAATCAGCAACGGGAAGGGGCGTGGCGTTGAAAGCGTAGGCGTTCCCAGGGTAAAGGCGGCGATAGCACCCATACCTATCAAACCGACCACAAACGCCCAGCGCCAAGCTCTCTCGTCTTTTGGCACTCCGTTAAATGGTGCCAAAGCCCCACCCAAAATGCCAGTGATGCCCGCAACACGCCCCAGCGAAGCGAGTAGTAACCAACTTGCAAAGCCAATCATCACGCCACCAATGGCAGATTGAACAAACGGGTGCAAACCCAGTAAATTTGAAATCATGAAATACCTTTAAAAACTTGAGGAATCTTTGACATAGAACAAACAAAGCTAAACACTGAGTTTGATTTTTCAATGCAGTATAGTATACTCCAGCCAGTATATCAGAAAAGTACTTTTTTAACAAGGAACCAGCATGGCACAACTGACAGACCCCATCAAGAAAAAAGCAATCCGCTCGCGTCTAGCGCGTGTCGAGGGCCAGTTGCGCGGTGTTCAGCGCCTGATAGATGATGAACAAGACTGCGAAAAAATCGCGCAACAGCTCTCTGCTGCCCGCAAAGCCTTGGACAAAGCTTTTTTCGCCATGGTGGGCTGCATGATGGAGCAGGGCAATTTGCCGCCCGACCATGTCGCCAAGATGTTGACGAAATTTGCGTAAACCATTTCGAACTATTAACTTTTAAAGGCCTCACTATGAACCCTATCCAGCTTTTTGACCCCGCTTCCAGCACTTTCACCTACGTGCTTTTCGATGAAAAATCGACCGAATCACCACGCCCAGCCATCATCATTGACCCCGTTGACGACCAGTTGGAGCGCGATTTAGAGGTTCTGCGCCATAACAATCTCAAACTTATTTGGGCGCTTGAAACCCATGCCCACGCCGACCACATCACCAGCGCAGGCCGTTTGGCTGAGCATGCAGGCGCACAAACGGCTGCGCCAGACGCATGCGGCATCACCACTGCAGGCAAGCAGCTAGTAGATGGCGATGTGCTCAACTTCGGCGGCCAGCACGTCACCGCCTTACACACGCCGGGCCATACCGCAGGCAGTATGAGCTTTGTGTGGAAACATGGCGCTGACAGCGCGACACAAACCCATGCATTCACTGGCGACACTTTGCTCATTGGCGGCTGCGGTCGTTCAGATTTCCAGTCCGGCAGCGCCACTGCCTTGTACAACAGCATCACCAAAGTGTTATTTTCACTGCCAGACAGTACCACCGTGTGGCCAGGGCATGATTACAAAGGTCAAACCCAATCAACCATCGGTGCTGAAAAAACAGGCAATGCACGGGTGACCGGTCGTAGCTTGGAGGAATTTGTCACCTTGATGGGGCAGTTGGACTTGCCAAAGCCAAAGCGCTTAGAAGAAGCCGTGCCCGCAAACCAGCGCTCAGGCTTGGCGCAAGCCGTCCGCCACGATGCGGGCGATGCCAATACGCCTGTTAATAAAAACGTGAAACCAGCCGACGCAATTCAACCCGCTGATGGCTACGCTGGCGACGTTTCCCCGCAATTAGCGTTCGACTGGTGGCAGTCGGGCGAAGCCGTTCTGGTCGATATTCGCACTGATGCCGAACGCGCGTGGGTCGGATTCATCCCCGGCGCAGTCGATTTGGCTTGGAAACAATGGCCTGGCATGGTGATGAACCCTGCTTACGACGAGGGCATCTTAGCCAGCGTGCCAAAAGGTAAAAAGGCTGTTTTACTGTGCCGCAGCGGTTTGCGCTCTGTCCCCGCAGCCAAACGTGCGGCTGAATTAGGCATTGAAGCGTACAACATCCTAGAAGGCTTTGAAGGCGACCCAAACACCAGCGCACACCGTAACCAAATGGCTGGCTGGCGTTACCGTGGGCTGCCTTGGCGCCAAAACTAAACCCTTTTTTGTAGGGTTGGGACGCAAAAAAGCGCTAAGTCATCACAACTTAGCGCTTTTATTTTGAGTAATTTGCTATATATTTAATAGCTGTTTAAGCAATAAATACGCCGGCTAGAGGCGTATTTGACGCTCTAAAATCAATTAATCAGCCAGTGCAGGAATACGCAGCTTTTGGCCTGGGTAAATCTTGTCTGGGTGGCTCAACATTGGCTTGTTGGCTTCAAAAATGACCGGGTATTTGCCAGCATTGCCGTAGTATTCTTTGGCGATGGCAGACAATGTGTCGCCGCGCACCACGTCGTGGAATTGTGATTCGCCAGCAGAGTCAGACACCGCGATCAAGTTGTTCACTTGAGACACGCCGCCCACGTTACCGCAGCACAAAGCGGCTTTTTCGCTGTCTTCTTGTGAAGATGCATTGCCTTGCAGGGTGACGCTGCCTGTTGCGCCGTCAAATTCAACGACCAAACCGTCAATATCAAGGCCTTGAGCGCCAATGTAGGTGGCAATGCCTTGGGCTGCGCCGGCATTGAGTTGTGCAAGCTTTTCAGCAGCGGCTGCATCCGTTGCTGCGGCAGCTGCTGTGTCTTCAACTTCTTTGCGGCCAAACAATTTTTCGCCGGCTTCTTTGATAAAACTAAACATACCCATGAGATAACTCCTTCATTGAAAAAAACAAGTTTGCAAAACGGCACAACAACCGAACCGAGCGATTGGAATCAATCGGAAAGCTACTGTATCCTGAAAGGTGTTACAAAGGCGTGACGAAACGTGATTAAGTCAAGGGATAACCCTAGGCTATTGAAATAAGCGCCTGAAATGTGCAGTACATCACGTTTGAAGCCGTGCTAAGCAGGGCTAGAATCCGTCAATCAATCCACATTTAGAGCATTTAGTTTCACACTTCCATTAAATTTATGAGCTTTCTCGCACTTGATGTAGGTAACACGCGTCTCAAATGGGCGTTATACGATGCCCCCCAACCTGGCGCGATGCTGCTCGCGCATGGTGCTGAGTTTCTGGAAAACATCGACAAACTGGCTGAAGGCCCGTGGAGCGATCTGCCCGAACCGAGCCAGATTTTAGGCTGCATCGTCGCGGGTGACGCCATTCGCCGCCGCGTTTCTGCCCAGTTGGAGCTGTGGGACACGGTGCCTCAGTGGGTGGTTTCAAGTGCTTCCGAAGCAGGTTTGACCAATGGCTACGACCACCCCACACGTCTAGGTGCAGACCGTTGGGTCGCAATGATAGGCGCACGTCAGCGCATGCTGGCGCGGGGTGAACGCAAGCCCCTCGTTGTCGTCATGGTCGGTACAGCCGTGACGGTTGAAGCGATTGATATAGACGGCAAATTCCTAGGTGGCATTATCATTCCCGGACACGGCATCATGCTGCGGGCTTTGGAGTCGGGCACCGCAGGTTTACATGTGCCCACAGGCGATGTGGTCGATTTCCCCACCAACACCAGCGACGCCCTCACCAGCGGTGGCACTTTCGCCATAGCCGGCGCTGTCGAGCGCATGATTCAGCATGTCACCAAACATTGCGGTGCCACGCCTGTCTGCATCATGACGGGCGGCGCCGGCTGGAAAATGGCACCGAGTATGAGTGTGCCGTTTGAATTGGTGGACAGCTTGATTTTTGATGGGCTGTTGGAGATTGCCAAGTCGCGTTTTGCGACTTATGCCGACTTTTCTAAATAGTCACATTACCCGCGCTCGGACGCTTTTGCCTTTGACGCGTCCGTTGTTCAACTTCAACATGGCTTCTTTGGCAATTTCACGCTTGACGGCAACAAAGGTTGAAAACTCAGTCACGCTGATTTTGCCGATCTGCTCGCGGGTGAAGGGTGCGCCGGCTTCGTCGCTCGTTAAAGCGCCGAGCACATCGCCAGGGCGGATTTTCTCTTTGCGGCCACCCAAGATGTGAATCGTCGCCATAGGCGGCACCAATCTCTCTTTGCTGGTCGGTGTGAGCTCGTCCACCTTGTGCCAGACCGATTCGCGGTGCTGGTACTGCTCGATCTTGCCGACAAAACCCATCTCGTCCATGCTCGCCAAGTTCAGCGCTAGGCCTGACTCGCCTGCGCGGCCGGTGCGGCCAATACGGTGGATGTGGATTTCAGCATCCGGTGTCACGTCGACGTTGATGACAGCTTCGAGCTGGTCGATATCCAGCCCACGCGACGCCACATCGGTGGCGACAAGTACCGAACAGCTGCGGTTGGCAAACTGCACCAGCACCTGGTCGCGCTCGCGCTGCTCCAGCTCGCCATACAGCGCCAGTGCGCTAAAGCCCTGCGCCTGTAACAGCGCCACCAGCTCGCGGCACTGGTTTTTGGTGTTGCAAAACGCGAGTGTGCTGATGGGTCTAAAGTGGTTCAGCAGCAGTGCCACGGTCGGCAAGCGGTCGGCGCGCGTCACCTGGTAAAAACGCTGCTCAATCAGGTTCTCGGCGTGTTGCGACTCGACCTTGATGGTTTGCGGGTCGCGCATGAACTTGTTGGCGATGCCGGCAATCCCCTCGGGGTAGGTGGCGGAAAACAGCAGGGTCTGGCGCTCTTTCGGGCACTGTTTGACCACCGTCACAATGTCGTCCAGAAAGCCCATGTCCAGCATCCGGTCGGCTTCGTCCAGCACCAGCGTATTGAGCGCTTCCATTGACAAATACTCGCGTTCTAGGTGGTCCATGATGCGGCCGGGTGTACCGACGACGATGTGCGCACCGTGCTCCAAGCTGGCGCGTTGACCGCGCAGTGGCACGCCGCCGCACAGGGTCACGATTTTGATGTTTTCTTCAGCGCGTGCCAAGCGACGCAGTTCAGTCGTCACTTGGTCGGCCAATTCACGTGTCGGGCACAACACCAAGGCCTGAACAGCAAAACGGCGTGGATTCAGGTTTGCCAACAGCGCCAAAGCAAAAGCCGCGGTTTTGCCGCTGCCGGTTTTGGCCTGAGCGATCAAGTCTTTGCCCAGGAGGGCGATGGGCAAACTCGCCGCTTGGATGGCCGTCATCTCGGTGTAGCCGAGTTTGTCGAGGTTGGCCAATGTGGCGGGATTGAGGGGGAGGGAGGAGAAGCTGGTAGCTTTTATATTGGAAGTCATACCCCCATTATCGTGAAACGCCATAATCAAAGAAAATCACTGAAATTACGAGAGCGCCATGACAACATTTAATAATCAGCAAATCGTCAGCTTGATAGGCGTCCCTACCGACATTGGCGCAGGCACACTGGGCGCCCGCATGGGGCCAGAGGCATTGCGGGTTGCAGGGATTACACTAGCGATTGAGCAATTTGGCGTAACGGTGAAAGATTGTGGCAACCTGAGTGGTCCAGCCAATCCGTGGCAGCCTGCGGTCAACGGTTTCAGGCATCTGCCAGAAGTTGTGCAGTGGAACCAATTGCTACACGACGCCATGTATGCCGAGCTCAAAGCGGGACATCTGCCCATCATGCTCGGAGGTGACCATTGCTTAGGCATTGGTTCCATCAGCGCGGTGGCCAAGCATTGCCGCGAAACGGGTAAAAAGCTGCGCGTGCTGTGGTTTGACGCTCATGCGGATTTCAACACCGCCACCTTGACGCCCAGCGGCAACATCCACGGCATGCCGGTGGCGTGTTTGTGCGGTCATGGCCCCAAAGAACTGGTTGAAATTGGCGGCTGTAGCGCTGAACGACCAGCGCTGAACCCCAAAGAGCTTAGGCAAATAGGCATCCGAAGCGTCGATGCGGGTGAAAAACAGCTGGTGCACGACATGGGTATCGAGGTGTTTGACATGCGCTACATCGACGAAATGGGTATGCGTCACGCCATGGAGTTGGCGCTTGCGCTGGTCGATGCTAATACCCATTTACACGTCAGCTTAGACGTTGATTTCCTTGACCCAGACATCGCCCCTGGCGTTGGCACCACGGTGCGTGGTGGCCCGACGTATCGCGAGGCACAGTTGTGCATGGAAATGATTGCGGACACAGGTCGTTTGGCGTCGCTAGATGTGGTCGAACTGAACCCCGCGTTTGACGTGCGCAACCAAACGGCTGAGTTGGCGGTAGATTTAATCGAGAGTTTGTTTGGCAAAAGCACCTTGATGCGAACCAAATCTTGACAAGACAAACGCATAAGCTGCCCTGATAAAATTCAGACAATTATTTTAGGTACTTATGGAAGCTCTCTACATCTCTACTGGCGTGGTCGCCTTGGCCGAAATGGGCGACAAAACGCAACTTTTGGCTTTTATCCTCGCTGCCCGTTTCAAAAAACCCGTCCCCATCATTCTCGGCATCTTGCTCGCCACCTTGGTCAACCACGGTTTGGCGGGTGCTTTGGGGGCTTGGATTACTTCTGTCATCAGCCCAGACACCATGCGCTGGGTGCTGGGCTTGTCCTTCATTGGCATGGCTATTTGGACACTGATTCCCGACAAAATTGAGGAAGAAGAGACACAAGTTGCTCAAAAATTAGGTGTTTTCGGTGCAACCCTAGTCACGTTCTTTCTGGCCGAAATGGGTGACAAAACCCAAATCGCCACGGTTGCCTTGGCTGCACACTACGGTGCACCGTTGCTGGTCGTCATCGGTACCACCTTAGGCATGTTGATTGCTGATGTGCCCGCTGTGTTTGTCGGTAACAAGTTTGCCGACAAGATTCCCATGAAGCTGGTGCACAGCATCGCCGCTGGCATTTTCGCGATTATGGGGTTGTTGACGCTGTTGAAGGCGGAAAAGCTGTTTCAGTAACCCAAGTCGCTAAACCGTTGTCCATTCGCCGTTGTTTGCGCTGGACTGAATCACCGCCGACACAAACTGCACGCCTAGCAAACCATCTAAAGAATTTGGGAAATGCTGCGCCAGTGGATCAGCCGCTTGGCCGGAGCGCCGAGCTGCAATAGCTTCAGCCGCATCTGAATACAAATTAGCAAACGCTTCGTGAAAACCTTCAGGATGCCCAGCTACGATGCGCGAAGACCTTGCCGCCAAAGGCAATGTGCCCGGCCCGTTCGGAGTCCGATTTTGTGAAGGTGCACCAAGTGGTTTGAATGTCAAAGCTTGGGGGCATTCTTGCTGCCACTCTATGCTGCCCAGCGAGCCACTCACGCGAATGCGCAGTGCGTTTTCTACGCCGGCAGCTGCCTGCGTCACCCAAAAACTACCGCGTGCGCCATTGCTGAGCCGCAGCAGCGCACCGGCAAAGTCGTGTGTAACCCGATCGGGCACGATGCTGCCCACTTCTGCCGCCACTTGGCTCACCTCCAGCCCTGTAATGAAACAAAGCAAATTGTGCGCATGCGTGCCAATATCACCCATCACCAGTGACGGGCCACCACGCGCTGGATCTTCTTTCCAAGCCTTTTTTCCTGGCCCTGCAGCCGCGCGGCCACCTTGGACGTATTCAACCTGTACCAACCGAATCTCGCCCAGCTCACCCGCAGCAACCATCGCCTTGGCTTGGCGCACCATGGGGTAGCCGGTGTAGTTATGCGTCAGGCAAAACACCAAACCGGTGTCGTTCACGCGCTGGTGCAATTGCGTGGCTTCAAGCAGGGTGTTGGTCATCGGTTTGTCGCAAATCACGTCAAAACCTTGCGTCAAAGCTTCAAAAGCAAACTCAAAATGGCTGTCGTTCGGCGTCATGATGGCCACCACGTCTGCGCCGTCGGGGCGCTTAGATTCTGCCTGTAACAACGCCATGCCACTGGCGTAGCAACGCTCTGCTTGCAAGCCCAACTCGCTTCCTGCAGCGATTGATTTTTCAGGGTTGGACGACAGAGCAGCAGCTACCAACTCATAGCGGTCATCCAGCCGCGCAGCTTGCCGGTGCATGGCACCGATGAACGAGCCAGGTCCGCCGCCAATCACTGCTAAGCGCAAGCGACGACCGAGCATAGAGATAACGGGATTCAGTGACATGGCGGCTTACTTTCTATGTTTTTATTTTTACTTGCCCCATCGCAGAACCATGGGGTCCAGACGACGAGCGGTTTCAATCAATCCAGCACGGGTATCAGGATGCTGCGCAGGGAAAGGATGGCGTGGCGCTTCGCATGCAATCACACCACCTTCTTTCATCAAAGACTTGCAGGCCAGCAAGCCACTTTGGCGATTTTCGTAATTGATCAGCGGCAACCATTGTTGGTACAAGCCGGCCGCTTCCGCACGCTTGCCGGCCGCAAATGCATCCACAATCTGACGAATCCCGTCTGGGTAGGCGCCACCGGTCATGGCACCTGTGGCACCTGCTTCCAAGTCTGGCATCAGTGTGATCGCCTCTTCGCCATCCCACGGGCCTTCAACAGCAGCGCCACCCAGGCGAATCAATTCACGCAATTTCGACGCAGCTCCCGGTGTTTCAATTTTGAAATAAGAGACTTGTTTGATCTCGTTGGCCATGCGCGCCAACAAAGCGGCAGACAGAGTGGTACCACTGACCGGCGCATCTTGAATCATGATGGGAATGTCGAGGGCATCCGACAGACGGCTAAAGAACTCGACAGTTTGAATTTCTGGCGCACGTATCGTTGCGCCGTGGTACGGCGGCATCACCATCACCATGGCGGCACCCGCTTGCTGTGCGCGCAAACTGCGTTCGGCGCAGATTTGCGTGCTGAAGTGCGTGGTGGTCACAATCACGGGCACGCGACCTTTGACGTGTTCCAAAATGGTGGCTGTTAAGGTCTCTCGTTCGGTATCAGACAGCACAAATTGCTCTGAAAAATTTGCCAAAATGCACAAACCGTTGGAGCCAGCGTCGATCATGAAATCGACAGCACGTTTTTGGCTCGCAAGGTCAAGCTCGCCGGATGCTGTGAATGTGGTTGGAACGACTGGGAAGACGCCTTTAAAGCGTGCGGTTGAGATAGTTTGAACAGCAGTCGTCATAATTAATTCGTTTTGTTTTTGTTGTAAACATCAATACATACAGCACCCAGCAAGACCAAGCCTTTGATAACCTGTTGCCAATCAATGCCAATGCCCATGATGGACATGCCATTGTTCATTACACCCATGATGAACGCACCAATGACAGCGCCAAGCACCTTGCCCACACCACCTGAAGCCGATGCTCCGCCGATAAAGCAAGCGGCGATCACGTCCAATTCAAAGCCCAAACCCGCTTTGGGTGTGGCAGTGTTCAAACGTGCGGCAAATATTAGCCCAGCCAATGCCGCCAGTACCCCCATGTTGATGAAGGTGTAAAAAGTCAAACGCTCTGTTTTAATGCCGGACAAACGCGCCGCTTTCTCGTTGCCTCCCAGGGCATAAATGCGTCTGCCCACAGTTGTTTTGGAGGTCACAAAGTCATAAGCAAACATCAGCAAAAGCATCACAATCAGCACATTGGGCAAACCCTTGTAAGACGACAACAGGTAGCTGAAGGTGGTAATCATGGCGACAAAAACCAAATTTTTCCCAACAAAAAATGCGGTCGGTTCGTTGTCCATGCCATGCCTGATGCGATCAGCCCGGTCGCGTATTTTGCTGATGAGTAAACCTAAGGCGATTAAAACACCCACCACCAAAGACAAGATACGCAGACTCTCACCCGAGAAAGGATCGGGAATAAAACCCGTGCTTAACAATTGAAAATCAGCCGGAAAAGGCCCCACCGATGAACCGCCCAGCACCGCTAGCGCCAAACCTTTGAACACCAACATGCCAGCCAGTGTCACAATGAACGACGGTATTTTGTAAAACGCCACCCAATAGCCTTGTGCCGCACCAATGGCGCCGCCTAAAACTAAGCAAATCAGCGTAGCAGGTACAAAATGCATCTCGTATTCAACCATCAACACGGCCGCGACCGCACCAATGAAGCCGCACACCGAACCCACGGACAGATCGATGTGTCCCGCCACAATCACAAGCAGCATGCCCAGCGCCATCACAATGATGTAGCTATTTTGCAGAATCAAGTTGGTCAGATTCAGAGGTTGAAATAGCGTGCCGTTCGTCATCACCTGAAAAAACACCATGATGGCGACGAGTGAAATCAGGAGTCCATATTCACGCAGATTGCTTTTAAGAAAACCGGCACCGCCAGCAGGTTTTTGGGTTTCTAAATGGGTTGTAGTTGCCATGTCAATTCACTCCTGATGTCACGATAGATCGCATAATTTTTTCTTGGGTGGCCTCTGCAGCTGTAAATTCAGCCACAAACGAACCTTCGTTGAGTACGCAAATTCGGTCGCACATGCCCAGCAGTTCTGGCATCTCGCTTGAAATCATGATCACGCATTTGCCCTCGCTGGCCAGTTGCGCAATGATGTTGTAGATTTCATACTTTGCGCCTACGTCGATGCCGCGCGTGGGTTCGTCAAGGATGAGAACTTCGGGGTTGGAGAACAACCATTTACTTAGCACAACCTTTTGTTGGTTGCCACCTGATAAATTGACAGTACGTGCAAACACATTGGGGCTGCGAATATTGAGCTTTTGGCGATAGTCTTCCGCCACCTTGAATTCAATACCTTCGTCAATCACCATGTAGCTGGAGACCGCTTCCAGGTTCGCCAGCGTGGTGTTCCAGGCAATGGTTTCGTCTAAAACCAAACCGTAGCCTTTGCGGTCTTCAGTCACATAGGCAATGCCATGATCGATGGCTTTTTGTACGGTGCTGGTATCTATGGCTTTGCCATGCAAAAAAACATCGCCACTGATGCCTTGGCCGTAGGTGCGCCCAAAAACACTCATCGCCAATTCAGTGCGTCCCGCTCCCATCAGCCCAGCGATGCCGACAATCTCGCCGCGCTTGACATGCAAGTCGACACCTTTGATGACCTGTCGCTCGACATGCACATCATGGTGTACCTGCCAGTTTTTGATCTCAAAAACGGTATCGCCAATGTTGGGGGTGCGCTTGGGGTAGCGGTCTGCCATCTCACGGCCTACCATGTGTTTGATGACTTTATCTTCGCTGATCGGCTCTTGGGTGCAGTCAAGTGAAGCCACCGTGGCACCATCACGCAGCACGGTGATGGCATCAGCCACTTTGGATATTTCGTTGAGCTTGTGCGAGATCAAAATGCAGGCGATACCTTGGTGTTTGAGCTCTAAAAGCAACTCTAACAAGGCATCGCTGTCGGTTTCGTTCAAGCTTGCGGTGGGCTCATCCAAAATTAAAAGCTTGACTTCTTTGGACAAGGCTTTGGCAATTTCTATCAGCTGCTGTTTGCCCACCCCTAAATTGGTGATCAGTGCGTTGGGTGATTCTTTCAAGCCTACTTTTTTAAGCAGCGCTTGCGTTTTTAGGAAAGAGGTATTCCAGTCAATCACACCATACTTGGCTTGCTCGTTGCCCAGAAAAATATTTTCTGTGATCGACAACAAGGGCACCAAGGCCAGCTCTTGGTGGATGATGATGATGCCTTTGTGCTCACTGTCGGCGATGCCTTTGAAGCGGCAGGGTTCACCGAGAAATTTGATCTCGCCTTCATAATCACCAGCGGGGTAAACGCCGCTGAGTACTTTCATCAGGGTTGATTTACCGGCTCCGTTTTCACCCACAATGGCGTGAATTTGGCCGGCTTGCACCGTTAAATTGACATTGTTCAGCGCCTTGACGCTGTGGAATGCTTTGGTGATACCGCGCATTTCTAGAATGGGATCAGCCATATTGCCTCTTGGTCATATTTTTGTTTGTCATTGTTTTGCTTTTCGATTTGCCTACATCGTATGACAATGTGCCCAGAATGTAAAAAGGCTCTGCGCTTATCGGCACAGAGCCTTTGTTTTGACTTTCTTAATATGGGCTATGGTTTACCGGTGTTTACTTCAACTGTTCTTCTTTGATGTAACCGCTGCCCACCAAGACTGTCTTGTAATTAGACAAATCCACGCTGACTGGCTTCAACAAGTACGAAGGAACGACTTTGACCTTGTTGTTGTAGGTCTTGGTGTCGTTGATCTCCACTTTTTTACCACTCATCATGGCGTCGACCATGCCAGCAGTGACTTTAGCCAATTCGCGCGTGTCTTTGAAAATCGTAGAGTACTGCTCTTTGCGGATGATGGATTTGACAGAAGGTACTTCAGCATCTTGGCCGCTTACAAAGGGGTAAGGCTGGCCAGCGCCGCCATAGCCCACGCCTTTGAGTGATGACAAAATACCAATGCTCAAACCGTCATACGGAGACAACACTGCATTGACTTTGGCTTTGCCGTAGTATGCGCTCAGCAAGTTATCCATACGCGCTTGTGCGACTGCGCCATCCCAGCGCAGGGTAGATACCTTGGCCATGCCGACTTGTTTACTTTGTACAACCAGTTTGCCGCTCTTAATATACGGGTCAAGCACTGACATGGCGCCATCGTAGAAGAAGAAAGCGTTGTTGTCGTCAGCAGAGCCGCCAAAGAGTTCGATGTTGAAAGGGCCTTTGCCTTCTTTCAAGCCGAGCGCTTTTTCAAGTGATTGGGCTTGCAGCACACCAACTTGGAAATTGTCAAACGTTGCATAGTAGTCCACATTCTTGCTGCCAACGATCAAGCGGTCATATGCTACAACCTTGATGCCTTTGTCCGCTGCTTTTTGCAGTGCGTTGGACAATGTTGAGCCGTCAATCGCCGCAATCACCAAAACCTTCACGCCTTTGGTGATCATGTTTTCGATTTGCGCCAATTGGTTAGGAATGTCGTCATCTGCGTATTGCAAATCGGCTTTGTAGCCTTTAGCAGCCAAAGCCGCGACCATGCTGTTACCGTCGCTCACCCAGCGGGTAGATGTTTTGGTTGGCATCGCGACACCCACTGTGCCTTTGTCTTGCGCGTTAGCCACAGGAGTGACGAATGCAAAGCCCAAAGTGATGGCGGCAGCAAGTGCCTTGAGAGTATTTCTGCGTGCTTTCATGTATCTCCAATTTATATAAGTTGAGTTGATGTCAATGCTCTGAGCCTTACAGCGCAGATATCGCATCATACGGATTTGATTGATAATCTTCTAATGCTAATTTCACGCTATGCAATACGTTAATCAATATCGGTAAAAACCCGTATGAAAATTTAAACTATGACTAATTACATGCACTGGTTCATCCGCTCTCGGCTTAAAACACGTCAGCTTTTGCTGCTCGTGGCGTTGGCTGAGCACGGTAATATCCACAAAGCCTCTCAGTCGCTGAGCATGACGCAGCCCGCTGCGTCCAAATTGCTCAAAGATTTGGAAGACGCTTTAGAAGTATCTCTTTTTGACCGATTGCCCAGAGGCATGCGTCCCACGTGGTATGGAGAGACGATGATCCGCCATGCGCGCGTCGCCTTGGGCAGTTTGAACCAAGCTCACGACGAACTGGAAGCAGCCAAAGCTGGGCAGTTCGGTCAAGTTTATGTAGGTGCTATTTCTTCACCGGGTTTGGCCTTGTTGCCGCCGGCCGTGGCGATGGTGAAGCTGGAGCACCCCAATTTGCAAATCGCCTTGCAAATCGAATCCAGCGATATTTTGATTGAATGCTTGAATCAGGGCAAGCTGGATATTCTGGTTGCGCGTTTGTTTGCGCAGCATGACAAAACTCAGTTGCGCTATGAAATGTTGTCGGATGAAGCCGTCTGCGCCATTGCCCGGCCAGGCCATCCGCTATTAAGCATGCATGCGCCAACTTTGCATGACGCCGTCAGTATGGGTTGGATCATTCCACCCGATGGCAGCGTATTGCGCCATCGGTTTGACCTGATGTTTCAAGAGGTGGGACTACAAACCCCTATCAATGTCATTGAAACGGGTTCGTTGATGTTCACTACCAAAATGCTGCAACAAAGCGACATGATCAGTGTTGTCGCGACCGACGTGGCGCGCTACTACGCTGATCACGGTTTGTTGGCTATTCTTCCTATGTCGCTGCCTTGCCAAATGGACGCCTTTGGCATCATCACAAGGCGTGACAGGCTGTTGTCACCCGCTGCAAAAGTTATGCTACGTGCGCTTAAAATGGCAGCCATGTCAGTATATGGCAAGCAGCTAGAGCAAACGGCTGACGAGGCGTTTAGTTCCAGCCTGCGTCGACCTTGAACTCTTGCGCGGTACACATCGCGCCATCGTCCGCTGCTAAAAACAACACCATGTTGGCAATGTCAGAGGGTTGTAATTTGTCGGGCAAGCACTGGTTACGTTTGATGGCTTCTTCGCCCTCCGCATTCAGCCACATTTTGATCTGGCGTTCCGTCATTACCCAGCCAGGCGACACCGTGTTGATGCGAATCCGGTCTGCGCCTAAACTTTCTGCCAAGCCACGCGTTAAGCCATTCACCGACGACTTGGCTATGGCGTAGCAGGGGTAAGTGCCGCCTTTTGTTTGCCAACCCGTTGAGCCTAGATTGATGACCGAGCCACCCTTGAGTCTTTGCATGCTTGGCACAATGGCTTGAATTGCAAAAAACGCAGGGCGTTGGTTCACCGCCATGCGCTCATCCCAATATTCTGGCGTCACAGATTCGAGCGTGTGGCGGTCATCGCGTGCCACGTTGTTGACTAAGGCTGAAAAATCGCCCAGCTCGTTCACAGCCGCGTCAATGGCTTGCTTCAAAACAGCAACATCGCGCACATCGCAGGTGCGCCACCAAGGTTTTAAGTGTCCGCTGGCGGCTATCGTGTTTGCAAGTTGAACACTCTCAGCTTCTGCCATATCAACAAATGCCACTTGTGCGCCTTGTTGTGCGAATGCGGTGACCATCGCCGCCCCAATGCCTGTCCCTCCCCCTGTGATGAAAACACGCTTGCCATTCAAGCTCGGGTAGATGGCTAATTTTTTGGTCGTGGACGAAGTCGATAAAGCTGCTGTCATGAACGCGGATTCCTGTTTAAATCTGACACATTGCAATTTGTATATGTCAGATATTGATTAAAGTATTTTCTATTATCACTATGCCTTGTTAGGATACGATTTGTCAAGTTGACTTTACTTTTTTTTTGATTTTTTTAAATAACTTATTGAGACCATGGACGCTAAAAAATACCCCGTACGCCGCAGCCAAGCTTGGTTTGGCAGAGATGACCGCGACGGTTTTGTGCACCGCAGCTGGCTTAAAAACCAAGGCTACCCGCATGACGAGTTGGATGGCCGCCCCGTTATTGGTATTTGCAACACTTGGAGCGAGTTGACGCCATGCAACGGCCACTTTCGCGAGCTGGCTGAATTTGTGAAACGCGGTGTTTATGAGGCTGGTGGCTTCCCGTTGGAATTCCCTGTCATGTCTTTGGGTGAAACCCAGCTGCGTCCCACTGCCATGCTGTTTCGCAATTTGGCCAGTATGGACGTGGAAGAATCGATTCGCGGCAACCCTATTGACGGCGTCGTGCTTCTCATGGGTTGCGACAAAACCACGCCATCGCTGATGATGGGTGCGGCCAGTTGCGATTTGCCGACCATTGGCGTGTCGGGCGGCCCGATGCTGAATGGCAAGTTTCGCGGCAAAGACATAGGCTCTGGCACCGGCGTATGGCAGATGAGCGAAATGGTGCGCGCAGGCGAGATGACGCAACAAGATTTCACCGAGGCCGAGTCCTGCATGCACCGCTCCAAAGGCAGCTGCATGACCATGGGCACCGCCAGCACCATGGCCAGCATGGTCGAGGCGCTGGGCATGTCGTTACCTGAAAACGCCGCCATCCCCGCTGCCGATACACGGCGCAACCGCCTGGCGCAAATGAGCGGCCGCCGCATCGTCGAAATGGTCAACCAAGACATCAAAATGTCGCAAATTTTGACCCGCGAAGCCTTTGAAAACGCCATCCGCACCTGCGCCGCCATTGGTGGCTCGACCAACGCGGTGATTCACCTCATCGCCATCGCCGGCCGCATGGGCATCAAGCTCGATTTGGACGATTGGGACAAACTGGGTGCCAGCGTGCCGTGTTTGCTGAACTTGCAACCCTCAGGTAAGTTCCTGATGGAAGATTTCTACTACGCCGGTGGCCTGCCCGCCATCCTGCGCGAGATCCAGCCCATTTTGCACCTGGGCGCACTCACCGCCAACGGCAAAACCTTGGGCGAAAACATTGAAAACGCGCCGTGCTACAACCGCGAGGTCATCAAAACGCCTGACGAGCCCTTCATGAAAGACGCCGGCATTGCCGTGCTGCGTGGCAATTTGGCTCCCAACGGCGCGGTCATCAAACCTTCCGCCGCTTCATCGCATTTGCTGCAGCACCGTGGCCGCGCCGTGGTGTTTGAAGATATTGAAGACTTCCATGCACGCATTGACACTGACGATTTGGACGTAGACGAGCATTGCATCATGGTGTTGAAAAACTGCGGTCCCAAAGGCTACCCCGGCATGGCCGAGGTTGGCAACATGCCGTTGCCACCGAAAATTCTGCAAAAAGGCATCACTGATATGGTGCGTATTAGCGACGGCCGCATGAGCGGCACCGCCTACGGCACCGTCGTGCTGCACACCTCGCCCGAAGCGGCTGCCGGTGGCCCGCTGGCGCTGGTCAAAAATGGTGACATGATTGAGCTAGACGTCGCGGGTCGCCGCCTGCATTTGGAGGTGAGCGACGAAGAGCTAGCCGAACGCCGCCTCAGCTGGAAACCACCTCAGCACCCAACACGTGGCTATCAAAAAATCTATGTGGACCACGTGCAGCAAGCGCATTTGGGTGCAGATTTAGACTTTTTGGTTGGCGGCAGCGGTGCTCTTGTACCACGCGATTCGCATTGAACCTCAAATAATGAGCTTCGGCTCAACGGGAGTTCAGAGAAATGAAAATGCAAAATAAAAAGATAGAAATCCAATGGCTGCGGCACGCTGGGCAAGCACTTGGTTTCGTGCCTAATTTGGGCGGTGGCGTTGCCGCATGGCAGCTTGATAGTTGCCATGCCGTCAATAACACTGAATCTGTGGTCGATTTATGGCGTTTATGGGATGGTGTGAGTACTGATAGGTACAAACTTGCATCGTTTCCTATGGTGCCATGGTCAAACCGCATAGGTTTAGGTGGTTTTGAGCAAGACGGGACATTTCACCCAATTGAACCAAACCGCGATGGCGAGGCGTACCCCATTCATGGCGATGGGTGGTTGCAGCCTTGGGTGTTGACACAGCCTAGTGACGACACAGTCGTTATGACGCTTGAGTCGCATAAGTTTCAAGGAAATCCATACAGCTATCGTGCAGAGCAGTGTTTCGTCTTACATGAAGAAGGCATGACGCAAATGCTAAGCGTCACACACCTGGGAGACAATCCACTGCCTTATGGTTTGGGGCAGCATCCGTGGTTTTTGCGTTCGCCAAATACAAGTTTGCACGCTCAAGTTAAAGGTGTTTGGCTCAGCGGCGCAGATCCCATGCCCACAAAAAACACCAGTGACTTTCCTGAATCTTGGAATTTAAACCACGGCATCAACGTCAACGGCACGTTGGTTGATAATGCGTTTACAGGTTGGCCTGGCGAAGCAAGCATTCGCTACCCTGATAAAAATCTGAAAATAACTATGCGCGTTCCAGATGTTCAGGCGAACAAAGATCAAGAGGGTTTTTGTTTGCTCTATCGTCCAGAGCAGGGTTCAGCCTTTTGCTTTGAGCCGGTTACACACCCAATAGATGCCTTTCATGTGCCAGGAAGACCAGGACTCGTTATTCTGAATCATGGTGAAACCCTCAGCTTAAATGTAAGTTGGGGTTTGGAAGCATTGGTTGCATAGCTAATTTTATGTAGCTAATGGTTTCAATTAGCTACACCCCTCATCGTTTGTTGGCGTTAGGCAGTTCTGCGGTCTGTTTCAAACAATCTTTGCAGGACACAAAACACGAATAACAATGTCCCAATGACAATTCGCGTCCACCATGAGCTAAGTGAACCATCAAACATGATGAGTGATTGAATCATGCCAAGTGTCAATACGCCAAAAAGTGTCCCAAAAACATAGCCTACGCCGCCGCTGAGCAGGGTACCTCCAATAACAACTGCCGCAATCGCGTCTAGCTCCAAGCCTACTGCATGCAGGCCGTAGCCAGAAAGCATGTAAAAAGTAAATGCCACACCACCCAGTGCTGCGCAGAAACCGCTTAAGGCGTAAACACCAATAGTCGTTTGCGTGACTGGCAACCCCATAAGCACGGCTGAGTGCTCTGCTCCGCCAATAGCATAAACGGTGCGACCAAATTGTGTGTAGTGTGCGATATACACGGCTCCTGCTAACACCAGTAGTGCCAGTATGGCGCTGATAGAAACCATAGGGCCTTCTGCCCAAAGGTGGATACGAGTCTGCGCTAAAACTGTGTAATTTGGATCTGTGATGCTGATGGAGTCGATGCTGATGAGGTAACAAAGTCCTCGCGCTAAAAACATGCCCGCCAACGTGACGATGAAAGGCTGCAAACGGAAGCGCTGGATCAACCATCCCATGAAAGCACCAAATAACATGCCCAAAAATAGCACCAGAGGGATGGCCAGCATCAAATTCCAGTGCCAATGTTGCACAAGTGCTGCTAAGACAACGGTGCTCAAAGCTACAACAGACCCGACGGAGAGATCAATGCCACCTGATAAAATGACGAAGGTCATGCCCACGGCCACAATGACCAGAAAGGCATTGTCAATCAGTAAGTTCAAAAATACTTGGACAGAAAAAAATCCGGTGTAAGACACTGAGCCAAATATCGACATCGCTATAAAAAGCGCCACAGTAGCAGCTAGGGGAACATATTTGCTCTGCAACTTCATGCGTGGCTCCCAATGTTCGGACGAACTACCCATCCGCGAACTGCACGTCGAAACTCAGTCGATTGCATCAGCATGACCACAAAAACAACGGCAGCCTTGACCACCAGATTGATTTCCGGAGGAACACCAATCGAATAGATGGTGGAGGTAAGCGTCTGAATAATGAGCGCACCAATCATGCTGCCTGCTAGACTGAAGCGTCCCCCAGTCAAGAGTGTGCCGCCCAAAGTGACCGCCAAAATAGCATCAAGCTCTAGTAAATTGCCCGCATTGTTGCCATCGGCACTCTTGACGTTGGAGCTGATAATCAGCCCCGCAATACCTGCTGTGAGTCCGCAAAATGCGTAAACACACATGCTAATAAGTCGCTCGCGTACACCTGCAACGCGAGCCGCCGCAGGGTTAATGCCAATGGCTTGAATAAACAAGCCCAATGCAGTGCGTGTGACCGTCAGGTGCATCGCCACATACACAAAGGCAGCGATGAACAAAGCAAACGGTAACCCCCACAAATACCCGCTGCCAATGTAAAAATAAGGCGGATAGTACACAGTGACGATTTGCCCATCAGTTAAGAGCTGAGCGACGCCTCGCCCAGCGACCATCAGAATTAACGTAGCAATAATAGGTTGCAAACCGATTTTGGCGACGAGTACACCGTTCCAGAGCCCGCACGCCAGTGCGGTAAGTAGCGCACACACAATAGCTAGCCACATTGGGAAGCGGCTGATGTGCTGGGGTAAGCCGTCCGTAATGACGAGCTTACCTCCCACCATCAGGGCTGCTACTGCCGCGCTGATCGCCACGGTGGCCCCCACGGAAATGTCAATACCACGGGTGGCGATGACTAGGGTCATACCCAAGGACACCAGCATCAAGGGTGCGGCGCGGTTCAATATGTCAATGATGCTGCCATACAGATGCCCATCGCGCCACTGCAAAATCCAGAATCCAGGGTTCATGCTGGCATTTACGATCAAGATCAGGACTAAAGTGACCACTGGCCATAACAAGGGGTGTGTTTGTGCCTTTGTCAGCAAAGAAGGTGCGTTAAGTTTGCTCATGCTTGCCCCGCAATCATGGCGTAAACTGCTTGGTCGTTTGTACCGCCTAGCAGTTCGCCAACCTTGGCTCGGTCGCGTAACACCACAATTCGGTCAGAGACGCGCACCACTTCGTCCATCTCTGATGAGATAAACAATACGGACATTCCTTGTTTCGCTAAAGTCATTATTTCGTTCATGATTTCTTGTTTTGCAGCTACGTCGATGCCGCGTGTTGGTTCGTCTAATATCAACAAGCTCGGCTGAGTAGCTAGCCAGCGCGCTAGCACAGCCTTTTGTTGGTTGCCTCCAGACAGTTGACCTATGGGCGTATTGACGTCGGTTGTTTTGATACCCAAGGCTTTTACATAACCATCTGCCAACGTGGTCTGCTGAATCCGACCCATAGCTGGCCAAAGACCTAGGCGCGCTTGCAGAGCTAAGGCGATATTTTCGCGCACAGATAGCTCAGCAATGATGCCCTCAGCCTTACGGTCTTCAGGGCAAAGACCAATTCCTAGCCTGATAGCGGTTGATGGTGAATCTATCCGCACAGATTTGCCACTTAGCAGGATGTCGCCCGCATCGCTGCGGTCCAGACCAAAGAGCAGGCGTGCTAATTCAGTACGGCCAGAGCCAAGTAGCCCTCCCAAACCTACCACTTCGCCCTTGCGTATGCTCAAGTCAACAGCCTTCACATGGCCGCGGCGGTTCAGTGCTTTGGTTTTCAGCCATACAGCGGACTGCTCACCAGCATCGCTATGTGCTGCAGAACTACTCGGTGACGCAGCTATTTCTCGCCCCACCATGGCAGCAATCAATGCGCTATGACCCAGCTCCTCTACAGGATACTCGCCTACCAGCTCGCCATTGCGCAGCACGGTTATGCGGTCGCAAAGGGCGTAGACCTGGTCCAAAAAGTGCGTGACAAACAGAATCGCCATGCCTTGATCGCGCAATTGACGCAAAACGCCATACAGGCGCTCTACCTCTTCATCGTCCAAGCTTGATGTGGGTTCATCCAAAATCAAAACTTGTGCGGAAATACTCAAACCGCGCGCAATCGCAACCATTTGCTGTACCGCTACAGAGTAACTAGATAAAGTCTGCGTGACGTCAATGTTCAGATTCAGGCGTTTTAGCAGTTCCCGTGATTCGCGGTACATGTGATCCCAATCGATAGCCCAAGCGCTGGCTATGCCCTTACGTGGGTAACGTCCGGCAAAAATATTTTCAGCTACCGACAAGTTGGGGCAAAGGTTAACCTCTTGATACACGGTACTGATACCGAGTCGCTGTGCTTCTAGCGTTGACGTTGCGCGAATGGATTGGCCGTTCAGGCGCATATCGCCATGATCGGCAGGGAAGACACCCGTTAAAACCTTGATAAGCGTAGATTTGCCTGCACCGTTTTGCCCCATGAGCGCGTGTACTTCACCCGCGAAAAGGCGCAGATTCACTTCAGAGAGCGCCCGCACACTGCTGAATCGCTTGGTCACGCCCGAAAGTTCTAGCACTGGCGCAACGGTGCTAGGTGCTTTTAATGTGTTTGTCATAACGTCGTGTAGCGTCGTGTAAAAAAGGCCTGCAGCCGAAGCCACAGGCCAAAACTATTTTTTTAAAATAGTATGGAGACTCATTTGAAGATCAGTACTGGCGGCTTGGAAACTCTTTTGCTGCAGTTTCCATAGGGTAGACGCCATCTTTACCGATGATTCTGCGGGGCACAGTTTTGCCTGCTGCGATGTCTTTGGCGGTAGACATAACCAGAGGGCCAAGCAAAGGGCTGCATTCAACGCTGACATTCAGTTTGCCAGCGATCATTGCCTCAAAAGCACCCTTCACACCGTCAACAGATATCACCAAAATATCTTTAGCCGGTTTTAAACCTGCTTCTTCAATGGCTTGGATCGCGCCAATTGCCATGTCATCATTGTGTGCGTACAGTACATTAATTTTTTTGCCCTCAGCTTTTAAGAAAGCTTCCATAACCTCCTTACCCTTAGCACGGGTGAAATCGCCTGTTTGTGAGCGGATGATTTTGATGTTGGCATTACCCTTGATGGCGGTCTCAAATCCCTTTTTGCGGTCAATGGCTGGCGCTGAGCCCACCGTGCCTTGCAGCTCAACCACATTGATGTCACCTTTCAGTGTTTTTGCCTTCTCAACAAGCCATTGGCCAGCCATTTCACCTTGTTTCACGAAGTCAAAACCAATATGTGTGACGTACAGGGATGTGTCTTTAGAGTCGACAGAGCGATCCATCAAAATCAAAGGAATCTTGGCATCTTTGACTTCTTTCAAGACAGTATCCCATCCAGACTCCACAACCGGCGTTAGTGCAATCACGTCCACCTTTTGAGCGATGAAAGAGCGCAAAGCCTTGATTTGATTTTCCTGCTTTTGTTGCGCATCGGAAAACTTCAACTCAATGCCAGCCGCAGCTGCTGCGGTTTTCATAGAATTGGTGTTAGCAGTGCGCCACTCGCTCTCAGCACCAATCTGGCTAAACCCCACCACAATTTTCTTTTGCGCGAAAGCGCTCATCGGAATAGCCAGGGTGACACTCGCCGCCGTTGCGCCAGCAATTAGCGTACGACGTGTGAGTTTGGTTGCTGTAATTTTCATAAAAATCTCCTCAAATAAGTAGTAAGTCGTTGTAGAAAGAAGTTATTTCGTGGGTGCGAAAATGGGTAACCGCCCGCGCCCAGTTACTCAACAGCGATATCAGGGCGTAAATTTTGTAGTGCTTGCTGACATCGCATGGACGCAAATCTTACGATTCAAATACATATCTAACTAATATATTTTTTGCATTTATTGATGTATAAATTTGAATCAATGTAAACCCTAGGTGTTGAGCATATTCAATCAAATATTTTGCAAAATTAGAGGGAAAACTTATTGCGCCAATGTGAAAAATGCGATATTGCAAATTAAATATCAATAAAGTTAAAAATTGTGTTTTTATATATGCCTGACGTTTCTTGCGTTTTGATGCTCGCCACGTGCACCAAATAGCTATTAAGCTAAACCAAATTACTCACCTGTTTTTCAATGCCACTTGCCAACACGAACCACAAGCAACCTTTCGTCGCCGTCGATTGGGGCACGTCCTCTTTCCGCGCTGCTTTGATGATGCCTAACGGCGTTGTTTTAGACGAGCTAACCACGCAGCGCGGCATTTTGGGATTCAACCCTGCCGAATTCGTGCCGTATTTGGTCGCCACTTGCGAACGTTTCACCGCATCTGGTGGCAAGATGTTCTTGTTAGCGGGCATGATAGGCAGCAAAAACGGCCTGCTAGAAGTGCCTTACTGCCCCTGCCCCGCGACAGCGTCAGACATCGCCGCCGCACTCGGTTGGGTTGATACGGGCACTGCTGATCTCAACATCGCCATCGTCCCCGGTGTGCGCTATGGGTTTGACGACGTCATGCGCGGTGAAGAAACCCAAGTCTTCGGTGCAGCAGCTGTACTCGGTGTACAAGACGCCATCATGGTGCTGCCCGGAACGCACAGCAAATGGGTGCAATTAAAAGACGGCGCTATTGTGAAGTTCAACACCTTCATGACCGGCGAGTTTTACGCCCTGCTGGCGCAGCACTCCATCTTGGCCAAAAGCTTGCCTGACCCTGATAAGCCTGCCGCCCTAGATCCATCCGCCTTCTTGCAAGGCATAGACCGCGCTATGAAAAGCAACGCTAGCGGCCAAAGCTTGCTCGGCAATGCCTTCAGCACTCGCGTCAAATCGCTGTTCAATGAGTTACAGCCCGCGCAGGCCGCCAGTTATTTGTCGGGTTTGGTCATTGGTGACGAGCTGGCCGCTATGCGCGTGCCGGCTGGCAGCCAAGTCATCGTCATCGGTTCGCCCGCCTTGTGCGAGCGCTATAACCTGGCCTTCGCCCACCTAGGCGTGCAAACCCGCGCCATCGGCAACCAAGCCGCTTGGGCGGGATTGCACAGCATTTATGGTCAAATTTCAGCATCTATATGACATCAAAAAACTACACCCCTGCTGCGCTGACGCTTCGTCGCCACCTTGCCGACTGCAAACTGGTCGCCATCCTGCGCGGCCTAACCCCTGCCGAAGCCCAACCCGTGGGCGAGGTGCTGTGGCAAGCCGGTTTTCGCATCATTGAAGTGCCACTCAACTCGCCGTCACCGCTAGAAAGCATCCAAATCCTGCGCCAATCACTGCCCCACGCCCTGGTAGGCGCAGGCACGGTGATGACCGTGGCCGACGTGCACGCCGTTCATGGCGCAGGTGGCCAGCTCATCGTGTCGCCCAATTGCAATGTTGATGTGATTCGCGCTGCGGTTGGTCTAGGCATGGTCTGCCTGCCCGGCGTCGTCACCCCCACCGAGGCCTTCGCCGCGCTAGACGCCGGCGCGCAAGGCCTGAAGTTCTTCCCCGCCGACCTAGTCCCCCCCAGTGCCGTCAAAGCCATGCGCGCCGTGCTCCCAGCGGACTGCCTGCTCATCCCCGTAGGCGGCATCACCCCCACCAACATGCCCGCCTACCTGCAAGCTGGCGCCAGCGGTTTCGGCATGGGCTCAAACCTGTACACCGCTGGTAAATCGTTAGAAGTGATACGCCAATCTGCTATTAAATTAATAGCTGTTTAGGCAATAAGTACGCCGGCTAGAGGTATATTTAAGCATTAAATACTCGTCATCGCCACCGTCTTCGTATTCAAATACGATTCCAACGCCTCTGGCCCGCCTTCAGAACCATAACCCGAATCCTTCACGCCGCCGAAAGGCAACTCTGGCCACGGCATAGCTGGCTGGTTGATCCACAGCATGCCGGTTTGCATTTGGCTGCTTAGCTGGTGGGCGGTTTTGATGCTGCTTGTGAAGGCGTAGGCGGACAGGCCGAAGGGCAGGCGGTTCGCCTCTGCAATCGCTTCGTCTAGGTTTTTGACGCTGCGCAGCGCGGCCATCGGGCCGAAGGGCTCGGTGTTGAAGACATCGCTGTCCAGCGGGGCGTCCAAAATCAGCGTTGGGGCGAAGAAGTTGCCGGTCGTGCCAATGCGTTCGCCGCCAGTGGCGATGGTGGCTCCGCGCTTCACGGCGTCTTCGGTCAACTGTTGCATAGCGGCGACTCGGCGTGGGTTGGCCAGCGGACCCATGGCGTTGGCGGCGTCTAGACCAGAGCCAACCGTTAATTTTTGAGTATAGGCCAAGAAGCCAGCGACGAATTCTTCGCGAACGGACTCGTCCACCAAAAACCGCGTTGGTGAAATGCACACTTGCCCCGCATTGCGGAATTTGAAGGCTGCGGCTATTTTGATGGCGTACGCCACATTGGCGTCTGCCGCCACAATCACCGGCGCGTGGCCGCCCAGCTCCATCGTGGCGCGTTTCATGTGTTTGCCAGCGAGGGCGGCGAGCTGTTTGCCCACAGGCGTCGAGCCAGTGAATGTGATTTTGCGAATGACGGGGTGCGCAATCAGGTAGCTGCTGATTTCAGCCGGGTCGCCATAGACCAAGCCAATCACGCCAGCCGGCACGCCCGCGTCCATGAACACCTTGATCAACTCAGCAGGCGATGCCGGGGTTTCTTCTGGCGCTTTCACAATCATGGAGCAACCCGTTGCCAAGGCGGCAGAGAGTTTGCGGACAATTTGGTTGACTGGGAAATTCCACGGCGTGAACGCTGCGACCGGGCCGACCGGCTCTTTCAGCACCATTTGCTGCACATTCGCCATGCGCGGCGGCACAATGCGGCCATAAACGCGGCGGCCTTCTTCGGCAAACCACTCGATGATCTCGGCCGACATGCCGAGTTCGGCTTTCGCCTCTGCCAGCGGTTTGCCTTGCTCTAGGGTCATCAATTCGGCAATAGCTGGTGTGCGCTCACGCAGCAAAGCTGCTGCTGCACGCATCGTTTCTGCGCGTTTGTTGGCAGGGGTGCTTTTCCAGATCTCAAAGCCTTTGGCTGTCGCAGCCAGCGCGTCGTCCAAATCCGCAATCGTCGCGTGCGCCACGCTGCCAATCACCTCGCCCGTGGCAGGGTTGTGCACAGGAATGACGGCGTTGCCTTTGGCGGCGCGCCATTCGTTGTTGATCATGAGCTGGACGTGGGGGTAGGCGGTGGTGGTTGTCATAGTGATGTGGGGAGTAAGTTAGAAAAGAGAGAGAAGGTAGAAAAGCAAAACGCCTATCTTACGACTAACCCCCCGTTTGGTGCAGGGTTTTGCGTCGCTTTTGGGACTGAAATATCTTCTTTTTAACTATACTGAGATAGCAAAAAACCTATATCTAGACCTTTATTTAAGCCGCCTATGACCACCCCAAAACAAGCCCCCATCAGCATTTCCACGCAATTCGACTCAGGGGCGATTGAGGTCGTCAGCCTCGCTGACCCGCAAGACATCCGGCTGAATATCCGAGCTGATCAGGGCGTGAATGGCGTGGCCGAGTTCGCCCAGTGGTTTCACTTTCGGCTGCAAGGCGCAGCGGGCGTACCGGTCAAGCTGCGGTTTTTGAACGCCGCGCAATGTGCCTATCCCAAAGGCTGGGAAGGCTACCGCGTGGTCGCCAGCTATGACCGCCAGCTGTGGTTTCGCATCGATACGTGGTTCGACGGGCAGGTGATGACGGCGACGCTCACCCCCGACACGAATAGCATCTACTTTGCCTATTTCGAACCGTATTCTTATGAGCGGCACCTAGATTTGCTCGGTTCAGCGGCTGAATCTGAGCATGTGCAGAGCGAGTTTTTAGGTCACACCATCGATGGCCGCGACATGAACGTGTTGCACATCACGGATGCGTCTTCCGCAGTGCCAAACAAAAAGAACATCTGGCTCATCGCCCGCCAGCACCCCGGTGAGACCATGGCCGAGTGGTTTGTGGAAGGCTTTTTGGAGCGCCTGCTGGACGTGGACGACCCCGTCAGCCGTGTGCTGCTGGCCAAATGCGTCTTTCACGTCGTCCCCAACATGAACCCCGACGGCTCAGTACGCGGCAACCTGCGCACCAACGCAGCGGGCGCGAACCTGAACCGCGAATGGCAAAGCCCCACGATGGAGCGCTCACCCGAAGTTTTTTTAGTTCGCCAAAAAATGCTAAAAACCGGCGTTGACCTGTGCCTAGACGCACACGGCGACGAAGGCCTGCCGTACAACTTTGTCGCCGGCTCAGAAGGCAACCCAGGTTACACAGGCAAAATCGAACAGCTAGAAAATGCCTTCAAAGCCTCATGGCTAGCCACCAGCCCAGACTTCCAAACCGAGCAAGGCTACGGTAAAACACCCAAAGGCAGCGCCAACCCGACGCTAGCCACCAACTGGATCGCCCAACAGTTCGGCTGCTTGGCATTCACCATCGAGATGCCCTTCAAAGACAACGCGAACTTGCCCGATGCGGGTGTGGGCTGGAGTGGTGAGCGTTCAAAGAAATTAGGAGCAGGCGTATTGCTACCTATTCTTGCAGTATCAGACCAACTAAACACAGCACCCTAGTAGGAGCCTAGCCATTCTCAAACCCTCAAATGAAGGCTCCCTCTTTCGCCCATGTATAGACCGGAGACATAGGTAACAGGTGTGCGGGGACATAGGTAACACTTTTTAGGCTTAATTTCTTTGTCTTAGCAAAGGAAACAAGCCATGGCCT
>JBEBJY010000004.1:0-96157 GCA_040079635.1 Burkholderiaceae bacterium | reverse complement strand
GACATCCGCTCCGTTTCTTAGCGTCACAAAAACTGTAAGCCAGTCCCCACTGGCAATCGGTAAGCTGGGACAGTTCTATACGATCACAATTGCAATAGCAAATGGTCCTACAACTGCGCCGATGACAATTGCCGATGTGATGCCAGCTGGCATCACTTTGAGCAGTGTTCCAACTGCGCCAGGTGGTGTGTTAACTAACTGTCCAGCTACGGGCTCAACATTGGCTGGTTGCACGATAGCAACGAATGTAAATGGATCAGTTGTCATAACCGTTCCCGTAACAGTGGGTGCCGCTGCGGCCAGCACAACCGCAGTCAACTCTGCAACAGTGTCTGGTGGTGGTGACCCAACTTGCCCTGCTGCAGCGCATTGCACGGGAACAGTGACATCTACAGTTGTTAGTCCAGATATGCAAGTTGCTCCAAGCACGCCGCTGCCTCCAGCGGTTAAGGGTGTTCCTTATCCGCCAAATCAGACAATAGCTTGTACAAATGTGAGTACCGTGGATGCAGCGAACGCTTTTTGCACGGTCACTGATCTACCACCAGGGTTAATCACTACTTGCACGCCAACTACTCCAGTTGCCTTGTTACCAGCAGGAGAGAAAATTGTTTGTACGATTAGTGGTACGCCAACGGTAACAGTAGCGATTAAAGCGAAAGTTGTTACTGGCGCTGACGGTGATACGGTAAGTACAAACAACGATGGCGTATTGGTCAGTACAGTTGCAGCCCTGTCAGTGGCAAAGACTGTGAGTGCAAACCCATTGATTATTGGTGCCGCAAACCAATATTATTCAATATCAATAGCTGTTACAAATGGGCCAACAATTGAGCTAATAACGTTAACTGATAACTTCTCCACAGGTATTACAACTAGTGGTCCTGTAACCATAAGTGGAGGAATTTTCAAGCCAGGCACATGTCCAGCAGCAAATGCGGCGGGAGCTACTTCATTGTCTGGCTGTCAAATTGAAGCTGGAGTCACTGGTACTGTCTATATCAATGTACCAATATTGGTTGATGAATCTGCGGAAGGGCCTACAGGTGGGAATAATATTGTTACAGCGTCTGGTGGCGGTGATCCTGCATGCCCAACTTCTGCAAGTTGTATTGGAACTACGGGCTCGGTAGCAGTCATTTACGGTGATCTCGGCGCATTGTTTATACGCAAGGTTGCTGATAGAACTACGGCCGAAGTCGGCGATGTAATTACATACAAAGTCACCGTGCGGAGTACAAAAATCAAAGGTGCGGCAACGGTTGAGGATCACCTGCCTCTCGGATTCAGACTAATTAGCAATACAACACGCGTAAGTAAAGGGGGCGTATTGACAGCTGCAGCAGATCCTACCGGTGCACCGGGACCAAACTTGGCCTTTAATATTCAGATACCTGCATTTGATCAAGATGTAGAAATTGAATACAAAGTACGGGTCGGCTTAGGAGCAGATCGTGGTGATGGTATCAACTCTGCGCAAGCAAGTATGGTTCGAGGAAGACTTCGCTCTTTGATTGCAAAAGCCAAAGTCAAAATAACTGGAGGGGTATTTACGCGCGAAGCTTGCATCGTTGGAAAAGTTTATGCTGATTGCAATGGAAATGCATTGCAAGACAAAGGTGAACGTGGGCTGCCTGGCGTGACGCTATATTTGGAAGATGGCACGAGCATGACGACTGATGAAAACGGTCAATACAGCATTTGCGGAGTTCGCGCTGTAACTCACGTCCTTAAAGTCGATAGTAAAACCTTACCTAAAGGTGCCAAGTTGGGCATCACTGGGAACAGGAACGCGGGTGATCCAAATACTCTCTTTGTAGATGTTTTGGCTGGCCAATTGCACAATACTGAGTTCCGCATTGATAGCTGCAGTCCGCAGCCTGAACTAAGTACCGATGTGCGCCAGAAGCCAGTAAGTCGTTCTGGAGCAGTTCAATTTGATAGTGGGCAACCGAAGATATTAGGAAGTGGTGCGGCTCAGCAACCCAACACAAAGGTATTGGATGCGGGGAGTAAACAATGAAGAAATTAGCATCCCAAATGACTACGACTGAAAACCACAACTTTAAGAATACTTTTGTGAAACACAAAAAATCAATATTCACCATGAAGTCAAATATCTCTGCAGTACAAGGCGCACTGCAATTACTAGCTTATGGTGCTGTGTTGGGTGGAAGTCTGTTTGCAACGCATGCAATGGGGCAGACGAATGCAAGCATGCCGAGAGATAATTCAGCTCAAGCGCAGTTTGATGCAGGTGGTAAGGCTGTTACGGCTGGACGGGCGCAAGTAAATGGCCCACGAGTTTCGTATCGCCGCATCGACGGTATTGGTCTAAGCTCATCAAACAGCAACTTACCCGTTACTGCTGATGAAGGCTTATGGCGCGAAAGCCTAGGACTACCTATTGGCAGCAAAATTTTACTTAGTGTGTCAGCTGCGCAGGCTCCGGCAGATGGTACTAGCTTACTTAAACTGAAAATTGAAATATTTGATGCTGCAGGCAAACCATTCTTAAAGCCGACTAAATTATTGCTGGAAACAAGCTTAGGAAGTTTCCAAGGCTCTGATGCGGCTTTTCTGGCTGCAGACGGCTTTGGTGGACGGAAAAATGCTAACCCAAACAGCATGGAAATTGCATTGAGTAATGGAGTTGCTGAGTTGGTATTGCAGGCTCCTACGGCGCCTGGTGATGCGCTGCTTAGAGTTTCCAGTGGCGCAGTTGCTGTGCAGGGAGAAATAGCGTTTTTGCCGGATTTGCGCGATATGCTGGTTGTTGGTATTGTTGAAGGATCAATCAATCTTTCAAAAACCAAAGGGCCTAGTGCAGCCGACATTAAAGAGTTTGGTTTTAGTGACAACCTAAGAAATTGGGAGAAAACTTCAACGACTATTGGAAGTGATGGCATTGAATACAAGACTGTCGCTGGACGAGTTGCACTTTTTGCAAAGGGTGCAATCAAAGGTGAGTATTTATTAACTGCAGCTGTTGATACAGACAAGATTACCAGCCAAAAACTGTTTCGTGACATTGATCCAAATACGTTTTATCCAATCTATGGTGATTCATCAGTCAAGCGATTTGATGCACAGAGCGCCAGCCGCATCTATGTGCGCGTAGACAAAAATAAAAGCTATCTTTTATACGGTGACTTCAATTCAGGAAGTAGCGATCAAGCCAACAAACTTGCTAGCTTGTCACGAGCATTGACTGGTGGTCAATTTAACTATGAAAAGGATAGTGTAAGAGTCAATGGCTTTGCTGCACAAACCGCTAATAAAGGGTATGTTGACGAACAGCCAGCACGCGGAATCAGTGGTCCTTATGCGTTGGCTAGACCAAATGCTATTGCAAATACGGAAACGATTGAATTACTTGTGCGTGATCGAAACCAACCTGCTTTAGTGTTGAGTAGAAAAACACTAACAAGGTTTGCTGATTATGATTTTGAACCGTTCAGCGGCAGAGTCATGTTTCGACAACCCGTGCCTTCTGTGGATGAGAACAACAATCCTGTTTCAATTCGAATCGCTTATGAAGTTGAAGAGTTTGAAGGTGATAAGCACTGGGTAGGCGGTATCAGTGCAAAAGTAAATATATCTGACAGCATTGCAGTCGGTGCCAGCTATGCAAAAGATAAAGATGAGCAGACGCCATATGAAATTGCCGGCGCTAATGTTGAAGTAAAGCTTGGCGAACGGACATACTTTGTGGCAGAAGTGGCGAGTAGCCGAGGCACGAATGCTTATAACCAAAGCTTCTCAGTTATTACAGATGCAAATCCACTTGTAAACAAAAAGGGAAATGCTGCTCGCATGGAGTTGCGTCAAGATGGCGAGCAATTCAAAGCAAGAGCGTACGCTAACAAATCTGACACAGATTTCCAAAATGCAAGCGCGGGTGTCGTTGCTGGACGCGAAGAGGCCGGCTTAAACGCAAGCTATCAGCTGAATCCATCCATCGAGTTGAGCGCTGATTTATTGAAAACGAAAGATAAATCAGGTGGATTAACTGATGGTGCGAGCAGAGATGCCGCTGGTGTTACTGCGTCAGTAAAACTGAATGAAATTTTTAAGGTTGAGCTTGGCGTTAATTCTGTCAAAGAACATTTGGTCAATGGATCTGGTGGTGCATTAAATTCAGTTAACACGCAAACCACTTCAAACAGTTCTCTGCCAGGTTGGGGATTCAATGGCACTGGCTTGCTGGCAAGTCCTGCAACAATCCTATCGACCCCGACGGATGCCCCAGCAATTGTGGACAACGCATACACAAGTGCTCGTATTAAACTATTGGGCAAACTGACGCCAGAAGCCAGTTTGTACGGCGAATATGAGCAAGCCATTGGAGATGGTGCGCGCAGACGTGTTGCTCTTGGCGGCGAGTATCGTATATCTGAACGAACACGTTTGTACGCCAGCCATGAGCTTGAGAACTCATTGACAGGAGTTTATGGGCTTACCAACGATGGAACTCGGAACGCGAGCACCATTGTTGGCGTATCTTCAGCAGTTAACGTTCCGTCGTTCATGCCAGATGGACAAATCTATGGTGAGTATCGCGCTGCTGGTGCCACCGGTAATACTGATATTGCCGCTGTCGCTGGCGTTCGCAATTTGTGGCAAATCAAGCCTGGACTAGGTTTGAGTGCTGGCTTAGAGCGCCAACAAATCTTGCAAGCTGATGGTGTTCAGCATGAGGCGACCGCTGTGAGCTTGGCTGTTGATTACGCCGCTGATCCAGTTAACAAAGTAGCAGGGAAGTTGGAGTATCGAACTTCTGATGTTCAAAACCAATGGTTATCGACTTTGGCCTATACACGGACATTGTCTGACAATTGGTCTGCAATCGCTCGTGACGCTTATACCCGTTCAGAGGGTGTTGGCGTTGATATTTCTAAAGGCATTCAAGTACAAAATCAATTCCAAATGGGTTTGGCCTATAGGGATGTCGAGCGTGGTCGTTGGAATGGTCTGCTTCGTGTCGAAAATAGGGTTAATCGCTCATCACTTACCGCTGATCTGAAAGACGAAGACACTTGGATATTAAGTTTGCATGGCACCTATCGTCCTGCACGAGATTGGACGTTAGCAGGACAATTTGCAGCTAAACGCGGCGCTCAAACAATATTGAACGATGGTACGTACAGCACCTACAACGGTCAATTAATCAGTGCGCGTGCTATATGGGACATCACAGAGCGATTCGATGCGAGTGTTTACGGAAGCTTGGGTCGCGATAATGGTCAGAAAATATCTGGTTACGGCATCGAGCTAGGCGCCAAAGTCATACAAAACTTGTGGTTCTCCCTTGGCTACACAAAAGGCAATTTTGCTGATGTAGACCAATTCAGTGCCAACACGAGCTGGAGTGGTTGGCATGCGCGCTTGCGCTACAAGTTTGATGAAAACAGTTTGGGGTTAGCGACTAAACGTGATGAGGAGGTTAAACCTGTCGCGGCCATAGAAGCTGCATTGGCAAAACCGGCTACAGTAATTGTTGAGCCAGTGATCGCACCAGTTGCATTGCCAATGCCTGTAATAATTATTGCACCAAAATATGAAAAAATCACACTTGCTGCGGGTGCGCTTTTTGGGCACAACAAATCTGGTGTTGATCAAATTTTGCCGGAAGGTCGCACGCAACTCAATGCGTTAGCTGCAAAACTCAAAGCTATTAACAACGTAGAGCGTGTCACTATCAGTGGTCATGCAGACATTACGAATGGTACGGGCGATGCAAAATACAACGATAAGTTGAGTTTAGAGCGTGCAATATCTGTGAAAACCTACTTATCTAGCCAGGGATTCGATGTGAAAACTGTTTCTGTCGCTGGTTTGGGTGGTCAGCAACCGGTTAAAACTGATTGTGCAATGCCAAAAGGTGCCACTAGAACAGCTATCGGCGTCACGCAATCACGTGCTAGCTTGAAGGAAATGGAAAACTTCCGCGCTTGCCTGCTGCCTAATAGACGCGTAGAGGTTGAGATCTACGGCCAAACATTGGTGAAATAGGCTTAAAAACACCTCTAGCTGGCGTATTTATTGCCTAGCATGCTACTAATTTAATAGCATACTAGGTTATTCATTTCTGCTTTCAGATTTACATTTGAGTAAAATCTGGTCTACGTTTTTCTAAAAAAGCACCAAACGCTTCTTTTGCGGCTGGTTCACGCAGCATGCGGCCAAAGCTTGCACCCTCTTCGCTCATTTGTGCTTTGACAGTGGTTGCAAGTCCTTTTTTCATCAAACGCTTGGTCTCTACAAGGGAGCTTAACGGCTTTGCAGCTAATTTCTTGGCAATAGCTTGCGCATAGTTATTAGCCTCAAGCGGTGGAAGCACCCGATTAACCAGACCTACTTCTAATGCAGCTTCAGCCATAAAAGGCTCGCCAAGCAACAGTGCTTCTGCAGCGCGGTGATACCCCATCATTTGCGGTACCAATAGGCTAGATGCAGCCTCAGGACACAAACCTAAATTGACAAAAGGCATTGAAAACGCTGCATTGTCCCCAGCGTAGACCAAATCGCAATGAAACAGCATGGTTGTACCAATGCCTACAGCTGGTCCGCATACGGCAGCCAGCACAGGCTTTGAAAACGTGCTGATGGCGTTCAAAAACCGATAAACCGGTGATTCTTCTGTAGACGGTGGGCCATTTAAAAAATCGCCAATATCGTTGCCCGCACTGAAGACAGCTTCATGACCTTGAAATACAACCACGCGTACAGCGCTACTTTTTTCAGCCTCTACCAATGCATCCGCCATCGTTGCGTACATGGCTGACGATATAGAGTTTTTCTTTTCTATCCGATTGAATGTAATCGTCATCACGCCCGATTCCGCGTGTATCAAAATATCATTGTCTTTGCTGCTCATGCTAACGCTTCCTTTACAAAATCTAAACGGTCTTGACCCCAGAACATCTGGTCATCAACAAAAAAAGTGGGTGCACCAAAGACCCCGCGAGATACGGCTTCAGTCGTTGTGGCTTTTAAAGCATCTTTAGTGGCTTGGTCGTTTGCAAGCACCATCAGTTTTTGTGGGTCAAAACCCGCTTTATGTAAAGCTGCGCCAACGGTTGCAGGGTCATTCATATTCAATGCGTCAATCCAAATTGCTTGGAATACTGCGCTGCAATACGTTAAAAATTGCTCAGGCTGTTGATCGAGTATCCCTGCAGCTCCGCGCATTAAAAGCAAGGTGTTGATGGGGAAGTGCGGATTGTTGTTGAACGGCACGCCATAGCGCTTTGCATACCGATTGAAATCATTAAAAATGTATTTACCTTTGGCAGGTATCGTTGCCGGCGAGTGATTACCCGTTGCTTGAAAAACACCGCCAAGCAGCATAGGGCGGTAAACGGCCTTTGCACCCGTCTCGGCTTCAATACTTGGGATTTGGGTGAATGCTAAATAAGCAGCCGGGCTGCCAAAGTCGAACCAAAATTCAAAAGTCTTCATCAGGTAGTCTCCTTAAAACTTTTCCATGTAAGGTCGTAAATCTAGCTCATGCGTCCATGCATCGCGCGGCTGCTGGTGAAGCATCCAATACGCATCAGCAATGTGATCAGGATTGAGGATGCCATCCTGCTCTTTCAACGCATAGCGCTCAGGAAAGGTGTCGCGGATAAAGGCCGTATCAATGGCACCGTCAATGATGCTGTGCGCGACATGGATGCCTTGCGGTCCCAACTCGCGCGCCATGCTCTGCGCCAAGGCACGCAATGCCATTTTCGCACCTGAAAAAGCCGCAAAACCCGCACCACCACGAAGTGAGGCCGTTGCGCCCGTGAAGATGATACTTTGATTGCGTGTTGGCGTTGCACGCGTCACCATCCGTTTAGCCACTTCTCGGCCATTTAAAAAACCACTGAAGCAAGCCATCTCCCAGATTTTGAAATACTTGCGTGCGGTTTCGTCTAGGACGCTGCTGGGCGCATTGGCGCCAATGTTGAACACAAGCACCTCGATAGGCCCGATGGTGGATTCAATCTGCTCGACGAGTGCGACCACTTCCTCTTCCTTGCGCGCATCGCTGCCAAAAGCATGGCAGATGCCACCTTCAGCTGTAATCGTTTCTTTAAGTATTTGCAGCTTATCTGCACTGCGGCGCGTCACACAAGCTGCATAGCCACCGCGTGCGAAACGCCGTGCAATGGCACCTCCTGTGGCATCGCCGGCACCAATAATCAGGGCTACGGGAGTGGTACGCATATATTGCTAGCCCTTCTACTTTTCAGTGATGGATTGATTTAAACCCGTTCAAAAATTCCTGCTGCGCCTTGCCCCATGCCGACGCACATGGTCACCATACCGTATTTCAACTGTTTCCGGTGTAACGCATGTATCACAGTCGCTGAGCGAATGGCGCCAGTCGCACCCAGCGGGTGACCCAAGGCAATCGCACCACCCATTGGGTTGACCTTGCTCGGGTCAAGTTTCAAGGTATTCAACACGGCCAAAGATTGCGCCGCAAACGCCTCGTTCAACTCAAACCAGTCAATATCGTCCTGTTTCAAACCCGCATAACGCAGCGCCGCTGGAATCGCCTCAATTGGGCCGATACCCATGATGTGCGGCGGTACGCCTTTGCTGGCAAAGCTGACAAACTTGGCCAACGGCGTCAATCCAAAGCGTTTGATCGCACTTTCACTTGCCAAAATCAGCGCGCCTGCACCATCAGAGGTCTGCGAGCTGTTGCCCGCTGTGACCGAGCCACGCGCCGCAAACACAGTTTTGAGTTTGCTCAAGCCTTCAACCGTCGTATCTGGGCGTGCACCTTCATCCAGGCTCACGATGCGCTTGGTAATGCTAACTTCACCTGTTTCCAGGTTCGGTGTGCGCTCGGTCACTTCTACGGGCGTGGTTTCATTCGTAAACTCGCCTGCCTTCATGGCTGCAATCGCCTTCATATGCGACTGGTAGGCAAACTCGTCTTGCGCATCGCGGCTGATTTTCCACTGGCTCGCCACTTTTTCAGCAGTCAAACCCATGCCGTAGGCAATGCCGATGTTCTCGTCATGGTCAAACATGGCAGGCGACAGAGATGGATTGTTACCCATCATTGGCACCATACTCATGCTCTCCACGCCAGCCGCGATCATCACATCGGCCTCACCGACGCGGATGCGATCTGCCGCCATCTGTACCGCAGACAGGCCAGAGGCACAAAAGCGGTTCACAGTGATGCCGCCCACACTGTGTGGCAAACCAGCCAGCACCGCACCAATACGGGCGATATTCAAACCTTGCGAGGCTTCAGGAATCGCGCAACCGCAGATCAAATCTTCAATCGCTTGTGGGTCTAGTGTTGGCACTTGACTCAGCGCGGCTTGCAAAGCTTTGACTAGTAAATCGTCTGGTCGTGTGTTGCGGAAGAACCCGCGGTGCGAGCGCCCAATCGGGGTGCGCGTGGCGGCGACGATATAGGCTTCTTGTACTTGTTTCATGGTGTATTTCTTTCGGTCAGCTTTAGTTGCGGACGGGTTTGCCAGTCGCCATCATGCCCATGATGCGCTCTTGGGTTTTTGGATGGGTCAGTAACGAACAAAAAGCTTGACGCTCCAAAGTCATTACATATTCCTCTGTAACCAATGTGCCAGCATCCACATCACCGCCGCACACCACATTGGCAATCAGTGAGGCAATGTGAAAGTCGTGCGCGCTGATGAAGCCACCATCGCGCATGTTGACCAGTGAGCCCTTGATAGTGGCAATGCCGTTGCGACCAGCCACTGCAAACGTGCGCTTGTGCGGTGCGCGGTAGCCACTTTTGTACAAGGCTTTGGCTTCGTTGATAGCCACAAACAGTAGCTCGTCTTTGTTCGGCACAATCACATCGGTATCTAACAGGTAGCCCAATTTGCGCGACTCAATTGCACTTGTGCCGACTTTGGCCATGGCTGCAGCGGTGAAACCTTCGGTCAAAAACGGTACGATGTCTTTGTTGGTGCTGCTAGATGCCGCTTCAGCCGCCCGGCGTGCAATGTACGCTAAACCACCCGCGCCGGGTACCAAACCCACACCGACTTCAACCAAGCCAATGTAGCTCTCCATCGCAGCAACACGCTTGGCAGAGTAAACCGCCATCTCGCAGCCACCACCCAGCGCCAAACCGCGCACGGCAGACACCGTGGGCACGCTGGCGTAGCGCAGCTTGAGCATCACTTTTTGCAGCTCATGCTCGACTTCGTTGATCGCACTCACACCCGCCATCATGAAGGCCGGCAGCATGGCTTGCAGGTCTGCGCCTGCTGAGAACATCTCATCAGGTGACCAAATCACCAAGCCTTGGTAATCTTTCTCCGCCATGTCCACAGCCAAACTCAGCCCCTCGGCCACATCTGGGCTGATGGCGTGCATTTTGGTTTTGATGCTGGCGATTAAGACGTCGTCATCTAGTGTCCACAATCGGATCGCATCGTCCTCATGCAGCGTTTTGCCAGCCGTTTCTGCTTTAACGGCGATAGAGCCCGCCACATCTTCTGGGAAATGTTGACGCTCGTAAACGGGCAAATTACGGCGTGCAATGAATTTGCCGCTGGACGCACTCCACGAACCCGCTGGCGTATGCACGCCACCGGCTTCAGCCACTGGGCCTTTGAAAACCCACTCAGGCAGCGGCTCTTTACACAGCGCTTTGCCTGCGTCAATGTCTTCTTTGATCATGTTGGCAACGTTCAACCAGCCAGCCTCCTGCCACAACTCAAACGGGCCTTGTTTCATGCCAAAGCCCCAGCGCAGGGCTAGGTCGATGTCGCGTGCGGTTTCTGCGACGGTGTGGAGATGCACGGCAGCATAGTGCAGCTGATCGCGAATGATGGCCCACAAAAAGCGCGGTTCGGCGCCTTCGGCATTGCGCAGCAGTTTCAAACGCTCAGCCGCTGGCTTTTTCAGCATGCGACCAACCACCTCGTCAGCTTTTTTGCCACTGGGGACGTAATCCTGTTCGTCGGCGTCAAAACGAAAAATATCGCGACCTGCTTTTTTGTAAAAACCAGCACCTGTTTTTTGACCTAGATTGCCCAGTTCCAGTAGTTTCGCTAGAACGGCTGGCGTTGCAAAGTTGCCGTAGAACGGATCACTCTCTATCGTTAAATTGTCTTGCAGCGTCTTGATCACGTGCGTCATGGTGTCCAAACCCACCACGTCTGCGGTGCGGAAGGTGCCCGAGCTGGCGCGGCCCAGCTTTTTGCCCGTCAAGTCGTCCACCACGTCGTAGCTCAAGCCAAAGTTTTCCACCTGCTTCATGGTTGCTAGCATGCCGGCAATGCCGACGCGGTTGGCGATGAAATTTGGCGTGTCGTGTGCACGAACCACACCTTTGCCCAAGCCGCTGGTGACGAATGTTTCCAGGTCGTCCAGAATTTGCGGCTGCGTGGTCGGTGTGTTGATCAGCTCCACCAGGTACATATACCGTGGCGGGTTGAAGAAGTGAATGCCGCAAAAGCGTGGTTTGATGGCTTCAGGCAGTGCTTCAGATAATTTGGTGATGCTCAAGCCAGATGTGTTGCTGGCCACAATCGCACCTTCAGCGATGAAGGGTGCAATCTTGTGGTACAGGTCGGTCTTCCAGTCCATGCGTTCGGCAATGGCTTCGATGATGAGGTCGCAACCTGTGAGCAATTCCATATGCTCTTCGTAGTTGGCGGCTTGGATCAATGCCGCGTCTTCGGGCACGCCCAGTGGTGCGGGCTTGAGCTTTTTCAGGCTTTCAATCGCTTTGGTGACGATGCCATTTTTAGGGCCTTCTTTTGCTGGCAAATCAAACAAAATAACTGGTACTTTGCAATTGACCAAATGAGCGGCGATCTGCGCACCCATCACACCTGCGCCTAAAACAGCGACTTTTTTAACTTGAAAACGAGACATGACTTACTTTCGATAAATTTATTGCACACGTACCCAGGTCTGTGTGCGGCCAATGCCAAACACAGAGCCGCGAACTTCCAGCTTTTTGCCGCCTTCAATCGGCGTCAAGCGAAGGGTGTAGTTTTTGCCATTTTCAGGATCCAAAATCTTGCCGTCTTCCCAAACATCTTTGCCTTCGGCTTTCTTTGCGCCGCGAATGATTTCTAGGCCAATCAATGGCTTGTCTTTGCGGTCGTCAGTGCATTCTTTGCAAACGGCTTTTTGATCAACATCTTTGCGCAGTAACTTAGTCACTTTGCCGCTGAGCACGCCAGCGGCTTCCGTCACCACGATTTCAGATTTGATGGCTTTGGTGACATCGTCAATCGTGTTCCAAGTGCCTACAGGTGACATTTGGGCATGGACAAAAACGCTAGTGGTTAATACAGCTACAGCTAACAAAGTACGTTGAAACATAATTGATCCTTTGGGATGGTTAAACAAGCTGACTAAGTGCTTGACTAAGTGCTTATGCCAGCGCAGCGTCCGTATCCAACAACACCTTGCTACCCGTACGCGCAGTCAACATCAGCGACGCAGTCTCTGGGAACAAGCGAGCAAAGTAGAAACGTGCGGTTTGCAATTTAGCGACATAGAACGGGTCGGTATTGCCATTGGCGATTTCACGCAACGCCACCTGTGCCATGCGCGCCCAGAAGTAGCCAAACACCATGTGACCAACCACGCGCAGGTAGTCCACGGCTGCAGCGCCCACTTCGTCTGGGTTTTGGAAGCCTTTGAAGCCGATTTCGGTGGTGAACTTGGTCACTTTGTCGCCCAAATACGCAATCGGGTTGATGAACTCGCTCATCTTCTCGTTCACGCCTTCTTCTTCCACCAAAGCAGCAATCAGCTTGCCAAATTTCTTCAACGTTGCCCCGTTGTTGCCCAAAATCTTGCGACCCAACAAATCCAGCGACTGGATGGTGTTGGTGCCCTCATAAATCATGTTGATGCGGTTGTCGCGCACAAACTGCTCCATGCCCCATTCTTTGATAAAACCGTGGCCGCCAAACACCTGCATGCAAGCGTTGGTAGAGATGTGGCCGTTGTCGGTGATAAAGGCTTTGACGATGGGTGTCAGCAGCGACAACATCTCGTCGCTGTCTTTGCGGGTTTTTTCGTCGGGGTGGTAATGCGCTTTGTCTAACAGCACCGCGCAGAATAAGGACAGCGCACGGCCACCTTCGGCATATGCTTTGGCCGTCAGCAGCATTTTGCGCACATCGGGGTGCACGATGATGGGGTCTGCCGGCTTGTCTTTGGCCTTCGCGCCTGAGAGTGAACGCATCTGGATGCGATCCTTGGCGTAAGCCAGCGCGTTTTGGTACGCCACTTCGGTCAAACCCAGCGACTGGTTGCCCACGCCTAAACGTGCGGCGTTCATCATCACAAACATGCCTTGCATGCCCTTGTTCGGCTGGCCGACCATAGTGCCATAGGCGTTGTCGATAACGATTTGCGCCGTCGCATTGCCATGGATACCCATTTTGTGCTCCAAACCACCGCAGTAAATACCATTGCGCTCGCCCAAAGAGCCGTCAGCCTTGACGATGAATTTAGGCACGATGAACAAACTCACCCCTTTGATGCCCGGTGGCGCGTCCGGCAAGCGTGCCAGCACGAGGTGGATGATGTTGTCCGTCATGTCGTGCTCACCCGCACTGATGAAAATCTTGTTGCCGGTGATGCGGTAGCTGCCATCGGGCTGTGGCTCGGCTTTGGTGCGCATCAGACCCAAGTCAGTGCCGCAATGTGGCTCGGTCAAGCACATCGTGCCCGTCCACTCGCCACTGGTCATTTTTTTCAAATAGGTTTTCTTTTGCTCGTCCGTGCCGTGGGTGTGCAGCGCTGCATGCGCGCCGTGCGTCAAGCCGGGGTACATGGTCCAGGCTTGGTTGGCCGAGTTCATCATTTCGTAAAAGCACTGGTTCACCACCAGCGGCAAGCCTTGCCCGCCGTATTCTGGGTCGCCACTCAGTGCAGCCCAGCCCGCATCAATGTATTGGCGGTAAGCCTCTTTGAAGCCTTTAGGTGTGGTCACGGCGTGCGTCACATTGTCCAACTTGCAGCCTTCTTCGTCGCCGCTGATGTTGAGCGGAAAAATCACCTCGGAGGCAAACTTGCCACCTTCTTCCAAAACCGCGTTGATGGTGTCCGCATCAATATCTGCATGCGCGGGGATAGTTTTCAGGTCCGCAGTGACGTTGAACAACTCGTGCATCACAAATTGCATGTCACGCAGGGGTGGGGTGTAAGTAGGCATATCGGTATCTCCAGAAAAAAGAAGTAAAAATGTATAAAGTGGGAAAAGCTAGTTAAATTTTTTATAAATTAATTGACAATGTGCAAAATGATTAGTTATTTGATGCCATATCTGGCCAAAACGTGGTCGAATCCCGTGTTGGTCCGTTCAATAGAACCTGCATTTTTCAAAAACCGCGCCTCGTAATGCAGCGCCAAAATCAGCCCATGCAATTCAAAAGCGATCTGGTTTTCGTCAGAATCTGCCGGCAAATGCCCCATGTCTTTGGCTTGCTGCACGGCACGGTTCACCGCGGCCAGCCATGTTTTGACCGAACCCGCCAGTGCATCACGCACCGGGCCTGGGCGGTCGTCAAACTCTGCCGCACCGCTGATGAAAATGCAACCCGCCTGCACCTCGCCCGCGACCAAGCGCATCCACTTGTCAAACAGCACCCGCAAGCGCGGCAGCCCGCGCGGTGCTTCTAAAGCGGGGTAAAAAACGGCTTGTTCAAACTGCTTGAAATACTCGCGAATCACAGAAATCTGCAACTCCTCACGCGAACCAAAGTGCGCAAACACGCCAGACTTGCTCATCTGCGTCACCTCAGCCACCACGCCAATGCTCAAGCCCTCCAGCCCCAAATGCGTCGCCAACCCCATAGCAGCGTCCACAATCGCAGCCTTGGTTTGCTGACCCTTCAGCATGGCGCGACTCTCTGTCGCTGAGGCTGAATCGGCTGACGTACGGCGCAACGGCAATTTGGTAATTTGAGTCATATAAATTCGATGTATTTTTCGATCAATAATTCGGTTAAAAATAAAAACGAACGGTCGTGCTATTTTGAAGCATTGTATGACACTTGGGCGACATGCATCGCTTTTAGACGGCTTTTTCTAACCCTGATGCGGGAAAACCCGTAATTTCGCTAATTTTGAGGCGATTGACGCGTAATTTTGCTATTAAAATAATAGCTACTTAGGCAATAAATACGCCTGCTATGTTGTTGATACTGCCTCAAAAGGATATGATTTAAAGACTAACTAAGTCAAGAGGTTTTCATGTTTGCTGAACTAAGAACCCATGCATGGGCCTATCCAGCCTTGAGTGTTGTGCACATTCTGGGCATCGGCTTGCTGCTGGGCAACCTCACGTTACTGGAATTGCGGGTGTTTGGCAGAGGCATCAGCTTGCCGGTCAAAGACTTGGCTAGGCTCAGCTTAAGTTTGGTAGCCCTGGGGTTTTGCATGGCGGCAGCATCGGGCTTGCTGATGTTCGCAACCCAAGCGGAGGAACTTTTGGCGAATCGCGCGTTCACAATAAAAATGCTGCTTTTATGCACGCTGGCTTGCAATGCAGCGTGGTTTCACGGGCGTGGCTCGTTGGACAAACTTGACGTTTTGGCCAAACTTCAAATGTTGGCTTCAACGTTCATGTGGATTGCGGTGGTCGCTTGTGGCCGCTGGATTGCGTTTTAAGCAAAAATAGTAAGGAGAAAGCTATGCATCGTCGTCCTTTCCTTCTCGCGGGCACGCTGCTGTCCATGTCACTCACCTTCAGTCACGCAGCCCAAGCGCACCATGGCTGGAGCAGTTTTGACCAAGACCGCCCGATTTATCTTGAAGGCAAAGTGCGCAGCGTGAAATGGCAAAACCCCCATGTCGAACTGGTATTAGACATTCCCACAGGCTTGAAAATTCCCACAGACTTAGCCAGTCGTCCCGTTCCTGCACAAATCGCCCCCGTAGAAGGCGCTGCGCTGTTGGCTAAAGCAGGAATACCAAAGCGCAGCGATAAAGCATGGGAAATCGAACTAGCACCGTTGACACGCGTGCAAGCTTGGAAAGTGCCCGAAATTAAGCCTGGGATGACCGTGGCTTTGCTGGGATTTACATTTAATGACGAGAAGGGTGAGGCTATTTTGCGCGCAGAGTATCTGTGGCTTAACGGCATGACGTATGCACTACGCTCTAACCCTGCATAGCGTACCCGCTTAAGCGTTGATTATTAAGCCACCAACGCCAACGCACCCCAATCTCCCACCTGATTCCCCAGCCCCGCCGGCACGAGCTCGCAAGTCGCTGTCAGCGCTGGCATTTTGCCTTGGATGACGGCTTGGAGTTTGGGTAGCAGGTACTCACGGTGGTGCCAAAACACGCTGCCGCCAATACTAATGCGTTCTAAGTCCAGTGTGACGATGAGGTTGTACAAAGCACGCCCCATATCGTCGCATAGAACATCAATTATGCCTGTAGCCAGCGTATTACCTGCCTGAGCAGCTATTAAAAGTGTAGCTGCATCGGTGAATCCTTGGGCCTCAAAGCGCCGTGGAATCGCGTTGCCAGCGACCAAGCCTTCCAAATCGCCGATGTTGCCGCAACCGCAAAGCGCATCGTTATTGGTGCTTACAAACATGTGCCCTGCGTGGCCAGCGTTGCCGTTTTTGCCGCGCAGCACATGGCCGTCTACGCACAAGCCTGTTCCAATGCCGGTGCTCCAGGTCACGTAGGCGCAGCTGGCCAGTGGTTTGCCATGGTTTTGCAGTGCGCCCCAGCGGCGCTCGGCCTCCAGCGCGCCAATGCCGTCGTTTTCAACCCGAATGTGGCGGACATGAGGGAAGTGCGCGCGCAGCGGGGTTTCTAAGAGGGCGGTTTGCCAGTCGTTGGGCAGGCCGCGCGCTTTGCCGGCCATGCCGCCGCAAATATTAGGCGCTGCCAGCTCGACCATACCTTTGTTCAGCACAAACGGCCCGCAGCTGGAAACGCCCACGCCATCAATATCTTGTGTTTTGAAACCAGCTTCAGCGCAGCTTTCACCAATCATGCGGATGATTTGTAGCGCCAAAGCGTCGTTTTGCCCTTCTTTGGCGGTCGGCTCAACGCGCTTGGCGTGCAGGCCGGTGCTGTTGGCCAGCGTCACGGCCACTTTGGTGCCGCCCAAGTCAACGCAGGCTTTTAGGCCAGTTAGTGAAGCAAAAACGGAGGTAGGCGGGGCAAAGTCAGTCATGGTGATTGTTTATACAACAAAGCTAGCAACAAATACGCCGCCGTCGCCAAAAGAACCACGTAGGTAACTGGGATGTGTCTCACTTTGCCAAACGCGCGAAATGTTAAATCGCTGTTCAACTTCGTCAAACCCAGCTTTTCTACCCAAGGTAGTCGTTTTGAAAACAACCATGCAAAGAACAGAACGGCAAGAATGGCGAAGAAAACCCAACGGAACATCATAAGAACAACCTATTTGAGCAACTCATAAAGTATGCGTCCGGTCACCCGCGCTGAAGCCAATGGCATCCCATGGCTCGCCGGTGCAAAAGCCGATGACCTTGAACAATTCGCCCATTTCATGCTCGTTGATGAGTTTCATGGCGTTCGCTCGGTTGGGCAAATCTGCATTTTCTAACGCTAAATGCAAACCGCAGTTCAACAAAAACCGCCCTTGGCTGGTGTAGCCCAAAGTGGCTAAATTCTCGTCCTGAGCAGCCACAGCCACGCCCGTAAAGTTGACGTGCACCGTGATGTCTTTGCGCCCTACCAGCGCCAGCGGGTCGCCATCAGCCTGGTGCCCCTGGTGGCACATGACCGTGCCCATGTGCCGCTGCGGGTGGAAGTATTCTGCTTCGGGGAAGCCGTAGTCGATGAAAAATGCAGCGCCGCCCTTGGCACTAGACGTCAATTTATGCGCCAAAGTTCGCATGAATGCCTCGGCTTGCGGGTGAATTTCGGTCAAATAATCGTGCTCGCCCATGATGTCTAGCGGTGGGCGCAGCTCGGTAGGGCGATCTTGCCAGTCGAATTGACCATCCTTATTGATGACGCCGCGTTCGTTCCAGCTGCCTTTGACTCGGGTTAACAGCTTCACCGGCATGGCATCCAGCACCTCATTGCCGACGACAACGCCTTGCATCGCATCAGGTAATTCGTTGACCCAACGCACTTTGTCGCCAAAAATCAGCAGTGTTTCTTGTTGGCGTTGCCTCAACGAGCCGGACAAATCCACAATCGTGTAGCGGGTAACTGGCTGGCCGAGTTGCTCCAAAGCGCTGAGTAATTGCAGCGCCAGTGCACCCGAACCCGCGCCAAACTCCCAAATTTCAGTGGTTTGGGTGTGTTGCAGCGCTTGGGCGATTTGTTTGGCAAAGGTTTGGCCAAACAAGGGCGTTAATTCGGGTGCTGTTACAAAGTCACTGCCATAGTCGGAATCGCTGCCATTTGCAGTATTTTGAGCAGGGAAAAGCCCAAATTTCCGCAAGTCATTCGCGTAGTAGCCCAAACCAGGTGCGTACAGCGCCAGTTCCATAAAACGGTCAAACGGCAGCCAACCGCCATTGGTTTTGATGGCGGATTCAATGTGGGTTTGAAGTACTGAAGTAGCGGAGGCGGGGTGCATCGTTAAAATGGGTGATTATTCAAAACAGTTTTAAGAATTGTTCAAAGCAAGCGATATTGTCCTGCATGTCTACCATTTCTCCTTCAACATCAAACGCACCTGTGGTTTTAGTCACCGGCGCAGCCAAGCGGCTGGGGCGCGAGATCGCGCTGACGCTGGCAAAACACGGCTGGCGGGTGGCGGTGCATTATCATACGAGCGAACAAAATGCTATTAATACAATAGCTGACTTGACAATAAATACGCTGGCTATAGGCGAAAATACCTCTGGAAATGATGTTTTTCAAGCAAATCACGCTAAATTTCAATGCGATTTGAGCGATGAAGCTGCCGTTCGCGCTTTGCTGCCGCAGGTGATCACCCACTTTGGCCGTGTCGATGCCGTGGTCAACAGTGCTGCGATTTTTGAGCATGACGCAGCAGCCACTTTCAGCTACGGCGCGATGCAAAAGCATTTGGCGACCAACACTGGGGCGGCGATTTTGCTGTCGCAGGCGTTGCATGAGCATGTCTCAGACCGTCAAAAGACTGGGGAGAGCGCCGTGCAAGGTGCGGTCGTCAATTTGCTAGACCAAAAACTTTGGAACCAAAACCCCGATTTTTTCAGCTACACCTTAAGTAAAGCCGCTTTAGAAGCCGCCAATACGATGCTGGCGATGGAGCTTGCGCCGTTAGTCCGAGTTATCGGCGTGGCACCTGGGTTGACGCTGACCAGCCACATGATCAGCGACGAAAAGTTTCAGGAGCTGCACAAAATATCGCCGCTAGGGCGCTCTTCCACCGCGCAAGATGTGGCAGATGCTGTGCGTTTTGCGCTGGAAAACCGTTCCATCACCGGTACGACCTTGTTGGTAGACGGCGGGCAACATTTGATGCGTTTTGCGCGTGATTTTTCTTTGATGGATAGCCCTAAATGATTGCAAATTCTTCAGTTCACACCAGTGGCCAGCAAATTTTGACGCTGACGGGGCTTCGTTTTGACGCCAATTTGGGTATTTTGGAGCATGAAAAGCGCGATCCACAGCCGATTCAGGTCGATGCGGAGCTAAACCAAGGCTTGCAGCCACTGCTGCCGGGCGATGACGACATCAACCACGTGCTGGATTACCGCAAGGTACGAGCCATCATCATTGCGGAATGCACGGCCGAGCATGTGAATTTGCTGGAAAGCCTGATTGGCAAACTCAGCCACCGGCTTATGCAGCTGCCCGGTGTGCTCGGTGTGCGGGTGAAAATAGCGAAATTAGAGATATTTGAAGACTGCGAAGTGGCGATTCGCATTGAAACCGGCCAGTGGTAGGTTTAAAACTAGATTTTTGGAGTAATTTATGAGCGCAGTATGGGTAGATGACGAAATCATCGACAAAAAGAAAGAACGCAAAATTGAGTTGGAAAGCCAAAAGCTAGAAAAACGCCTGTGCCGCAATGTCGGCCAAGCGATTGTGGACTTCAACATGATTGAAGAGGGCGACAAGGTGATGGTTTGCGTCAGCGGCGGCAAAGACAGCTACGCCATGCTGGATATTTTGCTCAAAATGCAGCAGCGCGCACCGATTCATTTCGACTTGATCGCCGTGAATTTGGACCAAAAGCAACCTGGTTTCCCCGACCATATCTTGCCCGAGTACCTGAAAAAGCTGGGCGTGCCGTTTCACATTGAGAATCAAGACACGTATTCCATCGTCAAGCGCGTTATCCCCGAAGGCAAAACCATGTGCAGCCTATGCAGCCGCTTGCGCCGTGGCATTTTGTACCGCGTGGCGGAAGAGCTGGGCGCGACCAAAATTGCGTTGGGGCACCATCGCGACGACATGCTGCAGACCTTCTTTTTGAACATGTTTTTCGGCGGTCGTCTCAAAGGCATGCCGCCTAAATTAGTCAGTGACTCGGGCAAACACATCGTCATCCGACCAATGGCGTATGTGAACGAAAAAGACATCGTCCGCTGGGCAGCGCAGCAGCAGTTCCCCATCATCCCGTGCACGCTGTGCGGCAGCCAACAAAACTTGCAGCGCGTGCAGGTCGGCAACATGCTGCGCGAGTGGCAAACCAAGTACCCAGGGCGGATTGAAAATATGTTCAGCGCACTGCAAAACGTCGTGCCCTCGCATTTGATGGACGGCAGCAAGTTTGATTTCAAAGGCTTGAAAGCAACTGGAATCGCCGATCCTGAAGGTGACAAAGCCTTTGATGCGGAAGAGTTCCCGACGGCCTCATTTGCCTCATCCATGCCAAGTTTGCAGGTGGTGAGCTTATGAACAACGCGCAAGCGACTCGGGTGCTGGCCATCCGCCACGGTGAAACCGCGTGGAATGTGGCCACACGCATTCAAGGTAAGTTAGACATTGGTTTGAACGACAACGGCCGCAAGCAAGCCGAGCGCTTAGGCGTAGCGCTGGCCAAAAGCCATGTGCATGAGCCAATCGCCGCCATCTACAGCAGCGATTTGTGGCGCGCTTATGACACGGCGCTGTCCATCTCTCAATCGACCAGCGTGCCCATCGTGTCTGACGAAGGCCTGCGCGAACGCGGTTTTGGCGTGTTTGAAGGCAAAACCTTTGATGAAATTGCGCAACTGTGGCCAGACCAATCACAACGCTGGCGACAACGCGATCCAGACTTTTCACCAGAAGGTGGCGAGTCATTGAATCAGTTTACCGACCGTATTTTGAAGGCTTCACAAGCATTAGCAGCACGCCACGCGGGTGAGCAAATCGCCCTAGTCGCCCATGGCGGGGTGATGGATGTGTTGTACCGCGCCGCGACGGGTCAAGGCATTCAAGCGCCACGCACGTGGTCGCTGGGCAATGCGGTGATCAACCGGCTGCTGTGGACGCCCACGGGTTTCACGCTGGTGGGTTGGAACGATGCGCAGCATTTGGAAGATGCGGCTATGGACGAACCCGCATTCTTAAATACGTAACGAAAATACATAACGAATTAGGCAAACATGCTCTGGATCAAAGCCCTGCACATCGTCTTCGTCGCCAGCTGGTTTGCTGGTTTGTTTTACCTGCCGCGCATTTTTGTGAACTTGGCGATGGTGCCCGCAGATTCAGTGGCTGAGCGCGCGCGTTTGCTCTTGATGGCGCGAAAGTTGTACCGATTCACCACCATTTTGGCCGTGCCGGCGTTGGTATTTGGCTTCTTGCTGTGGCTGTATTACGGCATAGGCAAAGGCCCGGGGAACGCATGGTTGCATGTCAAATTGGTAATTGTGTTGCTGGTTGCCGGCTACCACCATAGCTGTGGCAGTTTGTTGAAAAAGTTTGAGAAAAACTTGCCTCCCCGCAGCCACGTTTGGTACCGCTGGTACAACGAAGTGCCGGTAATTTTGTTGTTGGGCGCGGTGATTTTGGTCGTGGTTAAACCGTTTTAAAGCCGTTTTGAGGCTGTTTTAAACACAACTTAAAGACAAAAAACATGCCAAGCAACCTTAAAACCGCCGCTTGGCCGCTGACTCTGGCATATATCGCCTTGGTCATTTATGCCAGTTTGTACCCGTTTGACGATTGGCGCAATCAGGGAATCTTGCCTTGGCTCTACCTCACACAGCCGCTGCCTAAGTATTGGACGGGGTTTGATGTAGCGATCAACATCGCCGGTTACGCCCCGTTGGGGTTTCTGGGTGTTTTAACGGCGCTGCGCACGGGGCATGGCAGGTTTGCTGTTTTGGGCGTCACCATGCTGGTGTTCACGCTTTCCATGTGTTTGGAAGGGGTGCAAAATTATTTGCCGTCACGGCGTGCGTCTAATGTCGATTTGTGGCTCAACGCTTTGGGTGGTTTGGTGGGTGGGTTCAGCGCTTGGTTGCTTGAAAAAGTAGGCGCGATTGATCGCTGGAGCCATTTCCGTATCACCTGGTTTGTGCCGCAAGCGCGTGGCGGCTTGGTCTTGTTGGCGCTGTGGCCGATTGCGGTGATCTTCCCCGCAGCTGTTCCTTTGGGGCTGGGGCAAGTGCTGGAGCGGGTGGAAACCGCTTTGGGCAAAGCTCTGTCCGACACGCCGTTTTTAGAGTGGCTGCCCATGCGCACCATTGAATTGCAGCCGTTGTTGCCTGGGGCGGAATTGCTGTGCGTGCTGCTGGGCGCGTTGATACCGGTTTTGCTGGCTTATTCTATTTTGCGCTCAACTTTTCAGCGCGTTGTATTTTTGATAGCAGCATTGGCCATATCTGTGCTAGTTTCTGTTGTTTCTGCGGGCTTGAGTTACGGTCCCGAGCATGCTTTGGCTTGGCTCACCTTGCCGGTCAAACTAGGTTTGCTGGGCGCTGGGGTGGCTGGGGTGCTGTGCTTGGCTTTGTCGGCCAGAAGCTGCATCGCCGTACTGCTTTTGGCATTGGTGGTGCAGTTGTTTGTGCTCAATTTAGCGCCCGCCAACCCGTATTTTGCGCAAACCCTGCAAACGTGGGAGCAGGGCCGGTTCATTCGGTTTCATGGCGTGGTGCAATGGCTGGGTTGGTTGTGGCCGTTTGCCGCAATGGCGTACGTGATGGCGCGAATTTCGAAACCAAATGTCAATTGACGCCTCTTTGCGTCTCTTTTGCGGCGGTTCGTCAGCTGCGGTAACTAAAATACAGCATGCTTGAAAATAACCCATCCTCCCCCTCCGACAAACCGTATTACGAACGCCACATTTTCTTTTGCCTCAATGAGCGCAAAAACGGCGAAGACAGCTGCGCCCAGCATCATGCCCAAGAAGGCTTTGACCGCTGCAAAATGTTGGTCAAACAAGCTGATTTGAGCGGCAAAGGCCAAGTTCGCGTCAACAAAGCAGGCTGTTTAGACCGCTGCGCCGGCGGCCCTGTGGCGGTGGTGTATCCAGAAGGCGTTTGGTACAGCTTTGTGGACAACCATGATATTGACGATATTGTTGAATCACACCTGAAAAACGGCAAAGTGGTGGAGCGGCTGCGTTTGCCAGATAGTGTGGGGCGTTGAAAAGCTTATAAATCGGATTTATACCCTAAATATATGCCTAAATTGGCATCTAGCCGGCGTATTTATTGCCTAACTAGCTATAAAATTAATAGCAATATTTGTCTGTGATTAACATCACTTTTTCCACTGTTCTTATGAAAAACTTATCCAATCTATTCAAACATACACTGACTATCGTCAGTTTGCTCGCCGGCTTTGCTGCATACGCGCAAACGCCACCTCTGCTGGCCGCACCAGAAGTTGCCGCCAAGTCATATTTGCTGCTAGATGTCACGGCGAACCAAATTTTGGCCGCAAAAAACGTGGATTCACCCATTGAGCCTGCGTCTTTGACCAAGCTAATGACCGCTTATTTGGTGTTTGACGCGCTCAAAGCCAAGAAAATCGATCTGAAACAGACCTTACCCGTCAGCACCCGCGCCTGGAAAATGCCCGGTTCCCGCATGTTTATTGACCCCACCATGCAAGTGCCGGTCGAAGATTTGATCAAAGGCATGATTGTTCAGTCCGGTAACGATGCAACCATGGCCTTGGCCGAGGGCGTGGGCGGCAGCGCCGAGCGCTTTGTACAGTTGATGAATGAGCAAGCAAAGGTTTTGGGGCTGAAAAACACGGGTTACAAAAACCCTGAGGGCTTAACCGAAGCTGGCCACACCACCACCGCGCGTGACTTGAGCATTTTGGCCACGCGCTTGATGGCAGATTTCCCGCAATACACCAGCTACTACGCCATTAAAAAGTACCGCTACCAAGGCACACCAACTTCAAACGACAGCAACCGCAACCTGTTGCTTTTTCGCGACCCCACGGTGGATGGCTTGAAAACGGGCCACACCGACGCAGCCGGTTACTGTTTAATTGCAACGGCCAAGCGCGAATTTGCTGGTTTGGGTGCGGGTAACACGCCCGGAAATCGTCGTTTATTAGCCATCGTTTTGGGAACGTCTAGTGAAAACGACCGCGCCAACGAAGCGCAAAAACTCCTCAATTGGGGCTACACCGCCTTTGAAGCCGTCAAATTGTTTGACGCAGGCCAAGCTGTGGTTACCCCAAAAGTGTGGAAAGGTGCTGAAAACACCGTCAAATTAGGCCGAAACGAGGCGATAGTGGTCGCACTCCCTGCAGGCAGCGCCGCACGTCTGAAAACCAGTATTTCTAGGGCAGACCCGCTGATGGCTCCCTTAATCAAAGGCCAGCAAGCCGCCATATTAAAGATCTCTGTGGGTGAGCAAGCCATGCTGGACGTGCCACTTTTAGCGCTGGATGGCGTTGCGCAAGCTGGGTTTTTGGGTCGAGCTTGGGATGCGCTGCGGCTGTGGGTTAAGTGAAACACGACAAATTTAGGAAAACTGCTATACTAGAAGGCTTTTCGGAATTTGCCGAAGGGGAAGCCGTCTTCATAGATTCACGAAAATTCTAGTGAAGAAGGTCGTTTTGTTAACACGTTTCATATCGTTTAGGGACGTTTTTATTTTTAGGATGTTGCAGTGCCAACCATTAATCAGTTAATTCGACAAGGACGCGAGGTCGAGACCGTCAAGTCCAAGAGTCCTGCTATGCAGAACTCACCACAACGCCGTGGCGTGTGTACACGTGTGTACACCACCACGCCAAAGAAGCCCAACTCTGCTTTGCGTAAAGTTGCCAAAGTGCGCTTGACCAACGGTTTTGAGGTGATTTCATACATCGGCGGTGAAGGCCACAACTTGCAAGAACACAGCGTTGTGCTGGTTCGCGGCGGTCGTGTCAAAGACTTGCCTGGTGTGCGTTACCACATTGTGCGTGGTTCGCTCGATTTGCAAGGCGTGAAAGATCGCAAGCAATCGCGCTCCAAGTACGGTGCTAAAAAGCCAAAGGCTAAGTAAGCAAAATAAGCTAAGTAAATTAGCAAGGGTATTTCGGTGCTGTAGTTTGCGTGGCGCAAACAAAACAGCGTAGTGATTCCAACATCCAATGTCGGGTGCGAATCGAGTAAGTGAGGTCTGATGACCTATTGATGCGAAAAAAGTTCGTGTCCACTGAAGCAAGATATAAGAGGTGAAACCATGCCACGTCGTCGCGAAGTCCCTAAACGTGAAATTCTGCCGGATCCTAAATACGGCAACATCGAACTCGCTAAATTCATGAACGTGATCATGCAAGGCGGGAAAAAAGCAGTCGCAGAGCGTATCGTTTACGGTGCTCTGGACTTTATTGAGAAGAAATCTGGCGGCAAAGACCCAGTTGAGGCGTTTTCAATCGCCATCAACAACATCAAGCCAATGGTTGAGGTGAAATCTCGCCGCGTTGGTGGTGCAAACTACCAAGTGCCAGTTGAAGTGCGTCCTGTGCGTCGCTTGGCCTTGTCAATGCGTTGGCTCAAAGAAGCCGCTAAAAAGCGTGGTGAAAAATCCATGTCTTTGCGCTTGGCAAACGAGTTGATCGAAGCGACTGAAGGTCGTGGCGGTGCGATGAAGAAGCGTGATGAAGTTCACCGCATGGCAGAGGCTAACAAGGCCTTCTCTCACTTCCGCTTCTAAAGAGCGGCTACTGCGAAGACTTTATGCGTCGTTGAGGGCTCTTGCCGTGCTTGTTGCACTGTCATCGAGCTCTCGCCTAGCCTAAAGTCTTCTCACTACGCCGCATTGTTTGCGGCTAGTTATTTGAATTTAGAGCAACAAAGGATTTATTATGGCTCGCATTACACCTATCGAGCGCTATCGCAACATTGGTATTTCAGCGCACATTGACGCTGGTAAGACTACAACGACTGAGCGCGTACTTTTTTACACTGGCGTGAACCACAAAATTGGTGAAGTTCACGACGGCGCTGCCACCATGGACTGGATGGAGCAAGAGCAAGAGCGTGGTATCACGATCACTTCTGCTGCGACTACCTGTTTCTGGAAGGGTATGGACGGTTCACGTCTGGACCACCGTATCAACATCATTGACACCCCTGGCCACGTTGACTTCACGATTGAAGTTGAGCGTTCTATGCGTGTGTTGGACGGTGCGGTCATGGTTTACTGTGCCGTGGGCGGCGTGCAGCCACAGTCTGAAACTGTCTGGCGTCAGGCGAACAAATACAAAGTGCCACGTTTGGCGTTTGTGAACAAGATGGACCGTACCGGTGCCAACTTCTACAAAGTCGTCGAAGGCATGAAGCTGCGTTTGAAAGCGTCACCAGTGCCTATCGTGCTACCAATCGGTGCTGAAGAAAACTTCACCGGCGTGATTGACCTCATCAAAATGAAGGCCATCATTTGGGACGAAGCTTCACAAGGTATGAAATTCGCCTATGAGGATATTCCTGCTGATTTGCTAGCGAACGCTAAAGAGTGGCGTGAAAAAATGGTTGAAGCAGCCGCTGAAGCCACCGAAGAATACATGAACAAGTACCTTGAAGAGGGTGACTTGACTGAAGCCGAGATCATGGACGGTATCCGTAAGCGTACCATCGCCAGCGAAATCCAGCCTATGTTGTGCGGGACCGCGTTTAAAAACAAAGGCGTGCAACGCATGTTGGACGCGGTGTTGGACTTCATGCCATCACCAATCGACATTCCACCCGTGAATGGTATCGACGAAGACGACGCACCAGTTGTGCGTAAAGCCGACGACAGCGAAAAATTCTCTGCTTTGGCGTTCAAATTGATGACCGATCCATTTGTGGGTCAGTTGACTTTCGTGCGCGTTTACTCTGGTGTCTTGCAAAAGGGCGACACCATTTACAACCCAGTGCGTGGCAAAAAAGAGCGTATCGGTCGTATCGTGCAAATGCACGCCAACGAGCGTGAAGAAGTTTCTGAAATCCGTGCCGGCGACATCGCTGCTTGCATTGGCTTGAAAGACGTTACAACTGGCGAAACTTTGTGTGATCCAGCGGCTATCGTGACGCTTGAGCGCATGATTTTCCCTGAGCCTGTGATTACGCAGGCGGTTGAGCCGAAAACCAAGGCTGACCAAGAGAAAATGGGCATTGCTTTGCAACGTTTGGCGCAAGAAGATCCGTCTTTCCGCGTGAAAACTGACGAAGAATCCGGCCAAACCCTGATTGCAGGTATGGGCGAGCTTCATTTGGAAATTATTGTTGACCGTATGAAGCGCGAGTTTGGCGTTGAAGCCAACGTGGGTAAGCCACAAGTGGCCTACCGCGAAACGATTCGCAAGACCATCGAAGATGCTGAAGGTAAATTCGTTCGTCAATCAGGCGGTAAAGGTCAATACGGTCACGTTGTGCTCAAAATTGAGCCAAATGAGCCAGGTAAAGGTATTGAGTTCGTTGATGCGATCAAGGGTGGAACTGTTCCTCGTGAATACATTCCTGCTGTTGAAAAAGGTATCAATGAAGCAGTCACTCAAGGCGTTTTGGCTGGTTACCCAGTGGTTGACGTTAAAGTGACTCTGCATTTCGGTTCATACCATGATGTTGACTCGAATGAATTGGCGTTCAAAATGGCTGCTATCTTTGGTTTCAAAGAAGGTTGCCGTAAAGCTAGCCCAGTGATTTTGGAGCCAATGATGGCGGTTGAAGTTGAGACGCCTGAAGACTACGCCGGCAACGTGATGGGCGATTTGTCCTCACGTCGCGGTATGGTTCAAGGTATGGAGGACATGGTTGGCGGTGGTAAAGCTATTAAAGCTGAAGTGCCATTGTCAGAAATGTTTGGCTACTCAACCACATTGCGCTCGATGTCTCAAGGTCGTGCTTCCTACACCATGGAATTCAAGCACTACTCTGAAGCACCGCGCAATGTGTCAGAAGCTATCATGGCTTCTCGCACAAAGTAAGTTTGGTAATTTAAGTTGTTATAAAAATAATAGCACTTTAGGCAATAAATACGCCGACTAGCGCTATTATTTAGAGTTTTTAAGCTGTCTACGACGATGTGCCGCCCTGTTCCCGTGCGGGGCGAATCAGCAATATCGTGTAAACATTAAACCAATACACGGGAATGTTCTTTTATAGGATTCAAAATGGCAAAAGAGAAATTTGTACGCACCAAGCCCCACGTGAACGTAGGCACCATCGGTCACGTTGACCACGGTAAAACCACACTCACAGCGGCGATTACCACCGTGTTGGCAGCTAAATTCGGTGGTCAAGCCAAGGCTTACGACCAAATCGACGCAGCACCAGAAGAAAAAGCACGCGGTATTACCATCAACACTGCCCACGTCGAATACGAAACAGCCACACGCCACTACGCGCACGTTGACTGCCCAGGCCACGCTGACTATGTTAAAAACATGATCACCGGCGCTGCTCAAATGGACGGTGCCGTCTTGGTCTGCTCAGCAGCTGACGGCCCCATGCCACAAACTCGCGAGCACATCTTGTTGGCTCGCCAAGTTGGCGTGCCATACATCATCGTCTTCTTGAACAAATGCGACATGGTGGATGATGAGGAGCTCCTCGAGTTGGTTGAAATGGAAGTTCGCGAGCTCTTGGATAAGTATGACTTCCCAGGCGACGACACCCCCATCATCCGTGGATCAGCCAAGCTGGCCATGGAAGGCGACAAAGGCCCAATGGGCGAAGAAGCCATCTTGAAACTCGCTGACGCACTCGACAGCTACATCCCAACGCCAGAGCGCGCTGTGGATGGTGCCTTCTTGATGCCAGTGGAAGACGTGTTCTCCATCTCTGGTCGCGGTACGGTGGTTACTGGTCGTATCGAGCGCGGTATTGTCAAAGTTGGCGAAGAGATCGAAATCGTCGGTATCGTCGACACTGTCAAAACAACCTGCACAGGCGTTGAAATGTTCCGCAAATTGCTGGACCAAGGCCAAGCAGGCGACAACGTCGGCATCTTGTTGCGCGGCACCAAGCGTGAAGACGTCCAGCGTGGTCAAGTCTTGGGCAAGCCAGGCTCTATCAAGCCGCACACCCACTTCACCTCAGAAATCTACGTCTTGTCCAAAGACGAAGGTGGCCGTCACACCCCATTCTTCAACAACTACCGCCCACAGTTCTACTTCCGTACCACGGACGTGACAGGTGCGATCGAGTTGCCAGAAGGCAAAGAAATGGTCATGCCAGGCGACAACGTGTCGATCACTGTGAAGTTGATCAACCCGATTGCGATGGAAGAAGGCTTGCGCTTCGCGATTCGTGAAGGCGGCAAGACCGTCGGCGCGGGTGTGGTGGCTAAGATTATTGCTTAATTGCAGATAAAGCAAAGGAATCATCATGGCTACTAAACAAAAAATCCGTATTCGCCTGAAGGCATTTGACTACAAACTCATCGACCAATCGGCCGCTGAGATTGTGGATACCGCAAAGCGTACCGGCGCAATTGTCAAAGGCCCAGTGCCTTTGCCAACACGCATGAAGCGCTTTGACATTTTGCGTTCACCACACGTCAATAAAACCAGTCGTGATCAGTTGGAAATCCGTACGCACCAGCGTCTGATGGACATCGTTGATCCAACTGACAAAACTGTTGACGCATTGATGAAACTCGACTTGCCAGCTGGCGTCGATGTTGAAATTAAGTTGCAATAAGAAATAAATGCTAGAAATCTGTGCAAATCCCGAGTGTTTTCACTTGGGATTTGCACAAAAAGTTCAGAATTAAAGAAAGAGCTTGCTTGTAAAGGCGGGTTCGTTTTATAATCTGAGGCTCTGTGTATTTAGGCGCGTATTCGTACGTGTCTGCAGCACGGAGTTTTATTAACAGTCTTTCACGTAAAAACGTTGTGGCCAATTGAAGTCGCAGCGGTGGAAGTAACGGAGAAAAACATGAGTCTGAGCAATTCCTTAGGGTTGCTGGGGCGCAAGGTTGGCATGATGCGCCTATTCACCGATGACGGGGACACTGTTCCTGTGACGGTCGTAGATGTGTCAAACAACCGTGTGACTCAGATTAAAACCATTGAGAATGACGGCTACGTTGCCATGCAGGTGACGTTTGGTTCGCGCAAAGCATCGCGCGTGACTAAGCCGGCAGCTGGCCACCTTGCGAAAGCAGGCGTTGAAGCCGGTGAAATCATTCAAGAATTCCGTGTAACAGCTGAAGCTGCTGCGCAATACGCACCTGGCGCTGTCGTGCCTGTGTCTGCTGTATTTGCAGTGGGTCAAACCGTGGACGTGCAAGGCACTTCTATCGGTAAAGGCTTTACCGGAACCATCACGCGTCATAACTTCAAATCACAGCGCGCGTCGCACGGTAACAGCCGTTCGCACAATGTGCCTGGTTCGATTTCTATGGCTCAAGATCCTGGCCGCGTGTTTCCTGGTAAGCGCATGTCGGGTCAAATGGGTAACGTGACTAAATCTATCCAAAACTTGGATGTGGTTCGTATCGACGAAGCGCGTCAATTGCTGTTGATCAAGGGTGCAATCCCTGGTTCAAAAGGCGGTTTTGTGACGGTACGTCATGCCATCAAAACAAAATCAGCTGGATCTATTGCTGCAGCTGCTGCCGCCTTGGCTGCTAAGGGAGCGAAATAATGAATATCGAACTCCTGAATGACCAAGGTCAAGCATCGTCAACATTTGACGTGCCTGAAACCGTATTTGGCCGTGCGTACAACGAAGACTTGGTTCACCAAGTAGTTGTGGCATTTCAAGCCAATGCACGCCAAGGTACGCGCGCTCAAAAAGACCGCCGTACCGTCAAGCACTCAACTAAAAAGCCGTTTGCACAAAAAGGTACGGGTCGCGCTCGTGCTGGTATGACTTCTTCGCCTATCTGGCGTGGAGGTGGTCGTGCATTCCCTAACAGCCCAGAAGAGAATTTCACACAGAAGATCAACAAGAAGATGTACCGTGCTGGTATGGCTTCGATCTTCTCGCAACTCGCGCGTGAAGGCCGTTTGGCTGTGGTAGATTCGCTCAAGGTTGACTCTCCAAAAACAGCAGCTTTGGCTGCAAAGTTCAAGGCAATGAATTTGCAATCCGTTCTCGTGATTGCAGATGAAGTTGATGAAAACTTGTATTTGGCATCTCGCAATTTGGTTAACGTCATGGTTGTAGAGCCACGTTACGCTGACCCAGTGTCTTTGGTGCATTACAAGAAAGTCATCGTGACTAAAGCTGCCATCGAAAAACTCAAGGAGATGTTCGCATGAGCCGCATGAATCCTACTAAGGCAGAATGCCAATTCGATGAAGGTCGTTTGATGAAGCTCTTGGTTGCGCCAATCGTGTCTGAAAAGGCAACGATGGTCGCAGACAAAGGCAATGTCGTGACTTTCAAGGTGCTGCAAGACGCTACCAAGCCTGAAATCAAAGCCGCTGTGGAATTGATGTTCAAGGTTGAAGTGCAAGCAGTGAATGTGATCAACACCAAAGGCAAATCCAAGCGTTTTGGCAAATCAATGGGTCGTCGCGACAATGTTCGTAAAGCCTATGTGATGCTCAAACCTGGTCAAGAGCTGAACCTATCGGGGGAGGCTGCCTAAAAGGGCGGAATACATCATGGCAGTCATTAAAATGAAACCAACCTCACCTGGCCGTCGTGGCGTGGTGAAGGTTACACGTGACCACCTGTACAAAGGTGCGCCTCACGCAGCGTTGTTAGAGCCGCAAATTCAAAATGCGGGTCGTAACAACAATGGTCATATCACTATTCGCCATCGCGGCGGTGGTCATAAGCACCATTACCGTGTGGTCGACTTTGTGCGTAACAAAGATGGCATTCCGGCAAAAGTTGAGCGTATTGAATACGATCCTAACCGTACAGCACATTTGGCATTGGTTTGCTATGCTGACGGTGAGCGTCGCTACATCATTGCGCCGCGTGGCTTAGAAGCTGGTGCTTCCATCATGAGCGGCGCTGAAGCCCCGATTCGTGCTGGTAATACTTTGCCTATCCGCAACATTCCAGTCGGTTCAACGATTCACTGTATCGAGATGCAAATTGGCAAAGGCGCGCAAATCGCACGTTCGGCTGGTACATCTGCAACCTTGCTCGCTCGCGAAGGCATTTATGCCCAAGTGCGTATGCGTTCAGGTGAAGTGCGCAAGATTCATATCGAATGTCGCGCAACCATCGGTGAAGTCGCCAACGAAGAGCACAGCCTGCGCCGTTTAGGTAAAGCTGGTGTGAAGCGTTGGATGGGTATTCGTCCTACCGTTCGCGGTGTGGTTATGAATCCTGTTGATCACCCACACGGCGGTGGCGAAGGTAAAACTGGCGAAGGCCGTCATCCTGTCGATCCTTGGGGTAATCTCACCAAGGGTTACCGTACCCGTAACAACAAGCGCACCCAGGTTATGGTTGTGTCGCGTCGTAAGAAATAAGGGGAAGGCAAATGACTCGCTCACTCAAAAAAGGTCCTTTTGTTGACCACCATTTGATTGCAAAGACTGAAAAGGCTGTTGCAACCAAAGATAAAAAACCGATCAAGACTTGGTCGCGTCGTTCTATGGTTTTGCCCGATTTCATCGGCTTGACCATTGCTGTGCATAACGGCAAGCAACACGTCCCTGTCTATATCACTGATCAAATGGTTGGCCATAAGTTAGGTGAGTTCGCGCTCACTCGTACTTTTAAAGGTCATCCGGCTGACAAAAAAGTCGTGAAGAAATAAGGAATGACCATGGAAACACGTGCAACCCTACGCGGCGTGCGTTTGTCGGTCGACAAAGGCCGTCTGGTCGCTGATTTAATTCGCGGCAAAAAAGTTGACCAAGCATTGAATGTCTTGCAATTCACGCAGAAAAAAGCTGCTGTGATCATCAAGAAAGTGCTTGAGTCCGCTATCGCTAACGCCGAACACAACGACGGTGCTGATATCGACGAGTTGAGGGTGAAAACCATCTACGTCGAACAAGGCGCTACGCTCAAACGTTTCACCGCGCGCGCTAAAGGCCGCGGTAACAGCATCAGCAAACCCACGTGCCATGTGTACGTGACGGTTGGCAACTGAAAGGCCTGAAGACATATGGGACAAAAAATCCATCCAACAGGCTTTCGCTTAGCGATCAGCCGTAACTGGGCTTCTCGTTGGTACGCCAACAACCGTGACTTCGCTGGCATGCTGGCTGAAGACATCAAAGTACGTGAGTACTTGAAGGTCAAACTGAAGAATGCTTCTGTATCACGCGTTTTGATCGAGCGTCCAGCTAAAAATGCACGTATCACGATTTTCTCGGCTCGTCCGGGTGTTGTGATCGGCAAAAAAGGCGAAGACATCGAAAACTTGAAGCGTGACTTGGCTAAGCAATTGGGCGTGCCAGTCGCAGTCAACATCGAAGAAGTGCGCAAGCCTGAAATCGATGCTAAATTGATTGCTGACTCGATCACCCAACAGCTCGAAAAGCGTATCATGTTCCGCCGTGCGATGAAGCGCGCCATGCAAAACGCAATGCGTTTGGGCGCTTTGGGCATCAAGATCATGTCATCTGGCCGTTTGAACGGTATTGAAATCGCTCGCTGCGAATGGTACCGCGAAGGTCGCGTGCCACTTCACACTTTGCGTGCTGATATCGACTACGGTACATCTGAAGCACAAACCACTTACGGCATTATTGGCGTGAAGGTTTGGGTTTACAAAGGTGACACCTTGGGTCGTACCGACTTGCCAGCAGTGGTTGACACGCCTCGTCCAGAAGACGACCGTGGTGGCCGCCGTGACCCACGTGGTCCACGTCGTGACGCTCGCCCAGGTTCAGATCGTCCAGCAGGCGACCGTCCAGCCGTGCGCGCACCACGCCGCATCGTCAGCGCCCCCGCAGAAGCCAACGCTTCTGTTACCCCAGGTGTAAGCGCAAGCGATGCACCGAAAACTACCGTTAAGCGTGTTGCTAGTAAAACAGCCGCGCCTGCCACTGCACCAGCAGCGGCTGACGGTAAAGGAGAATAATTATGTTGCAACCCGCTCGCCGGAAATACCGCAAAGAGCAAAAAGGCCGTAACACTGGTATCGCTACTCGAGGAAGCTCAGTCGCATTCGGTGATTTTGGTCTGAAATGTGTTGATCGTGGCCGTTTAACGGCACGTCAGATCGAAGCCGCACGTCGTGCGATTTCTCGTCACGTGAAGCGTGGCGGTCGTATCTGGATTCGTGTGTTCCCTGACAAGCCAATTTCCCAAAAGCCTGCTGAAGTGCGTATGGGTAACGGTAAAGGTAACCCTGAATACTACGTCGCTGAAATTCAGCCCGGTAAAATCGTGTTTGAAATCGTTGGTGTGCCAGAAGAGTTGGCTCGTGAAGCGTTCCGTTTGGCTGCTGCCAAACTGCCTTTGCGTACTACTTTTGTAGCCCGTCTGCTCGGTCAATAATTCAGGAAAGCTCATATTATGAAATCAACTGAACTCCGCCAAAAAGACGTTGCTGGTCTGCAAACTGAAGTTAAAGCTTTACAAAAAGCTCACTTCGGCCTGCGTATGCAAAAAGCCACGCAACAACTCACTAACACCGCTACGCTGCGTTCTGCACGCCGCGACATTGCTCGCGCGAAGACCATTCTTGGTCAACAGCAAGCAGCTGCATCTACAACCGCCAAATAAGGAGCAACTAAATGACGGAAGCTAAAACATCCCTCAAGCGCACCTTGGTTGGCAAGGTGGTCAGCGACAAGCGTACCAAAACAGTGACAGTGCTAATCGAGCGTCGTGTTAAACACGAGCTCTATGGCAAGATCGTTGGAAAATCCAGCAAGTACCACGCCCATGACGAAAAGGGCGAGTACAAATTGGGTGACACCATCGAAATTACCGAAAGCCGTCCAATTTCTAAAACCAAAAACTGGGTTGCTACCCGTTTGGTTCAGAAAGCTATTGAGGTTTAAGCGATTCAACTTTAATCTCGCAAGAGATTGACCTAAAGTCCCTATAAAGCGGCTCATTATGTGAGCCGCTTTTGTTTTTGGCAGCTTGTTTTTGAGACAATACGCATTCGTTTGAATAGCAATGATTCTTCGGAATCAGGCCTGCAACTTCATAAATCTCATTTTTATTAAAGGACAAATCATGATCAAAGTCGGCGACACCCTACCATCCGCAACCCTTATGGAGTTTTCAGACGTTGAAGGCGAAGGCTGTAGTCTAGGCCCCAACGCTGTTGACGTGACTAAAGCCACTGCTGGCAAAACCATTGCATTATTTGCCTTGCCAGGCGCTTTTACGCCTACCTGCTCAGCTAAACATGTGCCAGGCTACGTCAACCACCTTGCGGATTTCAAAGCCGCTGGCGTGGACGAAATTTGGTGCATTAGCGTGAACGACGCCTTCGTCATGGGCGCGTGGGCTCGCGACCAAAAATCTGTCGGCAAAGTGCGTATGTTGGCTGATGGCGATGCTGTTTTCACCAAAGCAACCGGCTTAACGCTTGATTTGAGCGGCAAGGGTATGGGTTTGCGCAGCAACCGTTATTCGATGCTCATCAAAGACGGCAAAGTGGCGACCTTGAATATTGAAGCTCCAGGTAAGTTTGAAGTGAGCGACGCGGTAACCATGCTGGCGCAGGCTAAAGCGTAATTATTCGAAGTTTAAATACCTAAGTAGCTATATAATATATTAGCTACTTAGGTAATAAATACGCCGGCTAGGGGTGTATTTATAGGTCGACTTTGAGGTAGTGCGCACCTGCTAAAGGGTTGTGATAGTACGGTGGGATTTCCTTGAAACCAAGTTCCTCATACATGGCGCGAGCAATATCCATGTCGTCTAAAGTGTCTAGCAGAACACTGTCGTAGCCACCCATGCGTGCTTCGTTCAAAATAGCTTCAGCCAGTTGACGTCCCAAACCTAAGCCGCGAAAAGCGGGGCGCACGTACAAGCGCTTCATCTCTGCGGCATTCACATAATCACTTGAATCTAGCGGCCGCAAAGCACAGCAACCAGCTATGGCACCATCAACTTTTGCTAGTAGCAGAGCGCCGCGCGGTGGGGCGTAATCGCCAGGCAGATTAGCTATCTCACCTTCAAAATCCTGAAAACACAAGTCAAAACCTAAGCTGATCGCATACTCTTGGAAAATATCCGAGCTTGCTTTCAACTCCTCAGCCAAAACAGGTGCTGTGAATGTGATGGCTCGTGTGTTCATGTGCTTATTTGAGCAGTCATGCATTTGCTGTTCAAGCCCCCAAACCGACCAGCCAATATACAGTAGCAGCGCAGATCAGCAGTATGACCAGAGCTAAGCCACGAGTGCCTGCTGTGTCGACAGAAGCGGGAGTGCTGGCGGGCAGCAATTTATCGCCATGCAGCATGGGTTTGATGAGGTTTTCTCGCTTTTTATAAAGATAAAAAACAATCGCTGCGACGTGGGTGACGATCAGAAAAATTACCAATACTTTGCCGATCGTCACGTGGTAGCTAGACGCTAAGCTAACTGTTGCGTTGGAGACAAATTTGGTCAATGGCCCTGCTGCAGAAATCTCGTCATCGCTGATCAAACCCGTGGCAACCTGCGCCAACAGCAAAGCCAGCATTGCAAAAACAGAAAAAGCGCCCAATGGGTTGTGACCAACTGAATGGTGCGCATGGCCTTGACCTTTTAGATAACGAATAATAGTGCTAGGCGCATATATGAACGATGCAAAACGCGACCATTTGCCACCTACGATGCCCCAAACCAACCGAAACAGCAGCAAAGTCAGCACGCAGTAGCCAAATCGGTAATGCCATTGCATAGCGTCACCACCTCTGAACCCTGTGATAAGTAGGCAGAACACACAAACGGCTAGTGTCCAGTGGAAAATTCGTGTTGGCAAATCCCATACCCGTGTTTTTGTGTGCTGGTAATTCATATGATTAGATTGGTAGTTACCCGAGTTTATAGATGCAAGATTGAACTTTTTAAAACCAAATAAATCAGCATAATAGCAAAGTCATTCATTTGCCGTATTCTCCGTAAGCCAACAACATTCTACTTAAGGAAATCTATGAAAAAGCCATCTGCTCTCCAAGCTGTAGCCACTTTTGCACTGACAGCTGCAGCGATTGGATTCGCCGCACCGGCAAGTGCACAGTTCCAAAAGCCTGAAGATGCTGTCAAATACCGCCAAAGTGCGCTGACCGTCATGGGGACACATTTTGGCCGTATTGGCGCTATGGTCAATGGGCGTGCGCCATTTGATGCCAAATCTGCGCAAGACAGCGCCCATATTGTGGCCACTTTGAGTTCCTTACCTTGGGCTGGATTTGCGGCGAATACCGAATCATTGAAATCTCGTGCAAAGCCTGAAATTTGGAAAGAGCAAGCTAAATTTAAAGATGCGAGCGATAAACTGGTCGCGGAAACTGCCAAATTAGAAGTCGCTGCTAAAACCGGGAACTTAGACACCATCAAAGCAGCTTTTGGGGCTGTAGGCGGTTCGTGCAAAGCCTGCCATGATTCCTTCCGTGCTGAATAATCGGAAATTTAGTAATCTTGAATGCTATAATTAAAATAGCGGTATAGGCAATAAATACGCCGGCTACAGCCTAATTGTATGGAAAATTAGGCTGTTTTTTTGAGCTGTTTAAGGCGTTGATGACGTGGCGGTGCTTCAAGATGCTGCTAAAAGCTTCTCAATCAGCGTATGCAGTTCTGCAAAATTGGGCTCACCCACATAACGCTTCACGATTTGGCCTTGCTTGTCGACGATATAAGTTGTAGGCGTCAACTTTACTTCATTCCATGCTTTTGCCACGGCTCCGGTGTTGTCGATGGCGACTTTGAACGGCAATTTCCGCGTTTCTGCATAGTTGACCACATAGGCTGGCGGGTCATAGCTCATCGCCACAGCCACGGTGTCAAAGCCTTTGGTCTTGTATTTATCATAAGTGGCGATGATTTTCGGCATTTCTGCAACACATGTGGTGCAACTGGTCGCCCAAAAGTTCACTAAAGTGACTTTGCCTTTGAGGCTGGCCGTGTTGATTTTTGAGCCATCCAACAGCACAAAGGTGGATTCTGGCGCGGTTGTGACGCCTGTTCCCACAAAAACGTAAGCTCCCACCGCTAATGCCACGGTTGCGATGCCCGCATAAGCAAAATTGTTCAATTTATTCATATAAGTGCTATTTTCTCAGACATTGCAAGACTTGTGCTACAGTGGATACCATGCAAATCGCGAAGTTCAGCTTCTTTTACTTTTATTTTTGGTTCTCAGTCCCCGGCGGACGAGAGGCAAGTGCTTAAGTAAACCCAAAGCAAGCCCTTCTCGAACAAACCGCCGGACACCAGTCTTGGCGGTTTTTTTTTGCCTGAATACTTTTCAACCTTACTTTATTTTCAACTGTTTTATTAGGAGTTATGACATGACAAACACTGCAAACGAGCCTTGGTATGCAAAAAACGTTCACAGCAATGACAGAACCAGTCAAACCGACGACGAACGCATCAAGGATATCACCGTGCTACCTCCGCCAGAACATTTGATCCGATTTTTCCCGATTCAGGGCACAGCGGCCGAGTCGTTGATCAGCAGCACCCGCCACGCCATTCATGACATCATGGCCGGCAAAGACGACAGGCTCTTGGTCATCATGGGGCCATGTTCCATTCACGACCCTATCTCTGCACTAGAGTACGCCAAAAAATTGCTCGCACAACGCGCTAAATACGCCGGTACGCTTGAAATTGTCATGCGCGTGTATTTCGAAAAACCACGTACAACGGTGGGCTGGAAGGGTTTGATCAACGACCCGTACTTGGACGAAAGCTACCGCATCGACGAAGGTCTGCGCATGGCACGCCAGTTACTCATTGAAATCAACCGCCTTGGCCTGCCAGCGGGTAGCGAGTTCTTGGACGTGATTTCTCCGCAATACTTGGGCGATTTGATCAGCTGGGGCGCTATTGGCGCGCGTACAACAGAGAGTCAAGTCCACCGCGAGTTGGCATCTGGAATTTCCGCACCTATAGGTTTCAAAAATGGCACCGATGGCAACATCAAAATCGCAACCGATGCGATTCAAGCCGCCGCAGGTGGGCACCACTTTTTGTCGATCCACAAAAATGGCCAAGTGGCTATCGTTCAAACTAACGGCAATCCAGATTGCCACGTCATTCTGCGCGGCGGTAAAGCACCGAATTACGATGCCGCTAGCGTTGCTGCGGCCTGCAAAGACTTGGTCGCAGCCAAACTGCCACCAACCTTGATGGTGGATTGCAGCCACGCCAACAGTAGCAAGCAGCACGAGAAGCAAATTGACGTTGCTAAAGACATTGCCGCGCAACTCAGTACTGGTTCAAAAAGCGTCTTTGGCGTTATGGTGGAAAGCAATTTGCAAGCGGGTGCACAAAAGTTCACGCCCGGCAAAGACCAGTCATCTGCATTGGCTTATGGCCAAAGTATCACTGACGCTTGTATCGACTGGGATCAATCGGTCGGTGTGCTGGAAACCTTGTCACAAGGCGTGCTGGCACGGCGTAAAGTAGGCTAACAAGTAGGTTGAATAAGTTAAGCAGCCAGCCACGCGCAGAGCTGCTTAACTTCACCCACTTCTTTACCTGCTTTAAATTGCCAAGTTCGTTCTGCTGATTTGGCTGGCCAGTTCAAGCTCAAATGAATGAGGCGTTTGTCACGAGCAACCAAGGCTGTGATTTTTTGACTTTTTACCGCATGCTCGGTGATGTACTGCGCTAAATCGTCTAGTTTATGAATACGCCAGCTTTGCGCTTTGCTTCCCGTGCCGACGGCGATGCCCAACCATTCATCGCCCGGAGCAAAGCCAGCCTTTTCAGCAGCACCGCCACTCAAGACGACTTTGATACTGATGCCATTTACCTCTGCCACACGCAATCCCAAACGCTGCTGAAGCTGCGCCGGTTCATCTGAGACAACAACACCCTGCTTGGCTAACAAATTTCGCACAGGCAATTCGCTTGTGCCATGCACCCAAGCTTTGATTTCCTTGGTGAATGAACGCCCGCCGAGTTCTTCAAGTACAGCAGCAAAATCGCGCTCAGACATGGGGCCCGCTTTGCAACGTACCCATAAATTACGCATCACGTCATCCAGCGTGGTCTTGCCTTCAGCCCTCAGCGTCAAATCAAAACACAACGCCACCAAAGCACCCTTGGTGTAGTAGCTCACGGTTGTGTTTGCGGTGTTGGGTTCTGGGCGGTAGTATTTCACCCATGCGTCAAAGCTTGCCTCGGCCACAGCCTGTACTTTTCGTCCAGGTGTTTGCATGACTTGGTTCGCAGTTTTGGAAAGCAAGTCTAGATACTGCGCATCGTCAATCAAACCTGCGCGACGCAGTAGCAAGTCATCGTAATAGCTGGTAAAACCTTCAAAAAACCACAGTAGTTCGGTGTAATTTTCTTGGGAGTAATCAAATTCTGCAAACTCTCTTGGGCGCAGTCGCTTCACGTTCCATGTATGAAAGTATTCATGACTGATCAAACCTAGCAGGGTGGTGTATCCAGCGGGTTGTTTGACTTCTCCCAAGCGGGGTAAGTCTTTACGATTGCAAATCAGCGCTGTGGAATTGCGATGCTCTAAGCCGCCATAGCCATCATCGACAGCATTTAGCATAAATACATAGCTTTTGAAAGGTGGCTTATTTTTAGAATTTGTAGATTTTCCATGCCAAAACTGCATTTCAGCTTCACAAATTTTTTGCGTGTCAACTAATAATTTAGCGCCGTCGAACGTAGCCGTTGTACCCGTTACAACAAAACGGTGCTTCACACCACGCGCGATGAAATTGCCACTCCAAAACGTGCCTAATTCAAAAGGACAATCAACCAGCTCATCGTAATCAGTAAATGAATAGCTACCAAACCCTTGGCTGTTGATCTTCAGTGGCGCAGCACCTGTCGCTACTTGCCAGTTGCGTTTGGTAGCAATTGGCCTCAAGTCCAAGATGTGCTTGGTGTCTTCTTGACCCTCCACGCGCAAGCATATGCTAGTGCCATTGAAAAAACCACGTGCATCATCTAGCCAAGCGGTGCGCACCGAATTGTCATGCGCAAACACTTGGTAAGTAATCACCAAAGGCTTGGTCGAATCACAATCTATTTGCCAAGAGCACTTGTCCGCTTGAATCGCCTCTAGCGGTTTCTTGCCTTGGTAAGCGCGTATACATTGCAAATTCTTAGAAAGCTCTCGTACCAAGTAACTGCCAGGAATCCAAACCGGCAGCGACACATGCTGCGTGATAGCTGGCTCGGGGATGGTGAGCGTGACTTGAAACAAATGCGCGTTCAAGTCATGTAATTCAACTTTGTAGGTGATCAGGTTTTGCATGGCTCAAGAATAACGCAAAGCCGCTAGGTTTCAGACTGCACAAAAGCAAAAGCGCTGAATATTACTATTCAACGCTTTTAAGAGTGAAGTCGAATTACGCTGTCAAATCAACTGTTTTAGCGTCTGGGCCATTGGTTTGGACGGACTTGATGCCGTTATCGCGTGCTTTTTCGGATTCATACATCTCGCTTTTGCCTATCACTTGGTGGTTGCCTGCTTTCAGCACAAAGTAGGGCGCTTTGTTTTTGCCCTCTAATTTGGCAAAGCGACCGATATCTGCGGAATTTTTTTGCACAGAGGCAATGCCGTTCAATGCGCTAGATTTTGATTCATACATTTCGCTAGCCAAAATAATTTGTCCATTGCTCGCTAGCAAGTTAAAAAAAGTTTTGCCATTTTTAGATTTTTTCAGTTCAAATTTTCCGGCCATGAAACTCTCCTGGTTAAAAAGTGTGGTGATAGATTTAACGAACGATTCAAAATAATTTTTTTGAACTTTGCACAACGTTAACCATGCTTAACCCAAAGTTACGCAGAGCTAGCAACCAGTTTGTAACCGCAAATACAGTTTTTGGCAACTTAAGTGTCGCTTTGTGTACTTAAAGCAACTTTGAAACCGTCCAAGCAATCACCAAAGCCAATGGCAACGTAGCTAGCCAAGACAGCAAAATACTCCGCAATGCCTGCCAATTCAAAGTGCCTGCGCTTGCTCCCACGCCAGCAATGGCACCGACAGATACGTGTGTTGTAGAGACAGGTAAACCAAATTTGCTCGCCAATAAAACCAAGCTGGCGGTGATTAAGTTGGCTGCTAGGCCTTGCTTATCGTCTAAACGCGTGACCTTTTGGCTCATGGTTGTCGCTACTTTTTTGGCGAAAACCAAGCCACCAAAGGCCATCAACAAACCAACAAGAGCAATTGGGAGTTTTGAGTTGGTGAATTGCGCTACAAATAACAGCGCGGCTAACTTGGGCGTATCGTTGACGGCACGCGCAAAGCAGATGGTGGCTGCAGATCCAATATGGATTTTTCTCAGCAAACTTGAAATTGAAAAGCTTGCCTGCGTGCTGATGTTGTCACAGCTGGCTTGATCACTGATGACGAGGGTCGGCATAGTTGCAGCTGCGCCAAGCATTGCCGAGTTCATAGATGTCAATCGCATGGGCTTCGCCTCAACAAGACAGGCGCAATCGTTTTTTGACTTTCGCATGGCTATTATTTTGTAAAGCGCTAGCCCCAAACTAGCTGCTACGAGGGGACTAATCAACAGAGGCACAAAAAAGGCTTGCCATAACTTGTTGAAGTCTACATGGCTACCCGTCTGCCCCAAACCTGCACCAATCAGGCCACCAATCAAAGCATGTGTTGTCGATATAGGAAACCCGAGCCGTGTTGCTAAAAACACAGTTAATGCAGCGCCACAGGCGACGCTCAGAATAAAAGCAGGCGTGCTCGCAACGGCATTCGGCACCAACCCTCTGCCAGAAAACTGTTGTATCAAGTTGTCTGCTAATAACCACGATGCAACACTCCCCGCCAAGGTTGCCAGCGTCGCTAATACCAAAGCTTGACGGTAGCCCAGTGTGTCTGAACCCCAAACCGTGGCAAAACCTTTGAAATTATCATTGGCACCATTGTTAAACGCTAAAAATAAAGCGACAGCAATGAGTGCTAATTCCATACAAAACTCCTAGCAGCAGGCCGCAGCATTGCCATTGGCGCTTGTGTCATAAGGGATAGATGTCCCACAACCCGTAAAAATGCCGTAATGGCGGTCAAAGTTGCCGATGAACTCAAAATGCGGCGCAAAGCGTGTGTCTTGCAGCATTCGCCACGTGTTGCCGCAAACTGGGAAGACACGTCCTGCTTCCATGTCGTGGTGCTTGTCTAGCGCATACTTGTCTGGATGTTCTGGAATTGTGCCTTTGTAAATCACGGCTTGCCCATAGTCTTCGCAGGCCGTTTCAAGCTCAGCAATTTTGAAAAGACGGTAGGTGGCCGAGTAAAAGTGCAGGTTGCCTGCACGAGTAGCCAGCACGGGGTCGGTAATTTCCAGTGGCCTGTCCGTGGTTAATCGCGGGTCTGCAAAACCATGCTGGTGAGACAGCCGAACAAAGTCGTTCCAGTACAAAGCGCCACCCAAGCACTCACCATAGAGCACCGGGTCATTCCGGACGGCAGCGGGTACGCGGCGATCGGCGTACACGTCAGAAAAGAAAAATTCACCACCGGGTTTGAGCAAGCGGTGCACGCCGCGCATGACGGCATCTTTGTCGGGCGACAGGTTGACCACGCAGTTGGAGACGATGGCATCGAAGCTACCTGCTTCTAAATTTAAATCTTCTAATCGTTCAATATATCCGTGCATAAATTGCACATTGTCAAAACCAAACACTTCAGCATGGTGGGTGCGGTACTTTTCGGCAATAGCGAGTTGCTCGTCCGTCATATCGACGCCCACCACAGAGCCAGTAGGCCCCACGAGTTGCGCCAAAGCGTAAACATCACGTCCCGAGCCGCAACCCAAATCGAGTACGCGGCAACCTTTCAGCAAAGGCGGGCAAACCAGTCCGCAGCCGTAATAGCGAGACAGCACATCAGGATGGATTTTGCTAAGTAAGGGCTTCAGCCATTCTGGAATGGCGCTGATGTCACAGCAAGCGCTGGTTTTTAGGTCGCTTGTGCTTTGAAGTTGGCGGCCATAATAGTCTTGAACAATGTCGTACATGGTGTGTTTTTAAAGAAAAATTGATCTCTTAAGCTAAAGTCGAATCTGTGCTAACTTTCTTACAAGCCGCATAGCCCCATTCAACAGGAAGTTGGGCAAGATCAATGGGCTCGTCAATGTCATGCAAGGTTTGCAGCACTTTAACTTCGCAGTCAATTTGTGCCATTATTTGCAAGGTTTTAAGCGCTACCGTACTTGTGCTCCAGGGCATATTTTCAAACAGTCGATTGTCAAAACGTTTCAATGCCATAAGCGCGTAGCCACCATCGTAAGTCGGCAACAGCGAAGCATCGTAGTCATGCAGGGCTTGTGCCGCTTCATGCAATGTAAACACATCGATAGCGGGGCAATCAGTGCCTATCAGTAAAACGGCCTCTCCCCCGCCAGTCGTGCGAGCAGCTGCACGCGCCATGCGTTCACCCAAGTCGCCGTCACCCTGCGCACTCCAAATGATGTGGCTTGGCAAATCCAAGTTTTGCCAAGCTGGGTCAGCCGGATCAGGCGTGGCACAAATTTCAACAATGCCTAGTTTTGAAGCTATAGCGGTTGCTAGTGTGTGACCAAGCATCTTTTGCGCCAACCGTGCAGCCCCTTCAGCGCCCAAAGCTGGTATCAACCGCGTTTTAGCAAACCCGGCAACAGGCGCTTTCGCCATGATCACAATACGAACAGGCATCATACGTACAACTCCGCTAATTGTTTCGGGTTTTGTCCCCGCCAATACGCCCAACGCAAGCGCCACATTAAAAAAATCGTTGTCCAGACCCCTCTAGTTTCCCAACGTCTGCCAGAAGTGACCACGGGTGAAGAAATACAAGCTGGACGCGATAGTAGGCGCAAACGGCGCGAAGCTTCAATATCCTCCATCAGCGCCAGTTCGGGGAAGCCGCCTATCGCTTGAAAAGCTATCCGCGTCATAAACATCGCTTGGTCACCAGTCGCAATGCCAGTCAGGCGCGATCGCCAATTCATCATGCGTGAAACAACGCCCAGCATCCATGGCTTGCCAGCAATGCGCACGTCAAACCGTCCCCAACAGATATTGCCAACCAGGCTGGAGGTGATGGCTGCAAGCACATTTGCCGGTAATTGCGTATCTGCATGCAAAAACAGCAACACATCGCCAGTGGTTTGAGCAGCGCCTGCGTTCATTTGCCAAGCACGACCTTTGGGTGAGGTGATGACACGCAAGCCAGTCTGTTTGATCAAAGCCACGGTGTCATCAACGCTGCCGCCATCTACAAAAACAAGTTCAAAGTCTTGGTTTGCCGTTACTTTTGAGGCTGCTATCTGTGTCAGAAGCCGTGGTACAGCCAGAGCTTCGTTAAAAACAGGGACAACAATAGCTATCTTCATGTTGTTAAATCAAGCCGGTAATTTAAGCGGGCAGGGCACCCGCACAGCTACTACCCTGCCCAGCCGTGCAGCCGTAGCAATGGTCGGCCACGCGAATCGCTTTTCCCTGAAGGTCGTTGTTCAATAAATCGCGCAAGTGCGGACGGTTGATGGTCGTAGCTTCGGCGTTGATTTCGGTGGGAATTGCTAACTCCAGCTGCTGGTTAAAGTCGCAATCGTACAAATAGCCTTGCCAATCCACACTCACCGTGCTGCGGCACATAACATGCTCTAAATTCTCAGCCAAAAAATTGTCGCGCAACAACTGCATATACGGCGCAAAGGTTTTTTTAGAAATCAACATCGACCCAAACCGTTTGATAGGCATGTTTGTCAATGCAAACAGCTCGTTGAACACAATGCCAAAGTGCGTCAAAAGTTCGCGTTTGTAGTCCGCTTGCAAGTTGCTTTGGTTGGGCGGCAGGCTAGGGCCTTGCGGGTTGTAGACCAAATTCAAAATCAAGCCCGTGCCCGGCTGGCCATATCCCAAGGCGTTGAGCTTTTGCAGCGCAGCAATGCTCAGGTCAAACACGCCCTTGCCGCGCTGTTTATCCACGTTTTCAAGGGAGTAGCATGGCATAGAGGCGACGATTTCCACCTTTTGTGTCGCCAAAAATTCCGCCAAATCTTCTTGCCCAGGTTCAAACAATATCGTCAAATTGCAGCGGTCAATCACCCGCACACCTTGCTCACGCGCCTCGGCCACAATGCGCTTGAAGCCTTGGTGCAGTTCTGGTGCACCGCCGGTTAGGTCCAACGTTTCAATGCTGCGTGTTTTGAGCACTTGGCTGATCATGTCAATCAGCCCGTCGTCCATCATCTCCGTGCGGTGTGGACCCGCATCTACGTGGCAATGCACGCACGACTGATTGCATAAATAGCCCAAGTTGACTTGAAGCGTGCTCAGGCGTTTGCGCGACAGCGCGGGGAAGTTACTTGATTTAAGTAGCGGCAAAGTGGCATGCATGGCTATTCCTGTTGTTTCTATGTGTTTTTCTTTGTCGTACTCATTGCATCTATATTACAGTGTCTGGTATTAAATATGACAATTTAAACCGCACGTTCTTGAAGGTTAAATTAAAGGCTGAAGAGGTAGATTCATCATGCAAAAAGCTTTGGTTGGCGTTATCGGTGGCAGTGGTTTGTACAACATGGATTCGCTGCAAAACGCGACCGAGCACCACATTAATACACCTTTTGGTAAACCATCAGATGTTGTCGTGACAGGCAGCATAGATGGCGTGGGTGTGGCATTCATTGCGCGGCATGGGCGCGGGCACAGGTTGATTCCCTCTGAAGTCCCGTACCGTGCCAACGTTTACGCCCTCAAACAACTGGGCGCGAAATATTTGATCTCCTTGTCCGCCGTAGGTTCCCTGGACGGCGAAATGAAGCCGCTGGATATGGTCTTGCCCGACCAGTTCATCGACCTCACCAAACGCCGCGACAGCACTTTTTTTGGCAACGGTGCAGTAGCGCACACTTCATTAGCAGAGCCGGTTTGCGCCAATTTGGCCGATGTTTTAGCCAGAGCCGTCGTGCAAACGCACAAAGAAGTCAACATGGGCGCTGACTTTGCCCTGCATCGCGGCGGTGCTTATGTTTGCATTGAAGGCCCGCAGTTTTCTACCATGGCCGAATCGCACTGGTACCGCAGCATGGGTGCAAAAGTGATCGGCATGACCAACATGCCCGAAGCCAAGCTCGCGAAAGAAGCCCAAATGGCCTACGCCAGTTTGGCGATGGTGACTGATTTTGACTGCTGGCACCCGCGAGAAGCGCATGTCACCGCGAATACCGCAATCGCTAATTTGATGAAAAACGCGGGTTATGCGCAGCTGATAGCCGCTGCCGCAGTGCGTACGCTGGGGACTGAAAAGCCGGTGTCTGCAGCGCACACCGCGCTGGCTTCATCGCTGGTGACACAACCTGCAGACATGGCACCCGAGGTGCTGGCGCGGCTGCAGGTGCTTTGGGCGGATTGACGTTATTTGGCTGCAGTCAGCATCTTCTCAACCTGCGCCGCGTCAATCGCACCTGGCACGCGTGTGCCATCTACAAAAAACATCGTTGGTGTGCCGGTGATTTTGTACTTCTTACCAAATTCCACATTACGTGCGACCGCAGCCGTGTCGCAGGTGGCAGGCACCACCGCTTGGTCACGCACCATGTAGTCTTGCCACGCTTTGGCTTTGTCTTTGGCGCACCACAAGTTGTTAGATTTGGTCACCGAATCTGCGCCCAAGATAGGGTAGAGGAACATGTAAAAAGTCGCATTGTCGACTTTTTGCATTTCACGCTCATAGCGCTTGCAATAGCCGCAGTTCGGGTCTTCAAACACCGCAATCTTGCGCTTGCCATTGCCGCGCACGATGGTGAAAGCGTCTTTCAAAGGCAGTGCTGAGAAGTCAATCGCGCTTAATTTGGTGGTGCGGATTTCGGTCAAGTTGCTGCGCGCTTTGGTGTCAAAAACGCTGCCTTGGATCAAAAAGTTGCCTTCCGCATCCGTATAAAAAATCTCTGTACCGTTCACACGCACTTCAAACAAACCATCCATAGGCGTTTTGCTGATCTCGTCAATGGCAGGCAAATTGGGCAAACGCTCTTTCAGATTTTTGGTGATGACCGCATCTTGTGGCGTGGCCGCAAAAGCGCTGACGCTGAGCAGCAAGCCTGCGACTAAAGACGCCAATAACTGTACCGAGAATTTCTTAAATGCCAACATGTATGAATCCCAACTATAAAAGCTAAATAAAACCAAATCTAAATCTAAATTACAAACCCATCGCTCTTTTTGTGACCCACTGCTTCAAGCCACCACTGCGCTCAAACCCCTGCATGCCCCAATTGCGCAGCGCCTGCAAGGGCGATTCGCTCCTCGCAAACAACTGCTGCAACCCATCCGTTACCGTTCCCAGCGCCAGCGCGTCCAACTTACGTGCCCGCTCATAACGCCTCAGCAGCTTCAAATCGCCGACAGACCGCCAATATTCCTTGCCTTTCACCGCAGCCAGCACATTTGCCAGCTCAGCCACATCCGCCAGCCCCAAGTTCAAACCCTGGCCAGACAACGGATGCACCGTGTGCGCCGCGTCCCCCGCCAGCGCCCAAGAGCCCAATTCAGGGTGTTTCCCAATCCACTTATCCGCCCGTGCCAGTTGCAGCGGCCAAACGGCGCGTTCGCTATACAGCGTCATTTCGCCCAAAGCATGTTCACTGTGGATTGATACTTCTGCGGCAAATTCTTCAGCGCTCAAAGCCATCAGCGCTTTAGCCCGCTCTTCAGCTACAGACCAAACCAACGCCACAGAGTTCCCCGGATACGTTTGATTCGGCTCAGAAAGCGGCAAAAATGCCAAAATCTCATTCCCAGTTTCAGCGTTTTTGAACCATTGCAGCGCTTGGTTGCCATGCGGCAACGTGCCCGTTAACCGCGCTGCGATGGCATGCTGGTGGTAAGGCGTCACGTCAAACTCAACCCCCAGCTCTTCTCTGGTCACGCTGTTTTTGCCTTCGCAAATGATGGTTAAATCACGTCGAATGGCTGTGTTTGAGTTTTGTAAGTGAGTACTCGCTACCTGCTCAACCACCGTAATCAGGGGTTGGTACTTCACCGCCTGCAACAACTGCGCTTCTAAAGCCGGCACATCCACAATCCAAGCCAAAGCTTCAGACCCATGCTCCGCAGCACTAAAATTCACCCGCCCCGTCGTGTCGCCATGCACCTGCATGCCCAAAACCGGCGTGGCGTGGGCAGCGTCCGGCCAGACGCGCAGCGATTCAAGCAGGCTTTTGGAAGCCGCGTTCAGCGCATAAGCTCGAACGTCAGCGGCAGATTCTGGCTTCGCTGAACCAACCAACGCCACCCGAAACCGCTCACGAGCCAGCAACAACGCCAACGTCCGCGCCACAATGCCAGAACCTTGAATGCTAATGTCGTAATGGGTGCTCATGTAGGCATTGTAAAAGGTTACGGGAAACCTTTGGGGATTGAGATTTGCTATTAATAAAATAGCACTTTAAGCAATAAATACGCTGGCTAGGTGTCAAAATGAAGGAGAATTTTAATCCCACCAACAGAAAAGAGGATTGCCGCTTTCGCGATGTGCACCTAAATTGTTTCGATCAGTTCCCCAGAAGCAGTAGTACGCACTCTCTTCGGGCACGTAAACTAACCAAAGACCCCTAGACCTCGCAAGTAAAAAGCCAGCAACCTTCGAACCAAGTTTACGGTCCAAAAATTCAGGCTCCATAACATTAGCCGAAATCCAATCAGGAGCGGTAGCGTTTTGTCGAATCTGATCACGAAGCTGCTCAAAATAGGCCGTCTCGTCTTCGCCCTTGGGAGGAATAATCCCAGATGTGTCGGACAAATCTACTTCCAATTGAGGCCAGTAAGGGTTTGATTGAATCATATTCTGCACTATAGCTTAACAGTCAGGCGTATTATTTAGCTATAAATTAAATAGCAAATTAGGCAATAAATACGCTGGCTAGAGCCTAAAATGAGGGTGTATTTATCGTGTAAAATGGGTTCATGACCTCCAAATACTCAACCCAATACGACGTTAAGGCCAAAATCGCCCAACTTTTCATTTACCCCATCAAATCTTGCGGCGCTATTGAGCTGAAAGAGGCGGTTTTGACGGATACGGGGTTGGATTTGGATCGGGCTTGGATGGTGGTGGATGAAAACGGCGCGTTTTTGACGCAGCGCGAAGAGCCGCGCATGGCGCTGATTCAGCCGACGTTGACCAGTTTTGACCTGATCGTCAAAGCGCCCGGCATGTCATCGCTGAAACTGGCGATTGACGAGGTGGCCGAGCCTGTCAGCGTGACGGTGTGGGATGACACGGTTAAAGCCTTCGACATGGGTGACGAGGCGGCTTATTGGTTCAGCGACTTTTTGAACCAAACCGTGCGTTTGGTGCGTTTCGACCCTGAGCAAAAACGCCTGTCCAGCATGGAATGGACCAAAGGCATCGAAGCCAAAAACGGCTTTGACGACGGTTTTGCGGTGCTGGTGACCAGCGTCGCGTCGCTCAAAGTGCTGAACGACAAGCTCACCGCAGCAGGTGAAAAAGCCATCACCATGCAGCGCCTGCGCCCGAATGTGGTGCTAACCGGCATCGACGCTTACGACGAAGACCGCTTGGACACCTTGAATATCCAAGCAAAAGAGGCCGTCGTTCAACTCAAACACGTCAAACCCTGCGCCCGCTGCACGATTCCAGACGTGGATTTGCAAAACGGCAAACAAGGCACCGCCGTAGCCGATATGCTGCAAACCTACCGTGCCAACCAGTTGATGGACGGCGCAGTGACGTTGGGCATGAACGCGATTATTTTGGCAGGCGAGGGCGCGACTTTGCGCGTGGGGCAGGCTGTGGGTGCGAATTACGTGTTCTAAACCCGAAAACGGGTAAAATAAGGGTTAAATTGGCATCTAGCCGGCGTATTTATTGACTAAGAAGCTATTGAAAATATAGCAATTATTTGTAAGAGTGCAAGGCATTAATGCTTTGTGCCAAATATTCTGTCACCTGCATCGCCTAAGCCAGGCACGATGTAGGCTTTTTCGTTGAGGTGCGAATCTAAACCTGCGACGAACACGGGCACGGTGGGGTGGGCGGTGTGAAAGACTTTAACGCCTTCTGGCGCGGCTACCAAGGCTAAAAAGCGGATGTTTTCTTTCGCCACACCGCGCTCCAGCAGCGTGTTGACAGCGCCCACGGCAGAGTAACCGGTTGCCAGCATAGGGTCGCAAACGATGAAGGTGCGGCCTGCAACTTCGGGTAGACGCACATAGTATTCCACAGGGCGATTGTCCGGCCCGCGGTACATGCCAATGTGGCCTTGGCGTGCAGAGGGGATCAAATCCATCAAACCCTCTGCCATGCCCAGCCCGGCTCGTAATACAGGCACAATCGCCACTTTTTTACCTGCAATGACGGGTGCATCGATGGCGGCCAGCGGGGTTTCAATGCGTTCGGTCGTCAAGGGTAAGTCGCGCGTGATTTCATAACCCATCAGCAGTGTCAACTCACGCAACAGTTCTCTAAACGTGCGGGTCGAGGTTTTTTTGTCCCGCATGTGGGTCAATTTATGCTGAACCAAAGGGTGGTCTAAGACAAAGAGTTGTGGAAAGTCTGGGTGCGAGGCTAATTGGTGCATGGCGGGTTGCCTTGTGTGGTTGTGACTACATCGTAGGTGATTTTGAGGTCTGATGTTTTGGTTTTCAAAGCCCCAGATTTGAGCCAAAAGAGGGCGCTATACGCACGTTGGACGCACTTTTTAAGCAGATTGAGCACCAATTTGCAGCAATTTGTACGCAATCTAACCTATGGATTGTGTACAAAGTTGGCATGGCGATTGCATTGTAGTAGGCATGAATGCTTCCAATACCGCGCAATCTACTGCTGTTGAACTCGTTGGCGTGTCTAAAAGATATGGTGCTGGCCAGCCAGCGGCCGTAGACAACATCAGTTTGCGCATCGACAGTGGCAGCTACTGCTGCTTGCTTGGGCCGTCTGGTTGCGGCAAAAGCACGACCTTGCGCATGATCGCAGGTCACGAGTCGGTGACGAGTGGCGATGTTTTGCTGGAAAACCGCAACATCACTGATTTGCCGGCGGCCGCGCGCGGTACGGCCATGATGTTTCAGAGTTTTGCGCTTTTCCCGCATTTAAGCGCCTTGGACAACGTTGCTTTCAGTCTAAAAATGAAGGGCGTTGCGAAGTCTGAGCGGCTTGAACAAGCACGCAATTTGCTGGATCGTGTGGCTATGGGCGCTTTGGTAGAGCGCAAACCGGCCGAGCTGTCTGGCGGTCAGCAACAACGTGTGGCTTTGGCGCGAGCGCTGATTACCCAGCCGCGCGTGCTGCTACTGGATGAGCCTTTGTCTGCTCTAGACCCATTTTTACGCATCCAAATGCGTGCCGAACTGCGCCGCTGGCAAAAAGAATTGGGACTGACCTTTATTCACGTTACCCATTCTCAAGAAGAGGCGATGGCTTTGGCGGACACCATGGTGGTGATGAACCGCGGCATTGTGGAGCAAATGGGTTCGCCGCACCAAATTTACAACCGGCCCGTGAACGAGTTTGTGGCTCGGTTTATGGGTGGGCACAATATTTTTAAGACGCTGCAAGGCAAGATTGGTGTCCGTACTGACCAAATACAAATCGCAACGGCCTCAAATGCGCTTGCTGAGTCTGATTGCAACAAGCTGGCTGTGGTGACCGATGTGGAATACCAAGGCACCTATGTGCTTATTGGGCTGCAAGATCTGAATAAGCCACTGAGTACAAATGTGACGGCTGAATTTTCCGTCATGGTGTCTGAGGCGCAGTTTTCGCAGCAACCTTGTGCATTGGGCGAGACCGTTCAGTTGTCATGGGCGCAGGAGCAGGCGCACGTTTTGAACGACTAAGTTAAACCAATTTTTGAATTTCCCCAACCGCCTTCGAAGGAAGGTATTTTTTATCCAACCTAGGAGTATTTAAGATGTCTGAAAAACAAATTGATCTAGCAAGCGATGTCACAGCTTTAAGTCTAAGCCGTCGAAATATCCTCGCCGGTGCGGCTGGAGCCTTGGCTGCTGGTATGTTTCCCGCCGTTCATGCGCAAGAGAAAATAGTACTGCGCTATTTGGGCACAGCCGTCAACCAAGACAAAGCCATTGGTGAAAAATTCAAGGCTGATACAGGTATCGATATCCAATACGTGGCGGTCACCACAGACGACGTTACCAAACGAGCTGTCACGGCGCCCAACAGTTTCGATTTGATAGATACCGAGTATTTTTCTCTCAAAAATATCGTACCTACAGGTAACCTAAAAGGAATTGATACAAAGCGAATTAAAAACGCTAGCAAGATCACATCGCTGTTCACTACTGGTACGGTAGCTGGAAAAGCGGTGGGTGACCAAGGTACAGCACCGAAGAAGGTGATTTATCTTGAAGGCGAAAAATCGAAAGTATTTGCAAAAAGTCCAACCCAATATATGTCACTCATCCCCACGGTGTACAACGCGGACACCTTGGGTATCCGTCCCGATTTGATCAAACGCCCGATCAACTCATGGGCAGAGTTGTTGAACCCAGAGTTCAAAGGAAAAGCGGCAATTTTGAATATCCCATCTATCGGCATCATGGATGCAGCGATGGTGGTTGAAGCCATGGGTATTTATAAATACCCTGATAAAGGCAATATGACGAAAAAAGAAATTGATTTAACGATCAAAACTTTGATCGAAGCCAAAAAAGCCGGCCAATTCCGCAGCTTGTGGAAAGACTTTAACGAATCCGTTAATTTGATGGCATCGGGCGAAGTCGTGATTCAATCAATGTGGAGCCCTGCCGTCACAGCCGTGCGATCAAAAGGGATTGCCTGTAATTTCCAGCCGCTGAAAGAGGGCTACCGTGCTTGGGCAGCCGGCTTTGGTTTGCCGGCCACGTTGTCAGGACGTAAATTAGATGGTGCTTACGAGTTCATCAACTGGTTCTTAGACGGCTGGGCGGGCGCGTACTTGAACCGCCAGGGCTACTACAGCGCTGTGCTGGATACAGCTAAAACCAAAATGGAAGCTTATGAGTGGGCGTACTGGATGGAAGGCAAGCCAGCCACACAGGATATCAAGAGCCCTACCGGCGACGTGCTGGCCAAAGTTGGCGCTACACGCGATGGCGGCAGCTACGAATCTCGCATGGGTGGCATTGCCTGCTGGAACGCTGTGATGGACGAAAACGCCTACATGGTGCAAAAGTGGAATGAGTTTGTAGCTGCTTAATCAATATGAGTACGAATACGTCACCAACCTTGATTGCGCAAAATCAGTCACACAACCGCGGTATGGCGGCTTGGTGGCAAGCTGCGCCGTTGACGGTCGTATTCGTGCTCTTTTTCATCATCCCCCTAGCGCTGGTGCTGATGGTCAGTTTTTGGGATTACAACCAATATGAAATGCAGCCCGCGTTCACTTTTAAAAATTACTTGGCCATATTTGAGGGTTGTTTGAATGAAGGGGATATGTGCGTTACTTTCAAAACGTATTTGTCTACCTTGAAATTTAGTTTTCTGGTGTGGTTGATGACCTTGGTGATTGGGTTCACTGTTTCTTACTTTTTGGCGTTTCATGTGCGCTCTAGTGGCATGCAAACCTTGCTTTTTGTGCTGTGCACGATTCCGTTTTGGACTTCCAACGTCATTCGCATGATCTCTTGGGTGCCCTTGCTGGGGCGCAATGGGCTGGTTAACCAGACCTTGGTGGGTGCTGGCATGGTGAATCAACCGGTCGAATGGTTGCTATTTTCCAATTTTTCAGTCGTACTGGCCTTTGTGCATTTGTACACCATGTTCATGATTGTGCCGATTTTTAATTCCATGATGCGTATTGACCGCAGTTTGCTGGAGGCGGCTAGCGACAGCGGTGCAAGCGCTTGGCAAACCTTGTGGAACGTGATCGTACCTTTGTCCAAAACAGGCATCACCATCGGTTCTATCTTCATCATCACTATAGTCATGGGCGATTTTGTGACGATAGGGGTCATGGGCGGTCAACAAATAGCGTCCATCGGGAAAATCATACAAGTGCAAACCTCGTATTTGCAGTTTCCGCTAGCCGCCGCCAATGCCGTCATTTTGCTGGCGGTCGTGATGATGATCATCTGGGCGCTGACCCGCCTGGTTGATATTCGTAAGGAGCTTTGACATGCATCAAGACAAACGCTCCAGTGGCTTTTGGCTCTTAGCCGCTTTTTTTGCACTCTTTGTGATCTTTTTGTATGGTCCCATGCTGGTCATCGTGGTTTTGAGCTTTCAGGGGCCTGAGGGTGGGCTGACATTCCCGTTGCGCGGCATGTCTTTGCATTGGTTTGAAAAGCTGGCACAGGGCTTAGGCGTGGTTGATATTGGAGCGGCTTTGCGTCGATCCTTGGGGCTTGGCTTGGTGGTGATGGCTTGTACCGTGGTGTTTTCAGTGATGGCCGGCTTGGCATTCAGAAAAAAGCTGGCGGCAGGAAACGCTTTGTTTTTAGTCGTTGTCGCCAGTTTGATCATGCCTTCCATCATTGTTTCTTTAGGCATTGGCTTGGAGTTTAGGTTGTTAGACACGGGGCTAAAGCGGGCATTGGAAGCTTTAGGCATGACAGAAACCTTAGAAACATACGGCACAGCGCTGGGCCTGTTCACCTCAGCCTTAGGCGCGCACTTGACGTGGACACTGCCATTTGGTTTGTTGATCATGTTTGCAATTTTTAACCGCTTTAACCCCGCTTATGAAGAAGCGGCGCGAGACTTGGGTGCAACACATGGGCAAACTTTTCGCTATGTTGTACTGCCTTTGATTGCGCCTTCCGTGGTGGGCATTGGCATGTTTGGTTTCACGCTGTCTTGGGATGAAATCGCCCGTACCTCGCAGGCGATTGGTGATGTCAACACCTTGCCGCTGGAGCTGCAAGGGTTGACCACCACGGTAACCACGCCGTCGATTTATGCACTGGGTACGGTCACCATGGTCGTGTCGTTCCTCGTCATGGGGCTGGCTGTCGGGTTGTCCTCCTGGCTGCGAAGGCGGCAAGTGGCAAAATCAAGCACATGAATGACATTGCAGAACCTCAGTTATTGACTGAAAACGACATCTATGAGCGTATGGTGACGGCCATACTTGATCACCGTTTGCCGCCTGGCACCAAGCTGATTGAAGATCGCTTGGCTGTCGCATTTGGTGTCTCACGCACCCGCATACGCCCCGTTTTGGTTCGTTTGGCGAACGAGCAAGTCGTCACTCTGACGCCAAATCGTGGCGCCATGGTGGCGCAACCCACAGAAAAAGAAGCGCGTGAGGTGTTTGAGGTGCGCCGAATGATAGAGCCAAGCTTGATGACGCACTTTATTGCCACAGCAACTAATGACGACATTCAAGTGTTGGTCAGCTGCATTGACGATGAAGAAGCCGCACGCGCTGCAGGCGACATGCGACGCGCTATCCGCTTGTCTGGCGATTTTCATTTGCACATTGCAAACGCCTCTGGGCACCAAACTTTAGGGCGAATTTTGCGCGAATTGGTGTCTAGAACGTCCTTGATCTTGATGAGTTATAGCAACAATCACCTTCAAAGCCGGCAAGAAGCTACGACCTGTGGTTGCCGAGAACACCGTGCTTTGTTAGATGCCATTCGGCTGAAAGACCCCGTTGAAGCGGCGCGCTTGATGCGTGATCACTTAGACCAGTTAGAGTCGCAGCTTCAGTTTTCTACAGGCAATGCGCAAGCGCCAGACTTGACAACTATTTTTGAAATTCCCGAGATGCACCCTAAAGTAAGTTTGGCTGCTTAGGCCTCAGCAAACAGTCACATGCGTCAACTGCTCATCATCAACCCCAATACAAGCCAGAGTGTTAGTGATCAGCTTGATGCATTTGCAAAAACACACACGGATAGCGCGGCAATACAGGTTCGAACGCTTACTGCCAGTTTTGGTGCATCCTACATCGACGGCGAAGCGAGTTACGCCATTGCCGCGCACGCGACTTTAGAGGCTGCGAATTCTGCCGGCTTAAATGAGCCATCAGCGCCACACTCGATATTGATCGCTTGTTTTGGCGATCCAGGCTTGCTTGCTTTGCGCGAAAGCCTGCAAACACCTATCACCGGCTTGGCTGAAGCTGCGTTCATAGAAGCTGCCACATTCGGGCGTTTCGCCATCGTTACAGGCGGCACACGCTGGAAACCCATGCTTGAGCGTCACGCCCACATGTTGGGTTTTGACGCTGCTTTGGCAGGCATCCACACGGTGCAACCGTCTGGTCTGCAGCTCGCGCAAGACCCAGTTGCTGCCAAAACCTTGCTTGCCGAAGCTTGCAAAACTGCCTTGCGTGATTTCAACGTCCAAGCCGTGATTCTTGGTGGTGCTGGATTGGCAGGTATGGCAGCCAGTATCCAGCCACTGTTGGATGCGCCCATCATTGACAGCGTGCTAGCGGGTGTGCGTTTGGCTGTTAAAAGGCTCTAAATTGTCACTTTTAGGCTGATTTTGCCAGTTTAGTGTAAAATAAGGGTCAAATTTGGCTCTAGCCGGCGTATTTATTGCCTATCTTGCTATTAAATATATAGCAAAATAAATCTCTCATCAAATTAGGAATCTTGTAGCATGAAATGCGGAATTGTGGGCTTGCCCAACGTCGGTAAATCGACCCTGTTTAACGCCTTGACCAAGGCCAGCATCGCCGCTGAAAACTACCCGTTTTGTACGATTGAGCCCAACGTCGGCGTCGTCGAAGTGCCAGACCCGCGCCTGCAAAAGCTGGCCGCCATCATCACGCCAGAGCGCATCGTCCCCGCCATTGTGGAGTTTGTGGATATCGCCGGTTTGGTCGCAGGCGCCAGCACGGGAGAAGGCTTGGGTAACAAATTTTTAGAGCATATCCGCCAAACCGACGCCACCATCAACGTGGTGCGCTGTTTTGAGGACGACAACGTCATCCACGTCGCTGGCAAGGTCGACCCGATCGACGACATCGAAGTCATCCAGACCGAGCTGTGCTTGGCTGATTTGACGGCGGTTGAAAAAGGCTTGCACCGCGTCAGCAAATTAGCGCGTTCGGGCGACAAAGAATCGGCCAAACTCGTGCTTATTTTGGAAAAATGCCAAGTGGCGCTGAACGACACCAAGCCCGTGCGAACGATTGATTTCAGCAAAGAAGAGCACGTGCTGTTGAAGCCGTTCTTCCTCATCACCGCCAAACCCGCCATGTTTGTGGCCAATGTGGCGGAAGACGGCTTCACCAACAACCCCATGCTTGACCGGTTGACCGCCTATGCCACAGCGCAAAACGCGCCTGTGGTGGCGATCAGCGCCAAAATGGAAGCCGAAATGGCCGAGATGGACGACGAAGACCGCGCCATGTTTCTGGCTGAACTGGGCCAGGACGAGCCGGGTCTGGACCGCCTGATCCGCGCCGCCTACAAGCTCCTGGGCCTGCAAACCTACTTCACCGCTGGCGTGAAAGAAGTCCGCGCTTGGACCATCCACGTCGGCGACACCGGCCCGCAAGCGGCAGGCGTGATCCATACCGACTTCGAAAAAGGCTACATCCGCGCCCAAACTATTGCGTTTGACGATTTCATCAGCTTCAAAGGTGAGCAGGGCGCGAAAGACGCCGGCAAAATGCGCGCTGAGGGCAAGGACTATGTCGTCAAAGATGGCGACGTGATGAACTTTTTGTTCAGCAGTTGAACTTTAGTATTATTTGTTGAGACTGAATCTGTAATGGAACAGATTCCGATCAAACGTCAATGGATAAACAAGGGAATCTACCAATTAGTTCGTAGCTATAGTCGGATAAAGTCGAATATCAAATGTAAAGCACATTGACGTTGTTGCGGTGCACAATATAATTTAAGGCTGATATTTTCATATCACCATCGGAGGTAATCATGCAAAATCTTTCAAATTTCAGAACTGACAAAAGGCTGTTGGATGCAGTTCAAGCTGCGGCGGTTAGGCGCAGTCCGCATGAAATGTTTGAGCAAAAAGTTTCGTTCGTTTTTGGTTCAATTCAACGAAATAGCATGACTAAAGAGCAGGTTCGTGAAGTAATGCTAAAACAGGCTGGAGAGCCTATTCCTGCAAGATGATTTTGCACCTGATAGCCGGACAGACGGAAAATGATCCGTACTATCAGGAGTTTCAAATATCGAATGTTGGGCGACAGTATGATTTTTTACTGTCAGCAGTATCTACCAGTTTGCAAGTAGGCAAACCATTTTTGTCTACTCACATAATTAAAGCCCTGAACTATCAGGCTATCACTTGTTTGCACACCAACGCAGGTGAATTTAGACCATGTGAAGTTACAGTTGGAAATCACATACCACCACGGTTTTATCTTGTGCAAGCGTGGATGGATGATTTTGTGAACACGGTTAATCTTCATCTTCAGTCAGCCGACCCCATAGTGCTCGCAGCATTTGTATTGTGGAGACTTAATCATATTCATCCATTTATTAACGGGAATGGACGAACGGCGCGTGCAGCATGTTATTTCGTACTTTGCTTGAGGCTTGGAAAGTTATTGCCAGGGACCAAAATTCTTCCAGAGCTTTTGAATCAAGTTCATGATGAGTACGAATTGGCTTTAAGAGCAGCCGATAATAATGATCGCGCACCGTTGGAAACTCTTTTGCATCGTTTACTACAAGAGCAAATTGCAAGTGCAGAGCCGCCGCCGCCGCCGCCAGTTCGACGTTTTAATAAACGTGTTCATAAAGCGCGTCACGCGCTCAAGTCCCCCTGATACAGTAGTTTTCAGATGAGTTTTAGGACTATTACAGTGTGATGATTCGCGTAGAAAGCTCAACACGATCTACTGTAACCTCAATCAGGTGGATGCTGATTTAATTCAAAGCATGCCTTCAGATTAGCGCTCGCGATCTTTGCTTGCAAAGATCATTCCATTTTCCATACGGTTGGATAATGAAATTGAAAAAGCCATTTTTCTTATTAAAAACAATAGGTTACGACATTAGTCATTATCTTTGATGGTTTGAGTTGCTCCTGCATTATGCCGAGCAACAAGTTTTAATAAGAAAAATCTTGGTCTTCTAGATTGTAAAAACAGCTATAATATTAGACTAGGGTCGTATAGCTCAGTTGGTTAGAGCGCAGCATTCATAATGCTGAAGTCGGTGGTTCAAATCCACCTACGACCACCAAAACTGAAAGCCTTTGATTCGTGAGAGTCAAAGGCTTTTTTCATGGTCAATTCACGGTGAGTCGACAGGTATTTATGGCCGTTTTCCCACCGTCACAGATTCACGCACCCAGGTTTTCGACTGTTCGCTCAAACTTAATCCTAAGCCCGGCCGGGTCGGCACCAGCATGCGGCCGTGGTTGATCTCGATGCGTTCGTTGAACAAAGGCTCCAGCCATTCAAAATGCTCCACCCACGGCTCGGTGGGGTAGGCGGCGGCCAGGTGGACGTGCAATTCCATCGCAAAGTGGGGAGCGAGCATCAAGCCGGCGTGTTCGGCTTGGGCTGCAATCTTCAAAAACGGGGTGATGCCGCCTACGCGGGGGGCGTCGGGCATCAGGTAGTCGGCGGCGCGGTGGCGGATCAAATCGCCGTGTTCGCCAGCGCTGGTCAGCATCTCGCCGGTGGCAATGGGGGTGTCGAACTGCAGCGCCAGTGCGGCGTGGCCTTCATGGTCGTAGGCGTCCAGCGGTTCTTCAATCCAGACCAGGTTGAACTGCTCAAAAATGCGGCACATGCGCTGGGCGGTGGGTCGGTCCCATTGCTGGTTGGCATCGACCATGATGGGCACGGCGTCGCCCAAGTGTTTGCGCACGGCGGTTACTCGGGCGATGTCCAAAGCAGCGTCCGGCTGACCGACTTTGAGTTTGATGCCGCCAATGCCGCGTTGGATGGATGCTGCGGCGTTCACCATCAGCTGATCGATGGGGGTGTGCAAAAAGCCGCCCGAGGTGTTGTAGCAGCGCACCGAGTCGCGGTGAGAGCCTAGCAGTTTGGCTAATGATAGGTTCGCGCGTTTGGCTTTCATATCCCACAAAGCGACATCAAAAGCGCCAATCGCTTGCGTGGACATGCCACTGCGACCCACAGAAGCACCCGCCCAGCACAGTTTGTCCCACAATTTGGCAATATCGTTAGGGTCTTCACCCAACAGCGTGGGGGCGATTTCTTTGGCATGGGCAAACTGGCCCGGACCGCCAGCGCGTTTGGAGTAGCTGAAACCCAAGCCTTGGTGGCCTTGCGTGGTTTCAATCTCCACAAACAGCATGGCGATCTCGGTCATGGGCTTTTGCCTGCCGGTCAGCACTTTGGCGTCGCTGATGGGGTTGGCCAAGGGCAGGTAGCAGGAGGACACCTGAATCCAGGCGATGCTGTCGTTGCTGTGTGGGGAGGTACTGGCTGTCATTGTTAAGGGTTTTCTAATCGAGTGGCAAGATCAGGTTATAAAAAACGGGTCATCAATCAAGTCACGGGTGCTGGGTTGAATAAAACGAGGGCGTTATGCAGCTTCCAGTGCTCGGCCCATGTTTTTTTACGGCCGCTGGCCACTTCCAGCATGAGATGGAACATCTCCCAGCCCACGTCTTCAATGGTTTTGCTGCCGTCGGCGATGGTGCCGGCGTTGATGTCCATCAAATCGTGCCAGCGCCGCGCCAAATCGCTGCGGGTGGCGACCTTGACGACGGGGCACTCAGCCAAGCCATACGGCGTGCCGCGCCCGGTGGTGAAAACGTGCAAATTCATGCCAGCGGCCAGTTGCAGGGTGCCGCAGATGAAGTCGCTGGCCGGGGTGGCGGCGTAGGTCAACCCTTTTTGTTTTAATTTTTCACCGGGTGACAACACGCCAGTGATGGGTGCCGAGCCGGATTTGACGATAGAGCCCATCGCTTTTTCGACAATATTGGACAGGCCGCCCTTTTTGTTGCCCGGCGTGGTGTTGGCGCTGCGGTCGACCTTGCCGCGCTGCAGGTAGGCATCGTACCAGGCCATTTCGCGAATCATCGCCGCCGCTACTTCAGGGGTGGACGCGCGGGAGGTGAGCTGGTCAATGCCGTCGCGCACCTCGGTGGTTTCTGAAAACATCACGCTGGCGCCGGCGCGCACCAGTAAATCGGTGCAATAGCCCACAGCCGGGTTGGCGGTGACACCTGAAAACGCATCGCTGCCACCACATTGCACACCGACTACCAGCTCGCTGGCAGGAACAGTTTCACGGCGGCGGGCATTCAAGCGCTGCAAGTGGGTTTCTGCCTGGCGCATGATGGATTCGATCATGGACATGAAGCCGACGTGGGCATCGTCTTGAAGGCAAACATGGTCGAACCCTAAATCTGTACCTGCAGCCACACCAGCTTGCCGCTCGTCAGATATCGGAATAGAGCCAGGCGGTAGCAGACGCTCCGGTTGTAGCTTTTCGCAGCCCAAGCTCACCATCATCACTTCGCCGCCAAAGTTGGGGTTCATGCTGATGTTGCGCAGTGTGCGGATGGGGATTTCTGCGCCCGGAGCGTCAATCGCCACGCCGCAGCCATAGCTGTGATCTAACCCCACCACGTCGTCCACGTTGGGGAATTTGGGCAGCAGTTCGGTTTTGATGCGCTGTACTGCAAAGTCCGTTACACCAGCCACGCATTGCACGGTTTGAGTGATGGCCAAAATATTTCGTGTCCCCACTGAGCCGTCTGCGTTGCGGTAGCCCTCAAAGGTGTAACCCGTCAGTGGCGTTTGTGGCGTGGGTTTGATGGTGGCGATAGGTAAATTGTCCAGCTCCCGTGCATCTGGCATGTGCAGTAGGCGCTCATGCACCCAGCTGCCAGCGGGAATATCTTTGATCGCGTAGCCAATCGGAATACCGTAGCGCAACACAGGCGCATCTGCTGCCAAATCGACAAGTGCGACTTTGTGGCCTTGCGGCACTTTGTCCTGCAATACCAAACCAGTCGTCAAAACCGTGCCTGCTGGCAAGCCGCCATCGTTGGCAACAATGGCTACGTTGTCGCTGGGGTGCATGCTGATGGTGAGCGATTGACTGGCTTGTGATGTTGGGTGCTCTTGCATGGGTTAGCTCCTACTGGTATGATAGACATCAGACAACTGATAACTTAGAATTATAGACAATTATGAGCATCAAAGATACCGTTAAAAATACCCCAAAAATCACCAGCTTGCGCGCCATTCCTGTCGCCGGTCGCGACAGCATGCTGCTCAACCTGAGCGGCGCACACGGCCCATATTTCACTCGCAATATTTTGATCTTGACCGACAGCGCTGGCAATACCGGCGTGGGCGAGGTGCCAGGTGGCGAGAAGATTCGCCAGACCTTGGAAGATGCGGCGGCTTTGGTTGTCGGGCAATCGTTGGGCAACGTGCAAGAAATGCTGCGTAAGGTACAAAACCAATTTGCTGACCGCGACAGCGGTGGCCGTGGCCAGCAAACGTTTGACCTGCGCACAACTATTCATGCGGTGACAGCCATTGAGTCTGCTTTGCTAGATTTGCTAGGTCAACACTTGGGCGTGCCCGTGGCTGCCTTGCTGGGCGAAGGTCAGCAGCGCGACGCGGTGGAGATGCTGGGGTATTTGTTTTACGTGGGCGATCGCACAAAAACCGATTTGCCTTACAACAGCGAGCCCGATGCCGACAACAACTGGTCGCGCGTGCGGCATGAAGTCGCTTTGACGCCCGAAACCATTGTCCGCCAAGCCGAAGCTGCGCATGAGCGTTATGGTTTTAATGATTTCAAACTCAAGGGTGGTGTGCTGCGTGGTGAGGAAGAAATTGCTGCTGTGACAGCTTTGCACGAGCGCTTCCCCAAAGCCCGCGTCACCTTAGACCCAAACGGGGGCTGGCTGCTGAAAGATGCGATTCGCTTGATGCGCGACACCAAAAACATTGTTGCTTACGCCGAAGACCCGTGCGGCGCTGAAGACGGCTTCTCAGGCCGCGAGGTCATGGCCGAGTTCCGCCGCGCCACTGGTTTGCCAACCGCAACCAACATGATCGCGACCGACTGGCGTCAACTCAGCCACGCGCTGTCGCTGCAATCGGTCGATATTCCGCTGGCCGATCCGCATTTTTGGACCATGGCCGGCTCGGTGCGGGTGGCGCAAACCTGCCGTGACTGGGGGCTGACATGGGGGAGCCATTCCAACAACCATTTCGATGTGTCGCTGGCGATGTTCACCCACGTGGGTGCCGCCGCGCCTGGCAAGGTGACGGCGATTGACACCCACTGGATCTGGCAGGACGGCCAGCGTTTGACCAAAGAACCGCTGCAAATCAAAGGCGGCCTTGTGCAAGTGCCGAAAAAGCCCGGCTTGGGTGTGGAGCTGGACATGGTGGAAGTTGAAAAAGCCCACCAGCTCTACAAGCAGCACGGCCTGGGTTCGCGCGACGACGCCATGGCCATGCAGTATTTGATTCCTAATTGGAAATTCGACCCCAAACGTGCAGCGTTTGATCGATAACAGCCCTGCATTTGATAGATAACAACAAAATTTTTAGGAGCAACACCATGAGAGAAAACCGCCTACGCACCATCTGGCAATCAGGTGGCGCTGTCGCCAATGGTTGGCTGGCCATTCCTAACAGCTTTTCTGCTGAAACCATGGCGCATCAGGGCTGGGACTCACTCACCATCGACCTGCAGCACGGCATCGTCGACTACCAGGCCATGGTGACGATGTTGCAGGCCATTTCAACCACCAGCACCGTGCCTGTGGTGCGCGTGCCATGGCTGGAACCTGGTATTTTGATGAAAACACTGGACGCCGGTGCTTACGGTGTCATCTGCCCGATGGTCAATACCCGCGAAGACGCGGAAAAGCTCGTCGCCTACACCCACTACGCGCCACGCGGCACCCGCAGCTTCGGCCCGACACGGGCGTTGCTCTACGGCGGTGCGGACTACCCACAAAAAGCCAATGACACGATCGTCACCTTCGCGATGATAGAAACCGCCAAAGCGCTGGACAACCTGGACGACATTTTGTCCGTCGAGGGGCTGGACGCAATCTACATCGGCCCGTCCGACCTGTCATTGGCGCTGGGCTGCACCCCCACGTTTGACGATGTGGACCCGAAAGCCGCCGAGGCGATTGACCACATTCTGGCGCGTGCCAAAGCGCACGGTGTGGTGGCGGGCATCCACAACGGCACACCTGAAGCGGCCTTGAAGCGCATCGCCAAAGGCTTCCAGTTTGTCACCATCAGCTCAGACGCGCGCCTGATGGCAGCGGGGGCACAGCAAGTCATGGCGAAGATGCGCGATGTGTCCGCACCCAAGGCCTCAGGCACTTATTAATTTATCCAATTACTTACATAGCAATTAAGAAAAGAGAGAGCGACAATGAAAATCGGATTTATCGGACTCGGCATCATGGGCGCACCCATGGCGCAGCATTTGTTGGCCGCAGGCCATGAGTTGTTTGTACCCAAACGAAGCAAGCTACCAGAAGCGTTGAGCGCGGTGACCGTCTGCGCCACCAATGCCGATGTGGCCCGCGCTGCTGAAGTGATTATTTTGATGCTGCCAGACACGCCCGACGTAGACAAAGTGCTGTTCGGCAAAGAAGGTGTGGCGGAAGGCTTGTCGAAAGGCAAAACCGTCGTCGACATGAGTTCAATTTCCCCCATGGAAACCAAGCGCTTCGCACTCGCCATCAATGAGTTAGGCTGTGATTACTTGGACGCACCCGTCTCCGGCGGTGAAGTCGGCGCCAAAGCCGCCAGCTTGACGATCATGATAGGCGGCGATGAGGCCGTGTTTGAACGCATCAAGCCGCTGTTTGAGCTGATGGGTAAAAACATTACCCTGGTCGGTGGCAATGGCGACGGCCAAACCACCAAAGTCGCAAACCAGATCATCGTTGCGCTCAACATCGCTGCGGTGGGCGAAGCCTTGCTGTTCGCCAGCAAAGCCGGTGCCGACCCTGCGCGTGTGCACCAAGCCTTGATGGGTGGCTTTGCCGCCAGCCGTATTTTGGAAGTGCACGGCGAGCGCATGATCAAACGCACCTTCAACCCTGGTTTCCGCATCGCGCTGCATCAAAAAGACCTGAGTCTGGCCTTGGCTGGTGCCAAAAGCATGGGCGTGGCGCTGCCGCAAACAGCTTCTGCCGCGCAGCTGATGCAAGTGTGTGCAGCAAATGGCTGGGATCAGCTGGACCACTCGGCATTGGTCAAGTCGTTGGAACACATGGCGGCACACGAAGTAGCAAAGGCATAATACAAGCCCTGTTTAACATTCGCAAAAGTACTGACCATGGATTTACCCGCACACCAGTTATCCATGACGGTGCTGATGACGCCCGACACCGCCAATTTTTCGGGTAACGTCCACGGCGGAACGATTTTGAAGCTGCTCGATCAAGTCGCCTACGCATGCGCCAGCCGGTATGCGGGGCGCTATGTGGTGACGTTGAATGTTGACCAAGTGATGTTCCGCCAACCCATCCACGTGGGCGAGCTGGTGACGTTTTTGGCCTCGGTGAACCACACGGGCACATCGTCCATGGAGATCGGCATCAAGGTGATTGCTGAAGAAATCCGCACCCGCGAAGTGCGCCACGTCAACAGCTGCTTTTTTACCATGGTGGCGGTGGACGAAGCGCGCAGACCCGTGCCGGTGACGCCGTTGAAACCCGCATCCGTCGAAGACCGTCGTCGTTTTGCCGCTGCCGAAGTGCGCAAAGACATGCGCCGCGAGCTGGAAACACGCTTTGCCGCCATCCGCGCGATGCAATAGCTTTTAGGCGTTTCAGTCAGTGCTGCGGTAAAATCGCAGCCTTACTATCAAATATCAGCCGCTGGATATAAACCAGTCATTGCTGCACTTATGACACATTCCATTCTTAAAAGTTCGATTTTTGCTATATTATTTATAGCTATTCAGGCAATAAATACGCCGGCTAGTGCCCAAATAGCACGTCATTTTCCGGATTCTGCCGTGCGCGGTGCGATTACCTTCAAATCACCGCCGCAAATCGAGCTGGACGGCAAAGCTGAGCGATTGTCAGCCGGGGCGCGAATTCGTGACGAGCAGGGCGTGCTGGCAATGACAGGTGCTTTGGAAGGCAAGTCGTTTACGGTGAATTTTAGGCGTGAAGCCAGCACGGGCTTGGTGCATGAGGTGTGGATTCTCTCCGCAGAAGAAGCAAAAGTGAAGCTGGCTGGAGAAAAGAAATGAGTGCGGAAATGAGTATGGATATGAGCGAAATTGTGAATCCAATCAATGACTTAGTGACTTCCAAAAAAGTCTTCATCAAGACCTTCGGCTGTCAAATGAACGAGTATGACTCCGACAAAATGGTCGACGTTTTGCACGCTGCCGAAGGCTACGTCGCCACGCAAAACATGGACGAGGCAGATTTGATCTTGTTCAACACCTGCTCCGTGCGCGAAAAAGCGCAGGAAAAAGTGTTCAGCGACTTGGGCCGCATCAAACACCTGAAGGCTAAAGGCGTGAAAATCGGCGTGGGCGGCTGCGTTGCCAGCCAAGAAGGCGCAGCGATTATTTCTCGCGCCCCGTTTGTTGATGTGGTATTTGGCCCGCAGACCTTACATCGTTTGCCTGAGCTGCTGGCAAAAAGGGAATCACTGGCGCGTCCGCAAGTGGATATCAGCTTCCCCGAAATCGAAAAATTCGACCACTTGCCACCCGCCAAAAACAACGGCGCGAGCGCGTTCGTGAGCATCATGGAAGGTTGTTCCAAGTACTGCAGCTATTGCGTCGTGCCTTACACCCGTGGCGAAGAAGTGTCGCGCCCGTTTGAAGACGTGCTGGTTGAAGTCGCCGGTTTGGCAGACCAGGGCGTCAAAGAGGTCAATCTGCTCGGTCAAAACGTCAACGCCTACCGTGGCAAGATGGGGGAGTCGGGCGAGATTGCCGACTTTGCGACGTTACTGGATTACGTCTCCGAGATTCCCGGTATTGAGCGCATCCGCTACACCACCAGCCACCCGAACGAGTTTTCACAAAGCCTTATTGACGCTTATGCACGCTTGCCGAAGCTGGTCAACCACCTGCATTTGCCGGTGCAGCACGGCTCCGACCGCATTTTGAGCGCCATGAAACGCGGCTACACCGCGCTGGAATACAAAAGCACCATCCGCAAACTGCGGGCGATTCGCCCTGACATGGTGCTGTCCAGCGACTTTATTGTCGGCTTCCCCGGGGAAACGGACGACGATTTCCAGAAAATGATGAAGCTGATCAACGACGTCGGTTTCGACACCTCCTTCAGCTTCATCTACAGCCCACGCCCCGGCACGCCAGCCGCCGCGCTGCACGACGACACGCCGCACGCCGTCAAACTAGCGCGTTTGCAACACCTGCAAGCCACCATAGACGCCAATGTCGTTCGCATCAGCGCCAGCCGCTTGGGCACGGTGCAGCGCGTCCTGGTCGAAGGCCCAGCCCGCAAAACCCCCAACGCCCTGTTCGGCCGCACCGAATGCAACCGCGCCGTGGTCTTCACCGGGCCAGATCGCCTGATTGGTCAGCTGGTGGACATCAAAGTCACCGACGCGCCGCAGCGTATGCTGCGCGGTGAGGTGGTGACGGCAGAGGTTTGAAACACCATAATTTGCTACTTTATGGTATTCTGACGTTATGAATGCAGTCCTAGACCCCATCATCTCTGAGTTTGAAACAGAAAATCAAGCAGCAAGCTATGACCTTTGGTTTCGTGGACAAGTGCAGCAGGCGCTCGATAGCAAAGTGCCCCGCATCCCGCATGACCAAGTGATGGCGGAGATGGAAGCCATTATTGTTAATGTAGAACAACAACTTCTAGCTAAACAAGCCTGATGCTTCAGATCGTTTGGTCGGATGAAGCGCGCAGCGACTTGCGCAATTTGCTTGAATACATTGCCCCGCGTAACCCAATCGCAGCACGGCGTATGAAAACCTTGCTTGACGAAGCTATTCTTCCAGCCGTCGAACATCCTTACCTTTTTCGACCCGGACGCGTAGCTGGCACAAGAGAAATCGTCGTTCACCCAAACTACATTCTTGTTTACCAAGTTGGTGATGGCGCTCTAGTCGTTCTTCGGGTTTTGCATGCACGGCAACAGTATCCGTAGCAGCAATTATTTGCTATGCATTTAATAGCTGTTTGGGCAATAAATACGCCGGCTAGAGCCTAAAAATGCATGTAAAATAAGCATTCTGATGGCAAAAGACCTCAAAACGGCATCTTCGGCATGCCCTTCATGCCGCCCATCTTTTTCATCATCTTCATCATTCCGCCGCCGCTCATTTTTTTCATCATGCCCTGCATTTGCTCAAACTCGTTGAGCATGCGGTTGACTTCTTGCACATGGACGCCAGCGCCATTGGCGATGCGGCGTTTGCGGGTGGCTTTGATCAGATCGGGCTTGCGGCGCTCCAGCGGGGTCATGCTGAGGATGATGCCTTCTTTGCGGCGCATGTCTTTTTCGGCTTTGCCCATGTCAACCTGACCGGCTTTGGCGGCCATTTGCGCTGGGAGCTTTTCCATCATGCTGGCCAGGCCGCCCATTTGCTTCATCTGTTGGAGCTGGCTCAAAAAGTCGTTCAGGTCAAAACCTTTGCCGCTTTTGACTTTGGCCGCCAGTTTTTGCGCAGCGGCCACGTCCACACCCGAGGTGACCTGCTCCACCAGCGCCAAAATATCGCCCATGCCCAGCACGCGGCCAGCGTGGCGTTCGGCGTCGAACACTTCTAATCCGTCGAGTTTCTCGGACGTACCGGCAAATTTGATGGGCGCACCGGTGATGTGGCGCACCGACAGCGCCGCGCCACCGCGCGAGTCACCGTCTAGCTTTGTCAAAATAATGCCGGTCAGTGGCAGGGCGTCTTTGAAGGCCTTGGCCGTGTTGATGGCGTCTTGACCCTGCATGGCGTCAACCACGAACAGGGTTTCAATCGGGTTGAGCACCGCGTGGAGTTCGCGGATCTCGTTCATCAGCACCTCGTCGATACCCAAACGGCCGGCGGTATCGACCAATAACACGTCGAAATGGTGCTTTTTGGCATAATCCAGCGCGGCAAAGGCGATATCGCGCGGTTTTTGATCGGCGCTGCTAGGGAACCACTCGGCACCCGCTTGGGCGGTGACAGTTTTGAGCTGTTCGATGGCGGCGGGACGGTAGACGTCACCCGAGACGGTGAGCACCTTCTTTTTGCGCTTTTCAATCAGGTGCTTGGCCAGTTTGGCGGTGGTGGTGGTTTTACCGGCACCTTGCAAACCGGCCATCAAAATCACGGCGGGGGGCTGGGCGGCGAGGTTCAGTTCGCTCACCGTCGAGCTGCCAATGTCGCTGCCCGCCATGGTGGCGATTAGCTCGCGGTTGACCACGGCCACCAGCGCCTGACCGGGGGTGAGTGAGCCTACGACTTCCTGACCCATGGCTTTTTCTTTGACGCGGGCGATGAAGTCGCGCACGACGGGCAGGGCGACGTCGGCCTCCAAGAGCGCCAGGCGAACTTCGCGCAGCATGTCCTGCACGTTGGACTCGGTCATGCGGGCTTGGCCGCGCATTTGTTTAACGAGCTGGGATAGTTTGTCGGTGAGAGCGGATGCCATAGGAATTTAGTACTTTAGAGAAATGGTGCAGGTCGTATAAACTGTAGGGATGATTTTAGCCGCTGGCACCTTTTTTGATGGGATATCGATGACAAGCTTGTTTTTAGGCTTGGGTGCGGTGTTGGCCTATGCGACGCCAGCGCTTGTGGGCGACAGGTTGAGCGTGGCTGCAACGCGGCTTTTGCTTTGGTGTGCATGGGGTTTGCACGGTTTGGCGGTGCTATGGAGTTTGTTTGGCGAGTTGCCGCGATTCGGTTTTGCGCCCGCCTTGTCTGTGACAGCATGGCTGGGACTGACGGTGTATGCGGTTGAGAGTTATATGTACCCCAAACTCAAGGCGGTTTGGGTGTTTGCGGCTATTGGGGCAGCGGCGGTGCTATTGGCGATGTTGTTCCCAGGACAAGCTTTGCACAGCGCGGCCTCCAAATGGCTGCCGGTGCATTGGGCTTTGGGGCTGGCATCTTATGGTTTGTTTACTGCAGCGGTGGCACATGCTTGGTTGATGATGAGGGCAGAGTCGCAAATGCGTTTGTCCCCTAGTACTATGTCTGCCACATCCAGCGGTTTGCCTTTGCTGACGTTGGAGCGATTGACTTTCAGATTCGTGACTGCCGGATTTGTCTTGCTAACGGCGACTTTGCTGGCTGGCTGGCTGTTCAGTGAATCGCTGTATGGCGCAGGAAAAGTTTGGAAGTGGGACCATAAAACGATTTTCTCGGTGCTGTCGTGGCTATCTTTTGCGGTGCTGATCGTCGGCAGAGCGCAATTTGGCTGGCGTGGGCGCACGGCGGTGCGGGTGTTGTACGTTGGTTCTGGCTTGCTATTACTGGCTTATGTGGGCTCACGATTTGTCTTGGAAGTGTTTTTGGGGCGTGGGGTATGAAGTATTTGGTGGTCTTAATCGTTGTTTTTGTGGGCGTCTGGTTGTGGCGCAGTAACCGCATCGCCATAAACAAAGTCAAGCAAGAAAATTTTGAGCGTGAAGTTGAACGCCAACAAGCTAAAAAAACCATGGTGGCGTGCGCGCACTGCGGCGTCCATTTGCCGCAAATTGAGGCGCTGGCCGCACCAAGTGCTGATTTGCGGTCGCAACTGTGGTTTTGCAGTACCGAGCATCGGCAATTTGGCGCTAAACAAGGCTGAGTAGTTGCTATAAATGCATCACTTAGAACAAGCTCATGATGTCCCTGTAGTCCTGTTTGACAAAGGCTGGTACAGGTTTGCACGGCATCTAGCGTCGCCTAACTATGGCGCTAGACCAGCAAATACGCAGATTAACCTCATCGTTATTCATTCCATCAGCTTGCCGCCTGGCCAATTCGGTGGTGACGAGGTGCAGCAACTCTTCACCAACACCTTAGATTGGGATGCACATCCGTATTTCGAGAAAATTCGCGACACCCAAGTTTCAGCGCACTTCTATATCCGCAGAAATGGCGAGTTGTGGCAGTTTGTAAGTTGTGATGACCGTGCTTGGCACGCGGGGAAGTCCAGCTATTTGGGTAAAGACAACTGCAATGACTACTCAGTTGGCATAGAAATGGAAGGATTGGAGGGTGATTTCTTTGAAGCCGCGCAGTACGAAAGTTTGACCAGTGTGTGTGCTGCGCTCCAGCAAAACTACCCAATTGCGCATATGACTGGCCACGAACACATTGCACCAGGTCGAAAAGCCGATCCTGGCACGCAGTTTGACTGGCCGCAAGTGCGCAGGGCATTGTGAAATAGTGGTTTGTTGCTATCAATTAAAACTCTGTAAAAAGTGTGCAAAAGCAGCGCATTTTTATCGAAATTGATGTAAACTGAAATCTTGAAACAACACTATAGGTAGTGTGTAAAGTGGCGGTAACCACTACATATAGTGTTTCAAAATTTTTGTCAATGCTGTTAATTCCTTAGTAAATACGGGGTAAGTTAGCAGTCTTGAAAGTGAATACATCACTAAAATAACAGTTACAAAGACAAGAGGATCACCACCCATGCAGCAAGCATCCGCATTTCCAGTCGCAGAATCAACACGCACAACATTCACACCGCAGTCGCTCTTTCAAACCAGCCCAGCGCAGGGTGTTGACCGCGCTGACGACAGCGCCAGCCAAACTTTAGACCATTACCAAATCATTCGTCGCAATGGCGCTGTTGTGCCATTCGAGCCCAGCAAAATTGCCGTGGCTGTGATGAAGGCGTTTTTGGCCGTGCACGGCACGCAAGGCGCGGCATCGGCCAGTGTGCGGGACATCGTGGATGGTTTGACACAAGCAGTGATTCGCGCTTTGATGCGCTCACGACCAGGTGGCGGCACGTTTCATATTGAGGACGTGCAAGACCAGGTTGAGCTGGGTTTGATGCGTGGCGGTCATCATGAAGTTGCCCGTGCCTATGTGCTGTATCGTGAAAAGCGAACACAAGAGCGTGCCAAAGCTGTGGCAGAAGAAGCGCCACCAGCACCCGTGTTGCATGTCATGGACGGTGGCCAGCGTGTCGCTTTGGATATGCGCCGTTTGACGGGTTTGATTGAATCTGCCTGTGCTGGCTTGGGTAAAGACGTGCAAATGGCACCGATTCTGGCTGAAACGCTGCGTAATTTGTACGACGGCGTGCCAATTGACGAGGTCTACAAAGCCTCCATCATGGCAACCCGCACCTTGATTGAGAGCGAGCCGGATTACACGTATGTGACCGCACGTTTGCTGTTGCACACTATCCGTCGTGAAGTGTTGGGTGGCGAGGTGGCGCAAGAAGAAATGGGTGATCGTTATCCTGAATATTTCCCGAAATTCATCAAAAAGGGCGTAGAGAACGAACTCTTAGATGAAAAGATGATGGAATTTGACTTGGCGCGCTTGGGTGCAGCGCTCAAACCAGAGCAAGATTTGAAGTTTGATTATTTGGGTTTGCAAACTCTGTATGACCGCTACTTTTTGCACGTCCGCAAAACGCGTATCGAATTACCACAAGCGTTCTTTATGCGTGTGGCCATGGGTTTAGCTTTGAATGAGGCTGATCGCGAAGCGCGTGCGATTGAGTTCTACGAAGTCCTGTCGTCATTCGACTTCATGTCCAGCACGCCAACACTGTTCAACAGTGGCACGCGCCGTTCACAGTTGTCATCGTGCTACTTGTCTACCGTGCCAGACGATTTGGATGGTATTTACGAGTTGATCAAAGAAAACGCCTTGCTGTCTAAGTTTGCTGGTGGGTTGGGCAACGACTGGACGCGTGTGCGTGCTTTGGGTGCCCACATCAAGGGTACCAATGGAGAATCACAAGGCGTGGTGCCGTTCTTGAAGGTCGTGAACGACACGGCAGTTGCCGTGAACCAAGGTGGCAAACGCAAAGGTGCAGTTTGCACTTACTTGGAAACATGGCATTTAGACATGGAAGAGTTCTTGGAGTTGCGCAAAAACACGGGCGACGACCGTCGCCGTACGCACGACATGAACACCGCCAACTGGATTCCAGACCTGTTCATGCGCCGCGTGATGGAGAAGGGTGAGTGGACCTTGTTCTCGCCTAACAATGTGCCAGATTTGCACGACAAGTTTGGTCGCGATTTCGAAAAAGCTTATGTAGCTTACGAAGCCAAAGCGGCACGCGGTGAAATTTCCCCGTTCAAAACCGTTCAGGCCGCTGATTTGTGGCGCAAGATGCTCACCATGTTGTTTGAAACAGGGCATCCATGGATCACGTTCAAAGATCCGTGCAACATCCGTTCGCCACAGCAACACGTTGGTGTGGTTCACTCCAGTAACTTGTGTACTGAAATCACATTGAACACCAGCGATACCGAAACAGCGGTGTGCAACTTGGGTTCTGTGAACTTGATGCAGCATTTGAAGGATGGTCAGTTGGATCACATCAAGTTGAAGAAAACCATCACCACTGCGATGCGCATGTTGGACAACGTGATTGATATCAACTATTACGCAGTCAAAAAAGCGCGTGACTCCAATTTGAAACATCGCCCCGTGGGCATGGGCTTGATGGCGTTCCAAGACTGCTTGTACGAGCTGCGTATTCCCTACGCCAGCCAAGCTGCGGTCGAGTTTGCCGATACATCCATGGAAGCTATTTGCTATTACGCTTATTGGGCATCCAGCGATTTGGCCAAAGAGCGTGGCAAATACGCCAGTTACAAAGGCTCCTTGTGGGACAAAGGTATTTTGCCTTTGGATACCTTGGATATGCTCGCTGAAGAGCGCGGTGGTTTTGTGGAGGTGGATCGTTCCTCCACGATGGACTGGAACGCGCTGCGCAACAAAATCGCACAAGACGGCATGCGCAACTCCAATTGCGTGGCGATTGCCCCAACTGCAACCATTTCGAACATCATCGGCGTTGACGCGTGTATTGAGCCTTGTTTTGGCAACTTGTCCGTCAAATCTAATTTGTCAGGCGAATTCACCGTGATCAACGGCCGCTTGGTGCATGACCTCAAACGCCTAGGCTTGTGGGACGATGTGATGGTGGTTGACTTGAAGCATTACGATGGTTCATTGCGTCCGATTGACCGTGTGCCGCAAGACATTAAGGCTTTGTATTCCACCGCGTTTGAAGTCGAAACCACTTGGATTGTGGAAGCTGCCGCTCGTCGTCAAAAATGGATTGACCAAGCGCAGTCGCTCAATATCTACATGGCTGGTGTCTCTGGTAAGAAGTTGGATGACACCTATAAGTTGGCGTGGTTGCGCGGTTTGAAAACGACCTACTACTTGCGCACAGTTGGTGCGACACACGCAGAAAAATCAACCGTGATGAATGGCCGCATGAATGCAGTTTCATCAGGTGGAAAGTCTGACGTTGATGCTTCTGCATCAAAAGGAATGAGTGCCTTGGATGCTGCAGCCGCAGCGGCACAAATGCAGCTTAGCAGCATGCCTGCAACTGACATTAGATTTTGCGGTGTCGATGATCCAACATGCGAGTCATGTCAGTAACTAAAAACTTGCGAATTTTTTATTAAAAGTTTTGAAAAATATCGATGCAAAATCGCAACACATTGCTATAGAAATTGAATGAGCACTTTCATTTTTTTTCTATAGCTTTCATAATCCACACATTGGAACAAATATGCTAACCTGGGACGACGAAGTTAAGCCCTCACTGCCGACAACACAAAGCCGTGGTTTATCAACAAACCACGTGGATGAGCATCCGCTTTTTTCGACAGCTATTCCAGCGCAAACTGGCATGCCGCAATTGGTGATGCCTTTGCAAACGCCAGCAACAAACCCAACAGGTAGCCAAACTGGTTCGCCAACCACGGCTTCCGTTTCGGATGCTGCTGCTGTGCCTGCAGTCCACAAACGCATCAATGCAGCAGACAAACGCATCATCAATGGTCAAACCGACGTTAACCAATTGGTACCATTTAAATACAAATGGGCGTGGGAGAAGTATTTAGCAACTTGTGCCAACCATTGGATGCCGCAAGAAGTCAACATGACGCGCGACATTGCTCTGTGGAAAAGTCCAAATGGTTTGACCGAGGACGAGCGTCGTTTGGTAAAACGCAATTTGGGTTTCTTTGTGACGGCAGATTCTTTGGCTGCGAATAACATTGTGCTCGGAACATACCGCCACATCACCGCGCCAGAATGCCGCCAGTTTTTGCTTCGCCAAGCTTTTGAAGAAGCGATTCATACCCACGCGTACCAATACATCACTGAGTCATTGGGGCTGGATGAGGCGGAGATTTTCAACGCTTACAACGAAGTGCAATCGATTCGCGACAAAGACCAGTTTCTGATTCCTTTCATCGATGCTATCAGCGATCCGTTGTTTAAGACTGGTACGCATGAAACCGATCAAACCTTGTTGAAATCATTGATTGTGTTCGCCTGCTTGATGGAGGGTTTGTTCTTCTACGTGGGCTTCACACAAATTCTGGCTTTGGGTCGTCAAAATAAAATGACAGGTGCGGCCGAGCAGTACCAGTACATCTTGCGTGATGAGTCCATGCACTGCAATTTTGGTATTGATTTGATCAACCAGTTGAAACTGGAAAACCCAGGTTTGTGGACGCCAGAGTTCAAAGCCGAAATCAAGGCCTTGTTTTTGAAAGCCGTTGAGTTGGAATACCGTTATGCTGAAGACACCATGCCGCGTGGCGTGTTGGGCATGAATGCATCCATGTTCAAAGGCTATTTGCGCTATATTGCCAATCGCCGCGCCGTGCAGATTGGTTTGGAAACCTTGTTCCCGAACGAGGAAAATCCGTTCCCGTGGATGAGCGAAATGATTGACTTGAAGAAAGAGCGTAACTTTTTTGAAACTCGCGTGATTGAGTACCAATCAGGCGGTGCACTTTCTTGGGACTAAGTGATTTGTAGAATTTGAATTGGTAATTTGAGGTATTTGTAGAAATTTGCATGCATGACTGATTCAGCCGAAGAGCTGAGCGGTCTTGTGTGCTTACCCTGTTCATGCTGCTGCAGCGCGCGAAGGTGCGATGCAACAACATGAATCGCTTTGTGTATAAAAATACAAGCACGAAGTGCTCTTTGACATGTAAACAAGGAGAAAATAATGGCAACTGCGAAAAAACCGGCCGCAAAAAAGGCCCCTGCGAAGAAAGCTGCTCCAGCGAAAAAAGCTGTAGCTAAGAAAGCCGCTCCAGCGAAAAAAGCTGTAGCAAAAAAAGCCCCGGCTAAAAAAGTCGTCGCTAAAAAAGCGCCTGCTAAAAAGGCCGCTCCAGCGAAAAAAGCTGTAGCAAAAAAAGCCCCGGCTAAAAAAGTCGTCGCTAAAAAAGCACCGGCTAAGAAAGCTGCCCCAGCGAAAAAAGCTGTAGCTAAAAAAGCACCCGCTAAGAAAGCCGTCGCCAAAAAAGCTCCAGCGAAAAAAGCTGCCGCTAAAAAGCCTGCTGCTAAAAAAGCCAAGGCGCCAGCCAAGAAAGCCGCGAAAACACCCGCTGCCGCCAAGCCTGCCCCTGCACCTGCCTCTGCGGCTCAAACAACCTTGAATCCGCAAGCTGCTTGGCCTTTTCCGACAGCGAAAAAGCCTTGATGCAGACAAGTCAATTGGCTTAGAGCTTCGCTTTAAGTCGTTGTACTTTCAACCCGTTGTCGCAAGACAGCGGGTTTTTTATTGCCTAGAAATTTACATGAAGATGCAGTATTTGCTATAAATTAAATAGCATTAATGGTAATAAATACGCCGGCTAGAGGCTTAAATCACTCAAATTTAGCTGATAATTTTGACCGCCACGCTGTGCAATCTTGATGGCACCCAATTCATTGCCCAATTTTGCGCACTTTGCCAGTGTCCAGCCTTTTTCCAAGCCAAATAAAAGCGCACCACGGAAGGCATCTCCACAACCTGTGGGGTCAACCACATTGCTGGCAATAACTGGTGCAACGACGGTTTTCTCGCCATCCACCCAAACTTCACAACCATACTCGCCTAAAGTGACGATCAAGCCTTTCACTTTTTTGGAGATTTCGGCGCTGCTAAGTCCGGTGCGGTCGCTCAACATCTTGCCTTCGTAATCGTTCACGGTAACCCAAGTCGCCAAATCAATGAAATGTGCCAAATCTTTGCCATCAAACATCGGCAAACCTTGGCCTGGATCGAACACAAAAGGAATGCCGGCGGCATGGAACTGCTCAGCATGCTCTAGCATCGCATCGCGGCCATCTGGCGAAACAATACCAATTTTGATGTCAGCACGTGGCGTCACTTTGGTAATGTGCGCTTGCATCATCGCACCGGGGTGAAAAGCGGTGATTTGGTTGTTGTTGGTGTCCGTCATGATCATGGCTTGCGCGGTGTAGGCGTCGCTCACCTCACGGACAAATTCGGTGCTCATACCCAAAGCGGTGATGCGTTTTGCGTAATCTGCGCCGTCGCTGCCTACGGTTGCCATGATCAAGGGTGTACCACCCAATTGCTTCAATGCGTAAGCAATATTGCCTGCACAGCCGCCAAATTCACGGCGCAGCGTTGGCACAAAAAATGACACATTCAAGTTGTGAATTTGATCGGGAAGGATTTGATCGGCAAACTTGCCTTCAAAATTCATGATGCTGTCAAATGCTAAAGAGCCACAAATTATTGCTGCCATGTACGTGAAAATCTCTGGTTAAGTTTAAAAAAGAAGAGTCGAAAATTTTTGCGATGCAGCCATCAAGGTGCGATCATCAAGGGTAAAAAAGCAAAACACGGTAGCCTGAAATCGGCACTGAGGCGCTATTGGGCGTCACCAAAACGGTAGCGGCACCTGACCAATCACCATTGGCGGCAAGCGTAGCGCCATTGAAGCCGAGGTCTTTTGCTAGCAATACGCGACGTAAAACGGGTTTATCACCAGCTTCAGTGAGCGTCAATTCAACAGCCGGCATGGCCAATGGGATATCGGAGCTGTTTTTCAAACTGAGTCTGAGCGCAAAAACATGAGCTTGTGCAGCATCTCCCGCTGCATTTCCAGCAACGGTAGGTGCTTTTTGAAAGCTCGAACTGTCGATTTTGAAAGCGTCAATATTTTTGAAAGGCTCCATCTTGCAGCCCACGGCTTGGCAAACAGATTCAAAACTCGTTGCGAGCGCTGGGTTGGTTGCTGCAAGGTGGTTGCGCTGGCTAAATACCACTTGAAAAAACAACAAACCAGCTAAACCAACACATGCTGCGCGTAGACTGGCGATAACATTTTTTTGTTGCCAAAAAGCTTTGTTTTTTGCAATACGAACAAACGAAAGATCCGTTTCTATTTGCTCGCTAGGTGGCGTTAAATCGGCAATAGCCGGTGTATTTGTTGCCTCAGTAGCTATATTTTCAGTAGTGATAGCAGTTGCGGTTGTCGTGTCTGTTGCGGTGGTGACCGTACTTGTTGCAACGGTTTCGGGCTGATTACTTTGTGGCCATGGGTTTGCCTCATCTGACGCTGCCGCATGCGCCGCTGCATCAAAAACCTCAGCACACCGACCGCAGCGTACCCAGCCTTTTGATACTTTGAGCTGGTCAGGAACGATTTTAAAAACCGTATCGCAGGCTGGACAACGTGTTTTTAAACTCATAAGAAGCTACTACGTATACACAACTATAGCGTGGCGGTCATCAGAATCCAGCCATCTTCAGTGTCTGATACGGTCAGTTTGCAATAGGGCGCATAGGCTAATTTCAGCTCTTCCTCTTGGCGCGCCAAGATGCCAGCCAAAACCAGAGAGCCACCTTTTTCAACGCGGGAACACAGCAGTGGCGCTAAAACCTTGAGTGGTGATGCCAAAATATTTGCAAGAACTGTTTGATAGTGACCACTCACTTTGTCTGGTAGGCCTGTATTCAGTGTGACATGGTTGACCTCAGCATTCAAAAGCGTTGACTCAACCGCTGCAGGGTCAATGTCTACAGCATCGATGTGAACAGCCCCAAACTTGGCTGCACCAATGGCCAAAATACCGGAGCCACAACCGTAATCAAGCACCCGCTTGAACTGGTTGGCCGTATCTTGCTGTCGGGCAATCCACTTCAAGCACATGCGCGTGGTTGGGTGCGTGCCTGTGCCGAAAGCCAAGCCGGGGTCAAGCCGAATCACTTGTTTCGCAGCCGCTGGCGGCTCGTGCCAAGTTGGCACAATCCAAAACTCAGGGGTGATTTCAACTGGCGCAAACTGCGATTGCGTCAAACGCACCCAGTCTTGATCCACAAGTGCGACAACGCCCAAAAGCGAACAAGCGCCAAAGAAGTCTTGTGCTGCCAGTAGTTGTGCTGATTCGCGCGCCAGTGTCTCTGTGTTGAAGAGAGCCGTCACACGGCTGCGTTGCCAGCCGCCTTTGGGTGGCGGCATATCGGGTTCGCCAAACAAGGCTTGCTCGGCATCGGTCGCAGCATCAGCGTCTTCAACAGATACGCTGAGCGCGTCTAAGGCATCGAGTGCTTCGCTTAGCTCGTCGATATGTGCCTCTGGGCACATGATTTTCAGTTCAAACATGTCTATTGGCCGCAATAAAATGGTGGAGCATCAGCGTTTATGTTGCAGCAACCACTCTTCAAGGTAATGAATATTGGTACCACCGGCCATGAACTTGGCATCCACCATCAAATCACGGTGCAAGGCGATGTTGGTGTTGATTCCCTCGACCAGCGTTTCAGCCAAAGCGGTACGCATGCGCGCAATCGCTTGCTCACGTGTGTCGCCGTGGGTGATGATTTTGCCAATCATGCTGTCATAGTTTGGCGGTACAAAATAATTGGTGTAAACGTGTGAGTCCACCCGTACACCTGGCCCACCTGGTGCATGCCACATGGTGATGCGGCCGGGTGAGGGAATAAATTTGTACGGGTCTTCCGCGTTGATGCGGCACTCAATTGCATGGCCACGCATTTCAACTTGTTTTTGCGTGAAAGGCAACTTCTCGCCCGCAGCCACCATGATTTGCGTTTTCACAATGTCAATACCGGTCACCATTTCGGTGATGGTGTGCTCCACTTGCACGCGGGTGTTCATTTCAATGAAATAAAACTCACCGTTTTCAAACAAAAACTCAAACGTGCCCGCGCCGCGATAGCCAATTTTTTTGCAAGCAGCGACGCAGCGTTCACCAATCCGGTCAATCAACTTGCGCGGAATGCCCGGTGCAGGTGCTTCTTCGATGATTTTTTGATGTCGACGTTGCATAGAGCAATCGCGGTCACCCAAGTAAACAGCATTTTTATGCTTATCCGTCAAAATTTGAATTTCAACATGTCGTGGGTTTTGCAGGAATTTTTCCATGTAAACCGCTGGGTTGTTGAACGCTGCACCGGCTTCGGCCTTGGTCATCTGCACCGCGTTGATCAGTGCTGCTTCCGTATGCACCACACGCATGCCCCGCCCGCCACCGCCGCCAGCGGCTTTGATGATGACGGGGTAGCCGACTGATTTTGCAATCCGGCGCACCATCGCAGGGTCGTCCGGCAATTCACCTTCTGAGCCGGGCACGCAGGGCACACCCGCTTTGATCATGGCTTGCTTGGCAGATACCTTGTCGCCCATGATGCGGATAGATTCAGCGGTTGGCCCGATGAATTGGAAGCCGCTTTTTTCCACGCGCTCGGCAAAATTGGCGTTTTCGCTCAAAAAACCGTAGCCGGGGTGAATCGCTTCAGAATCGGTCACCTCTGCCGCCGAAATAATCGCTGGCATATTGAGATAACTCAAAGCAGAGGCAGCAGGGCCAATGCAAACGGCTTCATCGGCCAATTTGACGTATTTGGCGTCTTTGTCGGCTTCAGAATAAACCATCACAGCCTTGACGCCTAACTCACGACAAGCGCGCTGAATGCGCAGGGCGATTTCGCCTCGGTTTGCGATCAGGATTTTTTTGAACATATATATAAATTTGCTTTTTAAGCAATCACGATCATGGGCTGACCATACTCAATGGCTTGGCCGTTTTCGCACAAAATTTGCGTCACGGTACCAGACATATCTGCTTCGATTTCATTCAAAATCTTCATCGCTTCGATAATGCAGACAGTGTCGCCAACTTTGACGACATCGCCAATTTCTACAAAAGATTTCGCGCCTGGGCTAGCCGCACGATAAAACGTACCCACCATCGGCGATTTAACGCTGTGACCGACAGATACAGGTTCTGCAGCTGGAATAGGCGCAGCTTCAATCGCAGAAGAGCTCATGGGTGCAGCGTATTGCATCGGCATAGACTGCTGTTGCGGGTTGTGCGTCATGGCATGTTGCACATAAGGCGCGCCACCCCCGCCTTTGACGATGCGGACCGTACCTTCAGCTTCCGTGATTTCTAATTCTGTGACGTTGGAATCTGATACCAAGTCGATCAAAGTTTTTAGTTTGCGTAAGTCCATGCCAGTGTGCCTCGTGTTCTTCTTAAAAATTGCAATTTAACCTAAAAATGACTTAAATATCATCATTGGTGGTTAATTTTCTTTAATTGATATCAATTAACGTTAATTTTATAAATGTAGATGAATGAATGTTGGTTGCTTATTGCGCTGCAGCCAACCAAATTTTCAAGTCATCCTCACTCAGTTTGCCCATTTTACGCTGCAACATACGTCCATTTGCCGCCAGCATGACAGAAAACGGTAAGCCTCCAGCAAGGTTTCCCCAAGATTTGCTCAGCGCAATCCCTGATAAATCGGTAATGCCAATGGGGAATGTGAGCGGTAACTTCTTCAGAAAACTGCGCACAGCTTCTGGTTTGTCTGCTGCTAAGCCAACAATTTGCACGCTTTTAGCTTTGTTTTCGCTGTAGAAGCGCTCCAATAACGGCAGCTCTTCAACACAAGGTGGACACCAAGTTGCCCAGAAATTGATCAGCAGTGGTTTGCCCTTCACCGATTGCATGGCGAGTTTGCCTCCGTCTGGCGTGTCAAATTGCATCTGCCAAAGCTGGTCCAAACCGCCAGTTATCGGCTCTGCGGGCTTTTCTATTTGTCCTAGATCCCGCTTGCTTTGCCAATAAGCAGCACCAGCGCCAGCCAGCACAGCGGCGACAGCTGCGCCAACAGTCAACAGATGTCGGCGTTGCGCAAGCGGTTTAGAAGAATTGTTCATTAATCCTATCGTGCCTAATTTAATTTTGATTCAATAGTTTAGCAACTGCAACCAAATCCCCACGTGGTTTACGGCCTTGGCTGTCTAGTTTCAAAGCGCCTCGCAAATCATCATAGTCATAAATAATCAAATGCACGCCAATCTCAGTATCCAAGGCTTTGCAAGGCGCATGGATGCTCAGTGCTTCAACCATGCCGCCATCAAACCCTTTAATTGATCGGGCAACATAGTCCGCGCGGTGGTCAATCAAGGCGATTTCAGCAGATTTTGAGTCGTCGCAAAACAGCGCAATATAGATGTCCGACAGCTTGGTCGCCGTGCCATGCCACACCGATCCGCCCAAATAGGGTCTGAACTCCACCATGCGCTGCATCCACAGAAGGGCTAGTTCGCGCAGTGCGGCAAGCTCAGTTGGCTGCGTGTCGGCACAAAACAAGGCAATGTAGTCGCGCACTTCGGCTTCCACCTCGTCGTGGCTGGGCAATTGGGTTCGTGCAGGCAGGCCTAGCTGTTTGACAGCGCGAAGTTTGGCTGCACCGTAGTCCAAACCCTCTTCAACGACCAACCTGGCTGCCGATATCGAGATTTCAGAAGCCATATTGCCAGCGATAATAGAGTCATGCATATTCATATTTTAGGCATTTGCGGCACCTTCATGGGTGGCGTTGCGGCATTAGCCCGCGAAGCGGGGCATAAAGTCACCGGTTGCGACGCTGGCGTTTACCCGCCTATGAGTGACCAATTACGCGCTTTGGGCATTGATTTGATTGAAGGCTTCGGGGCTGAGCAATTGGCATTGAAACCGGACGTTTTCGTCATTGGCAATGTTGTCAGCCGCGTTCACCATGCCGACGGCACACCGAAATTCCCGCTGATGGAAGCGATTTTGGACGCCGGCATGCCCTACATCAGTGGCCCGCAGTGGCTTGCTGAAAACGTTTTGCAAGGTCGCCATGTGCTGGCCGTCGCGGGTACGCATGGCAAAACGACGACAACGTCAATGCTGGCGTGGATCTTAGAGTGCGCTGGCTTGAAGCCTGGGTTTTTAGTCGGCGGTGTGCCTTTGAACTTCGGAGTTTCTGCACGTTTAGGTCAAAGTTCAGGCGAAAAATACTTTGTTATCGAGGCCGACGAATACGACACCGCCTTTTTCGACAAACGCAGCAAATTTGTCCATTACCGCCCTAGAACAGCGGTTTTGAACAATTTAGAGTTCGACCACGCTGATATTTTTGACAATCTTGCGGCGATTGAGCGCCAGTTTCACCATTTGGTGCGCACAGTTCCAGCATCGGGGCGTGTGGTTTACAACGGTGCTGAAGCCAGTTTGCAGCGCGTTTTAGAGATGGGCTGCTGGAGTGAGCGGGTTAGCTTTGGTGAAATGCCAGCAGCGGGCGAAAACGGGTCTGTCCGTTGGTCTGCAGAAGGTGCACCAGATGCGTTTAAGGTGTTATTAAATAAAGAGCTGCTTGGGCAGGTAATATGGCGGCTACAGGGTGTTCATAATCAAAATAATGCCTTGGCAGCGATAGCGGCGGCGCAGCACATCGGCGTTGCGCCCAGCATGGCTGCAAATGCCCTAGCCAGCTTTGAAAATGTCAAACGCCGCATGGAAGTGCGCGGAACGGTAGCCGGTGTGACGGTGTATGACGATTTTGCGCATCACCCAAGCGCGATTGCGACGACCTTGGATGGTTTGAAGCAGCAGTTGGCTAAATCCGCTAATCAAGGCCGCATTTTGGCCGTCTTAGAGCCCCGCAGCAACACCATGAAACTGGGCACGATGAAAGCGCAGCTGGCTGACAGCCTGAAGGATGCCGACTTGGTGTTTTGCCACAGCGGTGGCCTAGGCTGGGATCCACGTGAACCCTTGGCTGTGATGGGGGAAAGAGCGCAAGTGGCTGATTCTATTGATGAATTATTGAACCAAATCATGCAAGCGGTGCAAGCGGGCGACACCATTGTGTGTATGAGCAATGGTGGTTTTGGTGGCATTCATGGCAAATTATTGGCAGCTCTGCAGTCAAAAGTAGGCTAAAACACGCTGATAACAAGCTAAAACTAAGTAAAGATGTGTTTAATCATGCAACCATGAAGCACCTCATCCTCAACGCAGACGACTTCGCTTTCAACGCAGCCGTCTCGCGCGGGATCGTTACTTTGGCGCAACAAGGGCGGCTGACCGCCACCAGCGCTATGACACTGTCGCCGCGTTGGGCGAAAGACGCGCCCGCTTTGGCGGAGCTTCGAGGGCAGATTGATGTGGGCTTGCACCTGGATTGGACCAGCCCCTTTGCCATTGAGGCTGGGCATGGCCGCGGTTTGAAGCGCGCGATGTTGACAGCGGTTTTGGGCGGCTACAGCCAAGCAAAAGCGCGGGATGTGATTGAACGCCAGCTCGACGCTTTTGAGCAGGTCTGGCAAGCGCCGCCCAGCCATATTGATGGGCATCAGCATGTACACCAGTTCAAAGGCATTCGTGACGCTTTGGTTGACGTCATGGCGAAGCGCTACAAAGGCGTGGCCATCGACCAAAAGCCGTATTTGCGTATTTCTCGAGGTGCTTCAAAAGGTGCTTCTGGTTGGTTGGATGTGAAGGCCAATGTGATTGCAGCTTTGAATTCAAATGCTATTAAAAATATAGCTATTAAGGCAGATATTACGCCGGCTAGAGGCCTATTTGGCATCTATAATTTCGAGGGTTCAGAAGGCGATTTTGGCAGACTGATGGCGCAGTGGTTGATGGAAGCGCCCGATCACACCATCATCATGTGCCATCCTGCAAACGGTGCAATAGATGCTTTAGATGCAGACGACGGCATCGCGCGAGCACGGCAGCGGGAGTTCAATTACTTGTCAAACGATGCATTTGCGCAGGCTTTGTCGCATGCCAGCGTTAACCTAAAAAAATCAATTCCTATGGAAAGCCCAAAAACGGCTTAAAAGATAAGTTTGCCCACCTGCAACGGCAAATCCACAAAACAAAGCTAACCAATTTGGCCATCCGAGTATGCGAATGGCTAGGCTAAAAACGATCTCATTGCAGATAAATCCTGCGATGGACGTGATCACAAATCGCCGCAAACTTTGCTGTACGGAGCTGGTGGTGTCGCTGAAACTGAGGTTTCTGTGCCCCATGAAACTGACGGAAAAGGCCACACAAAACGCTAAAAAATTGGCTATTTCGGGCAAAACGGACGGGAAAAAATGCTCAATCAGGAAGAAAACGGCTAAATGCGTGAGTCCCGCCGCCGCTGCGACGCCAAAAAACCACAAACCAGAATTCATGGTTTAACGCTCATGGCTGATTTAAACCCTTGCCAATTCTTGAACGCAGTAAATACGTAGGCCGTTGTTTGACTTCTTCGTAAATACGTCCAACATACTCAGCCAAAATACCGATGGACAAGAGTTGAATGCCGCTTAAAAACATCATCCCAACCACGATGGTGGCGTAGCCCGGCGTGTCCGCGCCAAACCAAAAGTAGTCAAAAACCACCCATGCGCCATAGCCAAGTGCCGCAATGGACAGGAATAGCCCAAAATAGCTGACAAGGCGCAAGGGGGCAACTGAAAATGCCAGCAAACCCGTGACAGCCAATGACAGCGCGCCTCGGAATCCATAGTTAGATTGCCCATCCTCGCGGGGCAGCGGTTCGTAATCTATGGCGGTGCTGTTGAACCCGACCCAGGCGTACAAACCTTTCATGAAACGATTTCGTTCAGGCAGCTGTTGCAGCGCTTGCACAACGTTTCTGCCCATCAGCCGGAAATCGCCCGCATTGGCCGGGATTTTTACGCGACTACGCCAGTTGATGAGCTTGTAAAACACGCTGGTAAACGCGATGTGAAGTTTTGACTGGTCATGCCGCGTCTTACGGACAGCGTAAACCACATCAGCACCTTGCTCCCATTTTTGCAGCATTTCAGGCAGTAAATCAACTGGGTGCTGGCCATCTGCATCCAAAATAAAGACAACTTCACCGTTAGAGGCTTCTAAGCCGGCAGTTAAAGCGGGCTCTTTGCCGAAATTACGGGACAAATTCAAGGCAACCACTTGTGGGTGTTTTGAGCACAAATCAGCCATGACTTGTTCTGTCGCGTCACGGCTGCCATCGTTGACTATGATCAGCTCTACCTGCGGCGACAATTGTCCCAGCGCTAACAGAACGCGGGGAGCTACAAGACCTAAATTGCCCGCTTCGTTGTATGCGGGCATCACGCAAGAGATAGATGCAGCAGTTCGTTGGCGGGCGATGGTGGGAGCGGTCATGTCTGTATTATGTGTGAAGACAATTGAGTTTCAGTTTGGTTTGCATCTTTCAAGGCATTTTTTGCAGTGAACTGCTGATGAGCTGTAGGTCACCCTTTGCCAAGTAAAAAGACCTCAGCTCAAAGGGTCTGCCTGCATCTTTGGCGTCAATATTAAAAACACCTTCGATGCGCTTGGGTTGGCCTTGCGTGCCCATGAGTTTTCCAGAGCTCAGGATTTTCTCGTTCTCTAAAACGATATCCCAATTGCCAATATGGGTGTCTGGTGCGACCTGGCTTGAATAGCTGATTGAATAACTGTATTTGCCGACTGGCAACGACAGAAATGGCCCAAAACTAAGCCAACCAGCCTCAGACGCTGATCTTGGCACTAAAGCTTGCACACCTAGTACATTTTTACCAATAGGTTTACCAATCACGGTGTTGTATTCGGTAACGCCCCATCGACGGCCGTTGGCTATCATCGTCGTTGGGCTGGCTATGGGGGGTAGATTGTTCCAAAATTCTGCTGTGCTACCTGGCAGGCAAATCATGTCGTCAAAACGCCGCACACACTCGCCGCGCTGCATGGCTTGTTCAAAAGGTGCGGGCAGTTCAAACCCAGGGGTAAACGGCGCATTGGCATAAACAGCACTAGACAATACATACAAATGGCGCGGCAAAAAGGGTTGGCCAATGGCTAATTTATCAGCATTGCAGTTCAAACTGCTTCTTGCCACGTAACCCGAATTAAGCAATTTACCGTAATACCCCGCCATTTGCATCACCCAAATATAGTGCTGGTAATGGGGGTGCGCACATTGGTAAGTGGGGTACATAACCAGCTTGTCAACTTGCGCCATCACAGGCGCCCAGTCCGCATAATTCACTTTACTGGGTTTCTTGGATTCCGTCCTAATGCGGTCTAGCCAAGGTTTAACGTCTTTGACTTGGAGAATCAACGCGGTTGTCAACAAACAAGCAACCGCCAATGTGGGTAAAAAGGTTCGTTTTTTGAGCAGGCTGGCAAGGGTTACAAATAAAGCGAGTAAGCTTGCCAGCCAGAAAAACCGTCCGGAAGCTCTAAACGTCCCTGTTAAAAAATTTAACCAAGCTGGCAAAGGGTAAGTAAAAATCTCAACACCTGCATACCGCACACGGTTTGACAAGGCGTACAAGAAAAACCCCAGCGCCAAGATGAGCAGTGCAGGGTATTTCTTCGGGAGTGCTAACAAAGCTTTGCCATTGAAAATCAAAGCAAACGGTATCAAAAGTAACAAGCCCGCGCCAAGATAATTGAATCCTTCGTGGTATGGGAATTCATATACCGGCCCTATACCGCAGTTAATGAGTTTTCCACCGCCACAAAAAGGATGTTTCAAATCTAAGAAAAAGAAGTCTCCAAAACCCCCAAGAGGTGCTTTGCGGTCTAAGTACCCCAGAACCCACATCGTGAGCCCCAAAACGATAGCAAAAGTCGCTAGGCGTTTCAGTTGCAGAAGCCATGACTCACCTTTCACAATTTGGTCAATCATGAAAGCCACAAAAAGGCCAGAGACGAAGGGCAAAAAATAGGGGTGAACGGTCAACCCCACCAAGCTCAAAGCGATAAATGCAAAACTTGTTTTGTGACTAGACCATGCTTTGCTAGCGCCAAAAAAATAGAACGCCAACGCAAAAATAATGATACTTTGCATCATCAATGCCGCATGGTGATAGCGCGCATGAAGCACTGGCCAACTCAGTGCAAAGCCAATCGAAACAATCAGTGCAAACAGACTTTTTGCGCCCAATGCTCGCATCAGCATCACTGCAGACAACGCTTGTGCCACAAAAACCAAGCCCATCCACCAGCCAAAGTAATGAAAGTGTTCGGGAAATAAGCTGGGGAAAAGCGTCAGTAGGGTTTTAAACAGCAGCGCCATCAGCGGAATGCTGTCTGTCAAGGCAATGGTCACGCCTTCAGGATGGTTAAGCCGCTGCGTGTGCAAAAGAGGAAAGTGCCAACTGTCGCGGGCGTAATACCACCAGCCTGAAATGTGTTGAGCAATGTCTCCATTGTCAAAAACGACACTATGTCCAGTTAAAAAAGTCCATGGAAATAGATAGGCGACAAAGCAACAACCAATGACAATCGCCATTGAATAGCTACCCAACTTTGGCATATCTCGCCAAAAAGTGTTGGTTACGTGTGTTAAAAAAGGTGTGCGAATCATCATCAGGTTTACTGGGTTGTGCGTACGGTACTGCTGATAACTTGCAAATCGCCTTGGGCTAAAAAGAACGTTCTCAACTCAAAAGATTTGCCCACATCCTGTGGTTCGATAGCGAAGACACCTTCAATACGATTGGCTTTGCCTTGTGATCCCATGAGTTTTCCGTTACCCAATTTTTTCTCGTTATCTAACACAACATCCCAGTTGCCGACATGTGCATTGGGTGACGATTGACTCACGTAGTCGATTTCAAAACGGTATTTTCCGACAGGTAAAGAAATGCCTAAGCCGAAGCTTAACCAACCAGCCTTAACGCTGTCTGTGGGGATCAGTCGTCGCTCGTCCCCCATGTTGATGACTTGCCCTATCTGCGTATTCAATTCGGCCGCCCCCCATTGCCTGCCACCAGAAATGAGTTTGATGGGGCTAGTTTCTAAAGATATGTTCTGCCAAAAATCGGCCGTTGTGCCCGGTAGACAAACCATTTCCTCCAAACGACGAACGCATTCACCCTTAATCATGGCTTGTTGGAAAGGCACAGGGAATGTGAACTCAGGTGTGAATGGGTAATTGGCGTAGGGCCCGTTCGACATGATGTAGAGATGCCGATCCTGGAAAGGTTGCTGGATGGCAATGTTGTCATCATCACAGCTCTTGTTGCCACGCGCCGTGTAGCCAGAATTAATCAATTTCCCGTAATAGCCAGCCAATTGCATGACCCAAATATTGTGCAAATAATGCAGGGGCGGGCATTCGTGAATGGGGTAGCTGATGATTTTGTCTGTTTTCGCCATAACAGGAGCCCAATCTGCGAAATTCAGTTGGCTTGGTTTTCTGGCTTCATCGTGTATACGACTCAGCCAAGGTTTGACATCTTTAACTTGTAGCACCAATGCGGTCGTTAACAGCAAGGCGACTAGCCAAACTCTCTTCTTCAACAAGCTGGCTAAAGTAACAAACAAGATAAAGGTGCTGACTGGCCAAAAAAATCGCCCTGCAGCGCGAAAGGTGCCCGTCAATCCTTCGGTCCAAACCGGGAGAGCAAAAGAAAACAAAACAGTGTCATTAAAGTGCACGTGATTTGTTAGCGTGTATAACAAAAATCCTACCAAAAGTAGTGTGAATGCTGGGTATATTTTGGGGAACGACACGACTGAACGCCAATTCCAAACCGCTGCAACTGGAATCAACACCAATAAACCAGCACCTAAGTAATTAAAGCCCTCGTGATACGGGAATGCATACACCGGGCCAACACCGCAAGTAATTAGTTTTCCGCCTCCGCAGAATGGCGTCATGAGGTCTAGGTAGAAATTGGTGCCGTAGCCGTAGTTGGCAAACGATGCTCTGCCGGTATAACCCAACAATAAAATCGCACAAGCTAAAAGGATAAGCAAAACCAGCAAGCGCTTCAACTGCCTGAGCCAGGATTCGCCCTGGATGGCTTGATCAGCCAAAAAAGCTGTAAAAAAACCGGCTGTAAAAGGTAAAAAGTATGGGTGCACCGTTAATGCCACCAAGTTCAGCCCTACAAACGCGAAGCTGACTGCGCTGCTCGACCAGGTTTTATGCCGGCCTAGAAAATACAAAGCGATGGCGTAAATGATGATGCTTTGCATCATCAAAGCGGGGTGGTGATAACGCGCATGAATCACAGGCCAAGTCAGCGCAAACCCTACTGAAATGAGTATCGCAAACAAGCTTTTCACACCCAAAGCTCGCATTAGAAACGTGGCTGCTATCGCTTGACTCACAAAAACCAAGCCTATCCACAAGCCGACATAGTGAAAATGCTCCGGAAGCAAACTTGGAAACAGCGTTATCAGTAGCTTAAAAGGCAGCGCTAATAAAGGAATACTGTCTGTGTAGGCGATACTGACACCCGTGGGGTGGTCTAAGCGTGTGGTGTGCAGCAGCGGAAAATGCCAGCTATCTTTGGCGTAGTACCACCAGCCAGACACATGCTGCGCGATGTCACCATAGTCAAAAACGGTGCTGCTTCCCATGAGAAACGACACGGGGAACTGGTACGCCACAAAAGCACATGCAATCGTAATGGCAATAAAGTACGCTGTAAAAGCAGACAAATTCGGTAAATACCGAGATTGCAAAGCCACCAACCGCATGAAGATAGGATGGGCGAATGGGTGTTTGGCTTGCATTATTTGACGATATGTACCTGTATTAAAATAGTTTTACTGACATTTTACGAAAAAGGCACAGCGCTTTGAAAAGCCTAGCAACGAATCCAGGGTTGAACCCAGCACACTCAACAGCGCTTCCGAGCGCTGATTTTTGGTCTGGCAAGCGCGTGTTGTTGACGGGACATACCGGTTTTAAAGGTGCTTGGCTGGCGCAGTGGCTGGTTTCTATGGGCGCGAAAGTGACGGCAATTGCCTTAGCACCGAATACCGAACCTAATATATTTTCGCTGGCGAAAGTGAGTAAACACTTGGCGCATCATGAGCTAGATATTTGCTATGCGCCCAAGATTGCAGCTATTGTTCAGCAAGAGCGACCTGAAATCGTCTTGCATTTGGCGGCGCAAGCCTTGGTGCGTGAGTCTTACAGCGACCCTTTGCGTACATTTTCAGTCAACGTTATCGGCACGGCTAACGTGTTGGACGCGTTGAGACACTGCGACAGCGTGCGCAGCATTGTCGTGGTCACCACCGACAAAGTTTATGCCAACCAAGAGTGGTCTTGGCCGTACCGAGAAACCGACCGCTTGGGAGGCCACGACCCGTACAGCGCCAGCAAAGCGGGCACAGAAATTGTGGTCGCCAGCTACCGCGCTTCGTATTTTGCCGCCAAGGGCGTGACTGTAGCAACAGCACGTGCGGGCAACGTCATTGGTGGTGGAGATTGGAGCGCCGACCGCATCATTCCCGATGCTGTGCGCGCTTGGTCTGCCAATGGGGCTTTGCAAGTGCGCCGCCCAGAGGCTGTGCGCCCCTGGCAGCACGTGATTGAACCGCTGTGCGCCTATTTGGTCTTGGCGGAGCGCGCTTGGAGCGATGCAAATGCTGCAAAAGCGTGGAATTTTGGTCCGCAAACACACGAAGCCGCGACCGTGCGCGAAGTCGTCGGCATCGCGCAAGCAGCTTTTGGGCGAGGTGACGTGCAATGGGGAGACGGCAAAGAGGGCCCGCATGAAGCGGGGCTGTTGATGCTGGACACCTCTTTGGCGAAATCACAACTGGGCGTGCAATCCGTCTTTCCTTTAAAAGACGCCATTGGTATGACGATGCGCTGGTATCGCGATTTACAAGCGGGGCAAGCCGCTGCTGAGTTGTGCGAGCGCGATATTGCTTACTTCATCCATCAAGCCTCGGCTGTAGGATAGATGAATGACTGAGCGTTTTGAGGTTACAGCCAGCAAGCTCGCGGGTTTGCAAGTCATCACCCGCCAACCGATTGTTGACGCGCGCGGCTGGTTTGAGCGCGCTTACTGTGCGGACACCTTTGCTGAGCTGGGCATCTCCAAAAGCATCTCTCAAATCAACCGCTCGTTCACCGTACAAAAAGGCAGCGTGCGCGGCATGCATTTTCAGACCATGCCTTTTATGGAGACGAAATTTGTCAGCTGTTTGAGAGGTGAAGTGTTTGATGTGGCGGTAGATTTGCGCGCAGGCTCACCAACGTTTTTGCAGTGGCATGGCGAAATTCTTTCCGCCAGTAACCAGCGCAGCTTGTTGATACCCGAAGGCTTCGCGCACGGGTTTCAAACCCTGAGCGCTGATTGTGAAATGCTTTACCTGCACACTCAAAAATTTGACCCGGCGTCGTCCAGCGGCATCAACCCGCTGGATCCACGGCTCGCCATCGATTGGCCTCTCCCAATCACTGAAATGACAGAAATGTCAGAAGGCGACAGACATCGCCCCATGATGCTCCCCACTTTTGAAGGACTTTGAAGATGAAATGCCGCCACTGCGACGCCCAAGTCACCCTGCCATTTGTTGATTTAGGCAGCTCGCCACCGTCAAACGCGTATTTAACCCCAGCGCAACTGCACGCGCCAGAAAGCTATTACCCACTGCGGGTGTTGGTGTGTGAAAGCTGCTGGCTGGTTCAAACTGAAGACTTTGCGGGTTTTGACGACATGTTCTCTGCTGAATACGCCTATTTCAGCTCGTTTTCCAGCACCATGTTGGCGCACGTCAAGCAATATAGCCAGGAGATGACGGCGCGTTTTGGACTTGGCGCTAACAGCTGCGTGGTAGAAGTAGCCTCAAACGACGGCTATTTGCTCAAAAACTTCAAAGCCGCAGGCATTCCCTGCTACGGCGTTGAGCCAACAGCCAGTACCGCCAAAGCCGCGCGTGAGATTGGCATTGAGTCGATTGAAGAGTTTTTCGGTAAAAAATTGGCCACCCGCTTGGTGTCAGAAGGCCGTCAAGCCGACTTAACTGCTGCCAACAACGTGCTGGCGCATGTGCCAGACATCAATGACTTTGTCAGCGGCTTTACCCTGCTGCTCAAAGACCAAGGCGTTTCTACCTTCGAGTTTCCGCATCTGCTGAATTTGGTCGACAAAGCCCAGTTTGACACGATTTACCATGAGCATTTCTCTTACCTCTCACTAACCGCCGTCAACACCATTTTCAAAGCCAATGGCCTGAGCGTGTTTGATGTAGAAGAAATCGCTACCCATGGCGGCAGTTTGCGGGTGTTTGCCCAAAAAGCCAGCACCGGCAAACACGCTTTGAGCCCGCGCGTGGCAGCCATGCTGGCGCGTGAGGAAACTTTGGGCATGAAAACAACCGCTTACTACGGGAAAACCCAAGCCGATGCTGTCAAAATCAAGCGCGATTTGCTGCAATTTTTGCTCAAAGCGCAAGCAGATGGCAAAACCGTGGCCGCTTACGGCGCTGCCGCCAAAGGCAACACCTTGCTCAACTACGCGGGTGTGCGCGATGATTTGATTAAATTCGTCATCGACCTGAACCCCGCCAAACAAAACAAATTCATGCCAGGCTCGCGTATTCCTATGGTGGGGGCTGATGTTTTGAATAACTCAGCACCAGACTACATGCTGATTTTGCCGTGGAACCTTGAAGCCGAGATCAAGGCACAGCTCGCCGCGAAACATCAAGTGAGCTGGCAATATGTCATCGCCGTGCCTGCGCTGAAAATCAGCTAAAAATAACTTGGCAAAAAGTGTTGGCAATTGCCTACCGTTTACACAAAATCCAAGCGAGTACAAGCTGAACCTTTGTGGTTAGACGTTAAAATAATGGGTGCTTCTAACTCAACCTTAATTTCTTGGAGTTTTCCCTTGTTTAAAAGATTTGCTCAAATTTTGGCCTTGACTGTGCCACTGCTGTTAGTTGCTTGTAATAGCGGCACCACAAGCACTACATCAGCCTCAACAGGTACTACGACAACAACATCTGCCAGCTACTCTGGTACTTACACGGGTACGACAACGGGCGTGAACGGTGGTCCTACGACCATGGTAGTAGCCTCTGACAAGTCTATCAAAGGCACTTTTACCATCAACAACCGCACCAATGACAATGGCGCAGCAACGATTTATGAAGCGACCTTTGAAGGTACTGTTGACAGCTCAGGCAAGATCAGTGTGAATTCCTTCTTGGAAGGTGCTTTGGTCATGATTTTTACGGGTCAAATCGACTCAAATGGTCTGTTGACCGGCACGTATTACGAAGCGGCTCACCCTGGTGATCCAGCCAAGAGCGGATCATTCAGCTTACAAGGTCCTAAAAATGGTTCAACCACGACAACCACAACCTCTTCATCTGGTGGCGCTAAGAGCTGTACCGGTTCATACGTTGGAAATTACAGCCCGCCAGACCATGACGAGCGTATCCGTTTGCGTAACTTGTCATTGGCTGGACGTGGCATTGCTGTAACTGGCAATGACGCTATCGATAATGGCAATGCCGGCGGCGGTGATCCAGACGGCGGTATTTGGATGGCTGGTAGCTTTGCGTTTGAAACTGATGGAAACTGTAACGTCATCAAAGGACAGACCTTTGTTTTCTATGCCTATGAATATGGCATCTCTGGCGTAGTCGTCAAAGGCGGTACTTCTAATTTAATTTGGTCAGGACAAGGCTCTCAAGGCGACATGCAAATGACGGTTGATTCCAACAACAACATTGGCGGCCAATTTTTCCACCCTGCACCAGACAACTTTGTTTATGGCGTGTTGAGCGGCACATTCACACCAAACGGTAAAATCTAAGCCATATCAGTTTTAAACAAAAAAGCCCTGCAATTTCAGCTTGCAGGGCTTTTTTTATGAATAATTGATTTCAACTTGCTATGAATAAAATAGCAATATAGGCAATAAATACGCCGGCTAGAGCTATATTT
>JBEBJY010000003.1:0-103507 GCA_040079635.1 Burkholderiaceae bacterium | reverse complement strand
GTGTGGATGAACGGAGAGTCAAAAATGTTAGATGAACATAAATTTCATGATAATTTAAGAAATGAATATCATCTACGCGTAATAGATTTAAATTTAGAAAATTAATGATGAAAAAACCAAAAGGCAAAGCCGCACTTCCTCTTTTTGAAAAACTACTTGCATTTGATAGCGGTACTGAAGCTGAGAAAACTTTTGACTGGTTATATCTGCCACATCCTGCAGAGAGAACCCCAGAAGAAGCGAATATCCATAATTATCTTGTCAGAAATTGCCAAACTAATAAAGCAACTTTTTCAACAGTCAAAAGAGATTGCGATTGTGATAAAGATATTTACAACCACGAAGCAACAATTAATAAAAGATCGCGCGCATTAGAGTTCGATTTTTACTTGCCTAAATATCATGTCGCCATTGAGTTTGATGAACTTCAGCATTTTTCAATGGAACGACATGCTACATATGAACTTTACCCAGTAGATGGATTTTCGTATGACATTCAAAATTGGCAGAAGCTTTGCTTGAAACACGCAAAGTGTGACACTGATCCACCGTGTCGAGATTGGAAACGTGCATTTCGAGATACTGTGAGGGATTTACGTGCCAGAAAAGAAGGTTTACCATTGATACGGTTGTATGTAAAAGACTTTAATGCGGATGCACTAAAAAGTACCGATACATTGAATAAACTGCATTCTACTATTGAAGAAGCATCCAAATGTATACGAGTTTAACAATTAATACGCCTCTAGTCGGCGTATTAATTGCCTAAGCAGCTATAAAATTAATAGCAAAATCGCAGATATTTTTACAAAACTTCACTCGCAAAATCCGCCAACCGCGACCGCTCGCCACGCGCCAAGGTAATGTGTCCGCCGTGCGGCCAGCCTTTGAACTTGTCTACGGCGTATGTCATGCCGGAGGAGCCTTCGGTCAGATACGGGGTATCTATTTGGGCTAAGTTGCCCATGCAGACGATTTTGGTGCCTGGGCCTGCGCGGGTGATCAGGGTTTTCATCTGCTTGGGGGTCAAATTTTGGGCTTCGTCGATGATGACGTATTTGTTCAAAAACGTGCGGCCACGCATGAAGTTCATGCTTTTCACCTTGATGCGGCTACGGATCAGCTCGTTGGTCGCGGCGCGTCCCCATTCTCCGGCAGTCGTTTCGGTTTTGGCGAGAACTTCTAAGTTATCGTCCATCGCGCCCATCCACGGGCCCATTTTTTCTTCTTCGGTACCGGGTAAAAAGCCGATGTCTTCACCGACGCTGACGGTCGCCCGGGTCATGATGATTTCTGTGTAGCGTCTGTCGTCCAGCACTTGCGTCAATCCACAGGCCAGTGCCATCAAGGTTTTTCCTGTTCCTGCTGTGCCGGCGAGGGTGACGAAGTCGACTTCGGGATCCATCAGCAAATTCATGGCAAAGTTTTGCTCGCGGTTACGCGCTGCGACTCCCCAAACCACGTTTTTCAAGTGTTTGTAGTCTTTCAGCGTTTTCAAAACCACAGTTTGATCGCGCACTTCCACCACGCGGGCGTACAAACTGGGCTCTCCTGCCGCTTCAAAATAGACAAACTGGTTGACTAGCATTTCTTGCACCAGCGGACCCGACAAGCGGTAAAACGTGGCATGTCCTTCTTGCCAGCTTTCGACTTTTTTAGCTTGCTTGGTCCAAAAATCTGCAGGCAGTGCCAAAGCGCCGGAGTAGAGTAAATCGCCATCTTCCAGCGTTTTGTCGTTTTGATAGTCCTCTGCTGACAATCCCAAAGCCCGAGCTTTGACGCGCATGTTGATGTCTTTGGACACCAAAACGACTTCTTTGCCGACATTCACTTTACGTAAAGCTTCAACGACACCTAAAATTTGGTTGTCCGCCTTGCCTTGCGGCAGGCTAGACGGCAAGCTGTATTCCAACACTTGGGTTTGGAAGAACAAGCGACCTTTGGCTTCGCGGTGCCCTGTGGTGTCCAATTGCAGTCCTAGCGCCATGTCGGCGCCTTTGGCTGCAGCTAAGGCATCCAACGAACGGCTGGTTTGGCGCGCATTGCGGTTGACCTCAGTCATGCCCTTTTTATGGCCATCCAGCTCTTCCAGCACGATCATCGGCAGGTAAATGTCGTGCTCTTCAAAGCGGAACAGGCACATCGGGTCGTGCATCAGCACGTTGGTGTCTAGAACGAAGAGTTTGGCTGGGCCGGTTGATTTGGCTCGCTTGGCTTTGGCTGCGGACGCTGCGGTGGATGCAGCCTGCGCAGGCGTGTTTGTAACCACTTTTTGATAACTTGGTAGCGAATCAGTCGTGGCGACGACTGAATTTTTATTGCTACTTTTTTGATAGCTATCTAGGCTTATATCACGACGGCTAGATGGTGATTTGTGACCTGTATTTTCCGAATATTTTTCCTTCGCAACGGGCTTTTCCTGTTTGAGTGGTTCTGCCTGATTTGTTGCAAATTTGTTGGATGCTAAAAGGGATGCGCGCTTGGTCGGTGCTGGAGGTAATGGCATAAAGTTTTGAAAACCCTAGTTAAATAAATCAGTTAGACAAATGAAAAGTGATTGAAAAGCGAATAAAAAGTCAGTTTAAAAAACAAAAAAGCCGCCTAGTTGCCAAGGCGGCTTTGTTTGATGAGAGCAACTTGTTTGTCAAATGCATGCATTCATTATGCACAACCCAGATGACTATTTGACGTGTTACAAAATTTTTAAATAAAATTTAAAACCCAACTCAGTTGAGTCTTTAGGCTGCTAACTTCTCTTTTTCTTTGACAGATTTGTTCAAAGCTTTAACTGCTTTGAGTACGTCGTCCACGTGGCCAGGCACTTTCAAGCCGCGCCATTCTTCAACCAAAATGCCATCTGGGCCGATCAAAAAGGTGCTGCGCTCAATGCCCTTGACCTTTTTGCCGTACATGATCTTGTTTTTGACCACGCCAAACATGTGGCACATTTTTTCTTCCGTGTCCGCAATCAGTTCAAACGGGAGTTCGAGCTTCAGTTTGAAGTCATTGTGAGAAGTCATGTTGTCGCGTGACACACCGAATACGGTGGCGCCAGCTTTGACGAAGTCTTTATTTTTGTCGCGAAATTGCATCGCCTCAGTGGTACAGCCAGGTGTGTTGTCTTTCGGGTAGAAAAACAAAACCATCGTGGCGCCGAGGTGTGAGGTGTTGGTTACGCGAACACCGCTGGTAGCAATCGATTCAAATTCAGGGAGGAGTTTATTAACAACGATCGCCATATAAGTATTAAATCTCGCAGTATTTCAGAGCTAAGGCAGCAACCCTCTATTTTAGCCTAGAAATGATGCCAAGGCATGACCCCAAACCTTATGCCCGTATCAACACAGCCTCATTCGGGCTAATTGGGCACGTGATCCAGCACCAAGGCGACAACGACGCGACGACCTTCGCCAGCCAAGATGTTGTAAGTGCGGCATGCTGCCCCTGTGTCCATGGTTTCCAAACCCATGCGCTTGGCCATCAAAGGCTGTAACCAAGCCGCTTGCGGGAATCGGATACGGGAACCTGAGCCGAAAATGATGAGTTCGGCATCAAAATCAGCCAATAGCGTGAAATGTGCTTCCGTGAGGTCTTCAAATCGGCTGCACAGCCAGTTGACGCGCTGACCTTGAGAACCAAGAATCACGCTGTGGGTGATTTTTTCTCCTTGTACACCGACCCAGCCAGGACCATAGCCTTGTATCGTTTGAACGTCAAAATTGTCTGGTTCTAGTTTCATAGCTATATTTTAAGCGTCTAGTTTGTTGCAGTGCACTATTTTGGCCTATATCTGTGGTCAAATTAAAGGTTAACATTTCAAAAATAACCTCAACATTCACTTGCTGGAGAGATTGTGAAACCGATGCAAAAAGCGATTCTAAAATCGGCCAAATTGGCAAACGTTCTTTATGACATACGCGGTCCTATCATGGATGCCGCGCGTCAAATGGAGGACGAAGGCCAGAAAATCATCAAACTCAACCTCGGCAACCTCGCCGTGTTTGGTTTTGACGCGCCTGAGGAAATCCAGCAAGACATGATTCGCAACCTGCCCAATTCAGCCGGTTACAGCGATAGCAAAGGCATTTTTGGTGCGCGTAAAGCCGTGATGCACGAGACGCAAAAGCAAGGCATTACCGGCGTCACTTTGGATGACATTTACTTAGGCAATGGCGCCAGCGAACTCATCACCATGGCGACCAACGCGCTCTTGGACAATGGCGACGAGCTGCTTTTGCCCATGCCCGATTACCCACTATGGACGGCGGCGACCAGCCTGTCTGGCGGCAAACCGGTGCATTACCTGTGCGATGAAGAGAACGGCTGGATGCCGAATTTGGACGATATTCGCGCCAAAATCACGCCCCGCACCAAAGGCATCGTCGTCATCAACCCCAACAACCCGACGGGTGTGATGTATTCAGACGAGTTGCTCAAACAAATCATCTTGATTGCTCGTGAGCACGGCTTGGTCATCATGGCGGACGAGGTGTACGACAAAGTACTGTACGACGGCATCAAGCATACCGCGCTGGCAAGTTTGTCCGCCGATGTATTGACGCTGACCTTTAATTCATTGAGCAAAAGCTATCGCTCATGCGGCTACCGCGCGGGTTGGATGGTGGTCACGGGCGACAAAACGATCGCCAAAGACTACATCGAAGGGCTGAACATGCTCTCCAACATGAAGCTGTGCTCTAACGTGCCTGGCCAGTGGGCAATTCAAACCGCGCTGGGCGGCTACCAAAGTATCAACGAACTGGTGGGCGAGGGCGGACGTCTGCGCCGCCAGCGGGATTTGGCGTATGAACTGATTACGGCGATTCCAGGGGTGACCTGCGTCAAACCGATGGCGGCGCTGTACATGTTCCCAAAGCTCGACCCTGTGATTTACCCCATCAAAGACGACCGCCAGTTTTTCTTAGAATTGCTCAAAGCTACGCGTGTGATGCTGGTGCAAGGCACGGGCTTCAACTGGCCTGCGCCAGACCACTTCCGCATCGTCTTTTTGCCGCATGAAGACGATTTGCGCGAAGCGATTGACCGCATTGCCAAGTTCTTGGAAGGCTATAGAAAACGTAGCGGTACAGGCAATTAATACGCCGGCTACAGCCATTTTACCTGTTATTTTTAGTGATTTTTTGACATTTATATGAAACCTATCCAAGTTGGCCTCTTAGGCATCGGCACCGTCGGCAGCGGCGTGTTTAACGTTCTCAATCGCAACCAAAACGAAATCCAACGCCGTGCTGGTCGTGGTATTGAAATCACCATGGTGGCAGACCTTGATACGGCCCGCGCTCAAGCCGTTGTTGGCGCAAATGTGAAAGTCGTCAACGACGCCCGCGCCATCATCGCCAACCCAGATATCGACATCGTGATTGAACTCATTGGCGGCTACGGCATCGCCAAGCAGCTGGTGATGGAAGCCATTGCCGCAGGTAAACATGTGGTCACGGCGAACAAAGCTTTGCTGGCTGTGCATGGTACTGAAATCTTCGCAGCCGCCCAAGCCAAGGGCGTGATGGTCGCGTTTGAAGCGGCTGTCGCGGGCGGCATCCCTATCATCAAATCCCTGCGCGAAGGTTTAACCGCCAACCGCATCCAATGGATTGCCGGCATCATCAACGGCACGACCAACTTCATCTTGTCCGAAATGCGCGACAAAGGTCTGGACTTCGCCGCTGCCTTGAAAGACGCGCAAGCGCTGGGTTATGCCGAAGCCGACCCGACGTTTGACATTGAAGGTGTCGATGCAGCCCATAAAGTGACGTTGATGTCCGCCATCGCATTCGGTATCCCCGTCCAATTTGACAAAGCCTACGTTGAAGGCATCTCCAAACTAGCCGCGCAAGACATCAAATACGCCGAGCAATTGGGCTACCGCATCAAGTTGTTGGGCATCACTAAGCGTGTCACTGTCAACGGAAAAGAAGGCGTAGAGTTGCGCGTTCACCCAAGTTTGGTGCCAAACAAGCGCCTGATTGCCAATGTCGAAGGTGCGATGAACGCCGTCATGGCGCATGGCGACGCCGTCGGCACCACACTGTACTACGGCAAAGGTGCAGGCTCAGAGCCAACCGCCAGCGCTGTGATTGCCGATTTGGTCGACATCACCCGCCTACACACCGCCGACCCTGCCCACCGCGTGCCGCATTTGGCCTTCCAGCCCGATGCGATGAGCGACTTGCAAATTGTGCCTATGAGCGACATCGTCACCAGCTATTACCTGCGCCTTCGCGTGGCGGATGAAGCTGGCGTGTTGGCGAAAGTCACAGGCATTTTGGCGACTGCTGGCATCAGTATCGACGCTGTGCTGCAGCGCGAAGCGGACGAGGTCGGTGGCGAAGGCTCCACCCAGACCGACGTGATTATTTTGACCCACGACTGTGTCGAGTCAAAGATGGATTCGGCTTTGGTGCAAATGCAGGCTTTGAGCAGCGTGTTAGCGCCAATCACACGCATCCGCAAAGAGGAATTGGCGTAAATGAATTACTTGTCTACTCGTGGCGACGCTACGCCAAGAAAATTCTGCGAAATCCTGCTTGAAGGTTTAGCGCCCGATGGCGGTTTGTATTTGCCGCAAAACTATCCGCAAATCAACGACATTGCCTTGAGCAAACTGCGCGATATCTACGACAAGCACGGCTACGCAGACTTGGCATTTGCGATTTTGTCGCTCTACATTGACGACATTCCTGCCGCTGATTTACAGGCACTTTGCCGAAAAACCTACACCAAAGAGGTGTTTGGCACCAAGGAAATCGTCCCGCTGAAAGAGTTGGACGACAAGCTGTACTTAGAGGCCTTGTCCAACGGCCCGACGCTGGCGTTCAAGGACATGGCGATGCAGTTACTGGGCAATTTGTTTGAATACGAGTTGGCACGCCGTGGCGAGATCTTGAATATTTTTGGTGCGACCAGTGGCGACACCGGCAGCGCGGCCGAATACGCCATGCGCGGCAAACGCGGGGTACGCGTCTTCATGACCAGCCCGCAAGGCCGCATGAGCGCCTTTCAGCAGGCACAGATGTTCAGCCTGATGGACGAGAACATCCACAACATCGCCATTGAAGGTGTATTTGACGACTGCCAGGATATGGTCAAAGCGGTGTCGAACGACTTGGAGTTCAAGAAAAAATACAAGATCGGCACGGTCAACAGCATCAACTGGGCGCGTTTGCTGGCGCAAGTGGTGTATTACTTTGCGGGTTACTTTCAAGCGACGGGGTCGAACTCATCAAAGGTCAACTTTACCGTGCCTAGCGGTAATTTTGGCAACGTTTGCGCTGGCCATGTCGCGCGGATGATGGGTTTGCCGATTGAAAAACTGGTCGTCGCTACCAATGAAAACGACGTGTTGGACGAGTTTTTCCGCACGGGTATCTACCGCGTGCGCGGCACGGCTGATACGCACGAAACTTCCAGCCCGTCCATGGACATCTCCAAAGCGTCCAACTTTGAGCGCTTTGTGTTTGATTTGCTCGGGCGCGATGGGGCGAAGACCAAGGATTTGTTCACGACGCAACTGGCTAAATCAGGTCAATTTGACTTGAGCCAAGACCCTGCATTTATAGAAGCTGCCACCAAATATGGCTTTTTAAGCGGCAAAAGCACGCACAGCGACCGCTTGAACACCATCCGCAGTACTTTCAAAGACCATGCTTTGATGATCGATACCCACACGGCTGACGGACTTAAAGTTGCGCATGATGTTATCAAAGCGGGTCAAGTCAAAGCAGGTGTGGCGATGATCGTTTTGGAAACAGCGCTGCCCATCAAGTTTGCAGCAACGATTGTTGAAGCCTTAGGCGTAGAGCCCGATCGTCCAGCCAAGTTTGAAGGTATTGAAGCTTTGCCCAAGCGCGTGGTCAACATGCCGGCGGATGTGGCGTTGTTGAAGGCGTTTATCGTCGAAAAATGCGCTTAAAAGCCATATTGATTCAAAAATGTGGTCATTTATGCCTCTAGCCGGCGTATTAATTGCCTAAGTAGCTATAAAAATCATAGTAAATTGAATTGACGAAACCTGCCATGAATCCTGTACGCGCCCCGCTGAAAGCTCTTGATGTTGCCTTGGTGGAGCTGCTTGCGCAGGTTTCAACGATAGACGGCGTTGATGAAGTCTCCACTTTCGACGCCGATGGCCGCGTTTTGGCGCAAGACATGCACTCCAGCTTGCATGTGCCACCCCAAGACAACAGTGCTATGGACGGTTACGCCTTGCGTTGTGAAGATGTCGCAAATATCTCGGGTTTAGCGGGAACGGTGCTCAGCGTCAGCCAGCGCATCCCCGCTGGCAGTGTCGGTACGGCTTTGCAAGCTGGTACGGCTGCTCGTATCTTTACGGGTGCGTCAATTCCAGCCGGAGCTGATGCGGTGGTGATGCAGGAGGAGTGCGAAATCCTGCCCGATACAAATACCGGCAACAGCGGTCTGAGCCAAATTCGCGTCAATGTCGTTCCCACCTCGGGCCAATGGATTCGCCGTGCTGGTGAAGACGTAGCTTTGGGTGCAGTTGTGCTGCAAAAGGGAGAGCGTCTCACGCCTGCATCGCTTGGGCTAGCGGCTAGTATTGGTTTGGCTAGCGTGCCAGTGGTACGTCGTCCTAAAGTCGCGCTGTTTTCTACGGGTGACGAACTAGTCATGCCGGGCGACATTGCTCCGCAAGACATGCCCTCAGGTAGCATTTACAACTCCAACCGTTTCTTTTTACGCGCTTTGCTGCAGCGCTTGGGTTGCGTGGTGACCGATATGGGCATCGTGCCCGACAATTTGGATGCAACCAAAGCCGCATTGAGCAGCGCCGCCGAAGGGCATGACCTGATTTTGACCAGCGGTGGCGTCTCTGTCGGTGAAGAAGACCACATCAAACCCGCTGTGCAGGCGCTGGGCGAGCTGAATTTGTGGCAAATCGCCATCAAACCGGGCAAGCCGTTTGCATATGGCAAGGTCAAAAACATGGACGCCTCCTGTCATTTCATAGGTTTGCCAGGCAACCCAGTCTCCAGTTTTGTGACGTTTTTACTCTTGGTTCGTCCGTTTTTGTTGAAATTGCAGGGCGTTCAAGAAGTTGATCAAATCACTACTAAATCAATAGCTGTTCAGGCAAATTTTACGTGGGCTAGAGCCGATAAACGTCGTGAATTTTTGCGTGTTAAACGCAATGCTAACGGTAGTTTGGACTTGTTCCCAAATCAAAGCTCTGGCGTACTAACTTCTGCCGTGTGGGGAGATGGCTTGGTCAATAACCCGCCCGGGCAGACCATTGCCATTGGTGATATGGTTCAGTTTGTGTCATTTGCTGAACTCTTATCTTAAAACCGTCATGAAAGTTACTGTCAAATACTTCGCCTCCATCCGCGAGTCAATCGGACAAGGTTCCGAGGTGCTGCAAACCAAAGCGGAGACGCTGGGGCAGTTACGTGGCGAACTGGTCGCACGTGGCGGGGCGTACGCAGAAAGTTTGGACGCCGCTTTCAAAGGACGAACTCTGCGTATGGCTTTGAATCAAGACATGAGCGATGATTCTGCGGTTTTGCTTGAAGGATGCGAGGTTGCTTTTTTCCCACCGGTGACGGGTGGTTAGGGCGAAACATGCAAAGTCCTGCTCAATCACGTGTTGCGGTTCAATCAGAAGATTTCGAGATCAGTGCTGAAGTTGCGAAACTACGAGCTTCGGATAAACGCGTAGGCGCAGTTTGCACTTTCGTCGGCACGGTGCGCGACATCAACGATGGTGATTCGGTGAGCGAGTTGGAGCTGGAACACTATCCTGGCATGACCGAAAAGTCGATCGAGGCGACGATTGATGCGGCTTTTGACCGGTTTGACATCTACGCCGTGCGCGTCATCCACCGCGTCGGTAAATTGCAGCCGTTGGATCAAATCGTCATGGTTGCGGTGACTTCAGCACATCGTGGTGAGTCTTTCAAAGCCTGCGAATTTGTCATGGATTACCTCAAAACCCAGGCCCCGTTCTGGAAGAAAGAGCAGACCCCAAATGCCGCTACTGCCGCACGTTGGGTTGATGCTAGGGCGAGTGATGATGCGGCGCTGGCCAAGTGGAATCATTAAGGCGTTCTACTTATTTAGCAGGCGGCACAAATGCTGCCCGCGCTTCGCCTTCCAGACCTGTGGTTAGAAGCTGTAACAAGCTGACGAGTTGCTCGCGCTGTTCAGGGTTGAGCGGTGCCATTAGACGTTTATAAGCGTGTTCAGCAGGTTCTTGGGTCTGTATGAGTAAATCTTTTCCAGCCTCGGTTAGTGTGATGGACAGGTTGCGGAGGTTTGAAACAGCATAGACACGGGCAATTAACCCGCGCGATTCTAGGCCGCGCATCACGCGCATGACAGTGACTTTGTCAAACCCAAGCGCTCTGCCCAAAGACGATTGGTCTAAGCCCGGGCTGGCTTGCAGAACGCACAGCACACCAAATTGAGCAGGCGTGAGCGCAACGCTCTTACATTCGTCTTCAAAAACAGCCGTAGAGATTTGATGTGCTCTGCGCAAAAGGAAACCAGGACGAGCGTAAAGCTGAGAAAGATTGTGTAAAGCTGGCACGGTTGTTTTTATAAGGAGCTAAAAGCATAGTCTAAGGGAAAACATGAATGGCGATAGAAAAATAACCGCTTAATAATAGTTAGCATGCAACCTAAAATTTAAACGAAAAGCCATGCACAAAACTCCTTATTTACGAATTGCCACTGAGGAGGCATTTGCGCCACCAGAGATGTTGGACATCTACCGTAAGATTCTTGCGAAAGACGACGTGGACCCTGGTTTCAAAGGCTTGATGGGTTTTTACATGAGCAGTCCGAGTGCTCGTGCCACACACATCATGCGCTGCTTGACCGATTTAGATCAAGAGCGGCTTCAACACATGGACGAGGCGGGGATTGACCACCAAGTCATCGCGTTGACTGCGCCTGGCGTGCAGGTGATGGACAAGGCAACGGCTGTGTCGTTCAGCCAATTAGCGAATGACCAATTAGCAGAGGCGGTGCGAAGACATCCAACGCGTTTTACGGGAATGATAGCCGTCGCACCGCAAGACCCTGTCGCTGCTGCAAAAGAGATTGAGCGGGGCGTGAGTAAGCTGAGCATGCATTCGGTCATCATCAACTCACACACGCAGGGCGAATATTTGTCAGACTCTAAATTTTGGGATATTTTTGCGGCGGCCGAAGCGCATGATGTCCCAATTTATTTGCACCCAAATTCACTCCCCAGAAATATGATCGCTCCGTTTCAAGAGTGCGGTTTAGATGGTGCGATTTATGGTTTTGGGGTGGAGACGGGTTTGCATGCACTGCGCATCATCACCTCGGGCGTCTTTGACCGTTTCCCCAAGCTGCAAATGATCATTGGCCACATGGGTGAGGCGCTGCCGTTTTGGGCCTATCGATTAGATTACATGCACCAAGCGACGGTGAAATCACAGCGTTACGACAGCATCAAGCCACTGCGTAAAAAACCCAGCGATTATTTGAAAGAAAACTTCATCATTACCAACAGCGGTGTGGCGTGGGAGCCTGCGATTAAATTCACACAATCTGTCATAGGGGTTGACCGTGTGATGTACGCGATGGATTATCCGTACCAATACGCCGTAGATGAAGTTGCTGTCATGGACAATATGCAAATGAGTGATGAAGACAAGAAGAAGTTTTTTCAGACCAATGCGCAACGTGTTTTTAAAATCAACATTTAAAGAGCTTTTAAAGTGCTTAGAGGTAACTTCATGAAAAACAATGTATTGAAACTAGCAGTCTTGGGTGCGTTGGGATTGACCGCGTGGGTATCGCATGCTCAAACTTGGCCGACACAATCCATCAAAATCATTGTGCCATTCACCGCTGGGACGGGTATGGACACGATTGCACGCGCCGTTGCGCCTAAGCTGAGTGACAAGCTTGGACAGCCCGTCATCGTACAAAACATGGCCGGTGCGAGTGGCAATATCGGTGCCGATGTTGTGGCCAAAGCCAGCCCTGACGGCTATACCGTGCTGATGGGCGCGAACACCATGCTGATGGCGTCGCAGCTGTATAAAAACGTGCCATTTAATCCAACCAAAGATTTTTCATCGGTGTCGCTTGCAGCTTGGGGCACTTTGATGCTGGTGAGCAACCCTAAAACGGGCATCAAAACAGTGAACGATTTGGTGAGTCAAGCTAAGGCAAAACCAGGTTTTATCAATTTTGGCTCGCCAGGCATTGGCACACCACACCATATGGCGATGGAGCTGTTCAAGGCAAAAACAAATCTTTTTATGCTGCATGTGCCTTACCGCGGCACTGCGGGTTACACACAAGATATTTTGTCGGGTGAAATCATGGTGGGTTTTTTGCCTGTGCATATTGCGCAAGGATTTGTGAGTGCAGGCAAGCTCAATGCGCTTGCAGTGGGCAGTCCAAAGCGTCACCCCGTTGCGCCAAATGTGGCGACATTTGGTGAAATGGGTATCAAAGACATTGAGGTCGATCTTTGGTATGCTTTTTTTGCACCTAGCAAAACTGCTGCACCCGTCGTCAATCGTTTAAACAGCGAAATTTCAGCGATTATCAAACAGCCTGAAATCTTTGATTTACTCAAGCGTGCAGGCATGGATGCAAGTGCCTCAACAACAGACGAATTGACTCAACTTGTCAACAAGGACTATCCGCGCTGGGGCGAAGTGATTCGACGCAATGGCATCACAGCAGAGTGAAATTTTGAACCCCTATAACGTACATCAGATGCCTCAAAGTTTTCGAATTGCAGTCGTCGGTGGCGGCATAGCTGGCTTAGGTTTTGCACTGGCATTACATCAACAAGGTTTGCTTTGCGATGTGTATGAATCGGTGCCAGACGTAAAGGAGCTAGGCGTTGGCATCACATTGCTGCCACATGCCATGCGTGAGTTAGCGGGGTTAGGTTTGCAGGCTGAGCTTGAAGCCGTTAGCATTGAAAATTTAGAAAGCGTTTTCTTCAATCGTTTTGGCCAATTTATCTACAAAGAACCGCGTGGCAGACACGCTGGGTATGCCGTGCCTGAACTTGGCATTCACCGTGGTAAGTTACACCGTATTTTGTTTGATGCCGTTGTTAAGCGCTTGGGTGCTGATCGCGTTCATACCAACCACCGCTGTGTCGGCGTGACGCAAGACAGCGCGGGTGCAATGGTGAATTTTGTACAAGGCTCCGATGGCGCACAGTTACCATCAGTGCGAGCAGATATTGTGATCGCTTGTGATGGCATTCATTCTGCCATCCGTAAACAGTTTTACCCTAACGACAAACTCGCTTTTGCGGATATCAACACGTGGCGCGGCGTAACACGCCATAAGCCGATCTTGACGGGCAAGAGTTATATGCGGATCGGTTCCATCAAAACCGGCAAAATGGTGATTTACCCGATTGTTGACGACATTGACGGCGATGGTAATCAACTCATCAACTGGATGGCCGAAATCGAAGGCGATAGCCGCGATATGAACGACTGGAACAGCGGCGGCAAGATTGAACACTTCATATCCATCTTCAAAGATTGGCAGTTTGATTGGTTAGATGTGCCAGCATTGATTCGCAACGCTGACCAAGTGCTGGAATACCCCATGGTGGACAAAGACCCGATTGCACAATGGACATTTGGTCGAGTTACTTTGATGGGAGATGCTGCGCACCCCATGTACCCGCGCGGCTCTAATGGTTCGGCGCAGGCGTTGATAGATGCGCGTACGCTGGCCACCGAGCTGGCGCACCAATCTGACCCACTTGCCTCACTGCAAAGTTACGAAGTCAAACGCCGCGAAATAACATCACGTATTGTGCAAACCAACCGCAGTTTGCCACCTGACTTCATCAACATTAAGGTTGACGAACTTGCTGGCGACAAACCGTTTCGTCATATTGATGATGTTATCAGCCAAAAGGAATTGAGCGCAATTTCTGAGAACTACAAAAAAATCGCTGGATTCTCACTATTTTCGTCAGAAATTGAAAAAGCACCGTGATTTGAATATTTGGACGTCTTTGTCCTACACATGATCTAAGTCAAAAGCGCTAATCTTGAAATTTACGGGTTTATCCTTAATTAGGATGTAATTCAGAACATTTTCAGGACACTCTTTCAGGATTTACACCATGCGTGCTGACAAACTAACCACTAAATTTCAAGAAGCCTTGAGCGAGGCGCAGAGCTTGGCCGTGGGGCAGGATCATCCTTACATTGAGCCAGCACACTTGTTGTCGGCAATGCTGCGCCAAGACGAAGGGCCTAAAGCACTGTTGCAGCGTGCGGGAGTCAATGTGACGGCTTTGCTGTCGGGTACGGATGAGCAGATTAAAAAGCTGCCGCAAGTACAAGGGCAGGAGCTGGTGCAACCGGGGCGCGATTTGCTCAGTCTGCTGCAAAGTACCGAAAAAGAAGCTATGAAACGGGGTGACCAGTTTGTCGCTAGCGAGTTGTTTCTGCTCGCTTTGTGCGATTTCAAGGGCGACTTGGGCAAGTTGGCCAAAGCCAACGGCATGAACCGCAAATCGCTGGAGTTCGCCATCGACGCTGTGCGCGGTGGTCAAAATATGGATAGCGCCGATGCAGAAGATCAGCGTGAATCGCTCAAAAAATACTGCGTTGATCTTACTGAGCGCGCCCGTATGGGCAAGTTAGATCCGGTGATTGGTCGTGATGATGAAATCCGCCGTGCCATTCAAGTCTTGCAACGTCGTACAAAAAACAACCCTGTGCTGATTGGTGAACCTGGCGTTGGCAAAACCGCCATTGTTGAGGGCTTAGCGCAGCGTATTGTTGCGGGCGAAGTGCCAGAATCGCTCAAAGGCAAACGGGTATTGAGCTTGGACATGGCCGCGCTGTTGGCAGGTGCTAAATTCCGTGGCGAGTTTGAGGAGCGCCTGAAAACGGTGCTGAAAGATTTAGCCAAAGACGAAGGTCAAACGATCGTCTTTATTGACGAATTGCACACGATGGTCGGTGCGGGTAAAGCTGAGGGCGCGATGGACGCAGGCAATATGCTCAAACCTGCCTTGGCGCGAGGTGAATTGCATTGCGTGGGCGCTACAACCTTAGACGAATATCGCAAATACATCGAAAAAGACGCAGCTTTGGAACGTCGTTTCCAGAAAATCTTGGTAGGAGAGCCGACCGTAGAAGCGACGATTGCCATTTTGCGTGGTTTGCAAGAGAAATACGAAGTGCATCACGGCGTGCAAATCACCGACCCCGCCATTGTGGCTGCCGCTGAACTGAGCCACCGTTACATTACAGACCGTTTTTTGCCTGATAAAGCTATTGACTTGATTGACGAAGCTGCGTCCAAAATCAAGATCGAGCTCGATTCCAAACCCGAGGTGATGGATAAACTGGACCGCCGTTTGATTCAGCTGCAAATCGAACGCGAAGCCGTGAAGCGCGAAAAAGACGAAGCTTCGCAAAAACGTTTGGGTTTGATTGAAGAGGAAATTCTGACCTTGCAAAAGGAGATTTCTGACCTGGACGAAATCTGGCAGGCTGAAAAAGCGCAGGCGCAGGGCTCTAAAACGGTCATGGAAGACATGGAGAAGGTCAAATTCCAGATCGAAGATCTGAAGCGCAAAGGCGATTTCAACAAGGTGGCCGAGCTGCAATACGGCAAGTTGCCTGAGTTGGAAAAGCGATTGAAGGAAGCTCAAGCGGTCGAAGAAAAAGGTGGCGGCTCCGCACCTAGGTTGTTACGTACGCAGGTCGGCGCAGAAGAAATCGCCGAAGTTGTGGCTCGTGCGACGGGCATCCCGGTGAGCAAACTCATGCAAGGTGAGCGCGACAAGCTCTTGCAAATGGAAGTCAAACTGCATGACCGTGTGGTGGGTCAAGAAGAAGCGATCACCGCTGTGGCGAATGCGATTCGCCGTTCGCGTGCTGGCTTGTCTGACCCGAACCGCCCAACCGGCTCGTTCTTATTCCTTGGCCCTACCGGTGTGGGTAAAACCGAGCTGTGCAAGGCATTGGCCGGCTTTTTGTTTGACTCTGAAGACCATTTGATTCGTATCGATATGAGCGAGTTCATGGAAAAGCATAGCGTTGCACGTTTGATTGGTGCGCCACCGGGCTATGTGGGTTACGAGGAGGGCGGTTATTTAACCGAGGCTGTGCGCCGTAAACCTTACAGCGTTATTTTGCTGGATGAGGTTGAAAAAGCCCATCCCGATGTGTTCAACGTGCTTTTGCAGGTGTTGGATGATGGCCGTTTGACCGATGGCCAGGGTCGCACTGTGGACTTCAAAAACGCCGTGATCGTGATGACCAGCAACATCGGTTCGCACAAAATCCAAGCCATGGTTGGCAAGCCCTACGATGAGATCAAAGATGCGGTATGGGACGAGTTGAAAGACCATTTCCGCCCCGAGTTTTTGAACCGCATTGACGAAACCGTTGTGTTCCATGCCTTGGGTGTGAAAGAAATTCAATCCATCGCCGCCATTCAGCTCAAAATCTTGCAAGCGCGCCTGAATAAGATGGAGTTGACCTTGGATGTGTCAGCGGCTGCCTTGGCTGAATTGGCGAAAGTTGGGTTCGATCCGGTGTTTGGTGCGCGTCCGTTGAAACGAGCGATCCAGCAACGCATTGAAAACCCACTTTCCAAGTTGATTTTGGAAGGGAAATTCTTGCCCAAGAGCAGCATTGCCGTGAGCGTAGATCCGATTCATGCGCCAGGGCAGTTCGTTTTCAAATAAATCAGTGCATATTTAGGAGACAGCACAGCCTAGGCAGGCTTGTTATCATCGTGGCATGAGTACTGACACTTTAGCTGCTACGGTTGATTTCAAGCCTGCTCCCGACCCTATTCCGCTTAGGCAAGATGCCAAAATCATCGGCTTGGTGAGCATGGCGCATGCCATCTCGCATTTCTCGCACTTGCTGCTGGTACCTTTGTTTCCAGTTTTTCAAAAAGAGTTTGCCCTGAGTTTCTCGCAATTGGGATTCTTGGTCACCGTCTTTTTTGTTGTGTCTGGCGTCGGGCAAGCCCTGTCGGGGTTTTGGGTAGATCGCGTGGGCGCACGACCTGTGCTGTTTTCTGCCATTGGCGTGTTTCTATTGGCGGCGCTGGTGGCTGCGTCAGCCCAAGGCTACAGTTGGTTGATTGTTGCTGCAGTTTTGGCCGGCTTGGGAAATTCACCGTTTCACCCCTGCGATTTCACTATATTGAACCAGCGCGTGTCAACAGCACGCTTGGGGCATGCTTTCAGCACCCACGGCATTTCAGGCAGTCTGGGTTGGGCGCTTGCGCCCTTGTTTTATCTTGGTTTGACATCCTGGGTGGGTTGGCGAAACGCTTATTTGGTAGCCGCATTGCTGTATGCCGTAGTTTTGTTGGTTCTGTGGCTTAACCGCGAGAGTTTTTTGACTGAGGTGGTTCGCCAAGATGCAAAAAATGACAGCCACAAACATGGCATTAAAAAAGAAAGCGATTTTGCGTTTCTAAAGCTCCCAGTCGTGTGGTGGTGTTTTGGTTTTTTTGCACTTTCTACGGTGACATTGGCGATGGTGCAAAGCTTCTCTGTCCCCATCCTCAAAGCCCTGCATGGCGTTAGCTTTGAAATGGCGACGCTTACTTTGACCGCCTATTTGTTATGCGGCGCATTGGGTATTTTGGTCGGGGGTTTTATTGCCTCAAACCAAACTAAAAAAGGCATCAGCAGCGACAAAGCCATCATGATTTGCTATGCGGTTGGTTCACTCTTACTGGTGCTTTGTGCAACTGGAATTTTAGGTGCAACCGGCACCATGGTTGCATTGGCTGCTACAGGTTTTGTAGTAGGTGTTGGCAACCCCAGCCGCGACATGATGGTTAAAAATGCAACGCCCAAGGGCGCATCTGGTCGCATGTATGGTACGGTTTACTCGGGTTTTGACGTGGGCTTTGCTGTGGCACCTTTGATTTTTGGCGTCTTGATGGACCGGCAGCTTTACAGTGCTTGCCTATACGCCGTGGCTTTTGTGCTGTTGGTCAGCATTGGTTTTGCCAGAAGCGTAGAACATCAAAAAATGCCGCCAACAAAACAAGCATAAAAATCAAAAATAGATAAGTGACAGGACAGCATGACAACACAATTAGCAGGCCACTTGTTGGTCGAATGCCTCGTTGCCCAAGGCGTGACGCACGCTTTTGGCGTTCCCGGAGAGAGTTTTTTAGCCGTCTTAGACGGTTTTCATGCCTACAAAGATGACATCAAATTTGTGATTAACCGGCAAGAAGGCGGTGCAGCTTTTATGGCTGAGGCTGCGGGCAAATTGACCGGTCGCCCTGCCGTGTGCTTCGTGACGCGCGGACCAGGCGCGACCAATGCTTCGATTGGTGTGCATACAGCTTTTCAGGATTCCACGCCTATGGTGCTGTTTGTCGGCGACGTCGCCAGTGACACGCGTGACCGTGAGGCGTTCCAAGAGGTCAATTACCTCAGCTTTTTTGGCCCATCCACAGGCGGCATGGCCAAGCGGGTAGAGCGTATTGACGATCCAAAACGGATCCCCGAATACGTCGCCCGCGCCTTCGCCACGGCCATGAATGGCCGCCCTGGCCCTGTCGTTGTGGTGCTGCCAGAGGACATGCTAACGCAGATGGTGGATGCACAGCCTTTGCCCAAAGTCACGCCCGCAGAGGCTTGGAGCGACCCTGGAAGCTTGCGTACCTTGCGCGAAATGCTGCTGAAAGCCGAGCGTCCCTTCGTCATAGCAGGCGGTGGCGGTTGGACGGTACAGGCCGCGCAAGCCTTGCAACGTTTTGCTGAGAACTGGTCGCTGCCGGTGGGCAATGCCTTTCGCTTTCAGGACACGTTTGATAATTTTCACCCGCTCTACGCTGGCGATGTGGGCATTGGCATCAACCCCAAACTGGCGGCGCGTATCAAACAGAGTGACTTGGTCATCGCCATCGGCCCGCGTTTGGGGGAAATGACCACAGGTGGCTACACGCTGCTGCAAGCGCCTAAATCGACACAAAAATTGGTGCACATTCACGCCAGTGCAGAAGAGTTGGGCCGTGTTTATCAGGCTGATCTGTCCATCCATGCCAGTATGAGTGCGGCAGCTAGGTCGCTAGAAGTTCTGTCTGCACCACCCACTTTGCCGTGGCAATCTTGGGCGAAACAGGTCAATGATGATTACCTGGCCAATGTCGACCCCGCCAACGGTGGGCTGCAACTCCCAGGCAGTATTGACATGCCAGCCATCATCGCCACCTTGCAAAAACATTTACCCGCAGATGCTGTGCTGACCAACGGCGCAGGCAATTTTGCCAGCTGGTTGCACCGTTTCTTCAAATACCACGGCTTGGCCAAAGGCTTCAAAACTCAGCTTGCACCGACCAATGGCGCGATGGGCTACGGTGTACCAGCAGGTATTGCTGCGGCTATCGTCGGCAAACGTATCGCCTTTACCATCGCGGGTGATGGTGATTTCATGATGAATGGGCAAGAACTCGCCACAGCCGCACAAGTAGGTGCAAAAAGCATTGTCTTGCTGCTCAACAACGGCATGTTTGGCACGATACGCATGCACCAAGAGCGTGAATATCCGCAAAATGTCAGCGGCACCCAGCTTAGTAACCCCGACTTTGTGGGTCTGGCGCGCGCATACGGCTATGCGGGTGTGCGAATCACCCATACGCACGAGTTTGAAGCTGAACTGTTAGCAGCGCTGGCTCGCCCACAGGGCACGGTGATAGAGGTGACTTTAGACCCCGAGGTGATCTCCACCCGTGGCAGCTTGGCGCAAATCACGCAAAATGCTTTGAGTAAAGCTAAGCTAAGCAAATAAATGATGCGAAGAATCAAACCAAAAAATAGGACAAGGAACCAACATGGCTAAAAAATTTATCAAACGCTTTGCAACGGGTTTGTTGGGATTTCTCGTTTTAGCGGGATTGGCTATTCAGCTCACAGGGCATGGCTATTTCTGGAAAGCGCTGTCTGCCACTTATCTGCAAGGGCATTCCACAGCGCATATTGACGATGCGGGCAACTTCGCACAGCGCAAAATCGCTACAACACAACCCCTTGCATGGGACAAAGACGCCGCGTTTAACAAAGAACCCTTGAACAGTTCAACACTGAGCTACCTGCAGCAATACAAATCTGCAGCATTTGTAGTTACCAAAAATGGCAAGTTGCTGCACGAAACCTATTTTGCACCGTATACCGAAAGCTCCAAAACCAATTCGTTTTCAATGGCAAAGACTGTGACGACTATGCAAGTGGGCTTAGCAGTGCAGCAAGGCTTGATTCCTAGTTTTGATGCGCCCATCACTCAATTTTTGCCAGAATACGCTAACAATGCGCGAGGCGCAAAGGCAACAATATCGCAGCTTTCAGCCATGAAAGCAGGTCACGATTGGACAGAAAACTACAAGCTGCCATTCAATGTCACCACCAACCTTTACTTTGGCACGGACGCTGAAAAAGCCGTACTTGGTCAAGATTTTGAACGTGAGCCGGGTAGCGAATATGAATACAGCAGTGGTTCAACCCAAGTTTTAGGCGTGATATTGAAGCGTGCGATTCAGAAAAAGAATCCGCAATCTAATGTCAGCGAGCATTTATCGCAATCGCTTTGGCAGCCGCTAGGTATGGAGCAAGACGCCATTTACACCCTAGACAGAGCCGGTGAAGATGGCGGGATGGAGCGCACCTACTGCTGCATTTTCGCCACTGCCAGAGACTACGCGAAATTAGGTCAGTTGCTGCTTCAAGATGGGCAATGGGGCGGTAAACAGTTGTTGGATAAAGCCTTTGTAGAACGCATGCGCAAGCCAGATTTGCAACCTTATTACGGCCATTCGCTGTGGATGGACTGGAACTACAAGCACCCGTTTTACTCTTTGCAAGGGCATCAGGGTCAGTACGTGATTGTGGTGCCGTCGCTGCAACTCGTGGTGGTGCGCGTGGGGCAGTACCGCAACAAGGCCTTGCTTGGCCCAAATGGACGCATACCGCTTGAGGTTTATAGCTTTGTTGACGAAGCTGTGCGATTGGCACAGGCTGCACTATCAGCTCAAGCGCCAGCTAAGTAAAAATATGAATTAAAAATATGAAGGACACAGCTGAAAAAAACATCAACGACTTATTGACCCAAGTCTTTCTTCACAGTCCTCAACACAAGGCTGTCGTGGTGTTTGACACCCGCTGTGAGCTTGCCTGCATCTTGACTGATGCCTACCGACATTGCCTACCGAACGCACAATTCATCGATTTTGCCACCCACACGCCTGAGGCCGTACTGAGCATCTTTGCGGCTTTGAAAGCATCTGATTTAGTCGTATTGGTGCAATCCACCAATTTCAGGCTAGAGGCATTTCGAATCCGCGTGGAGCTGTTCAAACGCGGTCTCAAAGTAATCGAGCATGTGCATTTGACACGTATGCAAGGCGCTGAGGTGGGCTATTACATCGATGCTTTGGCTTACAATGCGGCGTATTTTCGGGGTACTGGGCATGGACTCAAAACCGCTATCGACAACGCCAAAGGCGGCTGGTTGGACAGTGGCGGTACGCAGTTCCCAGACGCGCGACTGGTTTTTGGCTCGTCATTTGAATCCGCCAAACTCAATGTAGGCGACTACAGCGACATGCCCAATGTAGGCGGGCAGTTCCCGATTGGTGAAGTGTTTACCGAGGCAAAAGACCTTGAGGCCGTGCATGGCCGCGTTCGCATTCATGCCTTTGGCGATACATCATTCAAAGTCAATCGCCCCGCCAAACCCATCACCTTGATTGTTGACAAAGGCCAAGTCGTTGGCACTGAAGACAGCACACCAGAATTTGACACCGTGCTGGCCAATATCCGAGCAGAGGAGCAAGTTGTTTGGTTGCGCGAACTCGGCTTTGGCCTCAACCGCGCGTTTACCCAAACCCGCACCGTCAGCGACATAGGCAGCTACGAGCGCATGTGCGGTGTGCATTTGTCGCTAGGCGCAAAACACGGCGTCTACGGTAAACCCAATTTCAAACGTGGCGATGGCACTTATCACATCGATGTTTTTGCAGTGGCAGAGCAGGTCGCGCTAGATGACCAAGTGATTTACCGGGATGGCGCTTGGGTCGTGTAGTTACGAGCACATGCAGTGACGTTTCTTGTTACCAAGCGTAAGAAGTGTGCGACACCTCGTGATGCAGCAAATGCAACGTTTCGCAAATTTTAGAAGTAAGGCTTTGAGTAGGTTTTTCTTTGCTGTAATTCGACCATTTTGCCAATGGCCGCGATGCATAGACGGATTCAAAAAAAGTGTAGAAACTCTTCATCACATGGCGCAACTTTTAAAAACAACCACCCCATTTTTGAAGTTGTTGTGAGACCACGCCGACACACTTTGTAGGCGCTTTTCTTTGCTTCAGTGCAATTGAATACACGTTCTAAATCCTGGTTACTTCTCTACTGCGCCAAGCCCTTGTACCCCATGCATGATAGGTCTACATTGAAAGTTCTCTCTGACTTTTAAATCTACTCAACATCAAGGAACCTACCATGTTACGCAGAAATATTCTCCTCATGAGCGGCATCGCAGCCGTCTCAGCCAGTACGCTACTGACCGCTTGTGGTGGCAACTCAGATATAAACAAAGATCTTTTTGAATTGGTGCGAAGCAACACTGATTTGAGTGTGCTGGGCGACGCTATCGTTGCCGCCAATTTGGAGGCAACATTCCAAGCCAACACCTCTTACACCTTGTTTGCACCTAACAATGCAGCTTTTGTAGCGGCGCTTGCCGAATTAAGCATGACCAAAGACCAGCTCTTTGCCAACAAAGCTTTGCTGACAGCGGTTCTGACATATCACCTGCTCCCGGGTAAGATCAACTTCGGTGATATTCCGCTGAACACCCCGCTTAAAACCGTACAAGGTGCGACGCTGAAAGTTGACAACATTGCCGGCTCATTGACCATCACCGATGGTCGTAGTCGCACCTCCCGCATCATTCAGGGCAACTTAGATGCAGATAACGGTGTGATTCACGTGGTTGACAAAGTGCTTTTGCCACCAGCATAAACTTGCTATATTAAAAATAGCTAATAAGTCATCAAATACGCCGGCTACAGGCGTATTTGATGGGTGTTTGACAGATTTTCGCCAATCCCCAATTTTAAATTTAGTCTAATGTCACGCCAGCGTCTTTCACCACTTTGCCTAAGCGCACGGTGTCCCGCTTGATTAAATCACCAAATTGAACAGCAGTACCACCAACGACGGTTGTGCCTATGGCTTCCCACTTCTTGCGGAACTCCGGCTCTTTGAAAATGGCGTTCAAGGTGCTGTTCAACTTCTCGATGACAGGCGCGGGCGTTCCATTACGAACCGCAATACCATGCCAACCTGTAAATTCGTAACCAGCCAATCCGGCCTCCGCCATAGTAGGTACGTTGGGTAATTGTGGGCTGCGTTTGGCAGACGTGACCGCCAAAGGAACCAACTTGCCGGACTGAATGTGCGGCAATGAGCTGCCCAAAATATCAAACATCACCTGCACTTGGCCGCCTAGCAAATCATTCAATGCGGGGCCAGCACCCTTGTAGGGTATGTGCGCAATTTCAGTACCCACTTGGGTATTGAACAGCTCGCCCGCCAAATGTTGCGGCGTGCCGTTGCCAGCGGAGGCAAAGCTCAAATCTTTTTTGTTCGTTTTGGCATAAGCAACCAGCTCTGTCACCGTTTTGGCTGGCACTTTGGGGTGTACCTCTAGCACCAGCGGGAAAGATGAGATTTGAATGACAGGCGCAAGCTCAGTCAAAGGGTTGAACGGCATGCTTTTGTACAACGTCGAATTCACAGCCATCGGGCCACTGGCAGCCAGCAAAATGGTATGGCCGTCTGCGGGTGCTTGTTTCGCCACATCAGCACTGCCAACGTTACCACCTGCGCCAGCTTTGTTGTCAATCATCACAGTCACGCCCAACCTTGTTTGTAGTTCGCCCTGCAGCAACCTAGCCATCAAATCAGTCGGGCCGCCAGGTGGGTAGGGCACGACGAAGCGGATGGCCTTGCTGGGGTACGCATCTTGCGCTTGGCTGGCGGCAGGTAGCCATGCCAGAGCGGACAGTGCGGTGACAATGCTCACTTGCATCGCAGTTTTCAGAAAAAGTTGGCGTTTCATGGTTGTCTCCGGTTGATATATAAAAAAAGGTTTTTTTTAAAAAAATTATGCTGCAGCAAAACGCTGGCGAATGTCATGCGCCGTCGCAATTGGGCGCCCTAAACTGGCTGCAACTTGGACAACTTGCTGCACCAAAGCAGCATTGTCTGGCGCTACTAGCCCATTTTTGAGCAACAGGTTGTTTTCAAACCCCACACGTGCATGGCCACCTAGCGCCGCCGCCGCCGCCGCGCAGGCATGCTCCGTCGCGCCAAAAGCGCACATCGCCCACGGCTCTATACCCGTGTGAGCATGCACAAAAGGTACTAAATCCAGCGGGCTGGACGTTTGCCCCACCGTGTAACGACCCAATACGAACAGTAAAAACCATGGTGCATCGGGAATTACACCGCTATCGCGCAACTGTTGCCAGCGCTGCAAATCGGCCACGTCGTACAAAATCACTTGCGTCATGATGCGTTCACGCGCCAGCCAGCCGAAAAACTGCGCCAATCCAGCGTCGCCTATAGCGGGTTGATCCAGCTCACGCAGTCCTACCGACACAGCTTCGGGTCTCAAGGCCTGCACCATGGCGATCTGCTCAGGCGCTTGGTACACCTTTGCCGCTTCGCTGGTGATTTGCAGCACCATCTCGTCGCCCACGGCAGCTTTGACTACCTGTAGCGCATCGCGATAACCCTGTACATCCAAACTGTGTTTGCCCTGTGCATCACGGATGTGCATGTGCAGCATGGCAGCGCCAGCGTCCAAGCAGGCTTTGGCTGTTGCGGCCAAGCTGTACGCTGTTAAAGGTACGGCAGCGTGGTCAGCGGTTAATTTATAAGCGCCGTTGGGTGCAACGGTGATGATGAGTGGGTTTGGCGTCATAGGTTTTAATTTACAAAGTTAGCATGCTACCGATGCCACTAATGTAAATCAAATTTCCTAGTCGCTTTTAGACTGCTCTTTTGCCTGCGCAATCAAGGTCAGCACCTGCTCAGCGTTTGGGCTGTGGGCTATCAAAGACAAGCTGAGCATCGCTAAAAACGACTGTGCTTGCGCTTCCCCCACGTCTGCGAGGGCGTTGCACAGGGCGGTGTAGGTTTGGTCTAAGTCTTGGGGCGACATGGTTTGCGGATTATTTTGCAAATTTTGTAGAGTCATAAAGTCACTCCCGTTTGCTTCATCGCAGCCAACACAGGCGCAACGTCTGAGCCTTTCCAGCGCCCCATCACATAGCCGTCTGGTCGTACCAATATCAGGGCTGATTCACTCGGATTTATTAGTCCAAACTGGCTGTATCCGGCGTATTTATTGCCTAAGATGCTACAAAGTTTGATGCTGTTTTGCTCTAAATTGATCTGTTTTGACTGTTCTAAAGCCGTTCCCAAGAAGATGCAGACAAAGCTTTTACCAAACTGCTGCGTCAAATGCGATCCGTCCTCAAGCAACACCTCTGGCATCGGCATGCCCGGTGCGGTTAACTCGCTGCTCCACGCATCACCATCTGGCACATTCAAAGCTGAGCCAACGTAATGAATCGGCGTCGATTGCCGTGGATTAATCAGCGAGCGCACTTTTTCATCCGCCAGCGCCAACTTCAGCGTCGCCTCCCGCATCAGCTTGAAGGCAAAGTTCGGCGGCGCCATGAATTCTGTGCTTTTCGCGCCGAAAGCCATGTTTTCATGCGCGGCGTGCACGCGCTCGGTGGAATAGGTGTCCAGCAAGCTCTCTGGCGACGTGCCGTTGATGACACACGCCAGCTTCCACGCCAAGTTGCCCGCATCATCCAGCCCAGAGTTCAACCCGCGCACGCCAAAAATCGGCACCAAATGCGCTGCATCCCCCGCAAACAGCACGCGGTTGTGCCTGTATTTCTCCAAACTCAGGCATTTGGCGTTGTAAATCGAAATCCAAAGTGGCTCCCATGGCTCGTTTTCTCCAATCATCGTTAGGTGGCTTTGCACGCGGGGCAGCACGTTTTCAGGTTTGATGGCTTCCACGGGGTCTTCTTCATCGCGGATTTGGTAGTCAATCCGCCACACATCCTCAGGCTGGCGATGCATCAAAATGGTCGAGCCAGGGTTGCTAGGCGGGTCAAACCAAGCCAGCCGCTCGACATCGCGCTGGGTTTTTTGGCGGATATCCACAATCACATATTTGCCGTCGTACTGCATGCCCTGCAGCTGCAAGCCCAACTGCTCGCGCACGGTGCTGCGGCCACCGTCACAGGCGACCAGCCAATCGGCAAGGATGGTTTGCGTTTGGCCGTCAGCGTCGACGACATCGACTTCATTGCCGTCTTTGATTTCTCGAACCGCTTTTACGGTGCAATTCCAGCGCACAGCCACCAAATCACCATATTTTTGAGCGGCCTCGTGTGCATATTGCTCCGCAAAATACTGCTGAATGTTCACCATAGGCGCAAAACGCTGCGTGGGGTCGTTGGGCATTTGGAAGTGCAGCACCTCGGTGTCGCGGTAATAACTGCGCCCACCCACCCATGACAAGCCTTTCGCTACTAGCGGCTTGTCCGCACCCACCCAGCCCAAAATCTCCTGCGAGCGCCGCGACATACAAATCGCCCGGCTGCCGGTGCAGTAAGACGGGTCGTTTTCAATCACCACGCTGCGTATGCCAAAACTGGCAAGTAACGCGGCTAAAGTAAGCCCAACAGGGCCCCCTCCGGCGATTAAAACAGGTGTCGTTGTAGGTAAAGTTGTTTTAGACATGGTTGTGGACAAGATTAAAAACTGGGTTTAAAGCGTTTTATTGCGGCAACGAAAATACAGGCAACTCTAAGCCGTAGTTGATGGCCGCTAAGCGGGTGAAAGCAACCGTTAAAAAGCCTGCTGCAAACGCTCCGGCCGTGGGTACATTTGCTTTGCGCAGCAGTGCGTAAACCAAAATGCCAGCAATAGCGGCTGATGCATAAATGTCCTGCCGCAAAATCAGCGGGATTTTTGCAGACATTAAATCCCGCAAAACACCGCCACCAGCACCTGTCAGCGTGCCCATCAGCACAACCACAGGCAAGCGGCAACCCGCTTTTTCGGCAACTTGAGCGCCTGAAATGGCAAACAACGCCAGCCCGAGTGCATCGGCAATCAACAGCGCATTCATAGGAATTGGGCGGTAATGAACCCAAATTAATGTACATGCAGTAGCCGCTAAAACGGCATAAATAGGCCCAGAGTCTTTGATCCAAAAAATGGGGTAACGACCCAGCAAAACATCCCGAATCGTACCGCCGCCCACAGCCGTGCTAGAAGCTAGCACCAGAACCCCCAATATATCTAAGCGTGCAGCCAACCCAGCCAGCGTTCCGCTCGTGGCAAAAACAGCCACGCCAAGTAAATCAAGCCAATAAAGCAGGGTGGCGATGGGTAAAAGCTTACTCATGAATCCAGCAAACCCTTACCTTTCAAAATCTGCGGTGTGCATTTCTCAATCCGAGCTTCTCGGGTTTTGGATTGTTTGGCAGCAGCAAAATGCAGCAAATACCCACGTTGCCGCCCCGGTGTGAGCGCTTCAAAAGCGGTTTTCAGGGCTGGGGATGTGTCCAATTTTGCTTGAAACTCTTCCGGCATGGCAAATTCTGCCGTTTCTTTTTTGGCTACTTTTAAACCTGCCTTTTCCACCGAAATGGCTTCTTGCAGGTAGGCTTTGATGGTAGGTTTCAGCTTGGTTATCTCATGAACATCCGTAAACCGCAGCTGCCGCCCGCCTTGCACATTCTCGGTTTGCTGAATCAAAATCCCCTTGGCATCCTTCAGCAAAGCGCCTTTGATAAACAACAGTGCGCAATATTCTTTGAATGAGTGAATTAAAACGATGTTATTTTTATCGGAGGTATAGCAAGGCACGCCCCATTTGCATTCCTCAGTCAACCCAGCGTCCAGCACCAAACCCCGCAAAGCCGCCAGTTCTGCAGCCCAAGTGTTGACCTTGCAGGCAGGCGTGCCGCCCTTGGCGCAGCGTCCGCAGCCGGCGGTGAAGTAGGTATCGGCGTGTTGGTTCATTTGAATTGAAATATACTATAAATTTAATAGCACCTTAGGCAATAAATACGCCGACTAGATGCATATTTAAGCAGGTACAAACACCGCTGCGCTGATTCCGAAGTATTTACCCAGCTTACCCGCCAGCGCAGCGCTGATTTTGCGTTTACCCGCCAAAATAGCTGATAGGTTGCTTTGTGGCACAAGGGTGGACAAATCATCTTGCTTGAGCCCGCGCGATTCCATCAAGAAGCGCAGTACGTCTTTGGGCGCGGCGGCTTCAATGGCGTGATGCGTTTGCTCGTAGCGATGGATCAAATCACTGACCAATTCGAGCAGGCCAGACAAAGGGTGCTCTTCGTCGTCACCCACATCGTCCAACAGCGCGTTCATCATTGAAGACATGCGTTCAAAATCGGCCTCAGAGTGAATAGGGCGAAGGTGCGCCATGGCATCAAAAGCTTGCCAAGAAGCTTGCAAGTTTTGAATGTTGAATTGGGTTTGAGTTGCTTGCATATTATGTTTTCCCTCTTCTGTAGAGCTTATTCCAGTCGTCATATTCGCGGTGCGTCATCACTTTATGAATATAGACCCTCTTAAAACTGTATCTGACGATGACCACCAGTCGAAAGTTGTTACCTGCAACATTAAAAATCGTGTACGGCGCAGCGTAATCCGCACTGTTAAAGAACTCGCGCACATGGCTGAAATCTCTAAAATCCGTGTTTTCTACCACGGTATGCCACTCTCGCAACACGCTTTCAGCAGTCGGATGCTTCAGCCAAAATTCTCTAAGCATTCTGATGGAGATGATGTGCACGGATAATTATATCAAATTGATATATTTTGTCGATTTGATTTTGGTTTTATGCGGTGGTTGTTCATACAATGATTTCAGTTTTTATTGCGAGTGCTAATAATTGTACTGATAATTCGTACAGTATATATGGGTATTAATCCTCAACCCTTACCAGTTTCACCCGCCCGGAAGATCCAGTTTTTATGCTCACCGCAGCCTTCGCACAACCCATCTGTGCGGCTACCAAGTCAATTAATTCAAGGTTAGCCTTGCCATCTACAGGCGGCGATTTTATCTGCGCCACCCAAGTCCCATCCTCCGCCTGCGTCAAGCTGCTTTGAATAGCGTTGGGTTTGACTTTGATTTGTAGGATGGTGGGCAAAGGGTGCTCTATTTAGAGGGTAAATTTGGCTGTAGCCGGCGTATTTATTGCCTAAGGTGCTATGCTTTATGATTGTAGTTGTATGCTACTTGCATCTAAGTATGCTGGTATATATTTGAAAAAATGCGTCCAGTATGAGGATCTATTTTTAGTTGGCGATTATTGCTTTGCCCAACGTGTACGAACTTATTATCTAAGGTTGCTTCAGCTCCACCCATCCATATTGGCTGATCAAATTCATCATTTGGCGGTATGTAGCTCCATAGTTCTTTGCCATCATTGTCAACCGCACATAGATACTCTTTTTCAAGATATATAGTATCTTTGGATCTTTGTTGATAGTAGTTAATCTTTATTCCATCACAAATAAACGCTACCACTAACTTTAAATCAGTATTCATAAGTAAATCATTTTGGGCTTGGTAAGCCACGATTTTCACTATTTTCTCGGTTTCCCAGCCTTAAACACCTTAGACCCATTATCCCGAGGCGGCAAGCCGGTATGCTGGGTCAAAATGCGACCCGGCTTAGCCTGCACATTCAGCGCAGCAGACGTTCCCGAATCAGACGTCGAATTCTTTTTACGCGCGCTGGTGTAGCCGGTGCTGTTGAGCGGCTGGAAGGTGGGGATGAGGTGGTGTTTGCCGTTGCCTATCAAATCAGAGCGGCCCATGGTTTTGAGGGCTTCGCGTAACAGCGGCCAATTGTTGGCGTCGTGGTAACGGAGGAAGGCTTTGTGCAGGCGGCGGCGTTTGTCGCCGCGCACGATATCGACCGTTTCACTGTCGCGGGTGATTTTGCGCAGGGGGTTTTTGTTGGTGTGGTACATCGTTGTGGCGGTGGCCATGGGCGATGGATAGAAGGTTTGCACCTGGTCGGCGCGGAAACCGTTCTTTTTTAACCAAATGGCTAAATGCATCATGTCCTCGTCACTCGTGCCGGGGTGGGCGGCGATGAAGTAGGGGATGAGGTACTGCTTTTTGCCCGCCTCGGCGCTGTACTTTTCAAACAAGGTTTTGAACTTGTCGTAGCTGCCGATGCCTGGCTTCATCATCTTGGTGAGCGGGCCCTGCTCGGTGTGCTCGGGGGCGATTTTCAGGTAGCCGCCGACGTGGTGGGTCACCAGTTCTTTGACGTATTCGGGGCTTTGCACGGCCAGGTCGTAGCGCAGGCCGGAGCTGATCAGGATCTTTTTCACGCCTTTGAGCGCCCGGGCGCGGCGGTACATGTTGATCAGCGGGGCGTGGCTGGTGTTCAGGTTCGGGCAAATGCCGGGGTAGACGCAGCTCGGTTTGCGGCAGGCGGCTTCAATCTCGGGGGTTTTGCAGCCGATGCGGTACATATTGGCTGTTGGGCCGCCTAGGTCAGAGATCGTGCCTGTGAAGCCTTTGACCGAGTCGCGAATCGCCTCAACTTCCTTGATGACCGAGTCTTCACTGCGGCTTTGGATGATGCGGCCTTCATGCTCGGTGATGGAGCAAAACGTGCAGCCGCCAAAGCAGCCGCGCATGATGTTGACACTGAAACGAATCATTTCCCACGCGGGGATTTTGGTGCTGTGGTCATGGCTGCCATTGGCGTCTGCGTAGCTCGGGTGCGGGCTGCGTGCGTAGCCCAGATCGAACACCAAATCCATCTCGGCCGTGGTCAGCGGGATTGGCGGCGGGTTGATCCACACGTCTTTCGCTGTCGTCCCTTCGCCGTGGGCTTGCACCAGCGCGCGGGCGTTGCCGGGGTTGGTCTCCAGATGCAGCACGCGGTTGGCGTGGGCGTAAAGCACGGCGTCAGATTTAACTTTCTCAAAAGAGGGCAGGCGGATGACGGTTTTGTCACGTGCCGTTTTGACCATGTTGTTTTTGTGGGTCAAATTAGGATTGACCACGAACTTGAGTGGTTTGATCGCTCCGTCCAGTAGGCCGATTTTCGCGTCAGGTGCAGCCGGGTCTTGCACGCAGGTGCCGCCCTGTTCACGTGCCACGTCGGCGCTCATCATGTAGGGGTTCACCAACTGATCCACACGACCCACTTCGTCTACGCTGGTGGAGTCGATCTCAAACCAGCCTTCCACACTGCTGCGCTGCACAAACGCGGTGCCGCGCACGTCGGTGATCGACGTAATCGGCTCTTTGGCGGCCAGGCGGTGAGCAATTTCGACAATCGCCCGTTCGGCATTGCCGTACAGCAGCAGGTCAGATTTGGCGTCCACCACCACGGAGCGGCGCACTTTGTCGCTCCAGTAATCGTAATGCGCGATGCGACGCAGCGAGCCTTCGATGCCGCCCAAAATAATCGGCACGTCGTTCCACGCTTCACGGCAGCGCTGGCTGTAGACAATCGCTGCCCGGTCGGGGCGCTTGCCGCCGATGTCGCCGGGGGTGTAGGCGTCGTCGCTGCGGATTTTTCGGTCCGCCGTGTAGCGGTTGATCATGGAGTCCATGTTGCCTGCCGTCACGCCAAAGAACAAATTGGGTTTGCCCAGCGCCTTGAAAGGCTCGGCGCTTTGCCAGTCGGGTTGGGCGATGATTCCGACACGGAAACCCTGGTTTTCCAGCATCCTGCCGATCACGGCCATGCCAAAGCTGGGGTGGTCGACGTAGGCGTCGCCCGTCACCAAAATGATGTCGCAGCTGTCCCATCCTAACGCGGTCATTTCCGCACGGCTCATCGGCAAAAACTTGGCCATGCCAAAGCGGGCCGCCCAGTACTTTTTGTAGCTGGAAAGCGGCTTGGCGGCGCGTGCGAATAAAGATACGTCGACTGAGGCGTTCATTGGGGATATGTAAACTGACTGAGGGTAACTCCCTAGTGTAAGGTTTTACGCGGTTTTGTCCTAATTTCGTACTCTGTAAGGTTAAGATTGCGACATGCCTGACGTCTCTGAAACTTCTTCCCCAATCACCCCTCAACCCGTCATTCGTCCCCAACCAGCTTCCTGCGCTGACCTGTTCTGGTCCATGACTTGGCTCGCTTTGCAGGGTTTTGGTGGGGTTTTGGCGGTGGTACAGCGGGTGTTGGTCGATGAAAAACGCTGGTTGACCAACGAAGAATTCATCGAAGACTGGGCGGTTGCGCAGATTTTGCCCGGTCCCAACGTGGTGAATCTGGCGCTGATGATTGGTGATCGTTATTTTGGGCTGCGCGGCGGCTTGGCGGCATTGGCGGGGATTTTGGCTTTTCCGCTGCTGGTGGTTTTGGTCATTGCCGCCCTGTTTGCCAGCGTGGCTGATTTGCCGATGGCGCAGGGCGCGCTCAAAGGTATGGGTGCTGTGTCTGCGGGCTTGATTGCGGCGGTAGGGCTGCGACTGGTCTCTGCACTGAAGGCAAATGTGATGTCAGCCAGCGTATGTATTGCCTTAGCAGCTATAACATTTGTAGCAATTGCGATATTCAGAATACCGCTGGTTTGGGTGTTGCTTGGTTTGGGAGCGGTGGCGACGCTGTGGGCTTATCGACAAATTGGTGCGATTGAGCAAGCCAATAAGGGAGATGCAGCATGATTTTGAATTTAACCGCTGCCGACTGGTTGAACCTGTTCACTCACTTCGCTGCATTGTCACTGCTGGCCGTAGGTGGTGCGATCACGACTGCGCCAGACATGCACCGCTATCTGGTGACGGAGCAGCATTGGCTGACGGACGCGCAGTTCACCTCTAGCGTTGCACTGGCGCAAGCTGCACCTGGGCCCAATGTGTTGTTTGTCGCGCTGATGGGTTGGAATGTAGGTTTGAATGCGGGCGGCGGTTTGCAGGCGGGTTGGATGGGTTTGGTTTATGCGTTATTTGGCGTGTTCGTCACCATGTTCGGCATCATGTTGCCCAGCACCACGCTGACTTTTATGGCGGCTCGCTGGGGTCACCAAAACCGCGAGTTGCGCATCGTCCGTGCTTTCAAGCAAGGCATGGCGCCTATCGTGATTGCCTTGTTGATAGCTACAGGCTGGTTGTTGATTGCTGGTCACAGCCAGCCAGCCAAAGACTGGCCGCTGTGGTTGCTAGCAGTCACTTGTATGCTTTTGGTGTGGAAAACTAAAATTCACCTGTTGTGGCTGCTGGGTGCAGGGGCGTTACTTGGCGCGTTTGGCTTGGTTTAAAGCCTATTTTTACAGAGTTATTCCGAGATTTTTGTCGGCGCGGCAAACTGTGCAATCGGGTCATCTTGAGCAGCTGCTGCTAACTTCTCTTTCTGATTGACGTCATAAAAAGACGCAAAAACTTGGTTGACTGAACGCGTTTCAGGTAAGACGTAAACCATGCCATCGGATTTTTTGAACGAGGCATGCAGCGCCGTCTTGAAGAAATTCACAGGCACATTGACGCAACCGAAAGAAATACGCCGTTCGCTTGGCAAAGGTGAGGTCAAGCGTTCAGCACGTCGCTCTTCAGGTTTGCCTTTGACAACTGCGTGAAACGAAACCGCACTGTCGTAGTCAATCCAAACGATGTCTGCACCTTTGATATTTTTATCAGATGCCGCCAAATAACGTCCCGCTGGCGTGGTTTTTTCCTCTGGCAACACCTGTGACAAAGGCTTGTTGCCCACGCCAGGAAAGGAGTCGTCGCCCACCGTGATACCTAAAAGTACAGGAGCAGCACCACGCAGACCGCCATGTGGGTGGAAAACATAGACCCTAGCATCTTTTTTATCAAGAATGACAAAAGGCATATTTCTGTTGTCACCCGAATCGACCACCCAATCCGCCATTTGGCGCGCTTCAGGCGACGCTGCTTCCAACTTCAAATTCGCCCGCTTGACATGCGACCCTTGAATCGCACCCGGCCCCCAATCTTCAACCGAAGGTTTTGCTGGCTTCGCTGCTTTTGCTATCGATTGCTTGACCACTTTTGCCGTAGCCGCTTTGCTTTTAGCGGCAGCTGGTTTTTTAGTTGCAAAAGACGTGGCAGCTAAGCTGGCAATCAGCAAACCTAAACAAAAGCGTAGCAAAGAGGTGCAGTTAATCGTGGTCATGGGCAGATTTTAATACCAAACACTGAATCTGCGTTGATTCACAAAAAACACGTAATCTGTCGCTTAATCGCTGATCTCAAAATTGATATATATATATAGACTTCAATGTTTAATTGCATGTCTCCTATTACGTTTAACAAAGTAGGTATCTTTGAATTTCGGGATATCAGTTGCGATCCTGTTTAGGCGGCCGAGAAGGAGTCTTGTAATTTTTAGGTGCCGGCTGCACAGGTATATCGGCAGGCGGAGGAGCCGGCACAGCAATCGGTGTTGGTACGGGTACTGGTACTGGTACTGAAGTGGGGGTGGGAGGTGCAAGGGTCAGCAGTTCGGGCGGTGTCCTGGACGGCACGATGGTCAGTTCGGGTGGCATTTTTGGTGGCACGATTTCAGGAATCCAGACTGGGACGACGACCAAGGTCTCGCTCGGCGGCGTTGCACTTGGCTGGGAAATGACTGGAGTTGGTGTTGGTGTTGGAGTTGGAGTTGGAGTTGGAGTTGGAGTCGCGATGATATTCCCGGTTGTCTTCGAGACCCTAGGCGCGCAGCAAGAAACCGGGAGGGCAAAGTTAGCAGCATTTGCCCCAGCAAGGGTAAAGCCGGTAAATGTGACTGGCGTCGTCCCTAAGGTGGTCGAGGAATCGAAATTTCCAGTACCGGCACCACCCAGCGTGACGCCGGCAGGGGTCACGCCGGAAGGGTCAGCCTTCAACAATCCTGTGAAGGTTGCCGTCGGGGAGCCGCCTTGGGTCTGGTTCTGCACTTCGGGGTACACCAACATGTGTTGAAACAGCGGTGTGGCGACTAATGTGAATTTGCCTGTAGCCAAATAGTCCGTCGGCGCCGAGTATGAGGTCGGGTTGTAGAAAATGTTGACCGGTGCGTCGGTCGCATCGGCCCCAGTGACCGCAATGGCGCCAGGGGCTGAAGTCAAGACCACGGTACCGCCGGCAACCCCCGGTCCAGTACCAGCAGTACCCGCCATCAATGTCAGGCCGCGTCGCACGCCGAGGCTGGCGAGACTCTCAGCGGGAATGCTGCTGCCATTGGTCAGTGAGATGGCCGCACTCACGTTTACACCGTTTCCGGCGCACATTGCAATGTTTCCACGGATCGTTGTCATGGCCCCATTCATATTTACATTGCGTCCAGCGGCCAATAAAACGCTTCCATCGGTCGTCGAGATCGCTGCGTTCACGTTGACATCTTGTCCACAACACACCACCAGGTTTCCATGGGTGGCGGTGATTGTCTGGTTGATATTGACGTTCCGAGACGCGACCAACGTCAGCGTCGTCGCCGCATTGGTGCCCGTGACTCCGTTCCACGTGATCGCCGCGTTTACGTTGATATCGCCAAGTCCGCTTCCGCTTGTGCCAGTGTTTGTCGTGGTAATGGTGACGTCGGTGGCGATCAGAGCGGTAACGAGTTCGGAGACGCTTATATTGGACGAGTTCGCACCAGGGTTCGGTGAGAAGACGCCGCCGGTGTTCGTCGAGCCACCATCCCCTAGGAGAGCAATCGTCACATCCGCCGGGTCGAGCAGCCACATGCCGCGCTTGCCGTTCGACGCGCCGGCATTGACGTTGATGCCAGCCACGTCCAGCCAGTGGCCGGAGGTTTCGATCAGTCCACCGTCGCCAGCCTGCGCGCCGCCGCGCGCCGTGATGCCGCCGTAAGCGCGCGTCGAGTCGTTCGACCACAGCACGACGGTGCCGCCGCTGCCATGGGTGATGGCGTCAGCCGTAATCGTGGAGTCCGCGCTCATGTAAGTTGCGGAGGCGTTTTGCACGGCAGGGTTGTTGCCCTGGAAGCCACCGCCGACGAGTACCGTCCCGCCGCCGGCGTCCCCAGAGGCATTGATGTGCCCGCCGAACAGACCCACATGCTGGCCGGTAGCCGTGACGTTGCCGCCGGTTTGCCCTGCGCCCGTGCCGGACGCATCCAAAGTGCCACCAATATTCACAGTGCCGCTTTGCATGTCGGACAGAAGCTTGATCGTGCCGTTGTGGTTCTCGATGGTCTGTGCCCGGATCACGCCGGTGTTGTTGACCACGCTTTGCAGCAGACTTCCTGCGGCCTGAGTTGTCAACAGCACCTGGCCACCGTCGGCTTGGATCAAACCACCGTTTTGAACCAGTGCGTTCATCGCGCCCTCGTTTACCTTGACATTGAGCAAGCCGTCCCCGGCCAAGTCGAGGGTGATGGCGTTGCCAGCGGCGAGTGCCACCTTGCCGAGTCTGGCCGAGATCACGCCCTCGTTGCTGACGCTTGCACCCAATAGGGCGACATAGCCGCCGTCGGCGTTGATGTATCCCTGGTTGAGGATTGATCCGCCACCTGCACCAGAGAGTTTGTAGTTGCCGGCCATGAAGTCACTGTCGGCGATATTCAGGGTGGAGGCTACCAGCCCACCAACGTTCACCTGTGCGCCTTTGCCGAACAGGATGCCGTTTGGGTTCACCAAAAAAACTTTTCCGTTGGCTGACATACTACCCAAAATACTTGAAGGATCTGAACCCACCACCCGGTTGAGCGCAACCGAGTTGCTGTTTGGTTGTACAAACCGAACCGCTTCAGTTTGACCGATATTGAAACTTTGCCAGTTTATAACCGTGTTCTGCGTTGTCTGGGTGATGGTTGTATTGCCTGCCCCGTTGTTAATGCTTGCGCTGCCGGCTGTAACAACTCCGCCCGCAGGCAATGCGTAGACAGTCGCACCGCATGCCATCATCAAAGAAGTAACTAGGACTTTCATTGGAAAATGTGCAGCAGCAGACAAAGCACCTGTGCAGGAAGAGACTTTTTTACCAGCGCTTTTGGTGTTTTCGGAAACAGCTGCAAAAGTGCCAGTTGTGTCGTTCCAGATTGATCGATAGATACAGTTCATTGGGTCACTCCATTCATTTCTTTAGATTTTTTTTGTATTGATTTTTTGTGCTGATATTTATGTCAACTCAACAGGGTTAAAAATATTTGACACCCTGGATCCAGAAGCGGCCTGAAGCATCCGGAGCGGATGTGGCTGCCTCACTACCAAGCTTGCGTGCGTAATACGCTTTCAAGATGAAGTTGTTGGTTGCCGACCAGTTAATACCCACCCCCGCACCACTCAGGGTTCTGCGGTTCGGTCCAGCAGCCCATGGATTCTTGTTGATGGTCACAGTGCCGCTATCGACGAAGGCGATCAATTGCAACTGTCCAGGCATTTGCTCGGAGAACTTTGGCAACTGCATGCGTACTTCCAGATTTAAAACATACCCTTCGTCGCCATAAGCTTCGCCTTCAGGGTAGGCCCGAACGCCATACATCCCACCCAGACGCATTTTTTCAGACATATCCAAGTTTTTAGAGGCTGCCTGGCCGTTGATGGAGGTATAAAACGAGATGGTTTCGGTCACGTTTTGCAGCCGCGTGGCAGTGAACCCCAACTTGTTGAAGCGGCCATTGCTTTGTGCTGTAGCTGCATCAAAGTTCTTTTGAGAAGGTGTTTGCAGATCGATATTGCCAGTCGTTCCAGTAAGGGAATAAGCAGTCACACCGAAATTGTCACGGTGGTCACCATATAAACTGGCGGCCAATACGTCCGCTTGCTTGTCAGTGACTGCTCCCGTCGAATCGACTTTGTCTTGAAACGTCTTGGCATCGTAGTTAAGTCCGGCGTAAAGATTGTTGTTGCGCGACCGGATGAGGGGGTAGCTGCCGAAGATGCTCGCTGTCTTGGCCGTGCCATGGGCTTGCAGGCTCTCGAACTCCCGGCCCAATGTGTAATCGAGGTAGCTGTAGGCAACACCTGCGGTGGCTTTGCCGAATTGCATCTGGTAGGAGGCGCGCGCGTAGCTCAACCCGGGGCCAGAAGTCAATGCACGCAGCGTGGCGACGTCGCCATGGCCGGTTGGATTGTTGAGGTTGATGGTCGCCCCGATGCGATTTTCACCGGTGTAGCGGTTGCCAGCGTTGTCGGCATCGATGCTCCCTGTCACTTTTCGCCCTGGCGTGACGTCAACGATCAGGTCAGATGTACCCAGTTCTGTTCCGGGCACTAAGGTCGATTTGACGGTCACACCTGGTATGTCTGAAAGCAGAAGTAGACGATTTTCCAGAGGCGCGTTGGCGACTAGGTCTCCTTTGTTCAAACCGTCAAGTAGATTGCCTGCCAAATCATTGGAAAGATTTGTCTGGTTGTTCAGGGTGATCTTGCCGTATCTTCCCTCGATGATTGCGATGGTGACCTCGCCGTTTTTGATATCTTGTGCCGGCAGGTAGGCTTGGGCCAAAAAATAACCATTCTGGTGATAAAAAGCGGCAATTTTGGCTGCTACTGCACGCAAGTCAGAGAGCGATAGTTCACTGCCAGGCTTGAACATACTGACCGCGAGCAAAGCGTCCTCAGAATACGCCTGAGACCCTGTAATTTTCAGGCTCCTGACCACGATTTTCACATTGTCAGTCTCTGATGGTGCAGGCACCGCAATTGGCTTGAAATCCACGTTTGGCGCTATTTTTTGCGGTAAGGGCGCTGGCGGAATCTGCTGCATCTGACTACCGGCGCCCGGAATCTGCTGGGCCAGAATACTTTGACTTAAGGCCAGCAGTGCAAACGGAATTATTTTATTTTTTAACATAACTACTTTCCAAAGAAACATAAAAACTATGGGGTCTTATGGAAATGTTATTTCCTTGTTAGGAAATGTTATGTGCGGTGGGATACATACAGAAAAATAAGATGGGTATTTACACAATAAAGCGTTGATTTCAGCAGCCAGTTAAGGACGAACTGAAAAGCTCGCCTTATTCTGTGTACTTAATATGTGGGGAATGGCCGTCTGACCTGTGATTGATCAAGGCAACAGAGAATAACAATCTGACGCGAAACTCAACTCAAATGGCAAAACTGTACATGACCACTATCTAGGAAAAAACGTATGGCGCGAGCTTGTATCCTACATAATCAGCCGCCATCAGAATCACCGCTATTGGCGGAGCGGACCGTAATGTATTGATAGAAGTACTTACCGAGGATGACGATTAGCGTGTCGAATTACCGTGGATTCTCAAAAAAGATGTAATTCGTCGCGTAGTCGCTGATTTCAAAATACACTTTTTTCTCGCCCGCATCGGCAATCATGTTCAGGTTTTCATCCAACACACCGTAGCCAAAGCGGTAGGCGCGGGCTTTGCCGTCGTCTGTGCCCATGGCGGTGCTGATTTTGTCGATTTTCAGGAAACGACGAACGACTTTGTCTCCCGCATAAACTTCGAGAACGCCGTTGGTACCTGTCCAGTTTTGGATGTCGCGGCTGATCTTGTTTTGTTGCTCTTGTGTGCAGCTAGCCAGCGTAAATATTGCCGATACTGCTATTAAAAGTGTAGTGATTTTCTTCATTGTTTGCCTTAAATGAGTAAGAGGTAAATGGTTGAATTTGAGTAAATTATGCCGATATTCGCTGCCGCATCGCTTCATACAGGCAAACACCGCTAGCAACCGACACATTCAAACTCTCGACCGCGCCCATCATGGGGATGCTGATCAGCTCGTCGCATGTTTTAGCAGTCAGCTGGCGAATGCCGTCGCCTTCTGCGCCTAAAACGAGGGCGACTGGGCCTTTAAGGTCGGCTTGGTACAGGTTTTTGGTGGCTTGGTCGCTGGTGCCGATGATCCAGATGTTGCGTTCTTTCAGCTCGTTCAGCGTACGCGCTAGGTTGGTGACCATGAAGTAGGGCACGGTTTCGGCCGCGCCGCTGGCGACTTTAGCCACCGTGGCGTTGATGCCGGCGGCGTTGTCTTTGGGGGCGATTACGGCGTGCACACCCGCGCCGTCTGCCACGCGCAGGCAAGCGCCCAGGTTGTGTGGGTCGGTCACGCCGTCTAGTACCAAAATCAAGGGGTTAACGCGCTCTCCAACAGGTACATCTGCGTTCGCTGCTTCCAAATTTTCAAGCAATTCGTCGAGCGAATGCACTTGGGTGACGGCTTCGACCTTGGCGACGACGCCTTGGTGACCGTGGCCGCCGGCGAGTTTGACGAGACGTTCGCCGTCAGATTCGATCAACTTCATCCCCATATCGGACGCTTTGGCGATGAATTGCCGCATGCGCGCATCGCGACGGGTGGCGTCGTGGTATATCTCGATGATGGATTTTGGGGCGGTTTTGAGGCGCACGTTGATGGCGTGGAAGCCAAACAGGACTTTTGAGGGGGAATTTGCAGATGACATGCGTTGATTATCGGGCTTTGGGCAGATGTAAATAGGCTTGAAGTTTTGAATTAGGTACAATTCGCGTTGTCAGGAGAGCGTTTTTTGATAAATCACAGAAATTTGTCACAAAAACCGCCGAAGGCGCAAGAGATTCATACATTGCAATCTCTGAACGCTCAGGCAAAAAGGACTGACACGACGTTCAAAACTTGATTTTGAGCGTTCCTTGCTGGAGAGAGATGGTTCCTTGAAACCATCCACCGAAGGAGCAACCAAGCTACCCATTTAGCTTGCGAATCTCTCAGGTAAAGAGGACAGCCGGGGCATTGATCGACCGATTTTCATGCCCTAGGAGTCTCTTTTGTCTACTGAAACCACCGCTACCGAGCTTCTTAAAACTCCGTTGTACGACTTGCACGTCGCACTTGGCGCGCGCATGGTGCCGTTTGCGGGTTATTCGATGCCGGTTCAATTCCCAAGCGGTTTGGTCGCGGAGCACCACCATACTCGTAACCGCGCCGGTTTGTTTGATGTCTCTCACATGGGGCAATTGCGTCTAAAGGGCAAAGACGCTGCTGCCGCGTTTGAAACCCTGATGCCAGTCGATGTGATTGATCTGTCCGTAGGCAAACAGCGCTACGGCCTGCTGACCAACGAGGCGGGCGGCATCGTTGACGATTTGATGTTTTTCAAGGTGGCAGATGACGAGATTTTTGTCATCGTCAACGGCGCTTGCAAAGCGGGTGATATCGCCCATATTCAGCAACACATCGGCAACCGCTGCGAGATCACACCTTTGCCGACGCACGGTTTGCTGGCTTTGCAGGGGCCGCAGGCGGTGGCGGTGATGGCCAGATTGGCGCCCGCTAACTCAGGTATTGAAAAGCTGGTGTTTATGACCGGTGGACGTTTCACCATCGCTGGGGCTGACTGTTTTGTCACCCGCAGTGGCTACACCGGCGAAGATGGTTTTGAAATCTCGGTCTCTGCCGAACAAACTGAAATGCTGGCCAAAGCGCTGCTGACTGAGCCGGAAGTCAAACCGATTGGCCTGGGGGCTCGCAATTCTCTGCGTTTGGAGGCCGGGCTGTGTTTGTACGGCCAAGATATTGATGCGACGACAAATCCTGTAGAAGCCGGGCTGGGTTGGGCCATGCAAAAGGTGCGTCGTGCGGACGGTGAGCGGGCTGGTGGTTACATTGGAGCTATAAATATAATAGCAGCTCAGGCAAATAATACGCCGGCTACAGCCATAAATGGCACTAAAAAACGGGTCGGTATGATCGCTTTAGACCGTGTCCCCGTGCGGGAGCACACTGAATTGCAGGACACTAGCGGCAAGCGCATTGGCGAAGTCACCAGCGGCTTGCTGGCACCGACCATAGATAAACCGATTGCCATGGGCTACGTCAACGCAGAATTTGCTGCGGTCGGCAACCGAATCAATGCACTGGTTCGCGGTAAAGTCGTGGCTATGGAAGTTGCGGCTATGCCTTTTGTGCCAAACCGCTATTTCCGTGGCTAATTTTTCAAAGCAGAATAATTAGAATCTGACCCCAATTAATTTAAACAACTTTTTAGGAGAAACAACATGACATTGAAATACACCGAAGACCACGAATGGCTAAAAATTGACGGCGATATCGCTGTCGTAGGAATTACACATCACGCGCAGGATGCCTTGGGCGATGTGGTGTTTGTGGATTTGCCCGAAGTGGGTGCTTTGTTTGCCCAAAAAGAAGTGGCTGGCGTGGTCGAGTCTGTCAAAGCGGCGGCTGATGTTTACATGCCAGTGAGCGGCGAGATTACCGAGGTGAACGAGGAATTGCGCGCTGACCCAGCGTTGGCAAATTCTGACCCATTGGGCGCTGGCTGGTTCTTCAAGGTCAAGTTGTCAGACACGTCGCAAATTGCTGCGTTGATGGATGAAACGGCTTACACCAGCTTCTCCGCCTAAATTCTTTTAATTTCTAAAACACCTAAGTTTGCCATGCCTCAGAAGTCTGCCCCCACGTTAGTTGAGTTAGAAAACACCTCCGAGTTCCTCGCTCGCCACATCGGTATTGGTGCTGCGGATGAGGTTCATATGCTTAAAGTCGTGGGCGCGGCTACGCGTGCGGCCTTGATTGAGGCCATCGTGCCACGCAGCATTGCACGCAAGCAGTTGATGGATTTACCGCATCCGGCGACGGAAGCGCAGGCTTTGGCAGAGCTCAAAGCCATGGCGGGCAAAAACAAGGTGTTCAAAAGCTTTATTGGTCAAGGCTATTACGGCACGCACACGCCGGGCGTGATTTTGCGTAATATTTTGGAAAACCCAGCTTGGTACACCGCTTACACGCCGTACCAAGCCGAAATCAGCCAGGGGCGCATGGAAGCGCTGGTGAACTTTCAAACCATGGTCTGCGATTTGACGGGTTTGCCGATGGCGAATGCCTCCATGCTCGACGAAGCCACCGCAGCGGCCGAGGCGATGACGCTGGCCAAGCGCAGCGTCAAATCCAAAAGCCATGTCTTTGTCGTCGCTGGGGATTGCCATCCGCAGACGATTGAAGTGATCCAGACCCGTGCCAAACCGCTGGGCATTACCGTGCAGCTGGCGAATTCAGCCCCTGAGTGGGAAGCGGCGTTGAAGGGCGATTATTTCGCCGTATTGGCGCAATATCCATCTACCAGCGGGCGTATTGATGACTTGCGTGCTGATGTCGTTGCCGTGCATGCCAAGCAGGCAGCTTTCATTGTTGCTGCAGATTTACTAGCACTGACTTTGTTAAAATCACCGGGCGAGTGGGGCGCAGACATCGTGCTGGGTACGACCCAGCGTTTTGGCATGCCTATGGGAAACGGTGGCCCACACGCGGCGTACTTGGCTTGCCGCGACGAGTTCAAGCGCTCCATGCCGGGTCGTTTGGTCGGCGTCAGTGTTGATGTGCATAGCAATCCAGCTTACCGTCTCGCTCTGCAAACCCGCGAGCAGCATATCCGCCGCGAAAAAGCCACCTCCAATATCTGCACCGCGCAGGTGCTGCCAGCGGTGATCGCCAGCATGTACGCGGTCTACCACGGCCCGCAGGGTTTAACGCGGATTGCGCAGCGCGTTGCAGCTTACACGGCCATTTTGGCGCGCGGTTTGCAGACTTTGGGTTTCAAGCCGACGAGTGCGTCGGCGTTTGATACCATCACCATCAAGACTGATGATGCTACACAATCGATAGCTGCTAAGGCAATTAATGCGTTGGCTAACGTCAAAATTTCATGGGAAAACTACGTCAGTATTTCACTTGACGAAACCACGACGCGCGACGATGTTGCATTGGTTTGGTCGTTCTTTGCTAAACCTGGGCAAACGCTGCCGCAAGTTGCTGATTTTGAATCGAGCGTGACGTCGTTGATCCCCGTTGAATTGCGCCGCAGCAGCTCGTTTTTAACGCATCCTGTTTTTAATACTCACCATTCTGAGACCGCGATGCTGCGCTACATTCGCATGCTCTCGGACAAGGACTTGGCGCTGGATCGCAGCATGATTCCGCTGGGCAGTTGCACCATGAAGCTCAACGCCACCAGCGAGATGATCCCCATCACCTGGCCCGAGTTTGCCAATATCCACCCGTTTGCGCCGCACGACCAGTTGCAAGGCTACGCCGAGCTGGACGAGCAGTTGCGCGCTTGGTTGTGCCAAGCCACGGGCTATGCGGGTATCAGCCTGCAACCCAATGCCGGCTCACAAGGTGAATACGCCGGTTTGCTGGTTATCAAGGCGTTTTTTGAAGCGAATGGCCAAGGTCATCGCAACATCTGCCTGATTCCATCCAGCGCCCACGGCACGAATCCTGCCAGCGCGCAGATGGCGGGCATGACGGTGGTCGTCACGGCTTGCGACGCCAAAGGTAATGTCGACATGGCGGATTTGAAGGCCAAATGCGAGCAGAACGCCGCCAATCTGGCATGCGTGATGATCACCTACCCGAGTACCCACGGCGTGTTTGAGACCAGCGTCAAAGAGCTCTGCGCCATGGTTCACAGCTTCGGTGGCCGCGTTTATGTGGACGGTGCGAATATGAATGCGCTGGTGGGCACGGCCGCACCGGGCGAATTTGGCGGCGATGTGAGCCACTTGAACTTACATAAGACATTCTGTATCCCGCACGGCGGTGGCGGCCCGGGTGTCGGCCCCGTTTGCGTCGTGGCGGATTTGGTGCCGTATTTGCCGGGGCATGTGACCGGTGGGTTAAAAGTCAACGGCGTAGGGGCAATATCAGCAGCGCCCCTAGGAAATGCTGCGGTACTTCCTATCAGCTGGATGTACTGCCGCATGATGGGCGCTGAGGGTTTGAAAGACGCGACAGAAATCGCCATTTTGAGCGCCAACTACATCAGCACCCGCCTGAAAGACCATTTCCCCACGCTCTATGCTAGCGAGCAGGGCTATGTCGCGCATGAGTGCATTTTGGACTTGCGTCCGCTGAAAGACAGCACAGGTGGTGCGAACGGCATTTCCGCCGAAGACGTCGCCAAGCGGCTGATCGACTACGGTTTCCACGCACCAACGCTGAGCTTTCCGGTCGCAGGCACGCTGATGGTCGAACCGACCGAAAGTGAAACGCTTTACGAGTTAGACCGCTTCATCAACGCCATGATTGCCATCCGCGCTGAAATCGCTAAAGTAGAGCAGGGCGTTTGGCCGCAAGACAACAACCCGCTGAAGCATGCACCGCACACGGCGGATAGCTTGTTGGGTGAGGATTGGAGCCGTCCTTACAGCCGTGAAACAGGTGCTTATCCGTTGGCCAAACTGAAGCAAAACAAATACTGGGCACCCGTTGGACGGGTGGACAACGTCTATGGCGACCGAAATCTGTTTTGCAGCTGCGTTCCGGTGAGTGAATACGCTGAATAGGGTGTAAAAATGGCTCTAGCCGGCGTATTTATTGCCTGAATAGCTATAAAAAGAATAGTAATATTAGCCTAGATATGGTTTTAACCAACCCAGCCCGCTGGATGTGCCATTCGGCTGTCCACCCAGTTTTGGCTTGTATTCACAGCCAATCCAGCCGTCGTATCCCAAACTGTCGATCACATCGAACAAATACGGGTAATTCATCTCGCCAATATCAGGCTCATGCCGCTCTGGCACGCCTGCGATTTGGAAATGGCCGACATTGCCAGTGGGCAGGTATTGGCGGATTTTCATCGCTACATCGCCTTCGACGATTTGGCAGTGGTACAAATCCATTTGCACTTTGACATTTGACTGACCGATTTCAGTAATCAAAGCATGCGCTTCGTCTTGGCGGTTCAGAAAAAAACCTGGAATATCGCGGGTGTTGATGGGTTCTAGGAGCAGGTTGATGCCTTGTTTTGCTACCAACTGGCTGGCAGTTTTGGCATTGTTGACGTAGGTTTGGCGAGTATTTGCCTTGTTTTCTGCGGTGGATAAGGCATTTGTAGGTAATAAACCCGCCATCATGTGCAATCTGGGGCAGTCCAAGACTTCGGCGTAACGCAAGGCTAGGTCTGCGCCTGCCGCCAATTCAGCTTCACGCCCCGCGATGCAAGCAATGCCGCGTGTGCCGTTGTTCCACGTGTCGTCTATGGATTTAGCATCCACGCCGCCCGGCGGTAAGTTGAACAAAACTTGCTGCAAACCATTGTTTTTTAACCTAGCAGCCAGCTCTTTGGCCTCAAAAGCGTAGGGGAAGAGGTACTCCACCGCCTTAAAACCGTCTTTGGCCGCTGCTTCGAAGCGGTCTAAAAACGGCAGTTCGGGGTACATCATCGTCAAATTGGCGGCGAATTTTGGCATATTGGCGTTCTTTAATTTGCAGCTAAATTTAACATCTGTTTAAACATTTACTTGAGCATATCAAAAGCTTTGGCGAAGAAGTCAGTGGTGCCAAAATTGCCGGATTTGAGGGTAAGGTGAATGTTGGCATCTGTTGCATTGCTAAAACCATAGCACCACGGCACGCCAGTATCGATTTGAGGGCCGATTTGCATTTGCTCCACGCCCAAGGCCTGAACACAAGCGCCTGAAGTTTCGCCACCTGCGACCACCAGCTGTTGCACGCCTAGCTCGACCAAGCCTTTGGCAATTGCGCTAAGCGCTTGCTCCACCCGCGCGCCCGTTGCATCGCTGCCTAGGGCTGATTGTGTGGTTTTGACGGATGCTGCATCTGCGGTTGAATAAATCAGCACTGGGCCGTTAGGCAACAATGGTTTTGCCCATGACAGCACGTTTTGCACTTCTGCATGGAGCTGGGCGTCACTGCCTAAAATTTCGGCTAAGTTCAAAGCTTTGTGTGGGCGTCTGCTGGCTTGCCAAACTGCGACTTGTGCATTGGTCGCCTGTGAACAACTGCCCGAAACCACGGCTTGGTAGCCTTTGGCAACAGGTAAAGCGGCTGCCTGTGATGTATTTTTGGCATCAATCCCAAAATTCTGCGGCAAACCAATCGCCACGCCAGACCCCGCCGTAACTAATGGCAAATCTGCGAGCGCTGTACCTAAACGTATTAGGTCTTCGTTCGAGATGGCGTCCACAATCGCAATGCCAACGCCTTGGCTTTTCAGTTCCGCGATGCGGCTTTGAATGGCAATAAAGCCGGCTGCAACAGTGCGGTAATCAATCAGCCCAACTTTACGTTTGCACTGCGCTTGCATCACAGTGACCAAGTTCGCATCACGCATGGGGGTGAGCGGATGCGTTTTCATGCTGGATTCGGATAGCAGCACATCGCCCACAAACAAATGCCCTTTGAAAACGGTTCGCCCGTTGTCTGGAAAGGCGGGCGTGGCGATGGTGAAATCTGCACCCATCGCATCCATCAAGGCTTCTGTCACGGGGCCAATGTTGCCGCGTTTGCCGTCATTATCTGCGCCATACCAGCTATCAAAAGTAGAGCAATACTTGAAATAAATTTGCCGGCTGCCAGCACTTTTTAGCCACTGCAGGGCTGCTAAAGATTGAGCAATTGCGTCAGCGGGTGAGATGGTGCGGGTCTTCAGGGCAATAACTATGGCATCAATGGCATCGACCTCTGCCGACAACGGCTGTGTCGGTACGCCGTTGGTCTGCACCACGCGCATACCTGCTCGCACGAGGTTGTTGGCCAAGTCGGTTGCACCCGTGAAATCATCGGCAATGCAGCCCAGCAGAATCTTGCTCATGTTGTTCCTAAAACCAGTTTAATTGCTTATGGATTGATTTTGAGCTTGATCGCTTCAGGATTTTCGCGGATGTAGTTGCGAATAATTTTTTCGTAATCAGTATCAGCCTGCAGGCCGAGCTTGTTGGCGCGGCTGGACGAGACAACGCCTGGCCAAGTTTCTACCAGTTTCAAGATGGCGGGGTCGGGTGTCCAATCCAGCAAATCTGTTGCGGCTTTACCAGCAACGCGCTCAAGTGCTGCTGCCATGTCGCCCACGCTGGTGCACAACGCAGGTAAGTTCACAGCTTTTAAAGGCCCCCACGCTTCGCTGGTGACTTCAGCAGCGCGGATGATGCCTTCTACGGTGCGGGCTGGGGAAGACAAAGCGATCAAGGTGTCCGCCGACACTGGGCAAGCGGCTTTGAGGCCAGACAGCGGCTCACGAATCATGCCGCTCAAAAAGCCTGAAGCTGCGCCGTTGGGCTTGCCAGCGCGTACGCTGACGGTCATCAACCGCACACTTCGGGCGATGATGAAGCCTTTGCGGCCAAAATCGGCTACCAAATTTTCACCGATTAACTTTTGCGTGCCGTAGCTGCTTTGCGGTGTGGGCAAAGTGTCGTCTTCAATAAGTGCAGGCATGGGGAAGCCAGGAACTTTGCCAAACACGGCCAATGAACTAGCGAAGACTAATGTCGGTTTGGTTTTGAGTGCTCGGCACGCTTCGAGCAAAGAGCGTGTCGCTTCGTAATTGCTGCGCATGCCTAGGTCAAAATCAGCTTCGCATTCGCCACTGACGGCTGCTGCGAGGTGAAAAACGACATGGGTTTGTGCCGTCGGTAGTTTTTGTTGACTGAGCAAATCGTTCAAATCACCTACAAGTGACACGATGCGAGCATCAGCCAGCAAATCAGCTGGCGCTGCGACTCGGTCAGCCAAAGTGATGGTTTGAATTTTTTGTGGTGCAGCGCCGTTCAAGGCGAGTGAACCCTGCGCTAACAAAGTGCGGGCGAGTCGTACGCCAACAAAACCTGCACCGCCAGTGATCAAAATATGCATGATTTGTCTTTCGCTTTATAGTGATTGCTTGCTGAAAATCTTGTGACTATTTTTTCTTGGGCAATTCGATGCCTGGAAAAATTTTGATCACGGCGCTATCGTCTTCTTTAGCAAAGCCAGCAGTTGAGGCTTGCATAAACATCTGGTGTGCCGTGCTGGACAGTGGTAGTGGAAACTTGGTCGCACGCGCCATGTCTAAAACTATTCCTAAGTCCTTGACAAAAATATCGACGGCAGACAAGGGCGTGTAATCCGCCGCAAGCACATGCGCCATGCGGTTTTCGAACATCCAGCTGTTACCAGCGCTGTTGGTGATGACTTCGTACAAAGCGTCTGGATCAACACCCTCACGCAAGCCTAGCGCCATGGCTTCGGCAGCGGCGGCGATGTGCACGCCTGCGAGTAATTGGTTGATGATTTTGACTTTACTACCCGCACCCGCGCTGTCGCCAAGTTTGTAAACTTTGGCAGCCATGGCGTTTAAGAAGGGTTCTGCAATTGCATAAGCTTCGGGTTTGCCTGCGGTCATCATGGTCATTTGACCGCTGGCGGCTTTGGCTGCGCCGCCAGAGATTGGGGCGTCAATATACAAAATGCCTAGTGCAGCTAGACGCGCCTCAAGCGCCACTGACCAATTGGGGTCAACTGTTGAGCACATCACAAACACGCTGCCTGGTTTCATAGATGCAGCGCAACCGCCTTGCCCAGAGTTACCAAATAACACCGATTCTGTTTGAGCAGCGTTGACCACCACAGAAACCACCACGTCGCAGTTTTTGCCCATATCAGCCAGCGATGCGCAAGCAGTGCCGCCGTCTTTTGCGAAGGCTTGCGCAGCTTCTGCGCGAACGTCGAATACAAAGGGCGAATAGCCCGCGCGACGCACGGATTGCGCCATGCCGTTGCCCATAGCGCCTAAACCAATGACGCCAACTGAAGATTGAGATTTTGGTGTATTCATGTGATCATCATACCTTTGAACTTTGGCAGATGATCAAAATACCCCTGTATTTAGGTAAATACTTGTCGCAGGGTTTACTTCAGCCCTAGCAATCTAACCGCATTATCTTTCAGAATACCGGGCATCACTTCAGGCTTGAAACCCGCTTCTTCAAAGTCTTTCATCCAGCGGTCTGGCGTGATGAGTGGATAGTCGGAACCGAACAAAATGCGGTCTTTCAAGAGCGTATTGGCGTATTGCACTAATTGCTTGGGGAAGTATTTTGGGCTCCAGCCTGAGAGGTCAATCCAAACGTTCGGCTTGTGCGTCGCTACACTCAATGCCTCGTCTTGCCACGGAAAGCTGGGGTGCGCCATGACGATTTGCATGTCGGGGAAGTCGATCGCCACATCATCCAAGTGCATAGGGTTGCTGTATTCCAACTTCAAGCCGCCACCGCAGCGCATGCCGCTACCAATGCCGCTGTGGCCGGTGTGGAAAATGGCGGGCAATTTGTGCTCAGCAATCACTTCATAAATCGGCCAAGCCATGCGGTCGTAAGGGTGATAGCCTTGTACGGTAGGGTGAAATTTGAAGCCTTTGACGCCAAATTCTTCAATCAAACGTCGTGCCTCTCGCGCGCCCATTTTCCCTTTGTGCGGGTCTATGCTGGCAAAGGCCATCATCATGTCTGAATTGTTCTTCGCAGCTTCAGCGATTTCTTCGTTGGGGATGCGGCGGCGTCCCATTTTTGATTCTGCGTCCACGGTGAACATGATCAAACCGATTTTGCGTTCGCGGTAGTAGGCGATGGTTTCTGCAATAGTTGGGCGCTTTCCATTTTTAAAGTACTTGTCGGCAGCCTTGTCGTACTCTTCGCCGTAATTGTCAAACGGATTCCAGCAACTTACTTCAGCATGAGTATGAATGTCGATGGCGACTAGGTTTTTATGATCCATGAAAGCTCCTTAAAAGATGAGTAAGCAGACGAAAAGTTAAACAAGATCTAGGGTAAACACTTATAAATCTGTGCAAAATTGGCTTGAATTGATTATGAAACATAACCATAATTCGATTATGCAAGAAATTTAAAAGTAGCACAAGATTTTTCAGTGATACCTACAGAATACAACTAACAATACAACTAAGTCTGCAACTTAAACCATGACCAACCATAAAGCAACCACCGATTTGATATCTTTAGAAATCACTGGCGACTCGCAAGAAATTGCTGTGATTCGTTTGACGCGCCCAAGCAAGCGTAATGCCATCAACGATGGTTTGATGGCTGCGATCAAAAACGTATTCGAAAATCTCCCCAGTACAGTCCGTGCTGCAGTCCTTGCAGGCGAGGGCGATCACTTTTGCGCTGGGCTTGATTTGAGCGAACTGCAAGAACGCGATGCGGGTCAAGGCTTGATGCATTCACGCAGTTGGACTGTGGCACTTGATAAAGTGCAATTCGGCCCCGTGCCCGTAGTAGCCGCATTACACGGTGCGGTGGTGGGCGGCGGCTTGGAGCTAGCGACGACATGCCATATTCGCGTGGCAGATGAAACCACTTTTTATGCACTGCCAGAGGGCAGCCGTGGCATTTTTGTAGGCGGCGGCGGCTCGGTGCGTATTCCAAAATTGATTGGTGCGGCACGCATGGCTGACATGATGTTTACAGGCCGTGTATATAACGCGGTTGAGGGCGAAAAAGTTGGCTTGGCGCAATATTTGGTTCCTAAAGGGCAAGCTTTTGAAAAAGCCATGGAAATTGCCAAGCGTATTGCGCAAAACGCACCTTTGACCAATTACGCGTTGATGCATGCACTGCCTCGTATCGCAGAACAAAACGCAGACCACGGCTTTTTCACTGAATCTATGATGGCGGCGATTGCCCAAAGCGCTCCTGAAGCAAAAGCGCGCGTGAAAGCATTTTTGGATGGCAAAGCTGGCAAAGTCAAAGTGGAATAACTACTCGAAGAATAATTTCTGGAATAGTGACATTTAATAGCGACGTGACTCATTCATGATTGAACTACGGCAATGACGACAACATCTTCATCACAACCTAAACAACCCATCTACCGCGACTTTAAGTATGGCGTGACGCGTGCTGTTGTTTCTAAAGTTGGTGATAACACCTACCTTCGCGCTGAAAATGATTTAGAACCGTATGAAACGCGATTGACAGATCGACTCATTCACTGGGCAAAGCACCGACCAGACCGCACGTGGATGGCTAGACGTGACCCTGTGACGCGTGAATGGGTGCATATCAGTTACGCACAAGCTTGGGACAAAGCTCAGCGTATCGGTCAATCTTTGCTCGATATGGGTTTAAGTGTTGATCGACCCGTTGCAATTTTGAGCGAAAACAGCTTGGAGCATGCACTTATTGCAATCGCGGCTATAACTGTGGGCGTGCCTTATTGCAGCGTATCTACTGCGTATAGTTTGCTCAGCCAAGATTTTGAAAAGCTCAAACATATTTTTGACACCATCACACCTGGTTTTGTGTATGCCAGTGATGCAGAAAAATACGCCAAAGCCATAGCTTTTGTAGGAAAATCAGACATGGTTTTTGCTGCAAATAATATAGCTAATCAGGCAATAAATACGCAGGCTACAGTCAAAAAGTGCATTAATTTTAACGACCTCTTGTCAACTGAAATTACACCACAAGTGGCGCAGGCTGTTGCTGCTACTGGGCATGATACTGTGGTTAAGTTTTTGTTCACCAGTGGCTCAACCAAATTGCCAAAAGGCGTTATCAATACACAAAAAATGATTTGCGCCAATGTGCAGCAAATCAGCCAATCCATTCCTGCCATGGCTGAAGACCCTTTGGTGTTGGTTGATTGGACGCCGTGGAATCATACTTTTGGTGGTAACCATGACTTTAATTTGATTTTGCACCACGGCGGCACGATGTACATTGACGATGGCAAGCCTGTGCCCGCGTTGATTGGCGAGACTTTGAAGAATCTGCGTGAAATTTCACCTACCATGTATTTGAACGTACCAACAGGTTTTGAATACGTCGCTGCAGCCATGAAAGTGGATGACGAAGATGGTAGGCAGTTGCGTAAATCATTGCTGTCACGTTGCAGAATGTTTTTTTACGCGGGGGCATCGCTGGCGCAGCCCATCTGGGATAGTCTGTTTGAAAGTGCTGAAAAAGAAATCGGTCATCGTATCGTCATGACGACTGGTTTGGGTATGACGGAAAGCTCTCCATTTGGACTTTTTGTCACCAATCCAAACGTGAAGTCTGGTGATTTAGGTTTGCCATGTTCGGGTTTGACATTGAAACTTGTACCTTGCGGCGATAAGGTGGAGGTACGCTACAAGGGGCCGAACATCACGCCTGGCTATTGGCGAAACTCAGAAGCCACAAACGAGTGCTTTGATGAAGAAGGTTTTTTCTGCACAGGTGATGCCGTGAAATGGATTGACGAAGCAGACCATCACAAAGGTTTGAAGTTTGATGGGCGTATTGCGGAAGACTTCAAGCTTTCCACTGGAACTTTTGTCAGCGTAGGCCCCATGCGCGCCAAAATCACAGCCGCAGGTGCGCCCTATATTCAAGATGTCGTGATCACCGGTTTGAATGAAAAAGAGGTGGGCGCATTGATTATTCCTGCACTCATACCGTGTAGAAAAGCATTTGGTTTGCCTGATAGTGCAACGATGCGCGATATTGCTCAACACGAAAAAATGCAATCTGCCATGGCTGCCATGATCACAGAATTGGCAAAGTCAGCTACTGGTTCTGCTAGTCGAGTAGCGCGAGCAGTTGTCTTGACTGAGCCGCCAAATATTGACAAGGGTGAGATTACCGACAAAGGCAGTATCAACCAGCGAGCGGTTTTGAAGGAGCGAGCAGAATTGGTGTCATCGCTTTATGCAGATACAGCGTTAAATATTCTCAAACCCTGATTTCAAATTATTGTTTTCAGTTTTATTTTTTTGTTAACTAAAGGAGACTCAGCATGGATCGTAGAATTTTTACCCAAGCCAGTATGGTCGCGGCCATCACGGCTGCTTTAAACCCATCAGCCTTTGCGCAATCTGCTATGCCGATAGAGCAAGTCAAAGTGCTCTATGGCTTTCCACCAGGTAGCGCAGGTGACATTTGCGCACGTCGCGTGGCAGAAAAATTTGCAGGCTCTGGCTACACAAAAAATGCTGGTGTGATTGACAGTAAACCAGGAGCTGGTGGGCAAATCGCTTTGAATTTGTTGAAGAGTGCACCTGCGGATGGTTCAGTCTTGGCAATGACACCGTTTTCTGCCATTTCGCTGTACCCACACATCTTTAAAAACTTGCAATACAAGCCGTTTGAAGATTTCACTCCTGTGGGAACCAGCTCCATGATTCACCATGGTTTGGCTGTGGGACCAATGGTTCCTGCAACTGTCAAAACAGTGAAAGAGTTTTTGGCATGGGCGAAGGCTAATCCAGCACAAGCCAGCTATGGCTCACCTGCGGCCGGTTCAACTCCGCACTTCATTGGCGCGTTGTTGGGCTTGAATAACAATGTCGATTTGAAGCATGTGCCATACCGTGGCTCTGTGCCAGGTGTGACAGACGTTGTGGGTGGTCAAATTGCGGCCATGGTTACACCGCATGGTGACTTCTTGGCAAATCACAAAGCTGGCAAGATGCGTATTTTGGCAACTTCAGGCAAGACACGTTCACCATTTGTACCAGAGGTGGCAACATTTGCTGAGCAAGGTTTCCCAGAGTTGACAGTGGAAGAATGGTTCGGTTTCTACGCACCAGCTAAAACACCAGCTAACGTCGTGGCAGCTGCAAATGCAGCTATCAACGCAGCGTTGAAAGACAAATCGGTACAGGACTCATTCCAAGTAGTGGGTTTGATTCCTTATGGTGGCACACCAGCTGAGCAGTTAAAGAGCTCGCAAGTGGAGTTAGAGCGCTGGGGTCCGCTGATCAAGCGTATTGGTTTTACAGTTGACGCGTAATCACAAATAGGCACCTAGTGGCTATTTAGTAAAAGAAATTGAATAAATAAAATTTTAAGTTTGGAGACAAGTAAATGAAAGCCACGCTAGCAACTTTTTCAGTAGGAGTTGCCAGTGTGGCGCTCTTTTCAGCGTGCTCACATTTAGGTGGGCAGCAAGATGCCGCACAATCACTACCTCTAAGTGCTGCTAAGCCTGCAGCTATGTCGGGTAATTGCGTTGACATCATCGCAAAGTTCAAATACGACAAACTTCGCATCACTAGCAGCGTACCAGTCGCCGCTGGTGCTGTTGCCATGGGCGGCGCACCTACTGCACCCAAAACAGCCTACGATGCCCCAGAACATTGCTTGGTCAAGGGTGTCATGGATGAGCGCAAAGGTGTTGACGGTAAAGATTACGCCATTGGTTTTGAAATGCGCTTGCCAACGCAATGGAACGGGCGCTTTTATCACCAAGTCAATGGCGGTTTAGATGGCGTTGTACAACCAGCACTTGGTGCATTAGGTGGCGGACCGTTGACGGGTGCGTTGCATCAAGGGTTTGCAGTTATCAGCTCCGATGCTGGCCATAACGGTAGTCAAAATCCGTCATTCGGTGCGGACCCTGAGGCAAGACAAAACTACGGGTATGGCGCGGTTGGTAAGTTAACACCTATGGCGAAAGGTTTGATTGTTGCGGCTTACGGCAAAGCCCCGGATCGATCATATATTGGTGGTTGCTCGAACGGTGGGCGACATAGCATGGTCGCGGCATCTCGTTATGCAGATCAATACGATGGCTATTTAGTCGGTGCGCCTGGCTATCGTTTGCCTCAAGCAGCTCTGGCACAGGTGTGGGGATCTGCACAGTGGAAAGACCTCTCTCCTGAGACACCATTAGCATCATCTAGTTTGACTCATCCTTTTGCGCCTACTGTCAAACTTCCAGATATCAGCCTTGGCTTTAACGCCCAAGACCGCCAAATTGTCGCGAATGCTATTTTGGACAAGTGCGATGCACTGGATGGAGCAAAAGACGGATTGGTGCAAAACGTTGCTGCATGCCAAAAAGCATTTGATGTTGTTCGTGACGTTCCGACTTGCACCGCAGGACGCGATGGCAAATGTTTAAGCAATTTGCAGAAGACCACCGTTGCTAAAGTATTTGCCGGTGGAAAAGCATCAGATGGCAAACCCTTTTATGCAAATTTTCCCTTTGATGCGGGTATCAGCGCGGCCAACTGGGCGGCTTGGAAATATCAAAATGCACAAGCTTTGGACCCTGGCGCTCTCAGTTTTATCTTTGCGGGCGATGTGCGAACTGTCAAAGCATTTGATAAGAATTATGATGAATTGCATGCAGCCATTTACAGCAAACCTAACGGCTTTGCGTCGAGTTCAGATGAAACCATGAGTCCTGTTGGTTATGACAAGCCAAGCTACATGGGTACGCTGCAAAAACGCGGCGCTAAGATGCTGACTTACCATGGTGTGAGCGATGCCGTGTTTTCAGAATTAGACACCCGCGCTTGGGTTGACCGGGTAGCTAGCAACGTGCCAAACAGTGGCAACATCGTGCGCCACTTTTCTGTTCCAGGTATGAGTCATTGCAGCGCTGGGCCAGCAGCAGATCAATTTGATGCACTAACGCCATTGGTTAAATGGGTAGAGCAGGGAGTTGCACCAGACTCAATTGTCGCGTCAGTTCGCGGTGTGGACAATGCTGGTGGCGTGAATGCGGAACTTCCAAAAGAGTGGTCGCCTACACGTACGCGTCCTTTGTGTGCCTATCCCTCGGTCGCAAAATATAAAGGCAATGGTAGTATTGAGGAAGCAGCAAATTTTAGCTGTCAATAAACGTCAACCGAAAGAATAAAACCAGCGTGGAAAAAATTGACACCAGTTATCTAGAATCATTATTAGGTTACAACGCACGCCGTGCCGCCGTAGAAATTATTGGTCTTTTTCTGAAGCGAATGGCTGTTTACGACTTGCGGCCTGTTGATTTTTCGGTTTTATCCTTGATAACGCACAATCCTGGTATCAGTTCACGTCAGCTATGTTCTGAGTTAAATATTTTGCCGCCAAACTTGGTTGGCATGATCAATACTTTGGAAAAGCGTGAACTGATATTGCGCAAACCCCACCCAAGCGATGGCCGTGTTATTGGTCTGCATTTGTCTGAAATTGGTATAAAGTTGATGAAAGAAGCGGAACAAACAGCAAAAGATCTGGAAGACGATGCGGCTTCGAAGTTGACGGCTACCGAGCGTAAAACACTGATGCGTCTATTGCAAAAAATCTATACCTGATTCTTGGCCTGATAGAGCTACAAAAGTTTAAACACCAAGGTGTTGTTGCAAAATCTCAGGCTGAGCGAGTAGCTGTGCAGAGCTACCTTCAAAAACGACTTGCCCTTTCACCAAAATAACATTGCGGTCTGTGATTTGCGTCACGTGCTTCCAGTTTTTATCCACAATGATGCTACTGATGCCAGATTCGCGAATCACGCCGCAAATGCGCCATATCTCTTTCGCAATCAAAGGCGCTAAACCTTCGGTGGCTTCATCCAAAATTAGTATGTCTGGATTGGTCATCAAAGCGCGGCCGATGGTCAGCATTTGTTGCTCACCGCCAGAAAGTTGTTGTCCGCCGTGATTTAATCGCTCTTTTAAGCGCGGAAAAGTTTCCAATACGCGTTCATAGTTCCAGTCTTGTTGTTTTTGGGCGCGCATTTTGGCTGCTGCAGATTTCCCTGCACGAGCTGTCATTTTCAGGTTCTCAGTGACACTTAAATTGCCGAAAATACCACGTCCTTCAGGGACATAAGCCACACCAAGTTGTGCAATTTTGTAAGGCGGCGCGCCTGTCATATCTTGACCCATAACGGCGACAACCCCAGAACTTGGTTTGACCAAACCCATAATGCTTTTAAGCAGTGTGCTTTTGCCCATACCGTTGCGCCCCATCAGCCCGATCGTTTCGCCACGTGCCACTGAAAAATCAATGCCTTGCAGGATATGGCTAGCACCATAATGGGTGTTCAGACCTTTTGCGTCTATGAGCAGATCAGACATGTTCTTCACCTAAATAAGCTGCTTGCACTTTGACGTCTGCTCGCACTCGGCTTGGAATGTCGCTAGCAATCACTTGCCCGTTGACCATCACTGTGAGCTTGTCTGCTAGTGCAAACACGGCGTCCATATCATGCTCAACTAACAGCATGGCATGGTCTCTTTTCAAAGTATGCAGTAGTTCAATCATGCGTTCCGCTTCTGCCACGCCCATACCCGCCAAGGGCTCATCCAGCAGCAAAACTTGTGGTTGGGTCGCTAAAGTCATCGCAATCTCTAACTGACGTTGCTCGCCATGGCTGATGGTTCCAGCAACAGCATGCATGCGATTTTCAAGCTTGCAAAGCTCTATAGCCTTTGCGGTTATTGCCTGAGCTGCTATTGATTGCGTAGCGTTTTGTGTGCTTTGAAACCAAATCAGCGGATTCCAAGGCTGCTGTATGTCGCGAGACTGTGCTGCTAAGCGCACGTTTTCCCAAACAGTGAGGGGTAAAAACACATTGGTTTTTTGAAAACTTCGCCCCAAGCCTTGTCGTGATATTTTCTCGGCATGCCAGCCTGTAACGTCGTGTCCATTCAGTTGAATGCTGCCTGACGTCAACGCCAAATCCCCTGAAACCAAGTTTGTGAGTGTTGATTTTCCCGCACCGTTGGGGCCAATCACGGCGTGAATTTGGCCTTTGAACAAATCAATCGACACATCGTTCACAGCAGCTAAACCACCAAAGTGCTTAGTCAGATTCTTGGCAGATAAGAGTAAATCAGTCATTTTGAGTTTGCTTTCTTTTGCAAAAAGCGTTCTGCCAAGCCCATCAAACCACGCGGTGCAAAGATGATAACGAGAACGATGAAGCTTCCCATCCACAGTTGCCAGTGTTTGCCCAGGTTGATGTCCTTGCCGAAGAGCTGAACGCTTGGCAAGTCCTTCAATACATGTAATACGTAGTCAAAAGTGAATGCGCCTACAAATGCACCGGCAAAGTTACCCATGCCCCCTAAAATCACCATCATGATGGCGTGTGCGCTCATGTGAAAACCCATCAATTCTGGGTTGATATAGCCACTTTGCGCCCCCCACAAGTAGCCCGCTAAGCCAGCCAGACCACCGGCGATGGTAAATGCAGTCAGTTTGTAGCCAAAGGTGCCAAATCCCATAGCACGCATGCGATGCTCATTGATGCGGATGCCTGATAATGCGCGGCCTAAAGGACTCCACAGCAATCGTCTTAAGAATGCATAGACAAGCAAGGCAAAAGCAAGTGTGACGTAGTAAAAAGTGATTTTGTTGTCTAAGTCGAATAGGGTAAATCCTAGGACCTGTGCACTGGGTTTGAAGTTGATGTAAAGTCCATCCGAGCCACCCAGCACCTTATTGTCAAAAAACAAGAAAAACACCATCTGAGCAAATGCCATCGTCACCATGATGAAGTAAATACCATGGGTACGCACCACAAAAAACCCGATGATCAAAGCGGCAAAGGCAGATGCCAACACGGCCACAGGCAATGTCCACCACAGGCTGACTGCAGCATCTTGCGGCATTAAAAAAGCCAAGGCATAACCAGCTAAGCCAAAATACGCGGCATGCCCTAATGACACTAGGCCGGTAACGCCTTGCAGCAAGTCCAAGCTCATGGCAAATATTGCCATGATGAGCATGCGCGTCACCATTTGCGTGTAAAAGTCTGTTCCTACCCACGGGAAGGCGAGCAGGGCGACCAAGCCCAAGCCCAGTGCGATTTGCACGCCGCGCGGCAGTATCTCTAAGTTTGCTTTTGGCGTGCTCATGCTTTGAATAATCCTTCAGGTTTCCACAGCAACACGGCAGCCATCAGCATGTAGACCAACATGCCAGACACAGAAGGCAGTAAAACCTTGCCGAAGGTATCGACCAAGCCGACCAACAAAGCTGAAATCAGCGCGCCCCGGACCGAACCAATACCACCAATAACCACAACCACAAAGCACATGATGAGAACTTGCGAGCCCATGTTGGGATACACGCTAGAGATAGGTGATGCAATCATCCCCGCCACCGCGGCCAAACCCACACCCAAGGCAAATACCACGGCATGGATCAGTTTGATATTGATGCCCAGCGCCTCGGTCATGTCGCGATTAAAAGCACCCGCACGAATTTTCATACCCAAACGTGTTTTAGCAATGAGCCAATACAAACCCAATGCCAAAGCGATGCAAACTGCAGACATGAAAAGTCGATAAACAGGGTATGAAAGGTTATCCGTCAACGGGATAGACGCACTTAACGCTTCAGGTATGGTGACGCCATGCACATCGTCGCCCCACAGTATGGAACGCAGTTCTTCAAAAATATAGATCAGTCCATAGGTGAGCAGCACTTGGTCCAAATGGTCACGCTCATAAAAATGCCTGAACAGCAGCCATTCCAGCGCCAAACCAAACAGTACTGCAAGCGCTATACCGACGATGATGGCTAGCGTCAAACTTCCAAGCAACGTACTTAGCCAATAAGCCAAATACGCGCCCAGCATATAAAAGCTGCCATGTGCCAGGTTGACCACGCCCATGATGCCGAAAATCAGCGTTAGTCCAGCTGCCAGCATGAACAGCAGCAAACCGTATTGCACGCTGTTCAGCAGTTGTATGAGGAAAGTTGGAAAGTCCATGAATCCGTTATTTGCATGAAATTAGAAAAATAGGGAGAAAAACTCCCTATTTTGAGCAGAACTATAAAAGCTAGTTTAAGAAATCTTGCAGCCTGCGCCAGAGTCTGACAGCGCTTTAGCCGCAACGCCCAAGACTTTGTTTTCCTTATTCTCTACAACGCGCAAGTAGATATCTTGCACTGGGTTGTGCGCTTTGCTCATGGTCCACTTGCCGCGTGGGCTGTTGATGGTGGCAGATTCCATCGCTTTGTACAGCTCCACTTTTTTTGTCACATCGCCTTTGACGGCGTTCATGCCTTGAATCAGAAGCAAGCCTGTGTCATACCCTTGAACAGCGTAAACATCTGGCTGCAACTTGAATGTTTTAGCGTAATTTAGGCGGAACTCTTTGTTGCGTGGCGTGTCGAGTGAATCGCTGTAATGCAATGTCGTCATCACGCCATTGGCTGCTGGCCCTGCAGCGTCCAACACGCCTTCCGTTAAAAAGCCTGAGCCGTAGAGCGGGATCTTGCCCTGCAAGCCAGCTGCCGCGTAATCTTTCATGAATTTAGCCGCACCTCCGCCCGCGAAGAAGCATGCCACAGCGTCAGGTTTCAATGCAGCAATTTCAGTCAACAGCGCTTGAAATTCAACGTTAGGGAAAGGTAAACCAAGTTCTTTCACAATCGTGCCGCCAGCTGCTGTATAGCTTTCTTTAAAGCCCTCAAAAGCCTCGTCACCCGCAGCGTATTTCCAGGTGATCCATACCGCTTTTTTATGCCCTTTGGCGATCATCGCCTGACCTAGGGCTCGCGTTGGTTGTGAATTGCTGAACGAGGTGCGAAACACGTTGGGTGCGCATTGCGAACGCGTTGCCGCATGTACGCCTGCATTAGGAATCAAGCTCAACACACCGCTGTCACGCGCCACTTTGTGGATACCCATTTGCACGCCAGAGTGCACGGTACCAACCAGCACGTCCACTTTGTCGCGCTGCACCAGTTTATTGGCGTTTTCAATGCCTTTGGATGGCTCGGACTCATCGTCCACTTTGAAAAACTCAATCTCACGGCCACCCAATTTGCCGCCTTGCTCGTTGATAGCCAGGCGGAAACCATTTTCAATCGCCACGCCCAGCTGTGCAAACGTGCCGGTGTAAGGCAGCATTAAACCGATGCGCAATTTGCCTGTTTGCGCTTGGGCTTGCTCAGTAACAAGTAAACCCGTGGAAGCGGCGCCAATCAATGCAGCGCTGCGAGATAAAACTTGGCGACGAGAAGTTGAGCTAGATGTCATGGAGTCTCCTGATGAATGAATGTAAATGGCTGAAATGTGAATTATTGTGCATGTATGTTAAACGTATCAGGCATTTTTTTTCCTAGGATAAACCCTAGGCTGATGGTTTTTCATGAATGCAATTTTGTTCACGCATTAAGAATCCTAAGTACTTTTAACAAAAAATAAATACAGAAATACCCGATTGACAAAATATATTTTAAGTCTAAACTATTTAGGCATGAATATACTCTGCTTAGGCGGTGGCCCCGCCGGTCTTTACTTTGCACTGCTCATGAAGCAGCAAAACCCTGCCAACGTCATCACTGTGGTGGAACGCAATCGCCCGTTTGACACCTTTGGCTGGGGCGTGGTGTTGTCTGACCAAACGCTGGCAAACCTGCAAGCAGCAGACGCGCCCAGCGCACAGCTGATTGGCGACGCTTTCAACCATTGGGACGACGTGGAAGTCTTCTTCAAAGACCGTAGCGTCCGCTCCACCGGGCATGGGTTTTGCGGTATCGGGCGGAAAAAATTGCTTAATATCCTGCAGGATCGTTGCCTGGAGCTGAGCGTGAACCTGGTGTTTGAGACGGACGTGCAAGACGACCAAGCCATCGCCGCCCAATACAACGCAGACTTGGTGATTGCCTGCGATGGCCTGAACAGCCGCATCCGCACCCGCTATGCCGACGTGTACCAGCCCGATATAGACACGCGGCAATGCCGCTTTGTCTGGCTGGGGACGCGCAAAAAGTTCGACGCATTCACCTTTGCTTTTGAGCAGACCGAACACGGCTGGTTTGCCGCCCATGCCTACCAGTTTGACAAAGAGATGGCGACTTTCATTGTCGAAACGCCTGAAGGAGTCTGGCAGGCGCATGGTTTGGACAAAATGGAACAAAGCGAGGCGATTGCCTTTTGCGAACGCCTGTTTGCCAAGCAGCTCGATAGCAATCCTCTTATTAGCAATGCCTCACACCTGCGCGGCTCGGCGATCTGGATTCGTTTTCCGCGCGTTATTTGCAAGAAATGGGTGCATGAAGTGGAGATAAACGGCAAAAATGTCCCCATCGTTTTGATGGGTGATGCCGCGCATACCGCGCACTTCTCCATTGGCAGCGGCACCAAATTGGCTTTGGAAGACGCGATTGACTTGGCGAACGAATTTGCCATAGCAACCGCGATGGGCCACGACATGACCCAGGTGCTAGAAGCCTATGAAGCCCGGCGCAGCGTGGAAGTGCTGAAAATCCAGAACGCCGCCCGCAACTCAACCGAGTGGTTTGAAAACGTGCAGCGCTACAGCGGCATGGAGATTGAGCAGTTTGCCTACTCGCTCATGACCCGTTCCCAGCGCATCAGCCACGAAAACCTGCGCCTGCGCGATGCAAGCTGGCTAGGCGACTATGAAAACTGGCTGGCAGGTGGAAACCAAGATGCTTGCGGTTTGCCGCCGATGCTGCTGCCCTTCAAAGTACGCGACATCATCCTCAAAAATCGCGTCATCGTCTCCCCCATGGCGACCTACAGCGCGGTAGACGGCGTACCGCAAGATTTTCACTTGGTGCATTTGGGCGCTAGAGCCTTAGGCGGCGCGGCTTTGGTAATGGTGGAAATGACCAGCCCGACGCCTGAAGGCCGCATCACCCCCGGCTGCACCGGTTTGTGGAACGATGTGCAAACGCTGGCTTTGAAGCGCATCACCGATTTTGTGCACAGCCAAAGCAGCGCCAAAATCGGCCTGCAGCTCGGCCACAGCGGTGCCAAAGGCTCCACCCAGCTGGGTTGGGAGGTGACGGATGAGCCCTTGGCGGCTGGCAATTGGCCACTGCTGTCGGCCAGCGCGGTGGCTTACGGTGAGCAAAACCAAACACCCGCCGCCATAAGCCGTGCCGATATGGACGTGCTGAAACAGCAGTTTGTCGCATCCACCCAGCGTGCCATAGACGCCGGCTTTGACTGGCTGGAACTGCACTGCGCCCACGGTTATTTGCTCGCCAGCTTCTTGTCGCCGTTGACCAATGTACGAACGGACGACTACGGCGGCTCGCTGGAAAACCGCTGCCGCTACCCGCTGGAAGTCTTCGCCGCCGTCCGCGCCGTCTGGCCCGCACATTTGCCGATGAGTGTGCGCCTGTCCGCGCACGACTGGGCCGAGGGTGGCAATACGGCGGACGATGCCGTGGCGATTGCCAAGCTCTTCAAAGCCGCTGGCTGCGACATGATCGACGTGTCCTCCGGCCAAACCACCCGCACCGCCAAACCCATCTACGGCCGCATGTACCAAACCCCATTTGCCGACCGCATCCGCAACGAAGTGGGCATCCGCACCATCGCCGTGGGCGCGATCACCGAGGCGGACCAGGTCAACAGCATCATAGCCGCCGGTCGGGCCGACCTCTGCGCCATTGCCCGACCACACCTGGCCGACCCGGCCTGGACGCTGCATGAAGCTGCCAAGCTGCAAAAACAGGTCGATTGGCCGAAACAATATCTGAGCGGTCGCGATCAGCTCTACCGCGAGCTGGCGAAGCAAAATACAGTGCCAAATACGGGTGTAGCCGCCGTATTTGTTGCCTCATCAGCTATGAAAAAGATAGTAAATGAGGAGTAAAAATGAGCAATAACTTAGATTTAGAAGCCAGACTGCACGGCACCGCTCACAGTGAGCATCCGCAAGAGCTGCGTCTGTGGCTGCGCATGCTGACCTGCACGCAGTTGATTGAAAAGCGTATCCGCACGGAATTGCGTGTCCAGTTTGACACCACCTTGCCACGGTTTGACCTTTTGTCGCAACTGGAGCGCTCGCCCGACGGCCTGAAAATGAACGAACTGAGCCGCCGCATGATGGTCACCAGCGGCAACATCACCGGCATCACCGACCAGCTCGTGACCGAGGGTCTGGTCGAGCGCATCACCGTGGACGGCGACCGCCGTGCCTTCCGTGTGCGGCTCACCGCCAAAGGCCGCGCGTTGTTTGCCGAGATGGCGCATCAGCATGAGTTGTGGATTGTGGAGGCCTTCGCCACCCTGAAAGACACTGAAATCGCCACGCTGTACAAGCTGCTGGGCAACGTGAAACAACATTCTTTGAAAGACGCCTCATGAAGCATTTTGTCAGCCAAACCAACCCGATGCGCCAGCAATTCAACGCCAAAGCCGGCTATACCGCCACCCATTTCGCGTGGAGCTACGAACAAGTCGATGAAAAGGGCGGCGTAGGCACCATCACCCTGAACCGCCCAGAGCGCAAAAACCCGCTAACCTTTGACTCCTACGCCGAGCTGCGCGACCTGTTTCGCAACTTGCAGTACGCCACAGACGTCAAAACCATCGTCGTCACCGGCGCAGGCGGCAACTTTTGTAGTGGCGGCGACGTGTTTGAGATCATCGGCCCACTGACCAAAATGATCATGCCCGAGATGCTGGAATTTACCCGCATGACCGGCGATCTGATCAAAACCATGCGCAACTGCCCGCAACCCATCATCGGCGCGATAGACGGCATCTGTGCCGGCGCGGGCGCGATGATGGCGCTGGCCTGTGACATGCGCTATGGTACCGAAAAAACCAAAACCGCGTTTTTGTTCACACGCGTCGGACTGGCTGGGGCAGACATGGGCGCTTGTGCGCTCTTACCCCGCGTCATCGGGCAGGGCCGAGCCTCTGAATTGCTGTTCACCGGCCGCGCTATGACGGCGCAAGAGGGGTTGGCTTGGGGCTTTTTCAACGGATTGTGTGAATCGGCAGATTTGCTTGCCAAGGCGCAAGTCATGGCCAAAGACCTGGCGATGGGTCCGACTTTTGCCCACAGCATGACCAAAACCATGCTGCAGCAAGAGTGGGCGATGACCATCGAGCAAGCCGTCGAAGCCGAAGCCCAGGCGCAGGCCATCTGCATGCAGACGCAGGACTTCAAACGCGCGTTTGAGGCCTTTTCGACCAAGCAAACGCCTGTGTTTGGAGGTGATTGAATGACTGCACTGAACAAATCCAGCGTTAAACCTGATGTCTTTTGCACGACATCGCAGTACGACCTGCCATTCTTCGACGCTGCTCATGCCGATCTGGCGCGGGGTTTGGCCGACTGGGCACCGCAGCAGCAGGTTGACGAATCCGACGACCGCCGCGCCTGCAAAGACTGGGTGAAACGCCTGGGGCAGGGCGGTTGGCTGCGCTACTGCGTTCCCGCAGCGCACGGTGGCGCGCTGCCGCAACTCGATTCTCGCGCGCTGGTGATTTTGCGTGAAACGCTGGCTTTTCATTCTCCTCTGGCCGACTTTGCCTTTGCCATGCAGGGTTTGGGCAGTGGCGCCATCACCCTGGCGGGTACACCTGCGCAGCAAGCGGCTTACCTGCCTGCGGTGGCGCGGGGCGAGAAAATCGCCGCGTTTGCCTTGAGCGAGCCGGATGCCGGATCAGACGTGGCAGCTATGAAAACAATAGCATCTAATGTATATAAAACGCCGGCTATGTCTCAAAATGGCGGTCCATTTGACATGTATTTCCTCAGCGGTGTCAAAACCTGGATCAGCAATGGCGGTTTGGCCGATTTTTACGTAACGTTTGCCAAAACCGACCCCGAGGGCGGCGTTCGTGGCATCAGCGCCTTCATTGTCGATGCGCTCTCGCCCGGTTTGGACACATCCGAACACATCAACGTCATGGCCCCACACCCGCTGGCGACGCTGCGGTTTAACGATTGCAACGTTCCTGCCAGCGCATTGCTGGGCGAAGAGGGCAAAGGCTTCAAGCTGGCGATGCGGACTTTGGACATTTTTCGCGCCTCCGTCGCCGCCGCCGCTTTGGGCATGGCCCGCCGCGCGATGGCCGAAGCGCTTCGCTTCGCCAAAACCCGCCGCATGTTTGGCGGCACCTTGGCGGACATGCAGCTGACGCAGGCCAAGTTTGGTGACATGGCCGCCTTGATCGACAGCGCCGCGCTGTTGACCTACCGCGCCGCTTGGATGCGCGACAAACTGGGTACGGCTACCCCACAAACCGCCGCAAACTACAGCCGCGCCTCCGCCATGGCCAAGCTGGTCGCCACCGAAAACGCACAAAAAGTCATCGACATGGCCCTGCAAATGCACGGCGGGCAGGGGGTTCAGGTCGGCAGCATGGTCGAGCATCTGTACCGCGACATCCGCTCCCTGCGCATCTACGAAGGCGCGACCGAGGTCCAGCAGCTCATCATTGGTAAATCGGTGCTTAAAGATGTCGTCATTTAAAAATAGATCGTCATTCCCGCGAAGGCGGGAATCCACGGTGGCGTGTGTGGATTCCCGCCTTCGCGGGAATGACGTGGTTTGGTTTATTCAATGATTTAGGAGAAACTCAGCTATGAACTCCGCCCAGTTAGACAGTTTCATCCGCGATCACCTGCCCCCCGTGGAGCAGTGGCCGCAGCAGATGTACGACTTCCCGCCAGCGGTTCTGGATGAAATCCTGCAACCGCAGCTCAATCTGGTGACCGAGCTGCTCGACAAAGCCAGCATCAAAGGCTTTTCTGACCGCCCGCTCTTACGCAGCCCGCGCATCACCCTGACGTACCACGACGTGAGCGATCGGGTGAACCGCATCGCCCAGGTGCTGACGGAAGATTACGGTCTGGTCCCCGGCAACCGCGTGCTGCTGCGTGGCGGCAACTCGGTCGGCATGGCGCTGGCCTGGCTGGCGGTTGTCAAAGCGGGTTTGATAGCGGTCGCCACCATGCCGCTGCTGCGCGCCAGCGAGCTGGGCGACATCATCGAAAAAGCCCAACCCACGCTGGCGTTGTGCGACATCAAGCTTTTGGAAGAGCTGGAAATCGCCCAAACGCAGCATTCAGTGCTCACAACCATCCTGCCCTTCAACGTCATGGTGCATCCGCTGGGGCTGGCCACGCTGTCGTCGCAAAAAGACGGCCATTTCACTGCTTGCCCGACGCTGGCCACCGATATTGCGCTGATGGCTTTTACCTCTGGGACGACCGGCAAACCCAAAGCCGCCGTCCACACCCACCGCGATATTCTTGCCGCCTGCGAAGCCTGGCCGCGCCATGTGCTGCAAGCCACGCCGGACGATATCGTTGTCGGCTCGCCGCCGCTGGCCTTCACCTTTGGCCTGGGCGGTTTGCTGATCTTCCCGATGTGGGCAGGTGCTTCGGTGTACTTCCCCGACGCGGCCTACACGCCCGAGGTCATGGTCAACTTCATGAACGAGGTCGGTGCCACCATCTGCTACACCGCCCCCACGTTTTACCGCCAGATGGCGCCGTTTGCCAAAGCCATCGGCTTGCCCAAGCTACGTATCACGGTCAGCGCCGGCGAGGCCTTGCCCGACGCGACCCGACAGCTCTGGAAGCAAGCCACGGGTCTGGAAATGTTGGACGGCATAGGTGCGACCGAGATGTTCCATATCTTCATCTCCGCCGCCGGCAAAGACGTCAAACCCGGTGCGATTGGCAAGGTTGTCCCCGGCTACACCGCCAAGGTGGTGGACGAAGCGGGCACGGAAGTGCCACGCGGTACAGTCGGCAAACTGGCCGTCATCGGCCCTACGGGCTGCAAGTATTTTGACGATGCCCGTCAGTTCAACTACGTCAAAAACGGCTGGAACTATCCCGGCGACGCCTTCATTCAAGATGCCGATGGCTATTTTTGCTACCAGGCGCGGGACGACGACATGATCATCACCGCCGGCTACAACGTGGGCGCCCCCGAGGTCGAAGACGCATTGTTGAAGCACCCAGCAGTGGCCGAATGTGCAGTGATCGGTCAAAAAGACGACGAACGCGGCATGGTGGTGCGGGCCTTTGTGGTGCTGAAACCAGACCAGAGCGCCAACGACGCCATGGTCAAAACCCTGCAAGACCACGTCAAAGCCGCCATTGCGCCCTACAAATACCCGCGTATCGTCAGTTTTGTCGACAAACTGCCGCGTACTGAAACGGGCAAGTTGCAGCGTTTCAAGTTGCGACAATCATAAAAAACCAAATCATTAATTAATGTTTTGGTTAAATATAAAATTGATAAAAATAATTATTAAATTCAAAGACTTGAGAAAATAAATCATGAGGAATAAACAATGAGAAAGCTCCTCCAACCCGAAGGCTGGCTCGCCCCCAAAGGCTACGCCAACGGCATCGCCACCCGTGGCACGCTGGTTTTTGTCGGCGGCCAGATCGGCTGGAATGCCCAGCAGCAGTTTGAAACCGACGACTTCATCCTGCAAACCGCTCAAACCTTGCGCAACATCGTCGCCATCTTGAAAGAAGCCCAAGCCGGCCCCGAGCACATGGTCCGCATGACCTGGTACGTGACCGACCGCGTCGAGTACAACAGCCGTCTACGCGAACTGGGTCAAGTCTACCGCGAGGTGATGGGCAAAAACTTCCCCGCGATGGCCTGTGTGCAGGTGGCAGGGCTGATGGAGGAGCGAGCGAAGATTGAGATTGAAGTGACGGCGGTTATTCCGGATACGGTTGTGGCTGAGGAATCAAGCTTGCGGTAATATTCGGTCATATTCAAATCAAACGGGGTAAAAATGCATCTATTTAACCAAGTTTCTCGTGCAGCCATGTTGTTACTGGCACTGACAGCCACGTCACAAACTGTCCTGGCGCAATCGCGCACTTGCATCATCGACGAGGTGAATGGCCAGCACCGCTGCGGTTATTTGGCGGATGAGCAGGGCTACCGCATTGCGGACCGACCCGTTTATACGCAGCCCGCCCCAGTCGTGGTGGCACCCGTCATGCCGCCAGCGCCCGTGGTGATTGGTCGCCCAGGCTCACGCAGCGCCTTTGAAGAGCGTCAAGCGGCTGAGCAAAAGCGCATGGAAGTGCAAGAGTGGGTGAACAGCTTGTTTTTAGACGTGTTGGGTAGAGACGCCGACATCGTCACCCTGCGCCGCGTTGCAGGCCAAGTCATGGAAGGCCGCGCCATGTCCGATGTCCGCATCGAGCTGGCCACCAGTGCAGAGGCAAGAGTAGCCGTCAACCAAATCTATCGCGACATCCTACGCCGCGATGCTGACCCTTCCGGTCTAAACGCCCAAATGGCCGGCTTGCGCAGCGGTCTCACGCTGTCTCAGATTCGTCAGGCGATTGCGGATAGTCCCGAGGGACGGAATCGTCGTTAATTTGCTACAGATAATATAGCACTTTAGGCAATAAATACGCCGGCTAGAGTCATATTTCAGGCTAAATTTTGGGTCTAGAAGCTGTCCAACGCCGCAGCTTCTCATGTGCACCGTTGGTACTGGGGTTCATGGCTGCATCGTGGCCAGCTTGCTTGGCGCACAGTTCAATCACATAACCGTTCGGGTCGCGGAAGTAAATCGAGTTGATAAACTGATGGTCAGACACCCCTCGCGTCTCAATGCCAGCCGCCTTGCCTTTTGCCATCATCTGCGGTAATACCGATGCGTCCACTTCCAGCGCGATGTGCATGTCAAAGTCGTGCTGCGGTTTGAAGTCGAACGGCATGTCCGGCGCTTCGAAAAATGCAAGGAAAGAGCCATCATCCAGCCGGTAAAAGGTGTGCAGCACCTCGGTAATTCGCCCGCTTTTGGTTTCGTTGATCTCCAGCGTCCCCGCCAGCGGTAACCCCAGAAACCCCTCATAAAACCCGCGCGTCTGCTCTGAATCTCGGCAGCGGTACGCATTGTGGTGCAGTTTATGAATCATGGTGACGTGCTCCTTATAAGTAAGTGCAAAGATTCACAGCGGTATCAGTGTACGAGCTTTGGGTGAGCTTGCATACTTGTCAGATTCAAATGATGCGAAGCAGTATTGTTCGCGTTTAACGATAAGCTATGTTTCGCTTAAAAGAGCATCTGAAAATCTTCTGGACATTAGAAACAATTTTGGAATCATGTCTCTTAAATGCTGGTTGTACTCATTCCATGAAGTCGTTGAATGAGGTAATGGTTTGAGTGGCTGTTGCAAATCTAGCAGATTTGCGGATTCAAATTGATAGCTGGGTTCCGGCTTTATACTAAATGGAATTGCTGCAACAAAAACTGCCTGACTAAGTGTAAAGTGGGATGCCACGGATGGCGACGACAGTGCAAAACGTTCGTCCTGCTTGTTCCAATCTTGGTTAGATTCAAATTTCGATGCGATAAAAGTGGGGTGCGCAACAAGGCCAACCTTTTCTTTTAATTCGAAAATCATTTCATCAATACCACCAAGCCAAATGTGGCCGCTCGCTTTGAATTCATCACTAAGAAATGATTCAATTTTTGATTTGGACATGTATTTGTGCCAATACGCATTCGCTGCCATAGGATCTGCGCACTTTGAGTATTGATTTAGTGCCGTTGGTTCCACACGAAACCTGCTCCAAAGTAAGGAATTTTCAAACAGAAGCCTAAGTTGAAGTCTCGCGTTTGTATCGAGACCGTGGGTGCAAAGTAAACGGATAGATGACAGTGTTTTTAAATGAAAAATTGTCATTTGATAAAACACCATTGGGCGCTCGTCTCCATCTTTGAAAGCTGACAAAAAATACCAAGATACAAGTCTTAGCAAAGCGATTTGCTCATCTACAAAAGCGTACAGCGCCCCAAGTTTGGATTCGCATGCTTCGGCCTTGAATTCATTGGCGACTTGTTCTCCAAGTGCTTGCTTTGGGAGGTCAAACCCTGAATGCTGGTATAGCAGTTTGATCGCATTAATGGCGTGTTGGTATGAGAGTTGCATTTACGTACTCAGCTAGTAGAAACCAAACTATAGCCCAAGAAAATCTCCCCTAGCCCCCTTTTTCAAAGTGGGGAACAAGTCACTCAGAGCTCCAATTCGCTACAAATTAAATAGCACCTTAAGCAACAAATACGCCGGCTAGGGTCATATTTGAGGGGTAAAAATGGGGTTGGGGTAAAATATTGGGTTATTTACGACTCCACTGCACTTTACCCATGATTCAAATCACTCTTCCCGACGGCTCCAAACGTGACTACGAGGCTTCTAGCGTCACGGTGGCGGATGTCGCTTTGTCTATTGGTGCGGGGTTGGCTAAAGCTGCGTTGGCTGGAAAAGTCGATGGCAAAGTTGTGGATACGAGTTTCAGCATCACTAAAGACTGCACATTAGCCATCATCACCGCCAAGGACGCGGATGGGTTAGAGGTGATTCGTCACTCTACCGCGCATTTGTTGGCTTATGCGGTGAAAGAGTTGTTCCCAGACGCGCAGGTGACGATTGGGCCGGTGATTGAGCATGGGTTTTTCTACGATTTCTCTTACAAACGCCCGTTCATGCTGGATGATTTAGCGGCGATTGAGAAAAAGATGACCGAGCTGGCGAACAAAGACGAACCAGTCACCCGCCGCGTGCTGCCGCGTGACGAGGCTGTGGCTTACTTTAAGAGCTTGGGAGAGAACTACAAGGCCGAGATCATTGGCAGCATTCCAGCGGGTGAAGACGTGTCGCTCTACAAAGAAGGCGCGTTTGAAGACCTGTGCCGTGGCCCGCACGTGCCGTCAACCGGCAAATTGAAGCATTTCAAGCTGATGAAGCTGGCCGGTGCTTACTGGCGTGGCGACCACAAAAACGAGATGCTGCAGCGTATTTACGGCACAGCATGGGGTAGCAAAGACGAGCTGCAACAGCATTTGAAAATGCTGGAAGAGGCCGAAAAGCGCGACCACCGCAAGCTGGGGCGCGAGCTGGATTTGTTCCACATTGACGAGCATTCTCCAGGCACGGTGTTTTGGCACCCCAAGGGCTGGACGCTGTGGCAGGGCGTTGAGCAGTACATGCGCAAGGTCTACCAAGACAACGGCTACCTAGAGGTCAAAGGCCCGCAGATTTTGGACCAGAGCCTGTGGGAAAAAACTGGCCACTGGGACAAGTACAAAGAAAACATGTTTGTCACCGAGTCAGAAAAGCGCGATTACGCCCTGAAGCCGATGAACTGCCCGGGTCATATCCTGATCTACAAACACGGCCTGAAAAGCTACCGCGATTTGCCGCTGCGCTTCGGCGAGTTTGGCGCTTGTCACCGCAACGAGCCTTCGGGCGGATTGCACGGCATCATGCGGGTGCGCGCGTTCACGCAGGACGATGGGCATATTTTTTGTACCGAAGAACAAATCCAAAGCGAAGTGGTGGCGTTTACGACCTTGCTGCAAAAAGTTTACGCCGATTTCGGCTTCAAAAATATCATCTACAAACTCTCTACCCGCCCTGAAAAGCGCATCGGCTCTGAAGAAAGCTGGGACAAGGCTGAACACGCTTTGGCGGAAGGCTTGAAGGCTTCAGGCTGCGAATTTACCTATTTGCCGGGCGAGGGCGCGTTTTACGGGCCGAAAATCGAATACACGCTGAAAGACGCGCTGGGTCGTGAATGGCAGTGCGGTACGATTCAAGTGGACCCGAATATGCCTGAGCGCTTGGATGCCGAATACGTGGGCGAAGACGGTGGCCGCCACCGCCCCATCATGCTGCACCGCGCGATTGTGGGCAGTTTGGAGCGTTTTATCGGCATTTTGATCGAAGAGCACTCAGGCGCTTTGCCGTTTTGGTTGGCGCCCATGCAGGTTTCCGTGCTCAATATCACCGATTCGCAGGCCGTATATGCCAAAGAAGTGGCAAAAACACTGCAAAATCAGGGGTTTAGGGTCAATTTAGACTTACGCAACGAGAAAATTACGTATAAAATACGTGAGCATTCAATGCAAAAGCTGCCATATATCGTTGTTATCGGCGATAAAGAGATGGAAGCGGGGGCAGTTGCAGTGCGCGCGAGGGGCAATGTTGACCTCGGAGTGATGCCATTACAAGACTTCCAAAATAGACTTGCCAACGACATTGCTACTAAAGCTTAAGTTTATAAATCCCTTTTTTAGAGGTTAAAACAGGCTCTAGCCGGCGTATTTGCTGCCTGAGATGCTATTTTTATAATAGCTAATTAATTTTAAGGATTATTACCATAGCTACTGAATTTCGTGATCGTCGCCAACGTGAAGAGCGCAAACACCGTTTAAACCGTGAAATCATGGCGCCAGAAGTGCGCTTGTCAGGTCCAGAAAACGAGCCATTAGGCATCGTTTCCATCATGGAAGCCCTGAGATTAGCCGGTGAATACGATGTTGACTTGGTTGAAATTGTTGCCACGGCGGTTCCGCCGGTTTGTCGTTTGATGGACTACGGCAAGTTCAAATACCAAGAGCAAAAGAAGGCAGCCGACGCGAAGTCCAAGCAGACGGTGGTTGAGATCAAAGAAATCAAGTTCCGCCCAGGAACTGATGACGGTGATTACAACATCAAGATGCGCAATATCAAGCGTTTCTTGGAAGAGGGTGACAAGGTCAAAGTAACGCTGCGCTTCCGTGGTCGTGAAATCACCCACCAAGAGATTGGTATGAATTTACTCAATCGCATTCGCGATGAGTTGGTGGATTTGATTGTGGTGGAGCAGTTTCCAAAGCTTGAAGGGCGTCAAATGGTCATGATGATCGCGCCAGGCAAGAAGAAACCAGCGCCTAAGCCTCAAGTTCAGCCGCAAGCTGCTGCGGCAGCGCCAGTGAAGACTGAGGCTGCGGCATAAAGAATTTTGGCAAGTTGAAAGACTTGCCGATAAAGTAGAAAGTGTTAAAGCTTTCTGCGAAAAGTAGTGAGTTAAATCTCGCTACTTAACAAGTGGCTCGGGGCCAACAAGTTTGCGTAGGTTCGCAAACGCCTCACGAGCACAATAGAAAAGGAGCATGAAAATGCCCAAAATGAAGACCAAAAGTGGCGCGAAAAAACGTTTTCGCGTTCGTCCAGGTGGCACCGTCAAGCGCGGTCAAGCCTTCAAACGTCACATCTTGACCAAGAAGACCACTAAAAACAAACGCCATCTGCGCGGATCAACTGCTGTTCATAAGACCGATATGGGTCGTATGTCACAAATGTTGCCCGGCCAAGGCATTTAATTAACGACGAACAAGGAGTACTAACATGCCTCGCGTCAAACGTGGTGTAACGGCCAGAGCCCGTCACAAAAAAATCATCGCCCTAGCCAAGGGTTTTCGCGGTCGCCGCGGTAATGTTTTCCGGGTCGCCAAAGAAGCGGTCATGAAAGCTGGGCAATATGCCTACCGTGACCGTCGTACCAAAAAGCGCGTGTTCCGCCGCTTGTGGATCGCCCGTATCAACGCCGCAGCGCGTGAATGCGGTTTGACCTACAGCCAGTTCACCAACGGTTTGAAGAAAGCTTCTATCGAAGTTGACCGCAAAATGTTGGCTGACATCGCCGTGCACGACAAAGCTGCCTTCGCAAGCATTGTGGAACAAGTTAAAGCCAAACTGGCTGCTTGATTTTCAGCTTGAAAATGTTGCTGTGGTAGCTATTGATAAAATAGCAGCTTAGGCAATAGAAACAAGGGCTAGAGCTTAATTGCACTAGCCCTTTTTCATTGTAAATATTGATTTTGATAGTTATTCAACTGTTAAAAGTTAGATAGTTTGCTAAATAGTTCCAAAACGAAAAATATGATTGAACTGAACGCCATTGTTGACACCGCCAAGCAAGCTTTCATCGCTGCTGCCACACCTGCCGATTTAGAAAACACCAAAGCGCTGTTTTTAGGCAAAACAGGCAGCATCACCGAGCTGATGAAAGGCATGGCCGCCTTGCCCGTGGAAGAGAAAAAATCACGCGGCGCAGCCATCAACGTGGTGAAACAGGCCGTAGAAGCCGCTTTAACCGAGCGTCGCCAAGCTATGGCAGACGCCGAGCTGGAGTTGCAACTCAAAGCCGAGGCGATGGATGTGTCGTTGCCCGGTCGCAAACGCGGGCAGGGCGGTTTGCACCCTGTGTCGCTCACTTTAGAGCGCATCGAAGCGATTTTTGGTTCCATGGGGTTTGACGTGGCGCAAGGTCCGGAGATTGAAACTGACTGGTTCAACTTCACCGCGCTCAACACGCCGGAAGACCATCCAGCACGTTCTATGCACGACACGTTTTATGTCGAAGGCGGCACGGAGACTGCTCCCAACCTGTTGCGTACCCACACCAGCCCGATGCAGATTCGCTATGCCGTGCAGCACGTTAAAAAGCACCGCGCGTTGATAGACAGTGGCGGTCAGATGCCTGAGATCCGCGTCATCGCGCCGGGCAGAACGTACCGCGTCGACAGCGACGCCACCCATTCCCCCATGTTCCATCAGTGCGAAGGCCTGTGGATTGGCGCGAATGTGAATTTCAAAGATTTGAAAGTCGTCTTCACCGATTTTTGCCGCACCTTTTTTGAGTCAGACGACTTGGTGCTGCGCTTCCGCCCCAGCTTTTTCCCGTTCACCGAGCCGAGCGCCGAGATTGATATCCAATTCGCTTCTGGCCCGCTGGCAGGTCGCTGGTTGGAAGTGGCCGGCTCCGGCCAGGTCCACCCCAACGTGGTGCGCAACATGGGTTTGGACCCTGAAAAATACATTGGTTTCGCTTTTGGTATGGGTCCAGACCGTTTGACCATGCTGCGTTACGGTGTGAATGATTTGCGTTTGTTTTTTGATGGCGATATTCGGTTTCTTTCTCAATTTCAATAAATCAACTTCATTAATTGAGTTCAAAAGCCCAATCCCTCAGTCATCCATAAAACAGAAAAATAAGAGTTAACTATGCAATTCCCAGAATCTTGGTTGCGCGAATTTTGCAACCCACCACTGACCACTGCCCAATTGGCCGAAACGCTCACCATGGGTGGTTTGGAAGTTGAAGAGCAAAGCCCCGTCGCGCCACCGTTCACTGGCATCGTCGTCGGTCAAATCATGGCGGCAGAGCAGCACCCGAACGCAGACCGCTTACGCGTTTGCCAAGTCAATGTTGGACAAGCTGAGTTGTTGAACATCGTTTGTGGTGCACCCAATGCTCGCGTTGGCATCAAAATTCCTTGTGCTCTCGTTGGTGCAGCTTTGCCACCCTCTGATGGGGAAGGTAAGGACGGCAAACCGTTCATGATCAAGCTTGGCAAGTTGCGCGGTGTTGAAAGCCAGGGCATGCTGTGCTCGGCCAACGAGCTGAAATTGAACGACAGCAAAGATGGTTTGTTGGAGTTGGCTGACGACGCCATTATTGGTCAAGACATTCGCCAGCATTTGAATTTAGACGACACGTTGTTGACGCTGAAGTTGACACCGAATCTGGCGCATTGTTTGAGCGTTTACGGCGTGGCGCGTGAGCTGTCAGCCTTGACAGGCGCACCGCTGAAACCACCAAGCTTCCCGGCTGTAGCGGTGAGCCACCAAGACAAACTCGCCGTCAAAGTCAGCGCAGCTGATTTGTGCGGTCGTTTCTCCGGCCGTGTTGTCAAAGGCGTGAATTATTCAGCAAAAACACCGCAGTGGATGGTCGATAAACTCGCCCGTTGCGGCCAACGTAGCGTCAGCGCCTTGGTCGATATTTCCAACTATGTGATGTTCGAGCTGGGTCGCCCATCGCATATTTTTGACTTAGACAAAATTCACGGCAGTCTTGATGTTCGTTGGGGCAAGCCGAATGAGACACTCAAGCTGCTCAATGGCAACACCGTCACCGTTGATGGCCAAGTCGGCGTGATTGCAGATGATCAAGCTATTGAATCGCTAGCAGGCATCATGGGTGGTGATGCCACGGCTGTGTCTGAATCGACTCAAAACATCTATATCGAAGCCGCATTCTGGTGGCCAAAATCTATCGCAGGTCGTTCACGCCGCTTCAACTTCTCAACTGATGCTGGACACAGGTTTGAGCGTGGCGTTGACCCAGAGTTAACCATTGAGCACATCGAGCGCATCACCCAATTGGTGCTGGATATCTGCGGCGGTACCGCTGGCCCGATTGACGATTTACAGCCGAACATGCCAAAAATCGAAGCTGTTAGCCTACGCGTCGCTCGTGCGGCTAAGGTCATTGGCATGCCGATCAGCTTGGCTCAATGCACGGATGCGTTTACCAAGCTGGGCTTGCCTCATTCGGTTGCAGGTGACGTTATTACTGTTACGCCACCGTCTTACCGTTTTGACATTCAAATCGAAGAAGACTTGATCGAAGAAGTCGTGCGTATGGTGGGTTTCAATAACCTGCCAACCACGCCACCACTCGCGCCTATCACCGCCAAAATTCGCACTGAATCGCAGCGTGGCCCGTTTGCGGTGCGACGTGCCTTGGCTTCCATGGGTTATCAAGAAACGATCAATTTCAGCTTTGTTGAAGAGCGCTGGGAACATGAGTTGGCGGGTAACCCTAACCCAATCAAGTTGCTGAACCCGATTGCCAGCAACATGAGCGTGATGCGTTCGTCGCTGCTCGGTTCACTCGTGCAGGTATTGAAATACAACATTGACCGCAAAGCCTCCCGGGTGCGGATTTTTGAAGTTGGACGCGTGTTTTTGCGCGATGCCAGCATCAAAAATACAGATACCACGGTTGACGGCTTCCACCAACCGATGCGCGTGGCAGGTTTGGTTTATGGCAATTTGGACGAATTGCAATGGGGCAGGGCAGAGCAGGCAGCGGATTATTTCGATGTCAAAGGCGAAGTCGAAGCTTTGCTCGCACCGATTCAAGCGTCGTTTGAGCCAGCCCAGCACCCAAGCATGCACCCCGGCCGCTGTGCTCGTGTGTTGTTGAATGGCCAAGGGATTGGCTTCATTGGCGAGATGCATCCTAAGTGGGTTCAGTCTTACGAACTAGCTAAATCGGGCAAGGGCGGCAAAGCCCCGATCTTGTTTGAGCTTGAACTTGATGCACTTTTACAACGCACTGTGCCCGTTGCTCAGCCAGTGTTGAAAACGCAAGATGTTGAGCGTGACATTGCAATTTTGGTAGCAGAAAAGGTAACGCACGCGGCAGTTACAGCGGCAATCGCTGCCGTGCCATTGAATGGTTTGACGCGCTCAGCCACGCTGTTTGACATCTACCGCCCCAAAGTGAGTGGTGGTGATATTGCAGCCGATGAGAAAAGCTTAGCCGTGCGCTTGACCTTCAACAGCCATGATGCCACACTGAACGATGAAGCGATTGAGGCTGCGGTAAACGCGGTACTCGATCAACTGAAATCGCAAGTCGGTGCTAGATTGCGTAGCTAAAAATCAGTAGTATCAAAAAAGAAATAACTAAAAGAGACAAAGAGAAAAAGCGATGGAAATATCTTTAGAGAGTTTAGAGACCAATTCTTTGACCAAAGCGCAATTGGCCGAGGTGCTGTTCGAGCAAATTGGGCTCAATATGCGTGAATCCAAAGACATGGTTGATGCGTTTTTTGACCTCATTTCAGCCCAATTGGTTGAAGGACAAGACGTCAAAATCCCAGGTTTTGGCAATTTTCAAATCCGCACCAAAGCGCCCCGACCTGGCCGCAACCCGCGCACGGGCGAGTTGATTCCGATTGAAGCGCGTCGCGCCATCACCTTTCACGCCAGTCACAAGCTGAAAGACCAAATCGCTGGCGTTTAATCTGCCATTGTTTTTTGTGACATATTTCCGCTTTTCAGCGGTTGATGTGGTATTTCAGTGTTGCTTATTTTTAACACATTAATAAATTTCCGGAAATCAGTTTACAAGTGTAAAAGTTAGAGTAATCTACTAGCTTATTCACGTAGGACATTGATTTCATGGAGAATTCTCTCCCTCCCATTCCAGCCAAACGTTACTTTACCATCAGTGAAGTGGGCGATTTATGTGGTGTTAAACCCCACGTGCTACGCTATTGGGAGCAAGAATTCACACAACTGCGCCCCATGAAACGTAGTGGCAATCGCCGCTACTACCAGCACAACGAGGTGCTGATGATCCGCCGAATCCGTGAATTGTTGTACGACCAAGGCTTCACCATCCACGGCGCACGCAACCAAATGCAAGAAATCGGGCAAGTGCATCGTAGCCAAAAACGCAACACTGATGCGTCTGAGTTTGACAATCACATGCCAGTTTCTGCCAATGGTTTGAACCATGGCGATCACGGTGAGGAAGCCATCAGCGACGATGACGCGCTAGAAGCCGCTTTAGCAGCTGCCATGGCAGCTACAAAACCAGCAACGAACGCAGTCAGTAGCAATTTCAAATGGCAATTTGTACGCCAAGAGTTGAACGAGATTCGTGAACTTTTGAGCGCATCTTCGCAAGCGTTGCAGGTATAATTCAAGTCAGATCGGTGTGTGGCGCAGCCTGGTAGCGCACTTGCATGGGGTGCAAGGGGTCGTAGGTTCGAATCCTATTACACCGACCATTTATATAGGGAAATATTGCTCTAGCCGGCGTATTTATTGCCTAAGCTGCTATTAAAAATATAGCAGATGAAAAATCAATGAACTTCTCTCTCATTCGCCACTTTTTCGCCCGCTTCTCTTTTCCCGCTATCCTTGCGTTTGCCGCATGTTTCGCAACGCAGGTGTATGCCCAAAGTGCTGTTCAAGCAGACACTATGGCCAAACGCATGCAAGCTTGCACCACTTGCCACGGTGCGCAAGGTGTTACCTCAAACCAAGCTTACTTCCCACGCATTGCGGGCAAACCAGCGGGATATTTGTTCAATCAACTACAAAATTTCAAAGAAGGCCGCCGCCATTACGGGCTGATGGTGGGCATGGTGGAGCACTTGAGCGCCCCCTATTTGTTAGAAATGGCGCAGTATTTTGCGGCGTTGGATGTGCCTTATGCGCAGCCCGCCCCACTAAAAACACCCACCAGTGCCGCAGTGCTGCAGCTCGGTAAAACACTGGCTTTGCAGGGCGACACTGCCCGAAACCTTGCCGCTTGCACCAGCTGCCACGGCACAGCCTTGATGGGGGTTTTGCCCAGCACACCCGCGCTTTTAGGGCTGCCGCGTGACTACCTCGCCGCTCAGCTAGGCGCATGGCAAACTGGGCTGCGCAAAGCCCACGCGCCTGATTGCATGGGGCGCATCGCCAAAGTGCTGACGCCTAGCGATATCGATGCGGTGTCAAACTGGCTAGCGTCTCAGCCCGTGCCAACTTATGCCAAAGCTGCAGCAAGCTTGCCGCAACCGCAAACTGAACAATGCGGCGGTGCGAAATGAACTTAGCTTTGTCCGCACGCTGGCGCAGCTGGACCCCAGTTCGACGCATCTTTGTCGGTCTTTTGGTATTTTTGAGCTTACTCGCTGCAATGGCAGGCGGATTGCTGTTTCGTGAGATTTACGCTACTGATTTAATAGCTAATCAGGCAATAAATACGCCGGCTAAGGGTGAAAAATTAGATGAAAATAGCACTCTAAAATCAAGTGATCCACAAGTGCAACGCGGTGCTTACCTAGCCAAAGTCGGCAACTGTGCCGCCTGCCACACAGCCCGTGGCGGCGCGGCGTTTGCGGGAGGCAAAGCCATCAGCACGCCGTTTGGCACGGTTTACACCAGCAACATCACACCAGACGCGGCCACTGGCATCGGCAAATGGTCGGCAGACGCTTTTTACCGCGCCATGGTTGAGGGCCGAAGTGCCGACGGTCACCTGCTCACGCCCGCTTTTCCGTATCCTAATTACACCCACATCACCCGCGCAGATGCTGATGATTTGTACAGCTACTTTATGCAAGGCGTCGCACCCGTGGTGCAGGCCAACAAGCCACACGACCTGCCTTTTCCGTTCAATACGCAACTTGCATTGGCGTTTTGGCGAACTTTGTTTTTTGAGAAAGCGGATCAAACCATTGATAAAACCACTATCAATAATATAGCGTCTCAGGCAATAAATACGCCAGCTAGAACCTTAAATGATGGGGTAAAAACAGATAATTCAGACATCCAACGCGGCGCTTACCTCGTCCGTGGCTTAGGCCACTGCAGCGCCTGCCATGCAGAGCGCAACGCGCTGGGTGCGAGTGTGAACAACCAACTCAGCGACCAACTCCTAGGCGGCGCACTCATGCCCATGCGAGACTGGTACGCCCCGTCTTTGGTTGACCCAGCAGAGGCGGGCGTTGCCCATTTGCCACGCCAAGATGTGGTCGCTCTGCTCAAAACCGGTATAGCGCCCAACGCCAGCATGTTAGGACCCATGGCCGAGGTGGTGGCTGGCAGCACCCAGTTTTGGACGGATACAGACTTGCAGGCAACGTCGGCGTATTTGCAGTCTTTACCTCAGACGGAGCTAAAAAATTCAACAAAATCAACTAGTTCGGTTAAATCTAAACCAATCCTTTTTGACAAAGGTGCAGAACTCTTCACCCAACATTGCGCCACATGCCATGGCGAGCAGGGGCAGGGTATGCGGGTAGAAGGCAATGTTGCCCTGCCAGCACTCGCCGGCAACCGCGCCGTCACCCTAGCCAACAGCACCAACCTAGTCCGCATCCTCCTAGCTGGCGGCTACGCCCCTAGTACAACCAGCAACCCCAGACCCTTTGGCATGCCACCGTTTGTGCATGTTTTGGGTGACGAAGACATCGCCGCTGTGACAACCTACATTCGCAACGCGTGGGGCAATCAAGCGGATTCGGTGACGGCGGCAGATGTGGTGCGGCAGCGGCGTGGGGTGATTCAGTAGATTTGAGCCAATGACGGAACTTTGGGGATGTCGGTACCATCAAAAACAAGAGTTTTAACGACGCTTATAAGAGGTGCATCATGAAAAACCGTTTTCTTGGTATCGTTGCTTTTACGCTGGTTTTAACCGGGTGCGCGGTGGAATCACTGCGCTTGGGCACGCCGCGTGACGAGGTGATCAAGAAATTTGGCAAACCTACGGCAGTTGTCAGCCTAGCTTCGGGGACGCGGCTGCAGTATTCATTGCAACCGGAGGGGCGAAGTGCGGTGATGGTGGATGTGGATGCTGCTGACAAGGTGGTTTCAGTGCGGCAGGTGTTGAACACGGCAGACTTTTCACGGGTGGTGGTGGGGAAGTGGACGCGCCAAGATGTTGAGCGCGAGTTTGGCCGACCTGCCCGAATCGACCATGTGGCGAACTGGCGGGGAGATATTTTGACCTATCGGTGGTTAGATGGTGGCCAAAATATGCTCTTTAATGTGTATCTTGACCCTAATAACGTGGCGCAAAGCGTTGGCCAGCGTGAGGAGAGACCAGACGATGAATTGCGGCTCTTCCGATTGATGGGGCAGCACGGCCTTTAGCGGAACTTTATGCTTTTTAAATCAGTCTAAAACTTGTCAGCCTTTTGCTGGCAGGAGGTTAGAAAGATGAAAAACTTCAAGCATTGGCAGGATCCCGTTAACGCGGTTTTGGGCGTTGCGTTGGTTCTTTCGCCTTGGGTTCTCAATTTCAGTGAGGAAACTTTTGCAACGGTGAATGCAGTCGCCATTGGTTTGGCACTGGTTGCCACGGCATTGGGGGCGATGTTGGCACCCAAAGCTTGGGAGGAATGGTCGGAAGCCATACTCGGGCTGTGGATGGTCATTTCACCTTGGGCACTGGCTTATAGCCATGTGCAAGCGGCGATGTATGTTGCTGTCGGGGGCGGTTTGATCGTGGTGCTACTTGCGCTGTGGACGTTGGCGACTGACAAGGAGTTCAGCTTGCCTAAGTCGATGTTGCCTTGATTGCTCGGCGATTGCGCGATCGAGTGGCATAAAAAATAAGCTACCGGCCTAGCAGGCAATTTCATATCTTCCAGCGCAATTTTTTTTTGCACGCGCTGGACGATGTGGTGTGGGGCACGGCTCTTCGCCCTTAAAATTAGCTGATGAAAAAACTATTACTGAGCATTTTTTTGATTTGTGTTGGCTTATCAGCTCATGCCATGAAAATTGAAGTCCATAAGAATTTGGTGTTCGCATCAGGTGTTGTGGGCGACGATGTCATTGCCTTTCAAGAAGCTTTTGCCAAGCCTGGTGTAGACACAGTTGTGTTTGTAAATTCGCCAGGTGGTGACTTGTGGACGGGTTTGCGTGTTGGCCGGATGATTTCGGATTTGGGCTTAAATACAGTCATCGCTGGCGCTTGTATTTCTTCTTGCTCTATTATGTTTATGGGCGGAAAAGAACGTACTTTTTCCGATGCTTTCAGCGCACCCTTAACGTTTATCGGCATACATGGTGCGCATAATAAATATACAAAAACTGTTGATTCAAATATTCAGCCTAGGATATTTGCGTTTTTAAAACAAAGTATGGGCGACAAGTTTTCTGCTGATATTATCAATACAGCATTGTTTGACATGGAAGATGCTGGGGCTCTTTTACGTATATTTGACGCTTTCAGAGAACCCAAACGAATGACTTATCACTGTATATCAACACAAACATTGCGCAAAGATTGCACCAATTTCAAAGATGCAAATGCTTTAAATTTAGGTGTTGTGACAAATAATTCATTAACAAAGTTAGAGTTACCAGAAAGTTATAAATTTAAGTCGCTCTTATTTGGTAAAGAACTATTAGATATTATTACTGAACCCGATAAATATTATAAAAATTTGGTCGACAAACAGTGCGACACTGATACTTGCAAAAAAATGTTCTCAAACTTTGAATATAGCAAGTCTGAACACCGCGCTTTGGCTATTCCTGTAAATAGTATTGGCGTGGGTGTTGTATCCAATAGAGTTAGTGAAACCCAAGCTTTTATTGGGGCCGTTTATTTTTGCAATCATGTTAAAGACAAGCCTTCACGGCTATGCGAAACACAGTCAGTCAATCAATTCGATGTACGCGATTTTTATTCAAAAGCAGAACAAAGCCACATCGAAGCTTTGGCAAAACTCAGTTCGCCAGCCGAAAAATTTTATGCCAATGAAGAATATGGGGGTGGCCTGACGAGTTTCACGAGTTACAAATATCAAAAATGGAAAGACATAACCCCACAAGCGCTTGAGGGTGTCAAAACCTACAACACCAAAGATTTAGTAACCGACTTGAAAAGTGAAAAACCGCCTGTCGTCATCAGTGTGTTTGCTGGTGTTAACGAGGCATTACCTGGGGCCTTGTCATTGGTGAATGGGGGCATGGCTTTTGAGGATGCAGCTAAAGATAAAGAATTTGAAACGCGTTTTGCAGCTTTACTTAAGCTATTAAGTCCAGACAACAATCGACCTATTGTGTTTTACTGCCTAGGACGTGATTCATGGTTTTCTGTCAATGCGGCCATGCGTGCTAAAAAAATGGGCTATTCCCAAGTGGGCTGGTATAGAGGTGGGTTTGAAAGTTGGAAGGCTGCCAAATTACCAACTGGTAGCGTTGTTGTTAGAGCTGTGGCTAATTGATAGATCTTTACGATTTTTTTGCTATATTTTTAATAGCTAATTAGGTAATAAATACGCTGACTAGAGCTGTTTTAACCATAAAAATGGCATATTCAAATGATATTACAGCGATTTAATCAAAAAATACGCCGCCAACACATACAACACACTGGCAAACACCTTTTTCAACGGTGCAATGTCAATTTTGTGAGCGGTTTTGGCGCCTAGGGGCGCTGTGCACATGCTGGCGAGGGAGATGATGATGAGGCCGGGGAGGTAGAGGTAGCCTAGGTTGCCAATTAAAACCGCCGAATCAGACAACGTGCTTTGCATTGGTGGCAAGTTCCAGCCAGCCCAAATGTAACCCAGCGTGCCCGAAAAAGCGATAGGGAAGCCCAAAGCGGCGGAGGTGGCTACTGCGTTGTGAATTTTGACGTTGCTCCAGGTCATGAATGGCACAGAGATGAACGCGCCACCCGCACCGACGATGGATGCCAGCATACCGATGAGTCCTCCCATGCTAAACATGCCCAATTTGCCTGGCAGCACGCGGCTGGGTTTGGGTTTGCGGTTCAAAAACATCTGCGTTGCTGAAAAAGCGACGAAAACGGCGAAAAGCACGCTTAAAGCTTTGCCCGGCAGTGCCACGGCGAGCTGTGCGCCTAAAGCAGAGCCGACCAAGATGCCCGGTGCCAATGTTAGCGCCACTGGCCAAAGCACCGCGCCGCGTTTGTGGTGCGCCCAAACAGACGACAGCGACGTGAAGCAGATGGTTGCTAGTGAGGTGGCGACGGCCATTTTGACGATGTGCTCCGGTGGGAAGCCTTTGCTGGTCAAGATGAAGGTGACGAATGGCACCATCAGCATGCCGCCGCCAATGCCTAATAAACCCGCAAGAAAGCCCGTGCAAAGACCAAGCGTGAGCAGCTCGACCACGAGCAAAGGATCGATGAGTGAAAACAAGGACATATTGGGAAATTGAGCTTAGAGATGATGAGCTTTGAAACAGTAAGTATGCAACCAAAATGCATGACCTGAGTTTAAGCTAATCCGAAGCAAATATAAGATAAGTTGTCTGCAAATGCTGCTGAACCGGCATCCTGAACCGGGGTTCAGGTGGGCGAGGTCAGCCTCGCTTTGGGTTCATCTAACGCGAGACGATCACGCTAGCAAGACGATGTTCCAAGCCCGAGCTTTAAAAGCATTGGTTCTAGGAAATTACAGCTCAGCAAGCACCGCAGACAAGATGATTGTAGACCTGCGAACGGTGAATTGAAAGAGAAAGACGAGTGAAATTTGGTTTTTTACAAACTTAATCGGCAGGTTACTTATTCAAGCGATTTCGTACTGTCGCAGCTACATCCTTCAACCAAGGCTGCTGTGCCCAATGCATTTTGGCAAATGCCTGAATGTCGTCCATATAACTCAATGACATGCCAACGACGTCAACGCCTTTTAGAAACATCTGTTGATGCCGTTTTGAAATTTGAAAACGCATCGTTGCTAACTCTCCGCACTTCACTTCGAGATTTTCAATATCGATGAGAATTTCAGGTGGATTCGGCAGCTCGGCCAGTTGCATCAATTGTTCTACTTGTTCGGTTGAAAGACTGACCAGTAGCAATTGGTTTCCCATCGCGTTTGAGTAAAAGATTTCTGCAAAACTGGGCGCAATGATGGCTTTGAAGCCTGCTTGCAGAATGCCCCAAACGGCATGTTCGCGGCTTGAACCACAGCCAAAATTTGAGCCACCGAGTAAAAGACTGGACTTTGTGTATTTGGCTTGGTTCAGAACAAAGTCGTGTTTGATCTGACCTTGACTGTCATGGCGCAGGTCGTAAAGCAAGCCCTCTGCGAGTCCAGATTTGTCAATGCCCCGCAAAAACTGCTTGGGCATGATTTGATCTGTATCTAGGTTATCGATACGTATAGGGGCGGCATGCCCTTGAATACTGTTTACTGTGGACATATTGTTCCCTAAATTTATTCCTAATTTAGCCTAATCTTGCGAGGTGACGCACATCCGTGATCACACCGGTTACTGCTGCCGCTGCTGCCATGGCAGGGCTCATCAGGTGCGTGATCGCGCCGCGACCTTGGCGACCTTCAAAGTTTCTGTTGGTCGTTGAAGCACAGCGCGTGCCCTCGGTCAGCACGTCGTCGTTCATGGCCAAACACATCGAGCAGCCAGGTTTGCGCCATTCAAAACCTGCTGTGATAAAAATGTGATCCAAACCTTCTTTTTCAGCCTGCAGCTTGACTGCGCCAGAACCTGGCACGACCATGGCGCGCACACCTTGAGCGACTTGGCGACCTGAAACGACTTGGGCAGCAGCCCGCAGGTCTTCAATGCGTGCGTTCGTGCATGAGCCTATGAAAACGTGTTGAATGGGTGTTCCCAATAAGGGCGCATCTGCTTGCAGCTTGGTGTAGGCGAGTGCTTGCTCCGTGCTGCGCTTGTGTTCTGTTGCAACACTGTCAGGGCTGGGTATCCTGCCAGAAATCGCCAAAACCTGGTCTGGACTTGTGCCCCAAGTCACATGGGGTTCTACATGGGTAGCATCGAAGGCGTATTCGACTTCAAATTGAGCATCTGCATCACTGTAAAGTTGCTGCCAGCATGCAAGCGCTTTGTCCCGTGTTTCCCCAACAATATCTGGGCATTTGTCTAAAACATAGGCGATAGATGTGTTGTCGGGTGCAATCAGCGCACCTCGTGCACCGGCTTCGACCGTCATGTTGCACAGGGTGAATCGTGCTTCTACAGACAAAGCCTCAATAGCCGAACCACAGTATTCAACGACAAAACCGCGTGCGCCCTGCGCGCCAATCTGGCCGATGATCATCAAAATCAGGTCTTTGCTCGTTGTACCCGTTGGTAGCAAGCCGCTCACGCGGATGCGCATGTTCTGCGCTGTGCGGTAAACCAAGGTCTGTGTTGCCAAAACATGCTCGACCTCAGAGGTGCCAATGCCAAAGCCTAGCGCACCCAGTGCGCCATAAGTCGTCGTGTGGCTATCGCCGCAGATGACAACCATGCCGGGGCGAATCATCCCATGCTCAGGCGCAATCACATGCTCGATGCCTTGCATGGCATCATTGGTGTCAAACAAGGGAATACCATGTTTGGAGCAGTTCTTCGCAAGGTTAGTCGCTTGCAGAGCCGATGCTTTGTCGTGAATAACTCGAAATGCCACAGGATGGGTTGGAATGATATGGCTGACGACGGACACATTCTGACCCGGCATGGGGACTTTACAGTTTCTGTCATCCAACCCCGTGAAAGCCTGTGGACTGGTGTATTCATTCATCAGATGCAGGTCACAGAACAGAAGCACATTCTGTTCATCGATGACCCGTACGGTGTGCGAATCAACCAGCTTTTGATACAGTGTTTGTGGTGGTTTGACGTTCATTGTGGTTGATTTCTTTCTTCTACTACTTCTTCTTTTCCTAATAGAAATGGAAGAGCTTTCTCCAGTAATACTTCAGGTGCTTCTTCTGGAATGTAATGGCCGCAAGGTAAAGCTGTGCCTTGCACAGTGTCTGCAAACAGACGCCATTCGGTTAAAGGTTGAAAACACCGATGAACCACACCCTCTGCGCCCCACAGCACCATCAGCGGCATGGTCAAACGCTTGTTTGCAGCCAAGTCGGCTCTGTCGTGTTCTAAGTCAATGCTGGCCGCTGCTCGGTAGTCTTCGCACAGACCGTGCGCTGCACCAGGCAAACTGAGTGCACGGACGTATTCGGCAAAAGCGCGAGGATCGAATGGGGTCAAACCCGCGCTGCGTCCACCCATCACATCACGCAAGTAGGCGGCAGGGTCTGCTTCAATCAAGCGTTCGGGCAAGGGGAATCGTTGAATCAGAAAAAACCAATGCCAGTAGGCGCGGGCAAAAGCTTCATTGGTTTGTGCGTACATGGCCGCCGTGGGTGCGATGTCTAGCAACACCATGCGCTTGATCGCATCGCAATGGTCGGCAGCTAAGCGGTGCGCAACGCGAGCGCCTCTGTCATGTGCCAATACGCTGAACTGCTGATACCCCAATTCCTGCATGACGCGCAACATGTCCCGTGCCATGACACGTTTGCTATAGTTGCCGTGATCGGCGGCTCCAACTGGTTTGGAAGAGTCGCCATAGCCGCGTAAATCAGCCAAAACCAAGGTGAAATGCTTTGCCAGTTGCGGCACAACTTTATGCCAAATGGCATGCGTTTGAGGGTGACCGTGGAGCAATAACAAGGGCGGCCCCTCGCCACCAGTCAGCGTGTTGATGTAGACATTTTCCTCCGTGAGGATTTTGTGAACTTTGAAGTTGGGGAATAGGGAATTGTTCATAGCCTACTTAGGATAATCTCATTCTGCAGAAATTCCACGCTCTTTAATGAGCTTGCTCCACATAGGAACTTCTTTTTCTAAACGGCTTTTGGCTTCTGCAGGCGTGCTCGGAAGAGGATCAAAACCATCCTTGGTCATACGCTCTTTCACCGCAGATGTTTCAAGCGCTTGTCGTAGGGCTGTATTTAGCTTATCGATAATAGGCTGCGGTGTTTTTGCAGGTGCAAAAACCATAAACCATGTTTCAAAAGCGTATTTGGGTGCGCCGGATTCGGCTATCGTTGGGACAGTAGGCATCAATGGAGAGCGTTTGGGTCCTGTGACACCTAATGCTTTGAGTTTGCCAGCTTGCACGTGGGGAAGTGCTGCTGCTAATACGGGAAAACTCATTTCGACTTGACCACCAATGGTGTCTATCAAGGCTGGGCCACCGCCACGGTATGGGATGTGCAGGATGGAAACGCCAGCGACTGCTTTGAAAAGCTCAGCGGACATGTGAAAAGTGCTACCTGCACCTGCCGAGCCATAGCTAAATTTGCCTGGGTTTGATTTGGCCAGTGCAATCAATTCAGCAGTTGTTTTTGCTTTGAAATTGTTATTGACGACCAAGACATGCTGCGAGCTCGCAACCATGCCGATAGGCGCTAAGTCCTTCAAGGTGTCGTATGGCATTTTGGGCGTCAAGCTCGGATTAATCGCCAAAGACACGGTTTGCAATCCGATGGTGTAACCGTCAGCTTCTGACTTGGAGACAAAATCAACGCCGAGATTGCCGCCAGCTCCAGCCTTGTTTTCGATAAACATGCTGCCGCCCACGGCTTTCCCCCAAGCGTCGTTGATCAATCGTGCTGCAATATCAGCACTGCCACCCGGTGCATAGGGAACGACCAGTTTGATAGGTTTTTCAGGATATTTGGTTTGCGCGAAGAGTGTGCCAGTACATATGGCGAGGCTGGTGGCTAAAAGAATACGTCGTTTCATCAAGGTCTCCTAGGTTGGTGTAGGTGGATGTTAACTATAAACATAGGAAAAACAATTTACTTAAAAGCCATTCTTTATTGCTTATAATTAAATAATGGATGCTTTCTCAGATATCGCTTTATTTGCTTTGATTGACAAGCTGGGCAGCATGGCTGCTGCTGCTCAAGAGCTTGGCGTGACCCCACCGGTCATCACGCGCCGTTTGGCAAATTTAGAGAAGCGTTTAGGCGTTCGCTTGATGAACCGCACAACCCGCAAAATCAGCCTGACCCCAGAAGGTGAGCTTTACTTGATGGAAGGGGCGAAGATTTTGGAGGAGATGAATGCGCTCGAAGGACGCATTGGGGGCGGGAGCAAGCAGCCTCAAGGAACAGTTCGCATAGCCGCAACCTTGGGGTTTGGCAGAACACATTTGGCGCCTATGCTGTCAAAATTCGTTGAAAAACACCCTCAAATCGATGTTCAACTGCACCTCAGCGACCGCTTGGTCAATCTGGTTGATCAAGGCTTTGACGTGATGGTCAAATTCGGCGATTTGACCGACAGCCGATTAACGGCGCGTCTGTTGGCAAAAAACAGCCGCATTTTGTGTGCCGCACCTGCTTATCTTGCCGAAAAAGGTGTGCCCGCTCATCCCAGAGACTTAGGAAAGCACAATTGTATTTTCATCCGAGAAGCTGATGAAACCTACGGCACTTGGCATCTGAGAAACGGATCTGATAATGAGTTGGTCAAAGTATGCTCCAATCTCAGCACCAACGATGGTAGCTCTGCGCTAGGCTGGGCTTTGGACGGGCGTGGCATTCTTTATCGCTCTCAGTGGGAGATTGCAGCCTTTATCCGATCAAAAGAACTGATACCCGTTTTGCCAGACTGGAGTCATCCTGCGGCTGATATCCATTTGATTTTCCAAGCAACCAAGCAAACGCCTGCAAAAATCCGCGCTATGGTCGATTGGTTATTAGAGGAGTTCAAGCTGCACAGGAAGCAAGCCAAAGATGTGTGTGGAACTTGGTAAATTCAAATTAAAGCAAACGCCCGTCATCGCCCAAAGCTTCGTCCAGCTTGGCGATTAAATCGGTCAATTGTTGGCTTGGTGCGCCGTCAAGATCAAGCTGTGCCGCTGTAACTGGGGTAGTCGTTGCAGATTCTTCTGTCACTTCAAAAGCCAAATTAAGCGCGGCCAAAACGGCAATGCGCTCACGCGCTTTGATTTTGGCTGCATCGCGGATTTTGCACATCGCTGCGTCCACTTTGCCCACGGCGGCCATCATTTGCGCTTCGCCGCCCTCGGGGCAGCCTAGCAAATAGCTTTGGCTCATGATTTGCACTTCAATTTGCTTCATGCATTTTCCTTTAGCGCTTCAGTGCCTAAGGTTTCAGGCAAGCGCTCCAGCAAAGCATCTACCCGCGCCCGCGCAGCGCCTAGGCGTGATTTGAGCGAGTCGCGCTCATGCGTTAGCAGGGCAAGCTGCTCCGTCAACAACGCGTTGGTTCGCTGCAATTCAAGATGACGCACGAGCAAGCGCTCTACGCGTTCCGTCACTTGGTCAAGTTGTGTTTGCTGGGTGTGATTTTGCATGGCAGGAGACATTGTAGAGGTCAACCTTGAGAATTGTAGGGAAATAGCAAGCTTAGAGGCTAGAATAGGGCTTGTTGGTGCTCGCAGTGTGGTTCACACGCTGCAGTTCAACGGGAAACAGGGGGGTGAAATGCTGCTTGCAGCTGACTTTGCCCAACCTGTGCTGCCCCCGCAACGGTAAGTGAACGATTGTTGAATAGCTTTAAATAAGTCGTCAACGTCAATCGCTATCACAGCCACTGAGCGTTTTGAACACATGCTTGGGAAGGCGATAGCGACAAGTTTCACCAGCCCGGATACCGGCCAACAAGGTGGTTGCTCGCTTAAAACGGGTAGCCGTTACGCCCATGTGCTGTCGGGGACGACGGCAAAGGGTTTCAATCTTGGTATTTATTCACATGAAAACTTGTATTTCTGCATTGCGCCTAGCTGCGCTTCCGCTCGCTTTGGCATCTGTATTTGCTGCACCTGGCGCGTTTGCACAAACTTCTGCGACATCAGCATCGACTGAACCTGTCAAACAGCTCAAAGAAGTCGTCGTCACAGCGTCACGTATTGAAACCCGTACTGACGATTTGGTCAGCGACGTGGCCGTCATTGATCGTGCCGTCATCGAAGCATCCTCTGGCCGCACGCTGACTGAAGTTCTGGCGCGACATGCAGGCATCCAAGTGTTTTCTAACGGCGGTTTGGGTAAAAATTCTGGTGTCTACACACGTGGCACCGAGACGCGTCACACCATGTTGTTGATCGACGGCGTACGTTTTGGCTCGGCCACAACGGGCGCACCCAGCTGGGACAATATTCCGTTGGACATGATTGAGCGCATTGAAGTGCTCAAAGGTCCAGCATCCGCTTTGTACGGCAGCGAAGCGGTGGGCGGTGTCGTGCAGGTGTTTATGCGCAAAGGTGTGAAGGGTTTTACGCCGTACGCATCGCTGTCACTTGGCTCAAATTCATTCGCACAAGTTTCTGCAGGCGTTAATGGCGGCGATGGCGCTTTGAGCTACGCGATTGGTGTTCAGAAAACACAAGACAAAGGCTTTTCGACGACCAACAGCAACGTCGCTTTTGGCAATTACAACGCGGACCGCGATGGTTTCAAGCAAGATGCGGTTAACGCATCCGTGGCTTACCAAATCAACCCAAATTGGCGCCTTGACGCAGGCTTGTTGTACGCTGACGGCGTGAGCCATTACGACGACGGACCAACAGGGGACACCCGTACGGCAGTGCGCGCGCAAACATTGCGTGCTGGCATTGAAGGCAAAGTGTTGCCAAGCTGGAAAACGCAACTGCGCGTCTCGCAAGCTATCGACAACGCCAATGATATTGAATCTGTATTCTTCCCAAGCAAGTTCAACACCAAGCAAGACCAAATCTCTTGGCAAAATGATATTGATACACCCATTGGCGTGGCTTTGGTCGGTGTTGAGCGTTTGACGCAAAAGGTGGATAGCTCAACTGCTTATGACATGACGCAGCGTACGGTATCGTCTTACTTTGCGGGACTCAACGGTGCATCTGGCAGCCACAGCTGGCAAGCCAATGTGCGCCGCGACAGCAACTCGCAATTTGGCGATAGCAACACCTGGTTTGCAGGCTACGGCTACAAAATCAACCCAGCTTGGCGCGTGAATGCGTCGTATGGCACGAGTTTTGTTGCGCCATCGTTCAATCAACTTTACTACCCAGATTACGGCACACCGACATTGCAACCTGAAAAAGGCCGCAATTTGGACTTGGGCGTGACTTACAGCGCTAACGGTCAAACCGTGAAACTCGTTCATTTTGACAACAAAATCCAAGGCTTTATCACCGGCTCAACCAAAGCGGAAAGCATTCCCCGCGTGCGTATCAAAGGCTGGACACTGGGTTACGACGGTGCATTTGGGCCATTTAACTTGCATGCAACTGTTGATGCACTCGACCCGCGCAACGAGTTGACCGGCAAGCTGCTGCAGCGCCGCGCGCGTAACCAGTTCACAATGGGTGCGGATTACACAACGGGCGCTTGGACGTTTGGCGGCTCTTTGCTCAACGTGGGTTCGCGCTTCGATGACACGAAAAATGCAGTCGCATTGGACAGCTACACAACTATGGACGTGTTTGTGAATTACGCCATCAGCAAAGATTTGTCATTGCAAACCAAGGTGAACAACTTGGCCAACAAGTCTTACGAAACATCGTACGGCTTTAACCAGCCTGGTCGTTCCGTGTTTGTGACTTTGCGCTACGCGATGAAGTAAAGAAATGCTAGGCCCACAACGTATTGTTTGTTTAACCGAGGAAACGACCGAGTGGTTATACCTTCTTGGCGAAGAACGTCGCATTGTGGGCATCTCTGGCTACACCGTTAGGCCACGCCGTGCTAGAGAAGAAAAGCCCAAAGTCAGCGCATTCTTAAGTGCCAAAATCGACAAAATTTTAGAACTCAAGCCCGATTGCGTTTTTGGGTTTTCTGATTTGCAGGCAGATATTGCCGCTGCGCTCATTCGTCACGGCGTACAGGTGACGGTATTTAACCAGCGCAGCGTGGCAGAGATATTTTCAATGATGTACCAAGTGGCTGCGATGGTGGGTAAAGTTGAACTTGGCTTGAAATTGATAGCTGAAATGCAAACTAAATTGCTACAAATAAAAGAGCAGTCTAGGCAATTAAGTCAACATGTCAGGCGACCAGTGGTCTATTTTGAGGAATGGGACACGCCAAATATGAGCTGCATCGCTTGGGTCTCAGAACTCATTGGCATTGCCGGTGGTGACGACTGCTTCCCAGAGCTAGCAGCGATGCCTTTGGGCAAAGGCCGCATCATTGCCGACCCGTTGGAAATCGTGCGCCGTAACCCTGACATCATTTTTGGTTCATGGTGTGGCAAGAAGTTCAGGCCCGAGCATGTAGCAGCTAGAGATGGCTGGCAAAACGTACCCGCAGTCAAAAATAATCACCTCTTTGAGATCAAATCCCCAGACATCCTGCAACCTGGCCCAGCCGCGTTGACCGATGGCATCGCGAAAATTCATGAAATAATCATGACTTGGGGCGAATTTGAGAAAAATCAAAAACGAGGAGATATGACATGAAAAGACGCGCCATCATGCTTTTGGTATTGCTGGTTTTGATGATTGTTGCATTTAAAGCTGGTTTGTTGTCTGGTTTGATTCCCAGCTAACAAGAGTAGATAGGCATGACGTGATAACCCACATATCCAAAACCGAATTGATCTTAGGTGGTCAAAAAAGCGGTAAATCACGTCGCGCAGAGTTTTTAGCTAGGGATTGGCTGCTGCAATCACCCAAGCACAAAGCCATTTTGATCGCCACAGCCCAGCCGTGGGACGAAGAGATGCAGCAACGCATTGCACGGCATAAACAAGACCGTGCCGAACGCGTACCAGGCCTAACAACCGTCGAAGAACCCTTGGAGCTGGCACAAACCATCCAGCGTTTGAGCCAACCCGACACCTTACTCGTTGTCGACTGCTTGACGCTGTGGTTGACCAATCTGCTCATGCCCGCAGAGTCTATAGCTAGTTCTGAAAACTCTGAAAAATTACCCTCAAATAGACCTCTAGCCGGCGAATTTATTGGCTATTCAGCTATGTTATCTGTAGCAATTTCTAAGTCTGCAGGCCCCGTCGTTATCGTGAGCAACGAAATTGGGCTTGGCGTTATTCCCATGGGGCGCGACGTTCGTGCTTTTGTCGATGCACTTGGTAAATTGAACCAAGACATCGCCCAAGTCTGCGACAAAGTTACTTTGATGTCCGCAGGTTTACCTTTATGTTTGAAATGAAAAAATTATTCAGTTTTTTGTTCATCTGTCTTTTGCATCTAACGGTGAGCGCTCAAAGCAAAGCTATTCACATCACGGATGACCGTGGTGTGGTGGTCAAGTTCACGCAATCGCCCCAACGCATTGTCAGTATTTTGCCTTCGCTGGCGGAGGCAGTTTGCGAGCTTGGGCGTTGCCAACGCTTGGTGGGCGTTGATCGCTATTCCAACTGGCCACTGGCACTGACTCGTTTGCCGCAAGTGGGCGGCGGTTTAGACCCCAATATTGAAGCCATCGTCGCGTTGAAACCCGATGTCGTGCTGATGGCAGTTTCTAGCCGTTCATTTGACAGATTAGAGGGTTTGGGTATCAAGGTCGTCGCTTTAGAGCCTAAAACGCATGCAGATGTGCAGCGTATTTTGAAGAAGCTTGGGCATTTGCTTGACGTGCCAGAAGAGCAGGGCGCGGCACGTTTGTGGCGCAACATTGAAGTGGGTATTGCGACAGCAGCGCAAATGCTGCCTAAACGTACTTTGGGTATTAATCAGACCACTAATCAGCAAACTAAGCCGACAACTGTCTATTTTGAGGTGAATCCCGCGCCCTACGCAGCGGGCGAATCTTCTTTTATGGGAGAAACGCTGACTCGCCTAGGTGCCAAAAACATCATTCCAGCAGCGTTGGGGCCTTTTCCTAAAATCAACCCAGAGTTTGTGGTGCGTGCTGACCCAGACATCATCATGGTCGGTTTGCGCGGTAGTGCTGGTTTAGAGCAGCGCCCAGGTTGGCAACGACTGCGCGCTCTGCGTGAAAAGCGATTGTGCGTTTTCTCAAACGATGAGTCCGACGTCTTGGTGCGTCCCGGCCCACGCATGGCTGAGGCCGCTCTTCTGATGGCGACCTGTTTGAAAACCAAAGCGCCATGACCGATCAGCATGTTTTGCTGCACAACAGGCGCGCTTGGGCACTAGGTGCATCGCTTTTGTTGGTATTTGCATTGCTTTGTATCGTCGGGTTGAGTGTGGGAAGCACAGGCTTAGAAAGTGTTTGGGCGATGTGGCAAGAGCCGGTGGCGCAGCAAATCGTTATCGACATTCGCGCACCGCGCACCTTAGGCGCTTTTTTGGCGGGTGCGCTTTTAGGCTTGGCGGGAGCCGTGGCACAGGGTTTGTTTCGTAATCCGCTGGCTGATCCGTATTTACTCGGCAGTGCCTCTGGCGCGACGCTAGGCGTTGCGATTGCCTTGTCGTTATTCGGCGCTGTAGGCGTTAGCCCCTTTGCAGCGCAGTGGCTGGTGCGCTTGGGTTTAACGGGAGCTGCATTTTTAGGCGCAGTAGCCGCCGTTTTGTTGACCTTGGCTTTAGCGCGGGGTGTGCAGCACACGCTTCGTTTGCTGCTAGCAGGCGTGGTGGTTGGCGTGGTTTTAGGAGCGGTCAGCTCTTTGTTCACCTTGCTATCGCCCTCTATTTTGGTGGCGATGACGGCATTTATGCTCGGCTCAACAGGGTTTGTTGGTTGGATGGCTTGTTCCGTCATGGCTGCTGTACTCGTTCCCTGCCTCGTTTTGTCATGGGCTCTATCTAGGGTGTTGGATGGTTTGGCTTTAGGCGAATCGACAGCTATCACGCTGGGTTTGCCATTAGGAACACTGCGCTCGGCTTTGATTGCTCTGCTAGCTTTGGCTACGGGTACGGCAGTGGCGCAAACAGGTTTGATCGCTTTTGTCGGCCTAGCCGCACCGCATTTGGTGCGTTCGGTGGTGAAAACCACGCACGGCAAATTGATTGTGCTGTCCAGCTTGATGGGCGGCGTGCTGCTGCTCTTGGCGGATATTTTGGCGCGAAGCCTTATTGCGCCGCAGGAACTGCCCGTTGGCGTGCTCACCGCTGTTTTAGGTGGTACATATTTGTTGTGGTTGATGCGAAAGAAGACGCTATGACGGCTGCTAATTTTGCTATTAATAATGTAGCTGTTCAGGCAATAAATACGTCGGCTAAGCTGCAAAATACACCTGTTTTACACAACATCAGTGCACGTTTTGTAACCGGACGCTGGACCAGCATTGTCGGCCCCAATGGTGCGGGTAAATCGACGTTGTTGAAGGTGCTTGCAGGTGTTTTGCTGCCTGTACAAGATGGTGGACGCGTTGAGCTGTTTGGCGAAGTCATCTCAGACATTGCACCCCGTGCAAGAGCCAAACAACTGGCTTGGCTGGGTCAAAACGAAGCCAGCGCCGATGATTTGACCGTATTTGACGTCGCCATGTTGGGGCGCTTACCGCACCAAGCGTGGCTTGCAGCGCCGAATGCGGCAGACATCGCCGCTGTTGAGCTAGCACTGCGCAGCACCCAAGCTTGGGATTGGCGGGGCAGGGCGCTGGGACAGCTTTCTGGTGGCGAACGTCAGCGTGTCCTGCTAGCACGTGCTTTGGCCGTACAAGCCGATGTGCTGCTGATGGACGAGCCGTTGGCCAATCTAGACCCACCCCACCAGTCCGACTGGTTGGCGCTGGTTCGTCAACTCGTAGCTGATGGCAAAACCGTGGTCAGCGTGCTGCACGAAACCACCATGGCGCTGCAAGCGGATGACATGCTGATCATGACCGCTGGCAAGGTCACGCATTTTGGAACGACGGCCGACGTGGCTACACACCGCGCGTTAGAACACGTTTTCGAGAACAGAATTGTCATCAAGACTATAGAAAACATGCTTGTATCACTACCAAAAATATAGCAAAAAAAGATAATCATTATTCGTAGAAATTAAAAAAATATGCAAATCGAAGCCGCACCAGAATGTAAACCTTACGACAAACCAGAGGGTGAACGCCGTGGGCTAATCATCGTTAACACTGGCGACGGCAAAGGCAAAAGCACGGCCGCGTTTGGCTTGGCTTTGCGTGCGCATGGCCGTGGCAAACCAGTCAAAATTTTCCAGTTCATGAAAGTGCCCAGCGCCCGTTTTGGCGAGCACCGCATGTTTGAGCAGTTGGGCATTCCGATTGAAGGTTTGGGCGATGGGTTCAGCTGGAAAAGCCAAGACCTTGAGCATTCCGCGCAATTGGCACGCGACGGTTGGCAGCGCGCCAAAGCGGCCATCATGAGCGGCGACTACTTCATGGTCGTGCTCGATGAGTTCACCTACCCGCTGATTTACGGCTGGATGGAAGCGGCTGGCGGCGTCGAAGAAGTCGTGCAAACCCTGTTTGATCGCCCCACGCACGTGCACGTGGTCATCACAGGCCGCCGCTGCCCGCCCGAGATCATTGAATTGGCCGACACAGTCACAGAGATGACCCTAATCAAACACGCCTTCAAAGCCGGTATTCCAGCGCAGCGCGGGATTGAGGACTGAGGTGATTGAACTTGTCGAGGCGGCTGAGTTAGGTTGGGTTTTTGCCAGCGCCTTGCTGATTGCATTTGTTATCGACCACTTTTTTGGCGAACCACCAGCGCGTCTGCACCCCGTGGTGTGGATGGGCAATGCTTTGAATTGGGCTGCAGTGCATATCTTGCCAAAACCTGCAACAGATGACAATGTGCCAGATTACCCCTCATTTCTGGCTGGAGCCGTCGTGTGGATTGCCTTGATAGCTATTATTTTGATAGTGACTTACAGTTTGCAATTGGCGGTTTTACAACTACCTGCCGTATGGGCGGCATTGTTGCTGGGCTCGCTGCTGAAGCCTTTGTTTGCCTGGCGCATGCTACGCCGTGAAGTGCAAGCCGTTGAAACCGCCTTGCAGCAATCTTTAGAAGCGGGCAGGGCGCGCCTGTCCATGCTCGTCAGCCGCGACATCACCGCTTTGACCGAAGCGCAAGTCCGCGAAAGCGCGATTGAAACATTGGCTGAAAACCTGAACGACTCGGTCATCGCGCCAATATTTTGGTTCGTTTTGTTCGGTCTGCCCGGCGCGGCGGTTTACCGCTTTGCCAATACCGCTGATGCGATGTGGGGTTACAAAGGCATCCGTATCGTCAATGGAAAAGGTCGAAACTGGGAATGGGCAGGCAAATGGGCGGCGCGGGCGGACGATGTGCTGTCTTGGCTGCCAGCACGCATCACCGCTGCTCTGCTTTGGTTGGTGTCCGGTTCGAGTTCGGGCTTTATGGTCAGCGGATTTTGGACACGTTTGCAGCAAGAAGCTGCCAAAACACCATCCCCCAACAGCGGCTGGCCCATGGCGACTATGGCATTGATTTTGAATATCCAGCTTTCCAAGCCCGATGTGTACACTTTAAACGCGCCTGGAAACGCTCCAAATGCGTCAGATATACAAAAGTCGGTCAAGTTAGCCTCAAATTCGACTATAGCCGGCGTATTTATTGCCTATATAGCTATATTATATGTAGCGTTTTGGAGGGTTCCATGAATCCCCAAATGATTCAAGCTAACCCAAATCGTATCCACGGCGGTACAGACGCGCTTGGTTTGCCGATGTTTGACTTTTCCACCAACAGCAACGCCTGCGGCCCTTGTCCCATGACGCAATCGGCTATCGCGCAGGCCGATGTTACGAGGTATCCCGACCCCAGTTACACGGCTTTGTGCGATAAATTGGCTGCATTTCATGGTTGCGAGCCTAGTCGCATCGTTATCGCAGCCAGCGCCAGTGAGTTCATTTTTCGCATTACTGCTTTGGCTAAGCTGCAAGGTGTTGACTCGGTTTATGTACCGCCGCACAGCTTTGGTGACTACACCCACGCCGCACAAGCTTGGGGTTTGCTGTTGTCGTTAGATCCAAAAACCGCTGGTTTGGTCTGGCATTGCCAACCGTCTAGCCCGCTGGGACAGGTTCATGCCGACGTCGCTGAAGTGTCACCCAACGCCATCCACGTTCTCGATTTGGCTTACGCACCTTTGCAATTGAGTGACTCATTTTTGTCGTTCCCGCGAAGGCGGGAATCCACGAGCGCCACCATGGATTCCCGCCTTCGCGGGAATGACGGTTTGCATAACGACCCGAATAACGCGGTTTGGCAACTTTATTCACCCAACAAAGCGCTGGGTTTGACGGGGGTGCGGGCGGCTTATGCGATTGCGCCGCTGGGTTCAAACCTGCTGGTCAATCAATTCGTAGGTTTGTCTGCTTCATGGCCACTGGGTGCGCACGGTGTGGCTTTGCTGGAAAGTTGGGTTACTGCGGATGTGCAAACTTGGCTAAGCAACAGTCTTCAAACGCTGCAAGTCTGGAAAATGCGTCAAACCGAGTTGCTTGAATCGTTCGGTTGGACGTGCCAGCCCAGCGTCACCAACTTCTTTTGCGCCTCGCCTAAGTTGGCTGATGGCTTAACTTTAGAGCTGGCTTTGATGGCGCTGCGCAGCCAAGGCATCAAACTGCGGGACACCAGCTCGTTCGGCTTGCCGGGACAAGTGCGCCTCAGCGTCCAGCAACCGGCTGCACAAAATGCCTTGCGAGACGCTTGGCAGTTTATTAATAAGGACTTTAAATGACCGCAAAAGCCATCATGGTTCTAGGTACCACCAGCGGCGCTGGCAAAAGCTGGCTGACCACCGCGCTGTGCCGCTACTATGCCCGTCAAGGTCTGAAAGTCGCGCCCTTCAAAGCGCAAAACATGAGCAACAACGCACGGGTGGTTGCCCCCTCGGGGGGCAGCGCAGCACACGAAGTGGCAAGTGTGGGGGCGCTTAGCTACGGTGGCGAGATCGGCAGTGCTCAGTATTTTCAAGCCCTTGCCGCCAACACCGTCCCCGAAGTCCGCATGAACCCGCTGCTGCTCAAGCCCGAACGTGACACCCACAGCCAAGTCATTTTGCTAGGGCAGGTGAGTGAAGAGTTGACGCATGCCCCATGGCGCGACCGCAGTGAGCGTGTCTGGCCGACGATTCAAATAGCGTTGAACGAGTTGATGGCCGAGAACGACGTGGTCGTCATCGAAGGCGCAGGCTCGCCTGCTGAGATCAACCTCAAAGCCAACGACATCGTCAACATGCGGGTGGCCGTCGCAGCTAATGCCGCCTGCTTGCTCGTTACAGATATCGACCGAGGCGGTGCGTTTGCGCATTTGTATGGCACTTTTGCGCTGTTGCCGTCCGAAGAGCAAGCGTTGATCAAAGGCTTTGTGCTCAACAAGTTCAGAGGCGATGCCAGCTTGCTTGCACCTGGCCCCGAGATGCTGCAGGGGATGACTGGTGTGCCCGTCGTCGCGACTTTGCCCATGTGGTGGCAACATGGCCTGCCTGAAGAAGACGGTGTTTTTGATGACCGAAGCGTGGCTTCTGGCAAAGTCACCACCACGATTGTTGTCGTTGCTTACCCGCGCATCAGCAACCTGGACGAGTTTCAAGCTTTGAAAAACGTCCCCGGTGTACGCCTGAAATGGGTGCGCAGCCCGAGCGAAATCATCGATGCCGACTGGGTTATCCTGCCCGGCAGCAAGCACACCAGTGGCGATTTGGCTTGGCTGCGTTCGCAAGGGTTAGACGCCGCCATCGCCACGCACGCTGCGCAGGGCAAAGCGGTGCTGGGTATTTGCGGCGGTTTGCAGATGCTGGGCGAGGCGTTGATTGATATGAACCAAATCGATGGAAACGGACCAGGGCTTGGTCTGCTACCGTTGGTGACGAATTTTGAAATCGCCAAAACCGTGCAACACCGGCAGACCCAGTTTGGCACCTTGACCGGCTTGTGGTCCAACTTGAGTGATGTGGCCGTAGCTGGCTACGAAATCCACCATGGCCAGACGGCTCAACACCCAGCCATGGCCAAAGCGGGCGATGTGGCTGTCGCCGTGCTGCCGGATGCGCTGGGCTGGCAAAACGCCACTGGTAACGTGCTGGGCTTGTATTTGCACGGCATGTTTGAAGACCCAGCCGTGTTGCAAGCGCTTTTTGGCGCGAGCGCGCCGACTTTAAATTCGGTGTTTGACGGCTTGGCTGATTACATCGCACAGCATTTTGAATCGGACTTTTTGGATTCGCTGATTCGCTAGATTTACCCATATTCCCCTTCAATTTCAAGCACTTATAAGAAAAACCATGAGCACTTTTACTCTCCCAAACCTGCAAGACATCAACAACCCTGCCTTCACCGCCAAGCTGCAGCACAAAATCGACAATAAAACCAAACCACTGGGCTCACTCGGTCAACTCGAAGGCTTGGCACTGCAGCTTGGGCAGATTTTGGGTACAGAATCTCCTCAGCTTGACCAGCCGCAAATGCTGGTATTTGCTGGCGACCACGGTTTGACAGCGCGTGGGGTCTCGGCTTTCCCGAGCGACGTGACTTGGCAGATGGTGGAAAACTTCATCGCAGGTGGTGCGTGCGTCAGCGTGTTGGCCAAGGCCAACAACATTGCTTTGAATGTGGTGGATTGCGGCGTGAACCATGAATTCTTGGACGCAGCCAAAACCCCACGTGCTGGTTTGTTGAATGCCAAAGTTGACAACGGCACAGCAGATTCTTCAACGACTGCAGCCATGACAGCCGCTCAATGCCAGCAAGCGATTGCAAATGGCATGACCATCGTCAAAAACCTGCCGGGTAACGCGATTTTGCTGGGTGAAATGGGCATTGGCAACACCTCGGCCGCATCGCTGATCTTGTCGCGCTTAGGTGGTTTGGATATTGCCAATTGCACAGGCGCAGGCACAGGTTTGGACGCAAGCGGCATTGACCGCAAGACAGCCGTGCTGCGCGAAGTGCTGGCTTTCCATGCAAATGTGACTGCGCCTTTGGAGGTGCTGGCTGCGTTTGGCGGTTTTGAAATGGCGACCATGCTGGGTGCGGTGTTTCAAGCAGCGGCAGAGCGTCGCGTCATCGTGGTGGACGGCTTCATCACCACAGCGGTGATTTTGGTCGCCAATGCCATGCAGCCTGCCGTCTTGCAGCGCTGTGTTTTCGCCCACCGCTCAGGCGAGCGCGGGCATGGGTTGATGTTAGAGCAGTTGAACGCCAAACCGCTGTTGGATATGGGCTTGCGCCTCGGCGAAGGCTCTGGCGCAGCGCTGGCTTGGCCGCTGCTGGTGGCGGCGTGTACGGTGCTGCGGGATATGGCGAGTTTTGAGTCGGCGGGGGTGTCGGAGAAGTCGGCATAAGATAAATCCCATGCAATTTATATTTCGCTTCATTCGTCACTACCTCCTAGCCATCCAATTCTTCACCCGTATCCCCGTCACAGGGCGGCTGGCGGCTTGGGTGGGGTACAGCCCGGAGATGCTGCGTGCCAGTGC
>JBEBJY010000002.1:0-163880 GCA_040079635.1 Burkholderiaceae bacterium | reverse complement strand
AAATACGCCACTTTTACTGAAATTTCTCCTCTGAGCACACCATGACCCATATCGTTTCTGAATCCTGTATCAAATGCAAATACACCGACTGTGTGGACGTGTGCCCGGTTGACTGCTTCCGCGAAGGCCCGAACATGCTGGTCATCGACCCAGATGAATGCATCGACTGCGCCGTTTGCATACCAGAATGCCCAGTCAACGCCATCTACGCGGAAGAAGACGTGCCAGCAGACCAACTCGCTTTCATCAAATTGAACGTCGAATTGGCGCGCGCTGAAGGTTGGAAGAGCATCACCAAGCGCAAGCCAGCGTTGCCAGACGCTGATGACTGGAAAGATGTCAAAAGCAAGATTGGTATGTTGGTTCGCTGATAAATAGCCAAATGAATCAACCCATTGAAACCGATGCCCTCATCATTGGCGCGGGACCGGTGGGTTTGTTTCAGGCATTTGAGCTGGGGTTGTTAGGCATTCATTCGCACATCGTTGATGCCCTGCCCTATGCGGGCGGGCAGTGTATTGAGTTGTACCCAGACAAGCCGATTTACGACATTCCAGGCACAGTCGCCACGAGTGGGCGACAGTTGGTAGCGTCGCTTTTAGAACAAATCAAGCCGTTCAAGCCCCTTTTTCATCTGAACCAGCAAGTCAACACGCTTGCGCGGCAGGCGGATGGGCGATTTTTGGTAGAAACCTCCGCAAACCAATCTTTTTGGACCAAAACCATCTTCATCGTTGCGGGTGTGGGTGCTTTTCAGCCAAAAAAGTTGACGATCCACGGTTTGGACGTCTTTGCGGGCACGCAGCTTTTCTACCATGTGGGTGCTGAAGCGGGCTTTGTAGGCAAACAAATCACCATCGTGGGCAGTGAAGATGCGGCTGTTGATGCGGCTATTGAGCTATCCAAAGACTCATCAAAGCGAATCACTCTGTTGCATCGCCGCGATCTATTCAAAGCGGAACCCGGCAAGCTGGAAGCGATGCGTAACTTGATTGCAGCGGGCAAGCTACAGCTTCGCATCGGGCAGATTGCGGGTTTTGACGAACAAGAGGGGCAACTCAAAGCATTGCAAGTGACGGACGTGGATGGCAAAACTGCCCCACTGCCTTTAGATATGCTGCTGGTGCTACAAGGCTTGTCGCCCAAGCTAGGCCCTGTCGCCGATTGGGGACTGGCTCTTGAGCGAAAGCAACTTACCGTTGATACGGAGAAGTTTCAAACCAGCGAAGCAGGCATTTTTGCCGTGGGTGACATCAACACCTACCCAGGTAAAAAGAAACTGATTTTGTGCGGTTTCCACGAGGCGACGCTGGCCGCATTTGCCGCGGCAGCGCTAGTAATTCCTGAAACGCCTACACTTTTGCAATACACCACCACAAGTACGCTGTTGCACCAACGTTTGGGTGTGACACATCCGTAACGTCTGGCGACAACTGGTGGCTGAATAGCTGCTTTTCTATCAAGTAAAATCCACTGCCGTTCAAGGCAATGCATCAGTATTCGCCTCCTCAACCTTCGCATTCCTGCGGTCTAATTTTTTTAATTTCTACATGCCCGTTAATTCCGCAGATACTTCAACTTTCCCAGTTACGTCCCCAGTCAATTCCGCAGTCAAACAGAAAAAGCAAGCACCCGAATCTTTTAAAATCAAAAGCGCCCACCTCCAAGCAGTCGCGTTGATGATCAAGACCACTGACTGGAGCGCTCTGACGGCTGATCTAACGGTGAAATTTGGTCCTCAGGGCGAAACGCCTGATTTTTTTGACCACGACGCACTGATTCTTGATTTCTCAAACTTGGATGCCAACTTGCCCGTGCAGGATTTCGCACCTTTGTTGACGACACTCAAAGCTTGCCGACTGGTGCCTGTGGCCGTACGCGCTGCAAATGCGTCTTGGGTTGAGTCAGCGCGTAGTTTTGGTCTGGTAGAAGCGCCTGTGGACATGCCGCGCTTGGTTACCACAAACATTGCGACAAATGCTACAACCGAAATGTCTGTACCTGCCGAAATTACACATCCCGAGATGGCGACACCAGTAGCTGTCGTCCAAGAACTGCCACACAAAGCTGTCAACGAAGTTCTAGGCACTGCCACCATGGTGATTGATAAGCCGCTGCGTTCAGGCCAAAAAATCTATGCGCGCGGTGCTGATTTGGTCATTCTGGCCATGGTCAACCAAGGCGCTGAAGTGGTGGCCGATGGCAATATTCATGTGTACGCACCTTTGCGTGGCAGGGCGATGGCCGGCGCCAGTGGCAACGTGCATGCACGCATTTTTTCGACCTGTTTGGAGCCAGAGTTGATTTCAATCGCCGGCATCTATCGCACCAGTGAAAAACCACTGGCTGACGGCGTGCGTGGTAAAGCTGCACAGGTTCGTTTGAGCAACGATGGGCAGGACAAACTACTCATTGAAGCTTTGAAAACTTAAACACTTTAAAACTTAATTTTTATACTTGAAAGACATTTGACTTATGGCAAAAATCATCGTGGTAACGTCCGGCAAAGGTGGTGTTGGCAAAACAACTACCAGCGCCAGTTTTGCAACTGGCCTAGCTCTGCGCGGGCACAAAACTGCAGTCATTGATTTTGATGTGGGCTTGCGCAATCTGGACTTGATCATGGGCTGCGAGCGCCGCGTGGTGTACGACCTGATCAACGTGATTCAGGGTGAAGCCAACTTGAACCAAGCGCTGATCAAAGACAAACAGTGCGATAACTTGTTCGTGCTGGCAGCTTCGCAAACACGTGACAAAGATGCGTTGACACAAGATGGCGTTGAAAAAGTGCTGACGGATTTGTCGGCGATGGACTTTGAATATATCGTTTGCGACTCACCCGCCGGCATTGAAACAGGCGCGATGATGGCGATGTACTTCGCTGACGAAGCGCTGGTGGTCACCAACCCCGAAGTCTCGTCCGTTCGCGACTCAGACCGGATTTTGGGCATGTTATCGAGCAAAACAAAACGGGCTATTGAAGGCAAAGACCCCATCAAGGAGCACCTGCTGATCACCCGCTACAACCCGGCGCGTGTGAACCAGGGGCAGATGCTGTCGTTGGAGGATATTCAGGACATTTTGCGCATCAAGCTGATTGGAGTTATTCCTGAAAGCGAATCGGTGCTGCAAGCTTCTAACCAAGGCGTGCCAGCGGTGCACATCAAGGGCAGTGATGTCTCAGAAGCCTACAAAGATGTAATCGAGCGCTTTTTAGGTACAGAGAAAGCCATGCGCTTCACCGAAGCCCCTAAACAGGGCTTGCTGAGTCGTCTGTTTGGAGGGAAATAAAGTGATGTCATTTTTGTCTTTTTTCTTGGGCGAGAAAAAGAAAACCGCCAACGTCGCCAAAGAACGTCTGCAAATCATCCTAGCGCACGAGCGCAGTGGACGCAATGCCGCCGAGCCCGATTACCTGCCCGACTTGCAGCGCGAATTGATCGCGGTGATCTGCAAATACGTCAAGATCAACCCCTCGGATATCAAGGTGAATCTGGAGCGTCAAGATAACCTTGAAGTGCTAGAAGTCAAGATCGAGTTGCCTGAATTGCGATAGCTTGGCGCTGCTCCAGCAAGCGCGAGTATTTGTAAAACTTTTCAAAATTCACCCTTTACTGATACGTTCCGGCACAAATTAGGGAAAACCATGCCCCATTGATGCAAGAAAGTACATACATTGGTCTTGGGTGTATCAAAGCTATTCATCGGATTTACCTAAGATAAGTTCCTATCGGTGCTCAAACTTCATCGATATGCATTCTTAACTTAAACCAGGAGATAGACTCATGAAATTGAAAGCTTCCCTAGCCATTGCATTTGGCTTGATGGCCGGTACAGCAATGGCTGCAACTGAAATCGTCGTGGCAACCGTGAATAACGGACACATGATCGAGATGCAGAAACAAACCAAACACTTCGAAGCCGCTAATCCGGATATCAAAGTGAAGTGGGTCACTTTAGAAGAAGGTGCATTGCGCGCCCGCGTTACCACTGACATCGCCACCAAAGGCGGCCAGTTTGACGTGATGACCATCGGTATGTATGAAACACCGATTTGGGGCAAAAAAGGTTGGTTGAACGAACTCAAAACTGATGCTAAGTACGACGCAGATGACATCTTGCCAGCAATGCGCAATGGTTTGTCAGTTGACGGCAAAATGTACGCAGCACCGTTCTATGGCGAAAGCTCGATGTTGATGTACCGTAAGGACTTGGCAGACAAAGCTGGCGTGACTGTTCCTAGCAACCCAACTTGGGCACAAGTTAAAGACTTGGCAGCTAAGATTCACAACCCTAAAGAAGGCGTTTACGGTATTTGCTTGCGCGGCAAGCCAGGCTGGGGCGACAACATGGCTTTCTTGACCACCTTGGTGAACACTTCTGGCGGCCAATGGTTTGACATGAAGTGGAAACCACAGTTGGAATCTAAGCCATGGAAAGACGCGATCACGTTTTACGTTGATTTGTTGACAAAATACGGCCCACCAGGCTCTGCTAACAACAGCTTCAACGAAATCTTGGCTTTGTACAACGAAGGCAAATGCGGTATGTGGATTGACGCGACTATCGCTGCATCTTTCATCACCGATCCTAAGCAATCTAAAGTGGCTGACAAAGTTGCTTTCGCACAAGCACCAACCATGGTGACACCAAAAGGTGCTAACTGGTTGTGGGCATGGGCTTTGGCAGTACCAGCTGGAACGAAAAATGCTGACGCAGCACAGAAGTTTATCGCTTGGGCAACTTCTAAAGAGTACATCAACTTGATCGGCAAAGAAGTGGGCTGGGGCAATGTGCCAACAGGTACTCGCAAGAGCACTTACACCAACGAAAACTTCTTGAAAGCTGCTAAGTTTGCAGCTGCAGAGAAGGCCGCAATCGACAGCGCTAACCCGAACGACAGCACTTTGCCAAAGAGCCCATATGTTGGCGTGCAGTTTGCAGCGATTCCTGAGTTCCAGGCCATTGGTATCGCAGTGGGTCAGCAAATGAGCGCAGCTTTGGCTGGTAAAACTACGATTGACAAGGCTTTGAAAGCATCTCAAGTAGCAGCTGAGCGTGAAATGAAGAAGGCCGGCTACTATAAATAATATAGCAGCTTAGTCAATAAATACGCCGGCTATATATCAAATAGTCGGTGTATTAGAGATATTTCTTGATAGTTAAATATTTTATTCGTTAAGTAGCTAAACGGTTAAGTAGTTAAGTAAGCTAAATAAATTCACTGATGCACCGTGGTGATTGATTCCCTTCGATCAAACCAGTCCATCAGTCGAATGAATCAAATCGTTTTTTTGTGATTTCCAACATTCACATTTCTCTGGGCTAGCACCATGAATCGTTTTTTACCCCGTCTGTTGATGACACCGGCTATAGCCACGCTTTTTTTGTGGATGATTGTGCCTTTGGTCATGACCATTTACTTCTCCCTTATCCGCTACAACCTGATGCAGCCAGAAGCTGTCGGTTTTATCGGTCTTGAAAACTTTGAATACTTCGTCACTGACCCGTCTTTTGGCGAGGCCGTCAAAAACACATTGCTCTTGCTGGGCAGTGTGATTCTGATCACCGTCATTGGCGGTATCGGTTTGGCTTTGTTGATTGACGACCCATTTCCAGGCCGTGGCTTGGTGCGTATTTTGTTGATTTCGCCGTTTTTCGTGATGCCCACTGTCAATGCCCTGCTGTGGAAGCACATGATGATGAACCCCATTTATGGCGTGCTGGCGCAAGTTTGGCAGTTTTTTGGGGCGACTCCGATTGACTGGTTGACCGACTTCCCCTTGTTCAGTGTCATCGTCATGGTGTCATGGCAATGGCTGCCTTTTGCGACCTTGATTTTCATCACCGCCTTGCAATCCATGAGCCGCGAGCAGTTAGAAGCCTCGCGCATGGATGGTGCCACTTATTTGCAGCAATTACGTTACCTCTATATTCCACATTTAGGGCGTTCAATCGCCGTTGTAGTGATGATTGAGATGATTTTCCTGCTCAGCGTCTTCGCCGAAATCTACACCACCACGGGTGGCGGACCAGGAGATGCAAGCACCAATGTGGCTTTCTTGATTTTCAAACATGCCTTGCTGAGTTTTGATGCCGGTGTGGCCTCTGCTGGCGCTTTGTTTGCCGTCGTACTCGCCAACATTGCTGCCATTTTCTTGATTCGCATGGTCGGTAAAAACTTGGACAAATAAACACCATGACATCTGCACCTAAATCCACAATGACGCCCATGCTGCTACTTCGAACATTTTTGGCTTGGTTTTTCACCCTACTGCTCTTCTTCCCCTTGGGATGGTTAGCATTGATGGCGTTTAAAACTGAGTTACAAGCTATTTCAGTCCCGCCGCTGTTTGTTTTTACGCCCACGATGGAGAATTTCCATGAAGTGCAAGAGCGAAGCGACTACCTAAGTTACGCTTGGAACTCGGTGATTACCAGCGTCGCATCTACCGTCTTAGGTTTGGCGCTAGCAACACCAGCGGCGTACTCGATGGCGTTTTTCAAAAGCAAACGCACCAAAGATATTTTGATGTGGATGCTGTCTACCAAAATGATGCCTGCTGTTGGTGCACTTGTGCCTATTTATGTGATGGCGCAATGGTCTGGCTTGCTAGATTCACGCACGGCCTTGATCATTGTTTTCACCATGAGCAATTTGCCCATTATGGTGTGGATGATGTACTCGAATTTCAAAGACATTCCGTCTGAAATCTTAGAAGCATCACGCATGGACGGCGCAACTTTATACCAAGAATTCCGCCATGTGCTGATGCCTTTAGCCATGGGTGGTTTGGCTTCTACTGGTTTGTTGTGTTTGGTTTTAAGCTGGAACGAAGCCTTTTGGGCACTGAATTTAAGCGCCGCAAAATCGGGGACTTTAGCGACTTTGATTGCCTCGTACTCTAGCCCAGAAGGCTTGTTTTGGGCAAAATTATCGGCTGCGTCTTTGATGGCGATTGCTCCTATCGTGGTCTTTGGCTGGTTCAGTCAAAAGCAATTGATCCAAGGCTTGACCTTTGGTGCTGTGAAGTAATTCAACTCAAATTTCACGAATTAATACCTACATTGATACATAGAAAGTTTATATGGCTTATCTGCAACTAAAAAACGTCGAGAAGTTCTTTGGAGAACACCGTGCAATCAAGGGCATTGACTTGTCCATCAACCCTGGCGAATTCGTCGTGTTTGTCGGCCCATCTGGTTGTGGCAAATCAACCTTATTGCGCTTGATTGCAGGCTTAGAGCAGATTGACGGCGGCTCACTGGAACTTGAAGGCCGTGACATTACAAACTTGCCCTCTAGTCAACGCGATTTGGCGATGGTGTTTCAAAGTTACGCTTTGTACCCACACATGAGTGTCTTTGAAAACATGAGCTTTGCGTTGAAATTGGCCAAGGCAGACCCTGCCATCATTGAAGAAAAAGTAAGCAAAGCAGCGAAGATTTTGAATTTGACCGATTACTTGCACAGAACGCCTAAAGAACTCTCTGGCGGACAGCGTCAACGCGTTGCTATTGGTCGCGCTATTGTGCGCGCACCCAAGGTGTTTTTGTTTGACGAGCCTTTGTCAAACTTAGACGCAGCACTGCGTGGTCAAACACGTATTGAAATCGCAAAATTGCACCGTGATTTGGGTGCAACCACCATTTATGTAACGCATGACCAAGTTGAGGCAATGACGTTAGCAGACCGCGTGGTGGTGCTACGCGACGGCATGATTGAGCAAGTCGGTACCCCGCTTGAGCTGTATGACAAGCCGGCTAATCAATTTGTTGCGCAATTTATTGGTACGCCACAAATGAACATTGTGTCTGTTGCTGACTTAGCGCAAGTTGGCAATATTCCTGGCATAGCTGCACCCGCTGATGGTTTTGTCGGTTTACGTCCAGAAAATGTGACTCTAGTAGAGGGTCAAGATCAATTTCAAGCAAAAGTTGAGTTGATTGAGGCACTTGGTGCTGAAACTTTGATCTATGTGACGACTGCACGCGGCACACAACTCGTAGCAAGACAAAACACACGAACCAGCTTACACGTAGGTTCTGAAGTTGGCGTCAGTATAGATGTGACGACTGCACACTTTTTTGACGCTAAAGGTCGTGTTACCACGGCAACTGAATAAGCAAATTAGCCCTATGACAACTGAGGTAAGAACTCCTTTCGTAATATTGCACCTAGGTGTGGGCTCGTTTCACCGAGCACACCAAGCCCTGTACATCCACAATTTACAAGTTTCAGGTGACTATAGCTGGAAACTAGCAGGTGGTAATATTCGCGCCGACATGGCGGACACCATGACTGCGTTAGCGGCGCAAAATGGTGAATACACTTTGGAGACGATCACCCCTGCTGGGGTGCACGACTTCACGCGGGTGACAGCCATAAGTCAAGTCATTCCTTTTGAACCTAATTTAGCGGCATTGATTGCGGCAGCGGCAAATCCAACAACGCGCATCATTTCATTCACGGTGACTGAAGCTGGTTACTACCTTGACGCAAACAACGTGCTCGATACATCAATCAATGATGTGTCAACTGATTTAGCACTGGCACGCAAAAACGCACCTGGCAGCACGATTTACGGCGCACTTACTGCTATGCTGCGTCAGCGTATGCTTTCAAATACTGGGCAAGTCACCCTACTCAACTGCGACAATTTGCGACACAACGGCGACCGTTCGCGCGGCGGTTTGCTGCAATTCATCACCTTATTGGGTGATACAGATTTGCTAGCTTGGGTTAACGCCAACACAACTAGCCCCAATGCAATGGTTGACCGCATCACGCCGCGTCCAACGGCAGATGTAGCCGACCGCGTGCTCAAAGCTACCGGCTGGGCGGATGCCGTACCGGTGATGGGTGAAAGCTTTATTCAGTGGGTGATTGAAGACAATTTCTGCGCTGGTCGACCAGCTTGGGAAAAAGTCGGTGTTGAAATGGTGACATCTGTTGCACCCTACGAAGAAGCTAAAATTCGCTTGCTCAATGCGGCACACAGTTGCATCGCATGGGCGGGAACGTTGGTGGGTTATCAATTTATTCATGAAGGTACGCACGACGCTGCCATTCGTAAGTTTGCGTTTGACTATGCGACTGACGATGTGATTCCCGTTTTGAACACACCACAAAAGCCCAGCCCAATTGATCTAGCGGCTTACCGCGATGTGGTACTTGACCGCTTTGGCAACCCTGCGATATGCGACACCAACCAACGCGTCGCCATGGATGGCTACTCAAAAATACCTGGCTTTATCGTACCAACCATTCGTGAAAGATTAGCGCGGGGTGAGTCCATCGCCAGCGTTGCTGTTTTGCCTGCCCTCTTTTTAGCTTATTTACAGCGTTGGCACAAAGGTCAGATCGCCTACGTTTACCAAGACCAAGCTATGAACGTAGAGGCTGCTCACGCTATTTGTGAAGCAACAGACCCAATTGCGGCGTATTGTGCGGATGCAGTTTTGTGGGGTGAATTAGCCAACGACCCTAGGTTAGTGACAGCAACGCGTCAAGCTTATAAAAATATTAACCAATTTATTGAAAGTCACAAACCATGAATGAACATGTGAAAAAGCGTTTACTGAATCGACACGCTGTTTTAACTGGCGCGGGTGGCGGCATTGGGGCAGCCGTAGCTGCTGGTTATCTGCGCGAAGGCGCACTTTGTAGCGTTGTAGATTTGCCCGCTACAGCCTCTGAAGAGGTCAAAGGTTTGGCGGCTCAATTTCCAGGCAAAGTTAAATACATATCCGCTAATGTGACCAACTCTGCTGATATTGACCGTTTGGTGAATGAAGCCAGTGATGCATTTGGCCCCATTCATATTCTCTACAACAATGCAGCTATTTTCGACATGGCACCCTTGCTAGAGAGCGACGAGGCTATGTACGACAAGATGTTCGCCGTGAACGTCAAAGGCGCCTTCTTTGTCATGCAAAAAGTACTGGCACACATGGTTGCTTATAAGACGCGTGGTGCGATTGTCAACATGGCATCGCAGGCCGGCCGACGTGGTGAGGCATTGGTATCGCATTATTGCGCAACCAAAGCTGCGGTCATCAGCTACACACAAAGCGCTGCATTAGCAATGGCACCGCACCATATTCGTGTCAACGGTATTGCGCCTGGCGTGATTGCGACGCCCATGTGGAAGCACGTTGATGCGCTATTTGCGAAATACGAAAATTTGCCTTTGGGCGAGAAGAAAAAACAAGTTGGTCTTGCTGTGCCACTAGGCTACATGGGAGACCCCACAGATATTTGCGGTGCTGCTATTTTCTTGGCCAGCGATGAGGCTTCCTACATCACCGCACAAACACTCAACGTGGATGGTGGCAATGTTATGAGCTAAGGCTTATGATATGTCTAGATCGAATGATGCAATGACAACAACACTTAGTACGCCTAACAACTCGAAGTCAACACGCCACAAAACGCGGCAACCTGAACTAGAGGCGGATTACAACCGCAGCACCGCGCTGGGCTACGAGCCAACCGATGAAGTTGGCTTTATTCGTTGCCTTGATCACGGTTACCCGACACCGCTAGCGCGCTGGCACTGCCATGAAGAATATGAGTTGCATATGATCACGGCAACTTCTGGCAAAGCGTTTATCGGCGATTGGATTGGGCAGTTTGAACCTGGGCATGTTGTACTTTGCGGACCTAAGTTACCGCACAATTGGATTTCACTCGATATTCCTCCAGAAGGTGTTGAGCATCGCGATTTGGTGATTCAGTTTCAACACGCTCCTATTGAGCAAGCGAGCAAAACGATTCCTGAGTTTTCAGAATTACTGCCCCTGCTTGAGCGTGCACGACACGGTATTGAGTTTTTTGGCCTGTCAGACAGCGGTCAGATGCATTGGCACCATGTGAAAGAGTCAAAGGGCGCACGCCGCTTGGCTGCTTTTCTTGAACTGATGACTGACTTGGCACGCTGCACAGACTACCGCATGCTCTCTAGCGTGCAAATGCAAGGCGTGGACAATGCGGCTGAGTTGGATCAAATCAACATCGTTGTGAATCGCATCACTGAAAATATGGCTTTGCCTCTAACTGCAGCGCAAATGGCAGACGATATGGGCATGAGCGAGACCCGATTTTCGCGTTTTTTCAAACGAAGCACTGGCCACTCCTTCACAGACTTTGTGAACCAAGTACGCATTCACCGTGCCTGCCAATTGCTGATGAGCTCAGACCACTACGTTACCAACATTTGCTACGACGTTGGGTTCAATAACGTAGCAAACTTCAACCGCCGATTTCTAGAACTCAAAGGCACCACGCCAACTGAATTTCGGAAGCAAGCTGAGAATCGTTTTGGTGGCGCAGCTAGATAGCCCCCTTCAGCTAAACTAAGGCAATGAATGATTTGCCAAAAAACCCGCTTCAAAATTCACCTCAAAACTTACCATTAACCGGATTACGCGTCGTTGAATTCACCCACATGGTGATGGGTCCCACCTGCGGCATGGTATTGGCCGACATGGGCGCAGAGGTCATCAAAGTAGAGCCAATTGAAGGTGACCGCACCCGCCACTTGCTAGGCGCTGGCGCTGGCTTCTTCCCCATGTTCAACCGCAACAAAAAAAGCATTGCCATTGACCTGCAAAAACCTGAAGGTGCTGCTATAGCAAGAAAACTAGCCAACTCTGCCGACGTGGTTTTGGAAAACTTCAAACCTGGCACCATGGTCAAATACGGTTTGGACTATGCAAGCTTGTCGGCAACTAACCCAAAACTCATCTATGTCGCTCACAAAGGTTTTTTGCCTGGCCCTTACGAACACCGTACAGCGTTAGACGAAGTGGTGCAAATGATGGGCGGCTTAGCCTACATGACTGGACGCCCCGGTGACCCACTGCGCGCCGGTAGCAGTGTCAACGACATCATGGGAGGCATGTTTGGTGCAATTGGCACCTTGGGGGCGTTGGTTCAGCGCGGCATCAAGGGTCGCGGTCAAGAGGTGCAATCCGCCCTCTTCGAAAACAATGTCTTTCTGGTGGGGCAGCACATGTTGCAATACGCCATCACGGGTAAGCCTGCAGCACCCATGCCAGACCGCATCTCACCTTGGGCTTTGTATGACGTTTTCACGGTAAAAAACAAGGAGCAAATCTTCCTAGCCACCGTGTCTGATGCACAATGGTTCACCTTTTGCGACGCTTTTGGTTTTACAGACTTAAAAGTCAACCCACTTTTGGCGACAAATAATGACCGCGTTCGCATGCGTCCAACGATGATGCCTGATTTACGCGCACGGTTAGCTTCATACACCGTTGCAGAAATTTCAGCGATGTTCGAGTCTAAAGGCTTGCCTTTCGCCCCCATCACACGACCAGAAGAGCTGTATGACGACGAACATTTGATTGCCAGCGGTGGCTTGGCGGACATTGTGCTGCCAGACGGAGAACGCGCTGGTCAAACCACACAAACCGCACTCTTCCCCTTCACGATGGCAGGTCAACGCTTAGGTATAAGGCTTAACCCACCCACAAAAGGCGAACATACAGATGCAGTTTTGCTACAGTTAGGCATTGAAGCTGAATCTATTGCTTCACTCCGATTATTAAAAGCAATATGTTAACTTACGAGTACAAAGAAGTTACCTAAATTTACTATATTTTTTATAGCTTCATAGGCAACAAATACGCCGGCTAAAGCCATTTTTACCACTGAATAATTGCTATATTTTTCATAGCAATTATTTTTACTTCCAGTTTGTGTGATTTTTCACATAAAAAGAGCGCGGAAATTGCATCAAAATTTCTTGAAACTGAAGAAATGCTGCTTTAATAGCACCTTACGCCTCTGCATGCATGAATTCTTCAGCCCAAAACAGTACCCCATATCCAACGCCGCCAAACAAGCCTGTTTTGTGGAAAAGCTACCTCGCCTTCTTGGTGCCCATGATCATGAGCAACATGCTACAGGCACTATCTGGCACGGTTAATAACATTTATTTAGGACAAATGCTGGGCGTCGGCGCGATGGCGTCAGTCTCAGCATTTTTTCCAGTTCTGTTCTTTTTGATCTCTTTCATGATTGGTTTAGGCTCAGGTGCTGCGGTGCTGATTGGGCAAGCTTGGGGGGCGAACGAGCATGAACGCGTCAGAGCCATAGCGGGTACGACTTTAATGGTAGGTTTGCTTGCAGGTGCTGTGGTCGCCGTTTTTGGTGGCGCGTTTACAGAGCCTATGCTGCGTTTGTTGGGTACGCCAGCGGATATCTTGCCAGGCTCTACCGCTTATGCGCGGGTTATGCTGATAGCAGCGCCTGCCATATTCGTCTTTTTGCTCATCACGTCCATGTTGCGCGGCGTGGGCGATACGAAGACGCCTCTATATATCTTGCTCATCTCCACTGCGCTAAGCATGTTGCTGACTCCCGCGCTGATTCGTGGCTGGCTAGGTTTACCTCAACTGGGCGTCACCAGTGGCGCTTACGCTGCTGGCGCATCGTTTTTGATAGCCATGAGCTGGGCGATTTGGTATTTGCGTCGCGCTACTAATCCGGCCCAAGGCGCGGGAAAGCACGCCAGAAACAATGCCACATTTTTGATACCGCAACCGCATGACAAGCACCCCTTAGCCCCTGATGCGTCGTTTTTAAAGCACCTGCGGATTGATAAAGTTATTTTGGGCAAGGTGCTGAAAATTGGCTTACCCACGGGTTTGTCAATGATCACCATTTCGCTTGCTGAAATTGCAGTGCTATTTTTGGTTAACCGCTATGGCTCGCAAGCGACGGCAGCTTATGGCGCAGTCAATCAAATTGTGAACTATGTGCAGTTTCCAGCCATATCTATTGCCATTGCCGCCTCTATCCTAGGAGCTCAGGCGATAGGCGCTGGCCGTGGTCATACACTGGGCAATATTGCTAAAACGGGCATCGCACTTAACTTGGTGCTAACGGGTTCATTGGTAATTATTGGTTTGATCTTTTCACGTAGCATCATTGGGCTGTTTATTACCGACCCTGAGGTGGTTGACATGGCTAAGTCGCTGCTAGATATCATGTTGTGGAGCAGCGTCATCATGGGCATGTCCATGGTGTTATCGGGTTTGATGCGCGCCAGCGGCGAAGTGGTCATGCCCACAGCTATCACCATGTTTTGCATTCTTTGCATTGAAATTCCAACCGCTTGGATACTGAGCAACGCCTATGGCATCAATGGCATTTGGGCGGCTTATCCGATCACGTTTTTAGCGATGCTCGCGTTGCAAACAACGTACTACCGCTTAGTTTGGCGCAAAAAACCTGTCAAACGGCTTTAAGTCTTTAATGTTTGACAAAATATACCCAAAAATCACGCTATAATTTGAGGCTTATTCCTCGATAGCTCAGTTGGTAGAGCGCCGGACTGTTAATCCGTAGGTCCCTGGTTCGAGCCCAGGTCGAGGAGCCAAAATTAGTAAATGAAATCAAGCCCTTACGAGAAATCGTCGGGGCTTTTTTCATCAAGGGCTTTATCAAGGGCTTAAGGATCATCTAAATTGGTCGGCAAACCAGCAATCCGCTCCTTACCAATCCGCACAGAATGCCCGCCCGGTGCTTGCAACTGTGGGCGAGACGCGCTTCTGCAGAGTCCTGATGGTGATTTGCGTGTGTTGCTGCTGACAAGAGAAGCCGAAAAGCAGCTATTGGAGCGGCTGGAAAACTTGGGCAGCCTCAGCGACCTGAAACACATGGAAGTACGAATGGAACAGCAGGTTGGTATCCGACTCAGCATCAGCACCAGCCGCAACGAAGTCCGCAGCCTAAGAGGCATCACCATCTTGGTTCATGAGCAGCCTGGCCTGTGCAGAAAGACCCGTCAAGCCATTCCCGCGGCTATCAAACGCAGCCTAGAGCAGCAGCCTGAAATTGCGCACGATATTTTAAACATTGGCAGCTTGTTCGACGGTGAATGACATTCATTACTTACAGATCAAGCTGTGACCGACTATTCTGGCGTCAAAACTTTAATAGCTTCAAACTGGCTAAGGAATACTTTTCCTTTAAAGTGTTCGAAAAAGTCTGATCTTTGGAGAGAATCCATAACAGGACCTTTCACTTCAGACAGATGAAAACTAACTTCTGAGGAATTCAAGCGATGCGAAATAGCACTTAGGCTTTCTAAAGCGCTGGCATCAATCATGTTGACGGCGGAACACATCAAAATGACGTGTTTTACTTCTGGTTTTGCAGCCACTTGTTCATAGATTTTGTCTTCTAAATAACCTGCATTTGCAAAATACAAGCTCTCATCGATTCGTAGCGTCAATATAGATGGATGGGTAATGACATCGTAACGGTTCACATTACGAAAATGCTCCGTGCCTGGCACCAAACCAACAATAGCGACATGGGGCTGGCTGGTTCGCCAAAGAAACAGCAATAGTGACAAAGAAACACCAACCAAAATACCGGTTTCAACGCCAATCATCAGCACGCAAACAATCGTGGCAATCATGGACGCAAAGTCTGATTTACTGTATTTGTAGGTACGAAGGATGACCCCAACATCGACCAACGATAAAACGGCAACCACGATAGTGGCGGCAAGCACAGCCTGCGGCAAATACTGAAATAACGGTGTTAAAAACAAAGTGGCAGCAAGTATGCCTACAGCTGTGAAGGCGCCAGCCAGTGGCGTTTCGGCACCCGCATCGTAATTCACTACAGAGCGCGCAAAACCACCCGTGACTGGAAACCCACCTGATATAGCTGCAGCAACATTCGACACACCCAAACCCACTAATTCTTGATTTGGGACGATGCGCTGTCTGCGCTTAGCAGCCAATGTTTGCGCTATCGAGATAGATTCCACAAAACCAACCAAGCTGATCAACACGGCCGCTGGCAGCAAACTTGACCACAAGTTGTAGTCAAACACGGGCATGGCGAAAGGAGGCATACCCGATGGGATTGTTCCCACTAATTTGACACCTTTAGCTGCTAAATCAAAGCCAACGACAGCCAAAATGGACAGCGCAATCACCAACACAGGGCCGGCTTTAGCGAGCAAATCAGCTGTTGTAGCTTTGATGCCAAAGCGTACCAATAAAGGTTTAAGCTGCTTACGAACCCAAAATAAAAATGCCATGGAGATAGCTCCAATCGCCAATGTATATGGATTGATGTTGGCAAAATTAACTGCCAAAGAATGCAACATGTCTGGCAGAGTATCGCCTTCTGACTTAACTCCCAATATATGCTTGAGCTGACTGGTCGCAATCAAAATCCCCGAAGCCGTGATGAAACCAGAGATCACTTGATGGCTTAAAAAATTGGCAATAAAACCTAAACGCAGCAACCCCATGATGATCAGCACCAAACCAGACATGAGCGCCAAAACAATTGCTGCGGCAAGATACTCTGGCGAACCAGACACTGCGACCTTACCCAACGCAGCAGCCGTCATCAATGACACCACTGCGACTGGACCAACAGCTAAAGTACGACTGGTACCAAAAATAGCGTACGCGATCAACGGCAAGATGGATGCATACAAACCAATGTGCGCAGGCAAACCTGCAAGCATGGCATAGGCGAGGCTCTGCGGCACCAGCATGATGGTGACGATTGCGGCAGCTACAAGATCTTTAACCGCATCCGGTTTGCCGTAGGCGGGGAGCCACTCAAAAATGGGAAAGTACTTTTTCAGTCCAGCAATCATCAGTTTTCCATTACCTTCATAACTATTTTTAAACTTTATATCTCGAAAGCCGGCTTCGCCATCCACTCTTTGCCTTTGAGCATCAAATCCCAATAGACAGGCGGCAAAATGCGCTCTTTCAAAATCCATGCAAGTTGACTTGGCTGCGTGCCATCTATCAGCCAATTGGGGAAGCTGTGCATCAATTTTCCGTCATAGCCAAACTCTGCCAACACCACTTTTCCACGCTCTACTGTTAAAGGGCAAGAGCCATAGCCGTCATAGATAGCATCCGCTTGCTTGCTACTGAATAGGTCATTGCAAACATTGTGTGCAACGACCGGCGCTTGTTTGCGCGCAGCCGCTGCCGTTTTTGAGTTGGGCGTGTTGCCCACATCACCCAAGGCGTAAACGCCGGCATAAGTTTTATGACGCAGTGTTTTTGAATCAATATCCATAAAACCCGCAGCATCTGCGAGTTTTGAGTTTTTGACAAAGTCTGGCGCACCTTGCGGAGGCGTGACATGCAACATGTCAAACTCGGTTTCAACCATGGAGATAGCGCCTTCAGCATCAACGCGTTTGAACGTCGCACGTTTTGCAGCACCCTCAACTTTTACCAAGGTATGTTGGAAGTTTAGTGTCGCTTCATAGCGTTTCACGTATTCCATCAATGCTGGTACGTATTCTTTGATGCCAAACAGCACCGCACCCGCCGTATAAAAACCGACTTCGATGTCCTTTAAACATCCCGTTTTCAACCAATGGTCAGCAGACAAATACATTGCCTTTTGCGGCGCGCCAGGGCATTTGATCGGCATGGGTGCTTGCGTGAATACAGCACGACCTTTTTTGAGCTTTCGTACCAAATCCCACGTATAGGGCGCAAGGTCAAAGCGATAGTTTGATGTGACGCCGTTTCCCCCAAGCGCGTCCGTGAGGCCTTCAATACCATCCCAATTAATTTTCAAGCCTGCTGCAACAATCAACGAACTGTAGGTGACCGTTTTATCGCCCTCAAGCACAACAGTTTTACTGTCTGGATCAAGCGCTGTAACGCGCGCCTGAATCCATTGCACACCCGATGGAATGACCGAACTCATTTTCCGAACTGTTTGCTCTGCCGTAAAAACACCACCACCCACCATGGTCCAACCAGGTTGGTAGTAATTGACATCTGCTGGCTCAATGATGACGATGTCAAGCTTAGGCTGCCGCGCCTTCAAGCTTGAAGCTACTGCGATTCCCGCAGCGCCTCCGCCAACAATCACGATATCGTGAGTGACATGATTAGCTGCAGAAGCTTGAGTTGAAATTGGCGCGTTTTTGAACATGTGATATCTCGACGTGTTAGGTTGATTTTATATGCAAATTATCATATATAAATATATTTAAATAAATATATAATATTCCGCAGCATGATAAACCTCTCACATCAGAGCTAGCTACTGGTATTTACCCTTCTTTTTCGTAAAACTTCGAAGTTTGCACGACTTAATCAACGCATTATTTAGGATGAATCGCTCGGTAAGCTTTAAGCCCACCACCAATAAAACTTGCGTTGACATAGCCCATAGCGCGCAAAGTGTCGGCCGACAAAGCGCCACGGTTATAGGCATTGCAGTAGCACAAAATGCGCGTATTCAGGTCTGGAATAGCGGTTTCGATGTTCATTTCCAGCTTGCCACGGCTCACATGCAATGAATTTGCAATGTGATCTGAATCGTGCTCCTCTTTGTCACGTATATCTAGCGCAATCGCGCCAGCACTGATCAGTGCATCGACTTGGTCTGGGGCAACTGCTTTGACGCGAGACATTGCAGCATCTGCTAAGGATTGAAATTTTTCTGTGTATGCCATCATGGTTCTTTCAAAGTTTATGTTGAGCTCAATAAAACGTAAAAAAGCTCCTGATGGAGCTTTTTCAGCTGCAAGCTAGATAGTAAGTTACTTGTAGCGTTTCGCCATATCGTCCATCGCGACTGGCTTGATCTTGCTGCCCTGCCCTGCGCAACCAAAGGCTTCAAAACGCAGTTTCACAATCCCGCGTGCAGCATTCTTGGCTGCCAATAAGGCTTTGCGAGGGTCAAATTCGCTCTTTTGCTGCGCAAAGACTTGCCGCATTGCACCGGTCATGGCTAGGCGAATATCGGTGTCAATGTTGATTTTGCGCACGCCGCTCTTGATACCGCGCTGGATTTCTTCCACCGGCACACCGTAGGTTTCTTTGATGTCACCACCAAATTGCCGGATGATGGCCAACCACTCTTGCGGCACGCTGCTGGAGCCGTGCATAACCAAATGGGTATTGGGAATTTGCGCATGGATGGCGGCAATGCGGTCCATCGCCAGAATGTCGCCTGTGGGCTTGCGGGTGAATTTGTACGCGCCGTGGCTGGTACCGATCGCAATCGCCAAAGCGTCCACACCCGTTTTTTTAACAAAGTCTTTGGCCTGCACCGGGTCGGTCAACATCATGTCGTGGGTCAGCTTGCCTTCTGCACCCGAGCCGTCCTCTTCGCCTGCTTCGCCGGTTTCCAAAGACCCCAAACAGCCCAGTTCGCCCTCCACAGACACGCCAATCGGGTGCGCCATCTCGCAAACCTTGCGAGTTACAGCGACGTTGTACTCGTAGCTAGCCGGTGTTTTGGCGTCTTCCATCAAAGAGCCATCCATCATCACGCTGGTGAAACCGGAGCGAATGGATTGGATGCATACCGCAGGCGACGCACCGTGGTCTTGATGCACGACCACAGGTACGTCAGGGTGCGTCTCCACAGCCGCCAGCATCATGTGGCGCAAATAGGCCTCGCCTGCATACTTGCGAGCACCGGCTGAGGCTTGCAAAATAACAGGGCTGTCTGTCTCTTGCGCCGCTTCCATGATGGCGAGGATTTGCTCCAGATTGTTGACATTGAAAGCAGGAACGCCGTAGCTGTTGGCTGCTGCGTGGTCGAGTACTTGCCTGAGGGATACGAAAGCCATGAAAATCTCCTAAGTTTAGTAAAGTGAATGATTTAAAATTGCAACTAATTGCTATGAAAATAATAGCGTTTTTAATGAGGTAAATCTGACTATAGCCGGCGTATTTGTTGCCTAAGCAGCTATAAAACATATAGCAAAAATAGGCTAGTGCATCACCTGCTTAACCCGCAGCCCCTGAACTTGCACGTTTGGCCAAAATCTCAAAAGCCGGCAAGGTTTTGCCCTCTAACACCTCAAGGAAAGCTCCGCCGCCAGTCGATATGTAGCCCACTTTGTCCTCAATCCCATACTTGGCAATCGCAGCCAAGGTATCGCCACCCCCGGCGATGCTGAAGGCGCTGCTGTCCGCAATCGCTTGGGCGATCACTTTTGTCCCGTTCTCAAACTTGGCGAATTCAAAGACACCAACAGGGCCATTCCACACAATCGTGCCGGCTTTGAGTAACTGATCAGCGAGTTTCTTGGCGGTTACAGGGCCAATGTCTAAGATTAAATCGTCATCTGCCACATCGGTTGCCGCTTTGACCGTTGCTTCAGCGTCAGCCGAAAAGGTTTTGGCAGTCACCACATCCGTCGGAATCGGCACCTCAGCCCCGCGCGCTTTCATGGCGGCGATGACAGATCTGGCTTGCTCCAGCAAATCCGGCTCAGCCAAGCTTTTACCGATTTTGAGTCCCGCAGCCAACATGAAAGTGTTGGCAATGCCGCCGCCAACGATCAATTGGTCTACGTTTTTAGCCAAACTCTCCAAAATCGTGAGCTTGGTTGATACCTTGGAGCCTGCCACAATCGCTACCAGTGGGCGTTTCGGTGCTGTTAAAGCTTTAGAAATCGCGTCCATTTCCGCCGCCAACAGCGGGCCAGCGCAGGCAATCGGGGCATATTGGGCAATGCCGTAGGTCGACGCTTCAGCGCGGTGGGCAGTTCCAAAGGCATCGTGGACAAAAATATCGCACAAAGCGGCCATTTTTTTGGCTAAATCGGGGTTGTTCTTCTTCTCACCAACATTCAAACGGCAGTTTTCTAGCATGACGAGGTGGCCTGGTTCAACCTCCACGCCGTTTACCCAGTCAGAGACGACAGGAATATCACGACCCATCAGCTCGCTCATGCGGTTGGCAACGGGGTCTAGCGAATCAGCCGGTTTGAAGTCACCTTCTGTTGGTCTACCCAAATGCGATGTCACCATCACGGCAGCGCCAGCGTCCAGCGCCATTTGGATGCAAGGAATCGAGGCGCGAATGCGCGTGTCTTCGGTGATATTGCCTGCATCATCTTGCGGCACGTTCAGGTCGGCGCGGATAAAGACGCGTTTGCCTTTGAGTTGGCCTTGGGCGATGAGGTCAGACAGGCGTATCACAGAAGGGGCGGATGTTGTAGACATAGTTATAGTCATAGTCGTACAGCTTACTTATTTAGCAGCCATCACACGGACCATTTCCAAACACTTGTTCGAGTAACCCCACTCGTTGTCGTACCAGCTCACGATTTTGACGAAGGTGCTGTCCAACGCGACGCTGGCATCCGCATCAAAAATCGAGGTGCGGGTGTCACCACGGAAATCGGTTGCCACGACTTTGTCTTCGGTGTAGCCCAAAATGCCTTTCAAAGCACCTTCGGACTGGGCTTTCATCTCGGCGCAGATTTCAGCCATGGTGGCCGGGCTGTTGAGTTCACAAGTCAAATCGACCACAGACACGTCAGATGTTGGCACGCGGAAAGCCATGCCGGTGAGCTTTTTGTTCAACTCAGGAATGACCACGCCTACGGCTTTGGCTGCGCCAGTGCTTGATGGAATGATGTTTTCCAAAATACCACGGCCACCGCGCCAGTCTTTGTTGGACGGGCCGTCCACAGTTTTTTGGGTCGCTGTAGCAGCGTGCACAGTCGTCATCAAACCGCGTTTGATGCCCCATTTGTCGTTCAACACTTTGGCGACTGGTGCCAAGCAGTTGGTGGTGCAAGACGCGTTGGAAATAATCGCCTGGCCAGCGTAGGTGCTGTCGTTCACGCCGAAAACGAACATTGGGGTGTCGTCTTTGGATGGTGCAGAGAAGATGACCTTTTTAGCGCCAGCAGCGAGGTGCTTTTCGCCGGAAGCTTTGTCTAAAAACAAACCCGTCGCTTCTAAAACGACATCAGCACCGACTTCGTTCCACTTCAAGGCCGCAGGGTCGCGCTCTTGAGTCAAGCGGATTTTTTTGCCGTTGATGATGAGGGTGTTGCCTTCGACAGACACATCTCCTTTGAAACGCCCGTGCACAGAGTCGTATTGCAGCATGTAGGCCAAGTATTCTGGCTCTAGCAAGTCGTTGATAGCGACGACTTCGATGTCGCTGAAGCTTTGGATGGCTGAGCGAAGCACGTTGCGTCCGATGCGGCCAAAGCCGTTGATGCCGAGTTTGATGGTGTTTTTTGTAGTCATGGTTGTTTTTGTAGATAGATTAAAAATACGAGAAAAATTTGACAATAGTCGGCATATTTATTGCCTAATATGCTATTTATTCAATAGCATCGAAAAATTTGCAATCACCCGATCAGGCTCGCATGACTCAATGGGTTGACCCATGTTGTAACCGTACGGAAGCGCCCAAACAGTAACCCCTGCATTGCGTGCAGTGGCAACATCAATAGAGGAATCGCCTACAAACAAAGCCCGCTCTTTGGCGACGCCGAATTGATCCAAACAATGCTGAATACCTGCTGGATTTGGCTTTTTAACAGGCAGGGTGTCGCCACTGATGACCGCGTCAAACTGGTCAGTCAGTTTGTGGACTTCCAAAATCGTCTGGGTGTAGCGCCCTTCTTTGTTGGTCACCACGGCAAGCTTGACGCCTTGCGCGCGTAAAGTGGCAAGCACCTCACGCACATGCGGATATAGATGACTACGGGTACCGCAACGCTTTTGGTAGTTCCGGTCGAACTCTTTGGCAATGGGTATCAAACCGGGCGACTGGCGAATTTTCTCTTGCGTTGTCATGCCGACAAAGGCCAAAGCCTGAATCAGCAGCTCTTTTGTGCCATGACCAATCCAGTCGTTGACCAAAGTTTGCGACACAAAACCCAGCTCAAAATGCGCCAGGGTGTCGTTGACCGCATCACAAATTTCAGGTGCAGTTTCAATCAATGTGCCATCTAGGTCAAACAAGATAGTATCAAATCTAGGCTCCTGCTTTGAGGTAGTTTTCATAGCTTAGTTACTTGATTTGATGATGTGCGCAGGCAGTTTACTCTCTAAACGCGCATCTTTGCGGGCTATGAGCTGACGCACTTCTTCGCATACATGCTCCAGCGTGATGCCAAAGTGCTGGTACAAATCTTTGGCGGGTGCGGATTCGCCAAACGTGGCAATGCCAACTACGGCTCCTAAACGACCCACATATTTGCGCCAAAAGTCTGGGTGTGCCGCTTCAACCGCCACGGTGGGCAGGTTCAAGGGCAAAATCTCGTCTTGATAGGCTTGGCTTTGGCGGTCGAACACATTGGTGCAAGGCATAGACACCACGCGGGTGGAGATGCCTTCAGCAGCTAAAGCGGCGTAGGCTTCCATCGCCAATGAGGTTTCTGAACCTGTGGCGACGATGATGGCTTGCGGATTGGTTCCCTCTGCCAAAATGTAGCCACCTTTGCGAATGGCGGCGACCATGCTCACATCGGTCAATCTTGGCAAATTTTGACGTGACAGCGCCAATGCGCAAGGCCCATCTTTGCGCTCCACCGCGCTAGCCCATGCCACCGCTGTTTCCAAGCCATCAGCCGGACGCCACACGTCCAGCCCCGGAATGATGCGTAACGAAGGCACATGCTCGACCGATTGGTGCGTCGGGCCATCTTCGCCCAAACCGATGCTGTCGTGGGTGAAGACGTGGATCACCCGCTGCTTCATCAGCGCAGCCATACGGATGGCGTTACGCGAGTAGTCGCTGAAGGTCAAAAACGTGCCACCGTAAGGAATGTAGCCGCCATGCAGGGTGATGCCGTTCATGATGGCGGCCATGCCGAACTCGCGCACGCCATAGCTCATGTGGTTGCCCCATTGATCGCGACCCGCTTTGACGCAGCCTTTGAAATTGGTCAGGTTCGAGCCGGTCAAATCTGCCGAGCCTCCGAAAAACTCTGGCAACAAAGGGGCGAGTAAATCTAAGGCGTTTTGACTGGATTTGCGGGTGGCAAAAGCGTCTGGCTTGGCGGCGATAGTGGCGAACACATCGTTGATTTGCGTTGCAAACGCAGGTAACAAATCGCCCGCCATGCGACGTTCAAACTCAGCGGCTTGCGCTGGGAATGCTGTGCGGTAGGCTTCAAACCGAGTGCGCCAGGCGCGCTCAGCCGCTTGACCACGCTCAACAGCGTTCCATGCAGAGGCGATGTCTGCTGGAATTTCAAAAGGCGCAGCCGTCCAACCCAATTGGGCACGGGTGGCGGCGATTTCGGCTGCACCCAAAGCAGCGCCGTGCACATCATGCGTACCCGCTTTGTTGGGCGAGCCTTGACCTATGACGGTTTTGCAGCAAATCAATGTTGGTTTGCCGTTGGCGCTTTGGGCTTTGGCAGCTTGGATGGCCGCATCAATCGCGGCTGGGTTGTGGCCATCTACAGCAGGGATGACGTGCCAGCCGTAGGCTTCAAAACGCTTGGGTGTGTCGTCGGTGAACCAGCCTTCGACGTGACCATCAATCGAGATACCGTTGTCGTCGTAAAACGCAACCAATTTTGACAAACGCAACGTGCCAGCCAATGAACAGGCCTCATGGCTGATGCCTTCCATCATGCAACCGTCACCCAAAAAGGCGTAGGTGTGGTGGTCAACAACGGCGTGGCCGGGCTGGTTGAATTCAGCCGCCAGCAGCTTTTCAGCCAAAGCCATGCCCACCGCGTTGGTGATGCCTTGCCCCAACGGACCTGTGGTGGTTTCCACGCCAGGGGTGATGCCGACTTCAGGATGGCCCGCAGTTTTGCTGTGCAGTTGGCGGAAATTTTTCAGCTCTTCCATGGGCAAGTCATAACCCGTCAAATGCAGCAAGGCATAAATCAGCATGGAGCCGTGACCGTTGGACAGCACAAAGCGGTCGCGGTCTGCCCATTGTGGGTTGGCTGGGTTGTGTTTGAGGTGGCGATTCCACAACACTTCGGCAATTTCAGCCATGCCCATAGGTGCGCCCGGGTGGCCGGATTTGGCTTTTTCAACCGCATCAACAGCGAGCATGCGAATCGCATTCGCCATGTCTTGGGCGAGTTTAGCGTCAGTAGTAGAGTCAGGTGTTTTAGTCATGGTCGTCATTTCAATTAGCTCCTAACGCGCGTTTGCGACGCTCCATCATTCGCCACACAAAGGGGGTGAAGATGAGCTGCATGGCCAATTCCATCTTGCCGCCTGGCACCACAATGGTGTTCGCGCGAGACATGAAGGAGTCGCCGATCATGTTTTTCAGATATTGGAAATCAATGCCTTTGGGTTTGGCAAAGCGAATCACCACCATGCTCTCGTCGGGCGATGGAATGTCGCGCGATATAAACGGGTTGGACGTGTCTACCATGGGCACGCGCTGGAAATTGACATGCGTGTGTGCAAACTGAGGGCAGATGTAGTTCACATAGTCGGGCATACGGCGCAAAATCGTGTCTGTCACCGCTTCGGCGCTGTAGCCACGCTGGTTTTTGTCGCGGTAGAGTTTTTGGATCCACTCCAGATTGATGACGGGTACGACACCGATCAGCAAGTCTGGGTACTGCGCCACATTGACGGTGGGCGTTACCACGCCACCATGCAGACCTTCGTAAAAAAGCATGTCTGAATCATTGGGCAAAGCTTCCCACGGGGTGAATGTGCCCGCTTCTTGCTTGTACGGTGCGGCTTCTTGGTCATTGTGCAAGTACTTACGACGTTGACCAGTACCCGTGTTGCCGTAGTCGCGAAACAGTGCTTCAATTTCAGGGAACATATTGTTCGCCTCAGAGAAATGGCTGAAGTGCTGATCGTTGCTTTTTTCAGCCTCAGCCGCGCGGATTTTCATTTCTTTGCGGTCGTAGCGATGGAAGCTATCGCCTTCAATGATGGCTGCTGTGACGCCTTCACGGCGGAAGATGTTTTCAAAGGTTCGCGTGACCGAGGTCGTGCCCGCACCGGACGAACCGGTGATGGCGATGATGGGGTGTTTTTCTGACATGGTAGGTCTCCAAAAGTTACAAATTCGGTGCTTAAATTGGCATCTAGCCGGCGTATTTATTGCCTAAACAGCTATTAAATTGATAGTTACTTTTCTTTGCAAATTGATTTTTTAAATTAATCTCTAAACAAACTACGCTCGACAAACAAAGGGTTATTCTGCTCAGCCTTGACGGGTTCGCGGTGATAGCGCTCCACCCGTTCGACCTCATTTTTTGACCCAAATACCAAACCAATGCGTTGGTGTAGCGATGTCGGTTTGACTTCAAGCATCGGCATTTCGCCGGTACTGGCGCGGCCACCGGCTTGTTCCATGATCATGCCGACCGGATTGGCCTCATACAGCAAGCGCAGACGGCCTGGTTTGCTGGCATCTTTGGTGTCACGCGGGTATAAAAAGACGCCACCACGCATCAAAATGCGGTGCGCTTCTGCCACCATAGATGCCGTCCAGCGCATGTTGAAATCTTTGCCACGTGCGCCAGGCTTGCCTGCCAAACATTCGTCGATATAACGTTTGACCGGTGCTTCCCAAAAGCGGCTGTTGGAGGTGTTGATGGCAAATTCTTGTGTATCCACGGGCACTTGCATGTTGGGGTGGGTGAGCATGAATTCGCCCAAACTTGGGTCTAGCGTAAAACCATTCACCCCATTGCCCACTGTGAGCACCAACATCGTCGTTGGGCCATACAGCGCGTAGCCAGCAGCGACTTGCTGTGCGCCTGGTTGCAAGAAATCGCCTTCGACCACATCTTTGCCATGGGTCGGGCCACGCAGCACAGAAAAAATACTGCCCACGGACACATTGATATCGATGTTTGACGAGCCATCCAAGGGGTCAAATACCAGCAAATACTTGCCGCGTGGGTATTGCGCAGGGATTTGGTAGGGTAAATCCATCTCTTCTGAACCCATGCCAGCCAAATGCCCTGCCCACTCGTTCATGCGGATAAAGACATTGTTGCTGATGACATCCAGCTTCTTTTGTGTTTCGCCCTGCACGTTAACCGAGCCACCCGCATCAGCCGCGTTATTACCCAAGACGCCGCCTAACTCGCCATAAGCAACCATACGGGCGATGGCTTTGCAGGCCAGTGCGACATCAAGAATCAAGGCGTTGAAGTCGCCGCTGGCTGCGGGGAAACGACGACGTTCCTCGATTAAAAATTGCGTCAACGTGGAGCGGTGGCTTAAGGGCATGACAGGTCTTTCGAGTTTTAAAATTTATTGGGTATTTATTGAATGCGTGGATTCAGTGCTGTGCCGCTTGACGGCGCAATTCGCTCATCACGCTGCGGTAGCCTTTGTCAGCATCTGGCGCGCCAAACACCGCACTGCCGGCCACACAGGTATCTGCACCCGCGCGCACGATTTCGCCGATGTTGTCCGTCTTCACGCCGCCATCGACTTCCAGCCAGATGGGCTGCCCGCCTGCGGCCATGTGGGCGTCGATACGAGCTCGCACGAGTTTCAATTTATTCAAGGTTGATGGGATAAATTTTTGTCCGCCAAAGCCAGGGTTGACGCTCATCAATAAAATAATGTCAACTTTGTCCATCACATGATCTAGCCATTCAATCGACGTTGCTGGATTCAACACCAAACCAGCTTTGCAGCCCAGCTCCCGAATCATGGACAAAGTGCGATCCACGTGCTTGGACGCTTCGGGGTGAAAGGTGATGATGTTGGCACCAGCTTTGGCGAAAAGCGGGATGATGCTGTCCACCGGTTCAACCATCAAATGCACGTCAATCGGAATAAAAACGTGCGGGCGAATGGCTTCACACACCAAAGGGCCAATGGTTAAGTTGGGCACGTAATGGTTATCCATCACATCGAAATGAACCAAATCTGCGCCGGCGGCTTCGATGGCGCGGACTTCTTCGCCCAAGCGTGAGAAATCTGCAGAGAGGATGGAGGGCGCGATGCGTAGCGGTTTTGCGAGGTTTGCCATGTGCGTGAGTCGTAAAAGATTGAAAAATAGAATGGTTAAAAGTTAGTATTTCTTGGCGTGTAAAGAGGTTTTTGCAGCGCGTCTTTGCTTGCCCAGTACGACTGATGCCAGTCTTTAAGCAAAGGCACGTTCAACCCGGCCAAATCATTCACCACACGCATCGCATCGCGGAAATCATGGTGCGCGGTAAATTGGGTCGGCGTAATAACGGTAGCCAAACCTGCTGCGGTGGCAGCGCGCAGCCCATTGCTGGAATCTTCAAACGCCAAAGCTTCTTGTGGCGCCAACTTCAAGCTATCTAGCATTTGCAGATAGACCTGTGGGTGTGGTTTTTTTAGCGGTGCAGTGGAAGCGTCGCCAATGGCCAGAAAAAAATCACGCCAATCGATACCAATTGCTTTGCGCAGCAAGGCAGAAATATTGACGGGTGACGTTGTCGTGGCAATTGCCAGGGACAGACCTTGCTCAAACGCGTTGTTAATCAACTTCAGCACGCCTGGGCGCAGCACCACAGCACCGTCGCTCACAGCGCTCTCGTAAGCGGCGGTTTTGAGCTCGTGCAAACGGTTAATCGTGTCTTGCACGGCCAAATTGCCCACTTCGCGTAAATCTGGCTGCACTGAGCGCCAGTAGTGCAGGATGCGCTCTTTGCCGCCCGAAATCTCTAAAAGCTCGGTGTAAAGTGCTTCATCCCAGTGCCAATCTAAGCCAAACTCTTTGAACGCGCCATTGAACGCAGCGCGGTGCGCTGACTCGGTATCGGCCAAGGTGCCATCAACATCAAATATAAGTGCTCGTAACATAGTGGGATTGACTTTAGCGAGCATCACACATAAACTCAAATCACATTTATTTTTTAAATCATCAGATTTAGCTGATTTGTTTAATTCAATTTATTTTGTTTAATTTGTTTTAATACTTAAGAACATGATTCACTACACGCTCAAACAAATTCAAACTTTCATCGAGGTTGCGCGAGAGCGCTCGGTTTCCAAGGCGGCTGAGCGGCTGTTTGTGACACAGCCGGCGGTCTCCATGCAAATCAAGCAGTTGGAAGACACGTTTGGCTTGGCGCTGATTGAGCCTTCAGGGCGAAATATCCGGCTTACCCATGCGGGCGAAGAGTTTTTAACTCACGCGATTGGTGCGATTGGCCAGTTCAAAGACCTGGAAGCGAGCATGGCCGAGCATGTGGGTAACAAAAAAGGCAGCATTGACCTAGCAATCGTCAGCACCGCCAAGTATTTTGTCCCTATGCTTTTGGTGCGGTTTCAAAAACTGCTGCCAGATATAGAGGTCAAACTGCGCATTGATAATCGCGAAAATATCTTAGGAATGTTGTCCCGCAACGAGGTAGATTTGGTCATGATGGGTCGAGCGCCCGTCACGCTGGAATGCGAGGCAACGCCCTTCGCGACCAACCCGCAGGGCTTTGTTTGCGCGCCCGACCACCCGCTGTCGCGACGTAAAAGAGCCGCTTTTGACCTGCTCAAAGACTACCCCTTTGTCGTACGTGAGCAGGGTTCTGGCACACGTGCAGCCATGGAGCGGCTGTTTGCCCAACATGATGTCCCGCTGAAAGTGGCTATGGAAATGCCCAGCAATGAAACCATCAAACAAGCGGTGATGGCGAGTATGGGGATGAGCTTTTTGTCACTGCGCACCGTTCGGCATGAGCTGGCAGCGGGTCATTTGGCTTTGGTCGATATCAACGGCATGCCGATTGTGGGCAATTGGTACGTCACCCATTTGAAGCATAAGAAGCTCTCGCCCGCTGCCAAAGCCTTCAAAGGTTTCTTGATCGAGCAAGCCGGTGCATTGATCGATTCTTGGGCATGAAATTGGCACCTAGCCTGCGTATTTATTGCCTAATATGCTATTAAATTCATAGTAAATTTCATGACTCAAACGCACGATGACTGCGTATTCCGGCTAGGATGCGTCTCCTCCCCCCAAACCAGCAGCACAGCGCCCGATACCAACATCGCCACAGCAACAAACCAAAAAGCGCTTTCAATCTGCCCACCCCACGCGGCTGCAGCGCCCAAGCCCAGTGCGCCAATGCCGTAGCCCACATCGCGCCAAAAGCGGTAAATGCCAATCGCCGATGCCCGCCAGCTGGGCTGCGCGATATCTGCCACGGCGGCGCTCAAATTGGGGTACAGCATCGCCATACCTAGGCCAGTGATGGCGGCAGAGGTGCTCCACCACGCAGCGCCAGCGCCCAAAGGCATCAGCCCCACACCTGCGCCGCACACCCACATGCCAAGGTAGTTGAGCCGATGCCGCCCGATGCGATCAGACAATTTACCCGTGACAAGCTGCGCCCCGCCCCACGTGAAGCCGTAAACACCCACAATCCAGGCCATGTTTTGCAAACTCACGCCCTGCTGCTGCAGGTAAATCGGCCAAAACACCCACACCAAGGCATCGACAAACTTCTCGACCAAACCGGCTTGGCACAAAGCTGCCATGCGCTTGTCTCGCCAAGACATCAAGGCGAACATCTCGCCAGTAGATATCTTGATGTTGGGCTGGGTGCTGATATCTGTGGGTGATTTCACCTGAGATTTCACTTGAGACTGCACCCAAGGCAATGTTTCAACCACCGCCAGCCAAGTCAACAAAGTAGCCAGCACGACGACCGCACCGCCAAACCACAGCAAACCCATGCGAGCGCCCAGCAAAGACGCCACATAAGCCGTGGCAATGCCCGCCAGCGCCACGCCCACATAGCCCGCAAACTCGTTCAAACCAATCACCAGCCCGCGTTGGTCAGCACGGGTGATGTCTAGTTTGGCCGTTTGCGTCATTGACCACGTCAACCCCTGATTCACCCCCAGCAGCACCGTGGCAAAGACAATCCAGCCCCATGAATTAGCGAAGTAAATGATGGCTGGAATCGGTAGCGCCACCAGCCAGCCCAGCAACAAAACCCGTTTACGCCCTAAACGCTCAGCCAAACGACCCGCGACAAAGTTCATCGCGCCCTTCACAAAGCCAAACGCCACGACAAATGCCACCAACAGCATGAACGAGCCGCGCGGCACGCCAAACTCGGTCTCTGCCAGCGCTGGAACCACCGTGCGCATCATGCCCAGCGTCATACCGACCAGCAAGACTTGCAGCAATTGCAATACAACTTGGTGCAGATTGGCCTTAATACCGTATTGCTTACCGTATTGCTTGCCGTTTGGCAGGGATGCAGCTTCCATCACAACAGTCACACCTCAACCGGTAAACCTTGCGCTCGCCACTCCGCCACGCCGTCGGTCAAGTGGTGGGCGCTGTAGCCGTGTTGCCGCAGCAAATCGACCGCATCTTTCGCCATCAAGCAAAACGGGCCACGACAGTAGGCAACCACGGGTGTGCCTTGCGGCAGTTCAGCCAGCCGTTTCAGCAGTTCGTCCACCGGTAATGAGCGGGCGTGGGGCAAATGGGCACTGGCGTACTCAGCTTGCGGGCGCACGTCCAGCATCAAAATCTCGCCCGATTTGGCTTTTTCCAGCATGGTGGCGCGGTCTATGCCCTGCAGGGCATCGCCGTGCGACACGATGCTCGCAAGCGCGACTTGCAGCTCCACCAGCCGCTCCTCAGCCTCGGTGCGCAAGGCCACCCACAGGTCTGCCACACTGGTATTGGCCAGCCGATAAGTCACGTATTTGCCGTTTTTGCGGGTATCCACAAGCCGCGCCTGACGCAGCGCTTTGAGGTGCGCACTAGCCAGTTTGACGCTGATTTCAGCCTGCGCCGCCAGCAGCTCCACCGTCTTTTCACCCTGACACAGCAGCTCCACCAACTCCAACCGCTTAGGGCTGGCCATGGCTTTGCCGATACGGGCAACTTGTTCGTACAAATGGTTTTTGATGTCTCTCATACGTTCATTCTAACGATTATTAGAATGATTGCAAGTTTTTTAATCAATAAACTTGCTGATTACTAAATATTCAGAATATTACCCCTATAAATATGACTCTAGCCGGCGTATTTATTGCCTAAGCAGCTATACTATTTATAGCAAATAGAGTTACCAAAACGATACAAAACGCCCTGCTTTTCTAGCTCTGCCACGGTGCGGTAAAGCGCCTCGTGGCTTACGCTGAGTTCCGCAGCGATTGATTTCAAACCAGTGCCGAGCGCTAATTTACCGTCTTCGCCTTCCGTTTCGATCAAATGAAGCAGGCGGTCTTTCACACTTTTGAGCGATAAGCGTTCGCATTGTGCACGCAAGCGTTTGAGCTCTTTGTTTAACATGGCGACCCAGCGCATGGCAAATTCAGGATTGCTGAGCAGCTCTTGCTTAATCGCGGAAATAGGGATGCTGACCAGATCTCCCGCTACGGTGACGATACTTTCGCAGTGGTAGAGGCTTGACTGCAAACTCGCCTCGGAAATAAAGCCTTGCCGCACACGTTGGAGCACCAACTGCGTGCCATGCTCACCCATTCTTTGCAAAACAGCCTCGCCGCTACCTATGAAAAACATGCGCTCAGGCTGTTGACCCTGCGCGAAAAGCCGCTCTCCTTTGCTGCATTTTTGAGAAACACATTGTTGTTGCAGCTCAGCCGGTAGCAAAGAAATGAGTGGTTTCGGCAAGCTGATGGGGTTCGGCTTCATATAAATTTACCTGCTTGTATGATTTAAATCATACGCTCAAACCAGCCTGTCTACGAAAATCTATCTCATAAATTTAAGGAGTAGAGAATGAGTCACATATTTGAATTCGGTGAGCAAAAAGAAGGTTACAGCGTGCGGGTGCTGAATGAACGTGCTGTGCGAGCGGCAGCGGGGATCATGTTTTTGTTCGGTTTTATGTCGTTTATGAATGCATGGTTGATGGGCAATTTTCAGCCAACGCGTTTGTTTGTTGTCGTTTTTTTGATTGACTTTACGATTCGAATCTTCATCAATCCACGTTACGCACCGAGTTTGATTGTCGGTCAATGGTTTGTGCGTAAGCAGCAGCCTGAGTGGTCGGGCGCGCCGCAAAAGCGGTTTGCTTGGGCTATTGGCTTTATTTTGGCGCAGGTGATGGCTTACACCATGGTCATCAACGACATGGTCGGCCCCATCAATATGCTGACTTGCGCCACGTGCTTGACCTTGATGCTGTTTGAAACTTCATTTGGCATTTGCATAGGCTGCAAGCTGTACAACGCCTTAAATAAAAACCAAGCCCAGTTATGCCCGGGTGGCGTGTGCGAGATGCCACCCGAAAAAAATTCAGGTGTTAGCAAAGCTCAGCTCGCCGTTGTGGCTTTGTTTGCCGCAACCATTACTGGCATTGCCCCTTTGGTTTACGGACAAAAAGCGAAAACTGAAGCTGTTAAAACAGAACCAGTTGCCACAACTTCATCAGCGCCTAAAACAGCAGCCGAAGCAGCTGAAATTGAACGTTGTAATGTGCCTAGCTTTGCCAAGATGCTGGGACATGAAGAAAAGTGGAGGCAGCACAACAACTGCAAGTAACTCAAAATTTAAATCATCAGTAAATTCTGATTTGTTTAAAAATAAATTTGAATATTATTTATGAGTAAATACTCCTACGATTGCGGCCAGAACCTTAGAAAAGGTATCTACCGATCAACTACTGGAGCATTTACATGGACCAAAGCAACCGTTACGCAGATCTTAGCCTGAAGGAAGAAGACCTTATCAAAGGCGAAGGCCACATCCTCGTTGCCTACAAAATGAAGCCGAAACCGGGTTTTGGCACGTATTTGGCAGCCGCAGCGCATTTCGCCGCAGAATCATCGACCGGTACCAATGTGGAAGTGAGCACCACGGACGACTTCACACGCGGCGTGGATGCGCTGGTGTATTACATCGATGAAGCCACTGAGGACATGCGCATCGCCTACCCGGTCGACTTGTTTGACCGCAACATCACCGATGGCCGTATGATGATGGTGTCGGTGTTGACGCTCATCATTGGCAATAACCAAGGCATGGGCGACATTGAGCACGGCAAGATTCACGATATTTATTTCCCGAAACGCTGCATCCAGCTGTTTGACGGCCCTTCCAAGGACATCTCCGACTTGTGGCGCATTTTGGACCGTCCCGTTAAGGACGGCGGTTACATTGCCGGTACCATCATCAAACCAAAATTAGGTTTGCGTCCCGAGCCATTTGCCAAAGCGGCTTACCAGTTCTGGTTGGGTGGCGATTTCATCAAGAACGACGAACCACAAGGCAACCAAGTGTTCTGCCCTGCCAAAAAGGTCTACCCACTGGTTTATGACGCAATGAAACGCGCACAAGACGAAACTGGCCAAGCCAAAATTTTCTCTGCCAACATCACCGCTGACGACCATTACGAAATGTGCGCCCGCGCTGACTTCATCCTTGAGTCTTTTGGCCCTGATGCAGACAAAGTAGCTTTCTTGGTCGACGGTTTTGTGGGTGGCCCAGGCATGATCACCACTGCCCGTCGCCAGTACCCCAACCAATATTTGCATTACCACCGTGCGGGCCACGGCATGGTGACATCGCCATCAGCCAAGCGCGGCTACACAGCGTTTGTGTTGGCCAAAATTTCTCGGTTGCAAGGGGCGTCTGGCATCCACGTCGGCACCATGGGCTACGGCAAGATGGAGGGTGAAAACTCAGACAAAAACATCGCCTACATGATTGAGCGTGACGAGGCGCAAGGCCCTGTTTATTACCAAAAATGGTATGGCATGAAGCCAACTACGCCGATTATTTCTGGCGGCATGAATGCGTTGCGCTTACCTGGCTTTTTTGAAAACTTAGGGCACGGCAACGTCATCAACACTTCTGGCGGTGGCGCTTACGGCCATATTGATAGCCCAGCAGCGGGCGCGATCTCTCTGCGTCAATCCTACGAGTGCTGGAAATCGGGTGCAGACCCGATTGAATTCGCAAAAGAGCACAAAGAGTTTGCACGTGCGTTCGAGTCCTTCCCTGGCGACTCAGACAAACTGTTCCCGGGCTGGCGTGAAAAGCTGGGCGTGCACAAGTAAATCTTCCCAGCCAATCTAGGAACAAACCATGACAGACGCATCACCCTACAAAATCATCAAAGAACCCTTCTACCAGCCACAAGCGAATGAAGTGACTTTGTATGAAGCTGCTTACAAAGCGCAGTTGCCGGTGATGCTGAAAGGCCCCACGGGTTGTGGCAAGTCACGGTTTGTGGAATACATGGCTTGGAAACTGGGCAAACCACTCATCACCGTGGCTTGTAATGAGGATATGACGGCGTCTGACCTGCTTGGGCGCTACCTGCTGGAGGCCAATGGTACGCGCTGGCTGGATGGTCCGCTGACTACAGCTGCGCGTATCGGGGCGATTTGCTATCTGGACGAAGTGGTGGAAGCCCGAGCGGACACGACCGTGGTGATCCACCCCTTGACCGACCACCGTCGCCAGTTGCCATTGGACAAACGGGGTGAACTGATCCACGCGCACCCTGATTTTCAGCTCGTGATCTCTTACAACCCCGGCTACCAAAGCTTGATGAAGGATTTGAAGCAATCGACCAAACAGCGCTTTGTGGCTTTTGATTTTGACTACCCAAGTGCTGAGTTGGAAACTGCTATTGTGGCTTCTGAGACAAAAATAGACACTAACACCGCTGCAAAGCTTGTAAAAATTGGCAACACGGCTCGCCAACTCAAAGGGCATGGCTTGGATGAGGGTATGTCAACAAGACTACTTGTCTATGCGGCAACTTTGATCAAAGCGGATATCAACCCAGTCGATGCCTGCCGCATGGCTTTGGTGCGCCCTATCACGGATGATGCAGATATTCGCGCCACGCTGGACCACGCCATTGATGCAGTATTTGCCTGAACTTGCACTTCCACCAGAGCAGTTGAAAGCTTGGCGGCAGCAGCTCGATTGTGGTTTCCCGCAAGTTGCGGATGTGTTTGAAGGGTGCATGGTGGATGCATCCGGGCAACTGTCGCCCGAGGGCATGGATGCCTATTTAGAAGCAGCGCGATACCTCGGCAAAATGGGGCGTGGCGCGGAGCCTGTGTTGATTTTTTTACAAGAGTGGCCACAAGTCGCCAGCGCGGCAGGTGAGTCGGCTCTTCCTGCCGTGATAAATGCCGTTCGTGTGATGACGAAATCGCCCAACAGCCAGGCGATCGGCTCCTTCCTGCAATCACTTGCAGCCGTGGCCAGGAGAATCCCCTCACTCGACCAGTTGCAGACGTATGTGGATATCAGTTTGAACCTGATGGAGAGCACCAGCGGCTCTATCCACGGCATCCACAAAACCTATCCCAGTCCCAGCTTGCCAGACTATTTTGTGCAATCACCCCATCTGTTGAGTCTGCTGACCCTGGAAGGCCTGCGCAACTGGGTCACCTACGGGGTGCGCAATTACAGCCATCACCCCGAGCAGCAATGTGACTATTTCAGCATGCGATCTGCTGACAGTCGCGCGGTGCTGCAACGCGAACGACATGGCACGCTTTTAATAGACAACACAAGAAAGCTAGATCTGTATTTGCATGGCTTGTGGCAAGAAGCTGACCATCTGGTGCCGTACGCGACAGCTTCAGATGCCCAGTATCAAGTTGTACCCTACTTTGATTCGCAAGGTATCCGGTTGCCAGATGTTTATGACGAGCGTAACGGCGTCAAAGGCATTGATCGCTATCGCGCAGTACTGGCTCACATGGCAGCCCATCGTCGCTGGAGTACCGCCATTTTTGCAGACAACTACAGCCCGATGCAACGCATGGCGATTGAGATGTTTGAAGATGCACGAGTAGAGGCGTTGGCCATGCGCGAGTATCCTGGCTTGCGTCGTCTGTTTGCAGCCTTGCATCCCATCCCTGTAGAAGGCGCTTGCAACCCTGCAACGCACTCTTGCTTGCGGCATCGTTTGACCATGCTGTCACGCTCATTGCTCGATTCATCACATGGCTATTCAGATGTCAAACTGAATACATTTGTGCAGCGTTTTCACGACGTTATGACGCAAGGCGAGTCCAGCACCGAAGTCATGGCCAACCTCGCCCTCAGCTATGTGGCGAAAACACGGCTTCAAAGTGACCAGTTGCCGAATACTTATTTCACCGATACAGAAGTGGATTACCGTGACGATAACCGTCATCTCTGGCGGTTTCATGAGCTCAGCGATGACGAAGAGATGTTTGACAACCAGCGTCAAAGTCAAGCGCCTGACGAAGCTAAAAGCCTGCCCCCCCGCCACTACCCGGAGTGGGATTACACCAGCCTGAGTTATCGCCCAGACTGGGTCAGCCTTTACGAGCGCTTGCACCCAGCAGGTCAGCCTGCCGATATCGACAAACTACTGGCCAAACATGCAGGATTGGTTAAACGACTCAAACGCCTGCTGGATCAGCTCAAACCACAAAATAAAGTTCGCATTCGCTACCAGGAAGAAGGCAGTGAACTTGATCTTGATGTTGCAGTACGCTCGCTCATCGACTTCAAAAGTGGCAACCAGCCCGATTCACGCATCAACATGAGCCACCGAACCGATGGGCGTAGCATTGCAGTGACGCTGCTGTTGGACCTTTCTGAGTCACTCAACGCGAAAGTTGCCCACTCAAACCAAAGCATTCTTGAGCTCAGCCAGGAAGCTGTTGCCATACTGGCCTGGTCCATTGAGCAACTGGGCGACCCGTTTGCTATTGCCGGGTTTCATTCCAATACACGCCACGATGTACGCTATCTGCACATTAAAGGCTTTGGCGAAAGCTGGAATGACGATGTGAAAGGCAGGCTGGCAGCAATCGATGCTGGTTATTCGACCCGCATGGGAGCGGCAATGCGCCACGCCGCACACTATCTTGAAGCACAGCAAGCCGATAAAAAGCTCTTGTTGATTTTGACAGACGGACAACCCTCGGATGTTGATGCGCATGATGAGGGTCTGCTGATCGAAGATGCGCGCCAATCTGTTAACGAACTTGATCAAAAGGGGATCTTCACCTACTGCATCAACCTAGACCCCAAGGCAGATACGTATGTAAGCAATATCTTTGGGCGTCGATACACCGTGATTGACCATATTGAGCGATTGCCCGAACAACTGCCGCATTTGTTTCTGGCCTTGACCCGTTAATTAGATTGAATCACTAATCCGTAACCCGTCTACCCCCTAGGGTATATACGCATATTCTTTAGATAATTTTCAATATATCTTTATATCGTATTTGAATTTAGATGAATCGGTCAGCTAAAACAAAAAAATACAGACACATATAGATTAACGGAGAGAGACATGATCAAAAAACATAGCTTTGTGGGATGCGTTGCGATTGCTGCAATGGTGTCTTTAACAGGATGCGGAACAATCGGGACTTTAAGCAAATTAGAAAATGGCGCAGGCGCTGAAGCGAGCCGAATGTGGGATCGCTGGATTGAAGGCAATGGAGACATCGCCGTCGCAACCACTTGGGAGCGTAAGGTAAAAGCGGGAGTCACCGTAAAAGACATCGAAGAAATATTGCGACAGGTATCTTCTGAGAAAAATATGCGGGATGTCGGTGTATTGCCGCTCTCAAAAGAACTGGCCGCAAGGTCCGGCAAAAAAGAAAAGTTGCTTACTATTTATTCGTTTTGCACGCCATCAACCGCACGAATGATGACGGATTTCAGCCCGCACATGGCCGCATACATGCCATGCCGCATTTCTTTGGTTGAGCAAGACGATGGTAGCCTGTGGCTTTATACCTTGAACATGGACATGATGGTCAAAATGGGACGGAAATTACCCTCCCCATTGAAAGAAGAGGCTATGAAAGTAAGGGACACCATGTGGGAAATGATGGAACGTGCCTCAAAAGGCGAAATTTAAACTTTAAAACTCAACGAAAGACCTGATTATGAAAAACTTGAAAACGCTATGTCATCTCGCTGCATTGATAACCCTCGGAGCACCCTTGACATCAGCCCTTGCGACGGATGGCTATTTCCCTCACGGAACAGGCATGAAAGCAAAAGGTATAGGAGGCGCATCTGTCACATCCACCGACAACACGTTTGCTGGCGCAAATAATCCAGCGGCAGCGGCATTTGCAGGAAATCGCTTTGAAGCTGGCGTTGATGTCTTTATGCCTGACCGGGGCATGAGCCGTACTGGCGCTGGCCCGCTAGATGCAGATGTCACCAGTGGTAGCAAAACCTTTTTTATTCCTGAGCTGGGGTACAACAAAACTATTAACGACAGTATCAGCGCCGGTGTGACTGTTTACGGCAACGGCGGCATGAATACTGATTATGCTGGCGGTCAAATCAACTGTGGGCAAGGCCCTGCCAATGTTTTATGCGGAGCAAACGGTCTAGGTGTGGATTTGATGCAACTGGTCGTTGCGCCGACTGTGGCGTATAAATTAAATGCTAACCACTCTATCGGTATTTCACCACTATTGGTTTACCAACAATTTAAAGCCAAAGGCCTGCAAGCCTTTGCACAAAATTCTGGCGCACCAAGCAATGTAAGTAACACAGGTACGGATAGCAGCTCTGGCTTTGGTGTTCGACTTGGATATTTAGGCAAACTAAGCGACACCGTTTCAGTAGGTGCTTCTTACGCGCCAAAAATAAAAATGGGTAAGTTTGAAAAGTATTCAGGCTTGTTTGCAGACAAAGGTTCCTTTGATATTCCTGAAAACTACACGCTAGGTATTGGCTTCCAAGCGACACCTGCAGTGAGCGTTGCTTTGGATTACCAACGCATCAATTATTCTGGCGTAACATCAATTTCAAATCCAAGCACCAACCGTGTACCACTAGGCTTTACTGGTGGGCCAGGTTTTGGCTGGTCTGACATCAATGTTTTAAAAGTCGGTGTTCAGTGGCAAGCTGCACCCGCATTGACTCTGCGCGCTGGATTAAACATTTCGGATAATCCCATTCAATCTAGAGATGTGTCTTTTAACATTGTCGCCCCAGGAGTGACTACTACACACATTACTTTTGGTGGAACCTATGCATTGTCACCAAACACAGAGTTAACCGTCGCATACATGCATGCGCCGAAAAAATCTGTCACAGGTCAATCATTTTTGGCGGGGACTGAGACGATTCGTATGTCGCAGAATTCGCTGGGCATACAGTTTGGCATGAAGTTTTAATAAAAAAACAACCGCAGGTTTTCAATCTGCGGTTGTTTAAATGGAATCTGCAACTTTATTTAAATTTGTAATGATCACGATTAAGCACAGCTGCAATAGAGGTAACCTCATCAGGAAATATTCCTAAATTCATTTCTGTATTACATTGATCTACCATGCCACGCAAAAAACCCGCTGTATTGATTCGGCCTAAAGGTTTATAGATCGTAGAACCATTGCCTCCCACTTTTTGAATATGACAAGCTGTGCATTTATGCTCCTCTATAAGCTTGACACCCAAAACAAAATCTGCATCTTTAAAAATAGATGGAGTTTGAGAATTAGCAATACCGCATATGGTCAAGCCAAGAACCATAACCACTTTAGCCAAAATTTTTCGCATATACATCACTCCAAATCATCGGCGTAGTGTGTCATAAATATTTTTAAAACTCAAGCCATGTACAAACCAAAAGCCAAACCCTACACAACTTACATTTGGAGCACACTGGTCGCAAGTTTTCTACTATTTATTGGCCGCACGGCACTTGCAGTAGAGATTGACTTCAAGCCAATTGCAGAAGGTGTTTACGCATACATCGGTGACACAGATGGGCGAACCTATGACAACGAAGGTTTAAATGCAAATATTGGTTTGATAATTACACCGGACGGTGCGATATTGATTGATAGTGGTGCAACCTTTCAATCAGCTAAAAAAATTCATGATGCCGCGAAACGAGTAACGTCTCAACCCATTAAATGGGTTATCAATACAGGCGGGCAAGACCACCGCTGGCTAGGCAATGGCTACTTTAAAGCTCAGGGAGCTGAACTTATTGCGCATGCACATGCCAACGCAGATATGAAAGCTAGGTCTGCAGAGCAGATGCAAGGACTAAATATACTCAAAGAACGGTTGACTGGAACTGTGCCAACATTACCAAGCCGACTGTTAAAAGACAACGATGTTTACTTGCAACTAGGAGGCGTAGCATTCGAAATTAAATACCGTGGTGGAGGTCACACACCAGGAGACATATTAGTCTGGCTACCAAAGAAAAATGTCTTATTTAGTGGCGATCTCGTGTACGTTGACCGTGTGCTTGGCATGCTCAATGTCAGTAGTAGTAAAGCATGGCTTCAGTCCTTTGCCGTTATAGATGACTTGAAACCGCTTATTATTGTGCCGGGTCACGGCAAAGTAACGAATCTAGCAACAGCACAATCGCAAACACGCGATTTGCTTTTGGCATTGCGCGCACATGTAAAAAAATCAATTGAAGGGGATGGTGATATGAATCTATCAGTTAAAAGTTTTGATTCAAAACCATTCGCACACCTGAAACATGCTGAGGTCTGGATTCCACAGTTAACCCATGCAGCTTATCTTGAAGTGGAGCGGGAGTAAAAAACCGTTTATGCCATTTCCAGATTGGCTAATTGTAAGATGCGGTAAACACGCCCAAGCTTATCGAGTGGCTCAATGACACCATCTTTCACCAGTTTGCTAATTTCTCTACTAACAGTTTCAAGCTTCAAATCCAACATGGCGCCCATGTCATCACGAGAAAATAAGGAAACGATTTGACCATCTGTCGTACTCCGCATTTTGATTATCAAATTGGAGACTCTTTGTTTAGCCGTGCCAAAGTTTAGATCTGCCAACCAATCATCTGCATCTTTTAACGTTTGCTGCCACTTTTGCATAAGTTTCAAATGAAGCCGTTGGCTATTCGCACCCAATGTGTGCAACACATTAAGAGGAATGCGGCAAACAGAAACATCTGTCAAAGCTATTGCCTCACTATCATAATGCGCAGTCACTAAGGCTTCAAGCCCAACCACATCGCCAGGGCGAAGAACTCGCACAATGCGCAAGCGACCATCAGCCGTCGTTCTCACCAACTTAACCATGCCGGTTCGCAAGGTAAACAAGCCAATAGCCGCTTGGCCTTCGCTGTAAAGCACTGCACCCAACTTAAACGCCAAGTCATCAATTGGTGCATGAATCATGCCAAAATCATGCTCGTTGAGATCTGCAAACAGCACCATGTCTCGGATACCACAGCTTCGACAATCCGAAGTCCCGCGCCAAGCCGATTCGGTTTTAATGGGGATCATTTCACACCTAAATCGCGCGATATAGTCGCTTGAGCAATATGTATGCGCTCATCAAGATATGTTCCATAAAAATCCGAAGTTGAACCTCCCGTTAATCGCGGAGCAATCTCTCTGCCGTCCTTACCTAAAAACAACACGGTTGGTGCGACTTTGATACCCCAAGCACGCACCAATTGATCTTGCGTCATCACAATACCGCGTGCATCTGCGACAGATGCCAAACGACGAAAGTTTATTTGCACCACTGGAATAGCTTGCTCATTCATGAGCGGAAGTAAATAATTTTCACGTGCAATTTTGCAAAATGGGCAATTATCAAGACTAACAAAAACTACAAGTGGTGATGCGACTTTTAACGCTTCTAAAATTTCAGTCTGCAATGATTTTGCAGCAGGAATCTCTCTAAAAGGTGCGGATATAGCATCTAGTGAAAGGAGTCCAGCAATAATTGCGCCAAAACGAATTTGGAAGTTTCGACGCGTGAAATTACTATTACGCATGACGGTGACTTAAATGAAAGATCATTTTTTCATATCCAACATCTGCAAGTACGTGTTGTAAGCATTCATTCTGTTTGCGAATTTGAACATCGGAATATTTTCAAATCGACTCCAATCTGTTGCCGCATACGCCTCATCGAAAAGCTCTAACTCCTCCACTGCCTTTCCCATATTTTTTCTGAGAAACACCAAGTAATCACGCAGTAGTTCAATATCCGCATCTGCACTTTCAGACACAGGCCCGTGCCCAGGAATAGCCACCTTAGCTTTGAAAGTTAAAAAAGAATTTAAGGCTAATATCCATGGGCCCGTATCTGCTGTTGAACCGATGAAAGGTAGACGCCCCCTAAAAATTAAATCCCCAGCAAACAGTACTTTGTCCTTAGGGAAAAATATGACCACATCTTCAGGCGTATGCGCTGGACCAACTGGCTTTATAACTAATTCAATGCCTGACAGCGAGAGCTTCGTTTCGTTCGATATCCAAGTATCCGCTTCTATTAACTTTGTATTTCCGTCCACCCAAGGGGCAAGCTCAACACGTGATGCTGACAGTCTTTGCGTTGCCGTTTCTGAATTTAAATACGCTTTGGCAGCAGGATGCGCAATTATTTTTGCACCGATTTTTTGAAAAGACTGCAGACCATAGATATGGTCTGCATGGTAATGCGTAACAATCACCGTCGTAATTTTTTTGGCACTCACTTTGCCAATAGCCGCAATCAAAGCTTCTGCCAAAGCAGGCGATCCCAGCGCATCTATAACAAGAATGCCATCAGGACCAACGATGAATGCCGCATTCGAAATGAAGTTTTTATTCTCAACGCTTCCAAGCGCAGTCACACCCTCTACATACCAAACTGATGGACTGATTTGCTTAGGCGTTAGCGTTAGTTTTTGAGCGTTCTGAGGATAGGCATTAGAAATGCAAAGAACAAAACTTGCAGCAAGTAGCAACCGTATAAACATCATAGGAACCAGAATCTAGCATTAAAGAATCGACAGCCGTGCTCAAACTACAGTTTGCGGTTTGAATTACGGCTTAATATAGGCAAACTTTTCGCGCGATTGCAACTGTGCAATACGAGCCACCCCTGAAGGTGTGAATTCAGCATCCAAGATAAACTGATTTTTATTCAAGTTTCTATTCTTGAGTGTGATTTCACAAACTTCAAACTTAACGCCACGAGCCTTCAAATCACTCACCAATGCGGCGTAATCAATATTGGGGTTAGCTTTATCCTTAGCGCCTTCCATCAAAAAATCAACGCCGTTTGCATGAGAAACAACAATTATTTTTGTCTCTGGTGCAACATCTAAATGATTGCGTACATTACGCAAGCCCTTAGTAGCTTGTGTTTCTGCGTTATCAATATGATAGACCGCTTTATCTTGCGCATAAGCAGCGCTCAGACTCAGCAGGAAAGCGGCACCGATTGCCCAAATTTTGAATTTTAACTTCATGCTTAACTCCTGAAATAAATTACAACACCACGCCCGGATTACCGTCTAACCCCAGTAATTTAGGGTTGTACAGCTTGATAGGTGCAATAGTCTTTTTATCTTTCAGATACGTTTCAACAACTTCCCATGCTGGAGGACCCGCATTTTTACTTGCTTCTTGAACAGGCGCCCAACCAGCAACTTTGTATGTTTTACTAGCGTCCATCAACTGTCCACCAAATCGCATATCGCTGATTCGCGAACCAGCTTTCCCTGTTGGATTACAGGTGTAAGTCATACCACCCGTTCGCACCATATCGCCGCCTTGCTGGTAATACGGATCTGGATTAAATAAATTATCGCAAACATCTTCCAAAATTGTTTTGATTGACTCACCGCTCAAATCCGACACCGTCGTCCATGGGTAAGTTATCGCGGTCTGATCCATGACGTGTTCACGCGTAATGGCTTGGCCAGACAATAGAGAGGTCCCCCAACGGAAACCTGGGGAAAAGGCAATTTGTGCGCCACGTACATTGATGAGCGCATCGGTAATTAACTGGTCAAACGTTCCATTAAAATTACCTCGACGGTACAACACACCTTCAGTAACTGCTAATTTTTCAGTCAATTTAGACAGAAAAGGCGCACGCACTTTGTCGATCAGTGCTGCCATTTCTTTATCAGCAGGCAAGAAATTTGCAAAGATAGGAAGCAGTTTGTAGTTGATATTGACAACTTTTTTGTCTCGCACATCAAGATCAAGCACGCCTAAGAATTTACCATTGCTGCCTGCATTGGTCACCAATGTTTGACCACCCGCATTTTTAACCATGGTTGGTACGGGTACGCCATCATGCGTATGGCCACCCAAAATGACATCGATCCCTGTCACGCGAGATGCCATTTTCAAGTCAACATCCATACCGTTGTGCGACAACAGTACTACAGCTTGCGCACCTTTAGCACGTGCTTCGTTGACTGTTTTTTGCATGTTCGCGTCTTGAATACCAAAAGTCCAATTTGGCACTTGCCAGCTAGGATTAGCGATCGGCGTATACGGAAAAGCTTGTCCCACAATCGCAACTGTCACCCCGTTCATTTCTTTGAGAACATAGGGTTTAAACACGGGATCTTCAAAGTCTCTAGTTTTAACGTTTTGCGCTACAAAATCAATCTTCCCTGCAAAGTCTTTTTCGATGATTTCCATCATCCGCTTTTCTCCGTAGGTGAATTCCCAGTGCGCCGTCATCACATTCACACCCAGCAACTTGCAAGCGTCAACCATATCTTGGGCATTTGTCCACAAACTTGTAGCACTACCTTGCCAGGTATCACCACCGTCTAACAACAAAGCACCAGGCCTATTTCCACGCAATTGCTTTACCAAGGTAGATAAATGCGCGAAGCCGCCAACTTTTCCGTATTGCCTAGCAGATCGCTCAAAGTCTAAATATGTGTGCGCATGTGCATTAGCGCTCCCAGCTTTTAGGCCAGCATACTTCAGCAAATGCTCCCCCACCAAGTGCGGCACATTACCCGTCATGCCCGCAATACCAATATTGACATTGGGTTCACGAAAATAAATGGGTAAAAGCTGCGCATGGCAATCTGTCATGTGCAATAAATGGACATTCCCAGTCTTGGGCACGTTGTAAAGCTGATCGGCTTCTTGCGCACTGGCCTCACGACCCAACGGGAAACCAGCGACTACGGCAGCAGTCAAAACGGATGTAAATTCACGACGCGATAAATTCATGGTGTGCGATTTGCTAACTAAAGCTTAGAGATGTAAAGGGGTTAAATAAGTGACTGAAAGGTTCTATTTATTCACTGGTGATTGCGGGTCAAGTAATAGCGCCATGACATCTTTAAGTTGCGTATTTGTCAAAATTTTGGCATCACCAAATCGCGGCATACTGCTACACAGATTTACAGAATGAGTATTCCAAAGTCGTGCCCATGTGTACTTAACAATCGCCTCTGATTCAGCTGCATTCGGGTCTTTAACACCACGGTTAACACCATACTTGTAAAGCGAAGGGCCTAAGTTACCAAAGCTAATTTCTTTGGGTGCAATTTGATGACATGCATAGCAGTTTGCACCGCTTGGTTTGCCAATAGCATCAGAAAATTGCAAGCCTGTACCATCTTGTGCAATTTTTTCGCCTTCTTGCCAGTTACCGATGTATTTGGCATCTGTTGGATAAGGAATGCCAGCATATAGAGCTGTTTCAATTTTCTTACGCGTAGCTTCGTCAACAGCTTTACCTGTTTTATCAGCTTCAGTGCAAATACGCTGTACTTCGTTTTGATCTAAACGATCCATTTTCGCAGGGCCGCGCTCAGAAAAGCTACTTTTTAGAGTGGCGATTAAATCTGCGGCACTCGGCATACCCATTGAAGGTGCTGCGCAGCTTGCGAGCACGGCTACAGCAGTGAAAATAGTACTGATTTTAGCTACATTTTTTATAGCGGCTTTGGCAATATTTACGCCGGCTAGAGGCTTATTTTCCATTATATTTTCCTCTTCAATATTTAACGTTTAAGTGCTGGCGCAGCCATCTTGCCACCATTCGCATTCACACCTAAATAGGTGATCAAATCAATGGAAGTTTGAGACAAATAAACCAACTCAGGCATGCGCTGACCACGCAGGCAATCTTGCATGCGCCACTGCATGGTGCGCAAGCCACCTTGACTCACGCGATATGCTGGCCACTGAGCAAAAGCGTCTTGAGAGGCCTTGCTAGGACCGGTTAAATTTGGTAGTTCTTGCAAACGAATACGCTTACCGTCTTGGTTATGGCATGACGCGCAGCTAAAGTCATGCGTACCACCTTTGAAGTAAAACGTATCTTTGCCTCTTGCAAAAGCAGCTTTTTCCATAGGGTGACTTTGTGGCACGTTGATGGTGACGCCACGAGATTCGTCATAAATGTAGGCGACCAAGTCTTCAATCACCGTTGCTTTTTGCGCTGTGCCACTGGTGAAATTTTTAGCATTGAAATCTTCAGCTTTAAAGCCTTGCAAAGTAACCATGCAATGAACTAGCCTGCTCTCAGCGTCCATTACCTTATTCGTATCAGCAAAGTAACGCGGCAGAGAACCGACTGCACCCTTTACTTTGCCGGCACCCAGACCCAAATCACAAGCTTCCAAGCTAGCGTTTTTAGGTCCGCGTTTTGTTTTCCACAAAGCCTCACCTCGTGCTGCATTCAAGTCAGCTGGATTGCCATCCTGCAAGCTGGCACGGTAATCATCAATAGCGTCTTTGGCAGATTTTTGCTGCGCACTAGCCATATTTACCATTGCTACCGCTATTAACAATCCAGCTACTGTAGCTGGTCTTATCTTAGAAAACCATTTTTCAAAACTCATCTTTGTCTCCATTCGAATTGAATATTTTTGTTTGCAGCTTACTAACTAATCCAAAAAAACAAAAGCCAGTAATCTACATGAGCAGTTTACTGGCTATGCACTCAAATTCCGCGCTTCAAACTCAAGAAATAGTCGCTTCGTCGGTACGTTTATCGCCGGTATTGTCAACCCAAGACACAGCAATTTTTTCACCAGCTTTGCCGCCAGTAAATGTGAATTGAATGAACGGGTTTTTAGACACGGCTGGACCCCATTGGGCACTCATCACGGTTTTACCGTTGTGCACAGCACTGATGGTTTGAATAAACAAAGCTGGCACTAATTTACCAGCAGCGTCTTTGCGCATGCCAGATTCCATTTCATGGCTAACTAAAACACGAACAGTCACTTTATCGCCAGTTGCAGCGGCACGAATGCGCATTGGATCACTCATTTTGAACTCCTAAATTTCTAATATCAAACTTCAAATATCAATTGCGACTCAATAGCCAGAATTAACCGCCGCAGCCACCGAGGGTGACTTTGACTTCTTTAACAGCATAGAAAAACTTATCACCCACTTTTGCAAGTGCGTAAACATTGGTTGATTGACCCATCTTGACGTTTGTAGACATATTGGGCTCAGTTCCAGTTGGGACATCAAAGCCGGCAGTCAAGGCGGCTGGGTTCTTTTCAACCACCAAGCCAAGCCAAGTTGTGCCAGCAATGGCACTTTGGGCACCAAGGCGCACAACGTTACCGTTTTCAGCAATTTCTGGTGCACTCAAAGTTACATCTTTGCTCTCAGTAGCTGCAGCGGCGCCACCTAATGCTTTTACAACGTCTGCCAAGTTCTTTGCTTCAAAAGCAGCTTTGTTCCAAGCTGTTTGTGCTGATGCTGCTGCAGGAAACAAGCCTGCGCTTACCGCCAAACCCAAAGCAGCTGCACCTGTGGTGCTTTGTACAAATTCACGACGTTTCATAATTCACTCCTAATTTGAAATCTTAAAAAATCTTTTCTCTAACCCACTTAAATTAACACATTTCCGGCTTTTACGTTGGCAGGGATATTACTTAGCAGCGCCTTGTGAAATCCATGTTGCCACTTTTTTCGCTTCCGCATCGTTAATACCTTGCGCAGGCATGGGCATGCTGCCGTAAACGCCTGATCCGCCGCTCTTAATTTTTGCCGACAAATAGGCAACCGCATCAGCTTTGCCACCTTGCTTTGCGGCAATTTCTTTAAAGCTTGGGCCAACGATTTTATTATCAACCCCATGACAAGCTGAACACGTGTTTTTACTCAAAATAGCAGAAACATCTGAGCTCTTGAGTGCTCCGGCTGATTCCGTAGATTTTTCAGCTGCCTTTGCAGCAGCAACTGGAACAGTCGCCGCTTTTTTAACCTCCGCACCCGAGCTTGCAGCTGGCTTGGTTGTATCAGCGCCCACAGAAGGTCCAAAAGCACGCGTTTGTTCAGCCAAATTACCGTGCGCATTTCGCGCATGCTCTGGCAGCAAACTTGCCACCTTAGCTTCAGTCGCACAATTGCTCATGCAGCTAGAGCCTTGCGTGTCAGGTTTTACAATCCCACCAAACTCTTTGCCTGGCCACATCGCATGCTTGGTCATCATGCCGTTGCGGTTTGGCAATTTATTCTGTGTTTCTGCCATGTTTTTATCACTGAGTGTGAAGTTATCTGGCACCACATTGGCGATATTTAGCAAGTACGCTGTGACTGCATAAACCTCATCAGGCTTCAACGACTTAGGCGCTGTCCACGGCATGGCACGGTTGATGTAGTCCCACAGAGTAGACAGCTGAGAAACTTTCATCATCGTCGTGCGGGTTGGCGTTGCAGCGTCAGGCATCAAACTAGCTACGCGTCCTGCCTCAACGTCTTTCTTGGTGGTGTACCCCACCAAAGCGCTAAAAACAGTGTTATTTTCACCAAAGCTTCCGTGGCACGACGAGCATTGAGCTTCCCACACCTTTTCGCCTTGTGACACGCTTCCCATGCCTTTGGGTAAACCTTTGAAATCGGGACGAACATCGATATCCCAAGCCGCAACTTCATTGGCTGTTGCCGTACGACCAACGCCTTCAACTTTGCTGCCTTGCGCGAAAACGGAGACAGCAGCAGCAGCAGCCAAAACAGCTGCGGCAAATTTACGATAACTGAACATTTTTCACCTCACCAGATTCTTGCAACAACCAAGTTTGGATCGAGTTGTTGTGATAGATGCTCCGCGTACCGCGAACTTTTCTATTTTCAGCATAGGTTGGCTGAATATGTCCAGTCTCATCTGTCGCGCGGCTCATCAGCAACGCTGGCTTGCCATCCCATGCCCAATCCATATTGAAGCGCGTCAAGCACTTAGACATGACTTGCCCCTCTAAACGCGCAGGCTTCCAGTTTCGGCCACCGTCTGCAGAAATATCTACCTTGGTGATTTTTCCTCGCCCACTCCAAGCCAAACCAGTCACATTCAAAAAGCCTTTGTCTAAGATAATCTGACCACCACTTGGTGTGGTGATGACTGACTTCACTTCTTGCGTGCTGCTGTATTGTCGATGCATGCCGCTTGGCAGCAAATCGATGTAATGAATGGTTTCGTCTTTGGTGCCGTAAGCTTCGTCGCCCAGCTCGATACGGCGTAAGTACTTGACCCAGCTCACACCCTGCACACCAGGAACCACCAGTCGCAAGGGGTAGCCATTTTCAGGTCGCAGCATTTCGCCATTCATGCCGTAAGCAACTAGAACTTCACCACTCATGATGAGACTCATGGGAATCGTACGCGTCATGCTAGAGCCATCAGCACCTTCAGCCAATACAAATTTGCCACGCTTCATATCTGCGCCGCACATTTCAAGCAGCAAGCGCAAAGGCACGCCTGTAAATTCACTACAGCTGACCATGCCATGCGTATATTGCACAGTTGGTACAGCAGCGTTTCCCCACTCCATACCGGTGTTTGCGCCACATTCGATAAAGTGAAAACGGCTAACGGATGGCAGACGCATCAAATCATCCATGGTGAATACCATTGGCTTTTTGAGCATCTTTTCGTCGCTGCCATTCACCATCAAACGGTGTTTGTCTGGCTCAATATCCCACCAGCCTTGGTGATGACGCTCAAAATGCAAGCCACTTGGCGTAACAATGCCGAACAAGCCCTGTAGCGGAGCAAAGCTGACGCCTGCTGCACTGACGGCCGTCAAACCTGGGCTTTCGCGACGCTGCAAGTTTTTTTCGTAAATACTTGGCACGCCATAGCCGCGAGCCGCAACGCCCTGCCCCAAACCTTTTGTGTGGGCTGGCAAGTTAACAATGTTTGGATCGTCTTTTGAAGACTGCGCACGTGCAGCTGTTGCAGTTGCCATAGCTGCGGCAAACGCACCAGCCATGAATCCGCGCCTGCCCGCGTAAACTGATTTGATTTGCTCACTACCGAGGAAACCCTCGGGAGCGGCCTGAATGAAGCGATTATTTCTCATGGCTTGTTACTTATTATTTAGCGCCAGCCAAAATCCACTTTGCGAGTTTTGTGGCATCCGCATCAGGCAGAGCCGCTTGTGCTGGCATTGGGATTGGGCCGTATTTGCCAGAGCCGCCTGCCTTGATGCTAGCTGCCAATTTGGCAACATAGTCTTTTTCTTTGGCGTATTTCTCAGCTACGGCTTGATAGGCTGGACCCACTAATTTTTTATCTACCGCATGGCAGGCCATGCAAGCATTCTTTTGCGCCAATGCCAAATCAGCATGTGCTGGCATCGTAGAAGCGAAAACCGCGATTGAACCGGCTACTAATTTCAAAATGACTGATTTGTATTGCATGATAGATTTATATATTAAAGTTGATATATTAATATATTCTAATTGATATATAGAATATGCTTATATTAAATCGCGTATTTGTAATGTAGCAATCAGTGTTTACCCTAGACTTACATTTTTTTAGACAAAAAAAAACAGAGGCGATAGCAAACATGCCGACGCCTCTGTTGATGGAAAACCGAACTACTATTTAGGCCAAGGTATCAGCCCAGATGTTCTGCGCCCAGCTCTCAGCGTAAGCACCTTCCAACATAGTCACTTCTGGCTTCAAATCTATAGAAGATACGCCACCTGAGCCAGCCACCGTTTTGAACGTCTTCTCTGCTGCCACGTACTCATGCACGCTGGCCACGTGGATGCAGTTTTTCGCATCAACCATGCTGTAGCAGGTATTGGTCAGCATCGGGTTGGGATTAACTTCCCAGCCATTTAACTGTGCCACGATAGCCGCAGCAGCCACTTTCGCTTGCGCGTTGGCCATATGACCGCTCTTAGGCATACCAGGCGCGATTTGGATGGAGTCGCCTAAGACGTGCACATCCTTGGCAGCCGTTGACTCAAAGGTAAGGTAGTTCACACCGCACCAACGGCCATTGGCCATGTTGTTCAAGCCGGAGTTGACCGCGATCAAACCCGCGCGCATGTTTGGCAAAGCGTTGATCACCGTCGCTTTCACATCTTCTTGAATTTCAAACTTGATCGTGCCCGTTTTAGCATCAACGGCAGTTACCTTGTGGTCGCCACGGTACTCGATCATGCCTTTGTACTGATTTGCCCACACTTTTTTGAACAAGGGGCCTTTAGAAGTCACATCTGGATTGCCGTCCAAAATCAGAATTTTGCTCTTTGGCTTGGCCACTTTGAAGTAAGACGCGATCTGGCTGGCACGCTCGTACGGGCCAGGTGGGCAGCGGTATGGTGCGACGGGGATGGTGATAGCGTACGTGCCACCATCCGGCATGGCCTCTAACTGCTTGCGCAACGTTGCCGTTTCGGCACCCGCTTTCCAAGCTTGCACGATTTGACCACTGGCATTGGCTGCAGCCAAGCCTTCGATACTACCCATCATCAAATCGATACCGGGGGAGACGATCAATTTGTCATAAGCAATGCTGCCACCACGGGCCAAAGTGACTGTTTTCTTAGCAGCGTCAATATTGCTGACCATGTCTTGCACCATAGTCACGCCATGCTTTTTAGACAAATGCTCGTATGAGCTGGTGATATCGGCCATAGACTTATGACCGCCCAACACCATGTTAGACACAGGGCAAGAAATGAACGAAGCGTTCGGTTCGATCAACACCACGTCGATTTTGTACTGTGACAGCAAGCGGATGTATTTGGCTGCAGTAGCGCCGCCGAAACCACCGCCAACGATGACGACTTTCGCCTTGGACGGCATAGATGTTGTCGCGCAACCTGCCAAGCCCAGCAAGCTCAATGCTGCGGCTGATTGCAAAATTTGACGACGCTGAAGATTATTTGTAGTTGTCATGTCAGTTACGTCCTTATTTCTTTTGTGCTGCAAAATAGTTAGCAATCATGGCGACTTGTGCATCGCTGTAGCCCTTGCTGAGCTGATGCATCACCGTGGCGGGACGTGTGCCGTCTTTGAATGCCTTCATTTGCAAAATGATGTTGGCTGCGGGCATGCCTGCTAAAGAGACAACTGCAGAGCCATTCGTCGCTCTGCCCTGTGTGCCGTGGCAAGTTGCGCAAGTAGCAGAAACACCTGCCACATACAATTCGTCTTTGCTTTGTGCTGAGGCTGTAGAGCCTGCAAATGCAGCCAAAGAAGCTACCAAAAGTGTAGCTAATCGTACGTCTAAGCGCACGCTCGCTCGTTTATTCATCATGCTTGTGTCTCCAAGTGGTTTATATACTAATAAGTGTATATGATTATTCACCATAACGCATAACACTATATCCGACTCAACTGTCTTGCACGAGCGCATTTACTACGTGAAAACCCTAGAATTGAGATGAATTTACTTACACTAAATTGACAATTTAACTTTAACGTGGAAATTAAAAAATGTCAATTTACTATTATTTTTATAGCTACTTAGGCAATAAATACGCTGGCTAGAAGCCTAAAATGCATAAAAAAATCGGGTACTTTTGCAAGCTCCCCGATTTGACATCCGCCTGCTTAGGCAAAAACTTCGCTACTTAGTTTTACTGCGCCGTGATGCCCGCCGTCTTAATCACTTTGGTCCAGCGTGGAATTTCACTGGCTACAAAAGCGGTGTATGCCTTAGAACCCAGCGGTGGGACTACAAAACCTTGTGATTCCAGCCTCTGCCTGATCGCTGGGGAATTCATCACCTGGACCATCGCAGCTTCCAATTTTTCAACCACAGCCGGTGGCGTGCCTTTCTGAATGGATAAGCCAGACCACGACAAAGACTCGAACCCCTTGTAACCAGATTCAGCGATAGAAGGCACGTCGGGATACAAGGGATTGCGCTTAACCGTCGTTACCGCCAATGGGCGCAGCTTGCCTGCCTTAACGTGCTGCAAGGCTACGTCTTGGTTGATAAACATAATTTTGATCGTGCCGCCAAGCAAATCAGTCATCATCGGGCCGCCGCCACGGTAGGGAATGCCCGTTAAAAAGATACCCGCAGTTTGCTTGAAGAGTTCCATCGCCATGTGCCCTGAAGATGCATGGGTGTAGCCGTAATCAAGCTTTCCTGGATTAGCCTTAGCGAAATCGACCAAGTCTTTGAGCGTTTTAAAAGGCAAGCTAGGATGCACCAGCAGCACGTTAGGGCCAGTATGCACTTGCGTTAGGTGAATGAAATCCGTGTTTGAGTTGTATTTCAAATTCGGATCTAAGCCATGTGCCACTGCGTTTTGCCCAACACCAGTTTGAATGATGGTATAGCCGTCAGCAGGTGCTTTGCTTGCCCGTTCCGTGCCAACCACACCGCCTGCACCACCAACATTTTCGACCAAGACAGGTTGCTTCAAAATCTTACCAAGCTCATCGTTGACCATGCGCCCCATCACATCGCTGGTTCCGCCAGGTGGAAATGGCACGATCAGCTTGATGGGTTTATTGGGGTAGTCACTTTGCGCCAAAGCGCTCAGCGCAATCAAGCCAACGGCTGCTGCGCTGACTATTTTTAACCATGTTTTCTTCATCGTTTGCTCCATTTTCCGTCTCCTTTTAATTCCTATTTATAAAACTAACTCTTTAACTAATGATTCAACCAAATCTTCAACTAAAACCGTGGCTTGACGGTTAACCAATCGGGTCTGAACTTTTGCATCTGCGTCACATCATTTCGGGTGCGAATACGGCAATTCAAAAACGCTTGGTGCAGCTCAGCCAGTTTGACTTGATCCAACTCTACACCCAAGCCCGGTTTGTCCGTCAAATGCACGCAACCACCGACGATAGGCACTTTGCCACCGACCAGTATCTCGTCACTCTGCCACGGGTAATGCGTGTCGCAGGCGTAGGTCAAATGATGCACCGAAGCCGCCAAATGCGTCATCGCCATCAGGCTGATGCCCAAGTGCGAATTTGAATGCATGGACAAGCCCATGCCAAAGGCCTGACAAGTCCGCGCCAGCGCCTGCGTCGCCCTCAAACCGCCCCAATAGTGGTGGTCTGACAGCACAATTTGCACGGAATTCAATTCAACACTGCGCTTCAAATGGTCCCAAGATGTGACCACCATGTTCGTCGCCTGCAGCAAACCTGTTGCTTTGTAAACCTCAGACATACCTTCCAAACTCGGCGTTGGGTCTTCGTAATATTCCAAGTCATTCGCCAAACGCTTGGCGATGCGGATGCTCGTTGGAATCGACCAATTGCCGTTCGGGTCGATCCGCAGTTGGTGCTTTGGGAAAGCAACTTTGAGCGCTTTGATGGCATCAGCCTCTTCGTCCGGAGGAAAAACGCCGGCTTTGAGCTTGATACTCTCAAAGCCGTATAGATCGATCATCTTCTTGGCCTGCTCGACGATTTGCACAGGACTCACCGCTTCGCCATACGGGTCGGGTGAGTATTCTGGGTCAACGCTGGCATCCCATTTGTAGAACAAGTAAGCTGAATACGCCACCTTGTTGCGCACGGCTCCACCCAATAATTCCACCAACGGTATGCCCAAAGTGCGGGCTTGCAAGTCTAAAAACGCCACTTCAAAGCCTGAAAACACGCTGCTCGTTAGGTTGTCACCCATAGAGCCAGGGGCGAGTTCCATTTCAATGTGGGCGGTTTTGGTGAGCTTGGACTCAGCAATCACCTTGGCCAGCAAGCCATTCAAGTCAAAAGCCGACAAACCCATCAAACTGTCTTTCACCCGCGTCAACAAGTCAAGCACTGGCGCGTCGCCATAGGTTTCCCCCAAGCCCACCATGCCGTTAGCGCCCATCACTTCGATGATAGAACGCAGCCCAAACGGCTCGTGCATGCCTGCGGCATTCAATAAAGCAGGGTCTTTGATAGCGATAGGCGTGACCCGAACGGCAGAAATTTTCATGGGAGCTGAGTAATCTAGCAAAATGGATGACTATAGTCATCGGTTGTCTGATGACATGCATTTTGCTGATGAACGCGAAAATTGTCAAGTATGAATCACTTTGGCAGATAAATACGCTTGCACCCACTACTGTCCGGATATTTCCCCAAACAGCGATATCTGGCTCTCATTGTTATGCGACAGCTCGTCTGTGCGCAGCTTGATTGAACAACTCATGCAAAGCAGTTGCTTCAAACAAAGTCAACCTCAGAGCCTGCAGTACTGAATGCATCGAAGCTGCGATATTTAATCGTTTTTTGATGATTGCCACCAGCACATAAGTACAAATAGCCGTCCAAATTTGCGTCTTCACTGCATTGGCACTTGTCCCGACGAAGGCTTTGATACGCAAATTTTGTTTAATCCATTTAAAGAACAGTTCGACCTGCCAGCGGTGCTTTTACAGCACCGCAATTTGACTGGCTTGGAGCTCGAAATGGTTGGTTAAAAACGCCATATAACGGTCTTGCTCGCGGTCATAGAACTCAATTCTGCGCAATGGCACTGGGTATGACGTTTGTGTGTCTTTACCCATCAAAACGATGCGCTCATCTTTGAGAATGCCAAGGGCTTCATTTGTCGGATCAACTTGCACAATACGGCATTGCAAGTTGTACTTGGAACGCACCACAAAGAACGCCCCAGCATGGACAAAGCGCATGAGTCGTGCAAAGTGTACGTAAGCCCTGTCCATCAGATAAAAGCTACCTGCTTCTAGGTGTAAATGGTCTAAAAAGCTGACATCACTGACTTCACTGACACGTGAACCGGTGATGCGGATAAAGGTTGGGATGTTGCCACGAAGATCAAGCAGCGTATGAACTTTGATGCCCGCTCGTCCTTTGGTGGCAGGTGCCCAGTCAAACTATCTCAAACACAGATCAACCGTGGTTGCATTGATGGCGTAGACCGTTTGAGCAAACTCCAAATTTAGCTTATCTGTGGCATAAAGCGAACGTGCAATGCCGATCAGGTGCAGCGCGTAATCTTCAAAAATCCTGCAATCTCGTTTCTCGTTGGCGTCCGCTAATGTCGAACGCGCGATGGCACCACGAAAACCTGCGTGGTACAACTTGGCGCGTTGACTGTGCAGGCAAGTGGTGATGTCACGCAAACTTGCACGCGCTGTTAATTGCGCAAACATCATGCACAAGAGTTGATCCCAATGCGAGAAAGACAACGTCGGATACTTTCCCGCATAGCGAGAGACGCATTGCGCAAAAACAGCTTTAGAGAGGTGTTCACTGAGTTGAGCGAACACGAGTTCGCCTTTGCGCATGAGTACACCTCACAAATGAGATGCAGTGTCTCTCATGGCGTGACTGGAGTTCAAATAGATTTCCGGCCGAAAGACCAAATTATTCAATAAAATCAATGGATTACGTGAAATTTAAAATGACATCTCCGGAAAGTAGTTGCTTGCACCCCAATAAAGAGATTATTCTCTGACGCGATTACTCTCTTTGCCTGCATAGGGGTTGGTGCTGGTTTTCATCTCAATACGCAACGGCGTGCCCACCAGTTTGAATTCTTTGCGAAAACGCCCTTCTAAAAAGCGTTTGTAAGAGGCTGATACGTGCTCAAGCGAATTGCCATGAACCACAATCACGGGTGGATTCATGCCACCTTGATGCGCATAACGCAGCTTGGGGCGGAACATGCCAGCACGCTCTGGGCTTTGGAATTGGGTCGCTTCCAGGAGCAAACGCGTCAAAACTGGTGTCGTCATCTTGATGGTTGCAGAACGGTGCGCTTTGGCAATCGAACTCCAAACAGGACCTAAGCCTTGGCGTTTTTTGGCAGAAATGAAGTGCAATTCAGCGAATTTCAAGAAGGACAGACGCGTTTCAATCGACCGCTGCACCAAATCGCGCTGGTATGAATCGACAGCATCCCATTTGTTGATGGCAATCACCACCGCACGGCCGCTTTCTAAGATATAACCTGCGATATGCGCGTCTTGATCCGTCACGCCCTGTTCAGCGTCAATCAATAGTAAAACGACGTTGGCAGTCGCAATGGCTTGCAGGGTTTTTACAACGGAAAACTTCTCAATCGCTTCAAAAACTTGCCCCTTACGGCGCAAACCGGCTGTGTCAATCAACTCAAAAAGCTGTCCATCGCGCTCAAAAGGCACAGAAATAGCATCGCGCGTGGTGCCGGGTAAGTCAAAAGCGACCAAACGCTCTTCGCCTAGCCAAGTGTTAATTAACGTTGATTTGCCGACGTTCGGGCGACCCGCTACCGCAAGTTTGATAGCGCCATTGTCAATCTCTTCCTCGGCTTCAGGCGCACCCAATTGCAGGGTATGAAATGCCAAATCAACCAGTTCACGCGTACCTTGGCCGTGTGAAGCAGAAATGCCATGCACATCGCCCAAGCCAAGCTCAAAAAACTCGCCCAATTGGTGGCTGTTGGTCATGCCTTCGGCTTTGTTGGCGACCAAAATGCAGGTTTTGCCTAGTTTTCGAAGGTATTTGGCAATGTCGTGGTCTTGTGCACAGACGCCTGAGCGAGCGTCCAACATGAAAATGACCACATCCGCCTCAGCCACAGCTTGGCGGGTTTGTTTAGCCATTTCTTTGTAAATGCCGGTTTCGGCGTCGGGCTCAAAACCACCGGTGTCGATGACGATGTATTCGAGTTTGCCTTGTTTGCCGTTGCCGTAGTGGCGGTCACGCGTCAAGCCAGCAAAATCGGCAACGATGGCGTCACGCGTTTTAGTCAAACGGTTAAACAGGGTTGATTTGCCGACGTTCGGGCGGCCAACAAGGGCTAATACTGGTTTCATTTTTTTATTATTTTTGTGTGCAGAGAGCTTCTACAGCAGAGGTGATGGCAAGCCGTCTGGGCGGGTTACCGAATTTCTAGCAATTTTACAAAAGCAATGCTGGCCAGAACTGCCATTTTACCCTGCCTTACTTAAGCTTACTAAGGCTTACTCTGGCATAAACCCAAAAACACCGCCATTGCGTGTCACCACTACCAGCGTATTGCCTACAACCACTGGCGCAGCAGCCATGGCAGAGCCATCCGTCGTCATGCGGTTCAGCGGTGAACCGTCAGTTTTAGACAGAAAATGCACGAATCCTGTGCTGTCGCCCACGGCAATCGCCTTGTCCAACACGGCTGGAGCGGACAAATTGCGGTTGAGCAGCTGCTCCGTCTGCCATAAGCGCTCACCATTGAGACGATTCCAAGCGATGACTTTGCCATCCGATTCAGCCCCAAACAAGGTGCGAGCATCGCCCTGAACGCCTTCCTGCCCCACGGCTGGCTTGGTCCACAACAAACTGCCACGCAAGGTATTAACGCAGCCAACGCTGACGCGGTAAGCCCGTGCACACACAACCTCGCTGTTGTTTGAGACACGACCGACCAGATCGACCAAGCGCTCAATCTCGTTGGTGCCACGTGCCGTAGCAATAGGTGTGCTCCATCGAACGTTACCATCCAGCGGATTGATACCCAGCAAACGACCTGAAGCGCTGGACACCAAGGTGTCAGACACCATCAACAAAACGCCAGATTGACGCAAGATCAAAGCCTCGGTTGATTTTTTTTGTGACCACAGCTTTTTACCATCTGACAATTCGAAGGCAGAAATCGCTCGGTCACCGCCTAATACAAAAACTTTACCACCAGAAACCAACGGTGCAGTGTAGCTAGAGTTGCCTAATTTTTGTCGCCATACTTCGCGGCCATTGTCGAAAGCAATCAACTCGTTTGAAGTAGTTACAACCGCCGCAAAGCCAGCATCGGCACCGACGCCCGCTGCAAGTGCCTTGCCAGCCTGAGCACGCCACAATTGACGCCCACTTACAGCATCAAATGCAGCGACAACACCCTCGTTATCAGCTACAGTAAAGATAGCATTATTGGTATTATTTACGCTGGCTACAGCAATATTCAAAGGAAAATTAACAGCACCCAGTCGCGCCGTCCAAGCTAAGCGCACACCTAATTTTGACGCATTGGTTGCAAGCTCTGCCGGCTTGGCTTTGTCACCACCCCCAGCACAAGCAACCAACAAGCCAGCAGTTAAGCAGACCGCTGCTCGTGTGGTAATTCTAAGGACCGCCTCACCCATTTTCATTTCTTCTGCTCCGCCGCCGCATCTTTAGCTGCGACCTCGGTCACAGGGGTTGTAACAGGATCACCACCCAAAGCATTCAACTTAACTTCGACCAAACGGCGGTAGCCAGACTTATCGTCAAAGCCTTTGTATGCTTTGACGTATTCAGCTTTCGCTTCTGCAGGTTTGCCCTGCAAAGCCAGTACGTCGCCACGGCGATCTGCTGCCATAGGCTCAAATTCTTTAGGATAGGCGCCTGACAATTGCTTCATCGCATCGTCGTAACTTTTACCTTCAATCAGCGCACTTGCCAAGCGCAGCTTAGCAATAGCTTGGTAGCCCACGTCAGATGATTTTTCTGCAACGGTCGCTAGGGCTTTTTTGCTGGCATCAAGGTTGCCTTTTTCATAAAACGTTTTAGCTGCCAGCAAACCTGCTTGTTGCGCGTAGGGGCTAGAGCCGAATTTGGCATTCATGTCAGACAAAGCACGTTCGACCTTGGCCACATCGCCTGTGGCAATGCTGCGCTCAACCTCGTCAAACATGGCTGCAGCCTGCGTAGCTTGGCTGCGCTGCCAGTACTCGTAAGCGTTCCAAGCGGCAAAGGCACCTAAAACCGCGATCAACACCCAAGTAATCAGGTTGCCATATTGCTTCCAAAAATGCTTGAATTCATCTAATTGTTCTTGTTCGTCTAGGTCGAGATGGTTTGCCATAAAAATACTTATTTATAAAAAATGAATGTTGAATACTAAAAATGCAGATATTAAAAACTTAAACTGTGAAAACTTAAACCTTAAAAAATTATCGCTTAAACCATTAAGGTTTTAGCCCATGATTCTACGGATTCTAAAGACTGCAGCGTTTGTGCGCCCTGCCCGTCGCGTAAAGATTTCACCGCAACCTGCTGTTTGGCTAACTCTTCAGCGCCAAATACCAAGGCATAACGTGCGCCGCTGGCATCTGCTTTTTTGAATTGGCTTTTCATGGCACCGGCTGCACCATCTGCAGTGGCATGCATTTGCACGCTAATGCCTTGTGCCCGCAGTTGTTGTAGCACAGGAGCAACTTGTATCGCATCCGCCAAATCTGGAACAATCGCGTAAGCGTCTAAAACCGTGTTTGAGGCTTCAATAGATTGTTCTTTTAGCAGCTCTAGCACACGCTCGATGCCCATACCCCAACCGACTGCTGGCGTAGGTTTACCGCCAAGGATTTCAAACAAACCGTCGTAGCGTCCGCCACCACAAAGTGTACCTTGAGCACCTAGCTCTGTCGTAATGAATTCAAAAACTGTATGACTGTAGTAATCGAGGCCACGAACCAATCTTGGATTGACCGCCCAAGGAACGTTGCAAGCAGTAAGAAGCCTTTGCACAGTTTCCAAATGCTTTAACGATGCTTCACCTAAGAAGCTTAACAATTGCGGTGCACCTTGCACCATCGCTTGCATGGCTGGATTTTTAGTATCCAAAATGCGTAGCGGGTTAGTCTGCAAGCGGCGCTGCGCGTCAGCATCTAGTAGTTCAGCGTTTTGTTGGAAATAATCAATCAGAGCGGTGCGGTGCGCTTGACGCTCTGCTGGAACACCAAGACTGTTGATTTCAACACGCACATTTTTTACGCCGACGCGCTTGAAGATCTGATCGACCAACAACATCAATTCAGCATCAACCTCAGGGCCAGCAAAGCCTAAAGCTTCAGCACCAAGCTGGTAAAACTGACGGTAACGACCACGCTGCGGGCGCTCATGCCTAAACATCGGCCCCATGTAATACAGACGCTTGCCGCCTTCGTAGGTGAGGTTGTGCTCAATAGCTGCCCGCACCACGCCCGGCGTGTTTTCAGGGCGCAAAGTAAGCTGCTCGCCATTTAATCTGTCCTCAAAAGAGTACATCTCTTTTTCAACAATATCCGTCGTTTCACCCGTACCGCGCACAAACAAGGCAGTTGGTTCAACAATGGGGGTACGAATATTGCGGTATGCACTGCCAGCCATCACATCACGCACATGCGCTTCAAACCATTCCCACCGCGCTGAGTCAGGTGGCAATATGTCATTCATGCCTTTAACGGCGACCAGCTTCTCACTCATCTTGTCACTTTTTGCCATACCGGTTTTCTATGTATTTTTCTACGATCACTTGAAACTCTTGTGCAATGCCTTCGCCGCGCAAAGTCACACTTTTCTCACCGTCGATATAAACTGGCGCTGCGGGCGCTTCGCCCGTACCAGGCAAGCTGATGCCAATATCTGCATGCTTGCTTTCACCTGGGCCGTTGACAATGCAACCCATAACTGCGACTTTCATTTTTTCAACGCCTGGATACTGATTTTTCCAAACGGGCATCTGAGCACGCAAAAAATCATCAATCTGTTTGGTCAATTCTTGAAAAGTTGAACTCGTTGTACGACCGCATCCTGGGCAAGCGGTAACGCTAGGAACAAAACTGCGCAAACCAATAGCCTGCAGTATTTCAGAGGCGATCAAAACCTCTTGCGTACGCGCTTCTCCGGGCTGTGGCGTTAAGGACACGCGAATCGTGTCGCCAATACCTTCTTGAAGCAAGATTGACAAAGCGGTAGCGGATGCAACCGTGCCTTTAGTGCCCATGCCCGCTTCTGTCAAACCTAGGTGAAGCGCGTAGTCGCAACGCTTTGACAATCCGCGATAGACCGAGATCAAATCTTGAACACCGCTGACTTTGCAGGATAAAATAATTTGATTGCCGCTCAAACCCATGCTTTCGGCAAGTTTTGCTGAATCAATGGCAGAAGTCGCCAATGCTTCGTACATCACCTGCTTAACATCCCAGGGCTCCGCTCTTTGCCCATTGGCATCCATCAAGTTAGCCAATAGCTCTTGGTCCAAACTACCCCAATTGACACCAATACGGACGGCTTTATTCCAGCGAATGGCAGCTTCGATCATTTGACCAAATTGTTTGTCTTTTTTATCGCCCTTACCAACATTACCTGGATTGATTCGGTATTTTGATAATGCTTGCGCACAATCAGGATAGTCGGTGAGCAAGCGATGTCCGTTGTAATGAAAGTCACCAATCAACGGCACATCAATGCCCATACGGTCGAGTTGTTCGCGAATGTATGGGACTTGCTGGGCTGCTTCTGGCGTATTGACTGTTATACGCACCATTTCTGATCCAGCTAACGCTAGTTCTTTGATTTGAATGGCGGTACCGATAGCGTCGACCGTGTCAGTATTGGTCATGGACTGAATACGAACTGGGGCAGTACCGCCAACAGTCACTATCCGCGAGCCCCAAACAACATTGGCTTGCCTAGAATGTCTGGCTGCTGGTTCTGCGCTGGGAATAGATTCAAAATTTGACATGCAAGGCGCCATCATTTCACCTCAAAACGCGCGACATTACTTTTCGCTATGGATATTAAATTAATCGGTTTTCCACGTACTTCAACTTGCGTAGCGTCTGCTCGACCTACAATCACCGTCAACGGTAAAGCACCAGAGGTACCTGCCGTTTCACCAGCAATGAGCAGCTTCTTAAATAGAGTGCCCCCAGTAGCGCTTTTAACCTCGACCCATGTCTCTCCCGTTGCTTTGAAAGTAACAAGACTATCTGCAGGAACCGAGGGGTTTGCAGAAAGCGCATTGACCGCCGTTGTTGCAGTTGACGATGACAACAAAGGTGCTGAACTAGTTGGGTCAGAAATTGACACATTTACAGCAGCATTAGTGCCTAAATTGGCGCTAGCGTTCAAGCTCATAGTTGGAGTGCTTTCATTTGTAACTTGCACCTCTTTTGCTTGACTAACACCCATCTCCGGCGATGCTTTGGGCACCATTGTTGTTTGAGGAATTGACATTGCCATATTTTTTGGCCAAAAATAAATACCTGCAGCAGCTATACATAAAAACAAAACGCCAAGCAAAAAAGGTGAGGTAAAAAGTTCTGCTACCCATGAATTCTTGACTGAATTTTTCGTGCCTATAGGTGTATTAATTGCTACATCATCATGATACAAACGAGGCAAGGCTGCTTTTGGCAATTTATCCAAAATGGGTTGCGCATCGATTTTGAGCGCTTGGCAAATGCTAGATGTCAATGCACGGACAAATACCATATCTGGCAGCAAATCCATTTGTCCATTTTCAAGCGCTTCAATGCGCTTAACGGGCACCCGCAAAGAAACTGCCAATGCGGCTATGTGCAGCCCGGCATCTACGCGTGCTTGTTTGAGCATTTTCCCCGCTGTAACAGACAAATTCGCTACTGCATTTTCTTGATTCAATAATGTATCTTGCATAACTAAATTTTCACTCATCAAACGCGCCTCTCTCGAACAGTCCAAACTCACGTGATGTCGGAAATTGTTTGCGCAGCCGGTCAGTTAACTGAAATACGCCCTGAGTGTTACCCAGTTTCTTTTCAATTTTAGTAGCTAACCAGAGTGACTCAGCATTCACATAATCGTTGTTATTTAAGCGGCGAATATAAAACTGGGAACGCACTAAATCATTCCGTTTGTAGAGCAAGTTAGCCAGATTAAAGGTCGCAATTGGATTGCTAGCATCAAGTTCAAACGAACGCAAAAAATTATTTTCTGCCTGTTTCGGATCTCCAGAACGCAGCAAGCAAATACCTTTTGCCAAGTATGTTTTCGCAGATCCTGCGTAGTTTGGCGCGGTTAAAGCTTTGTCAAAATTAACTATCGCCTCTGGATAACGTGCTTCTTGACAAGCCAGCCAACCCAAGTTGTGCAAAATATTACCGTCTCTTGGATTCAGCAATATGCCGCGATTGAAGCTTTCACGAGCCAAACCAAAATCGTTCAACCGCATATAAATCAACCCGCGCAAGCTGAATGCTTCTGCAGATCGCGGATCAGCGGCTATTGCAAGCTTTACCTCATCAAGTGCCACATTGGTTTGCCCTTGCTCTAAATACCCCATAGCAAGCTCTAACCTGATTTTTGCACGTTTCTGCGCATCAGTTTCATCAGACGCAGTTGCTAAATCAGCCCCAGCACCGACCTTAAAACCATCGCCTTGGTTCGCGCAAGCCACGACTAAATTCAAAATCAACAGGCACATCAATGCTCGCCCGAATACTCGCCCACAAAGAGCCATTTTTTTGAGCTGAAACTTTAAGAAGTTGAATGTATTCATCTGCTCATCATAGGGCAATATCAATCACTCAAGCGCGGCACTGTTGTATCTATGCTGCTCGCAGGGATCTGCGTAATTTTGATGGTTCGCTGCTTTTCTATTCTGGTCGCAACGCGGGTTCTATCCATCACTTCACCAGCAAGTTGGCCGCAAGCCGCATCAATATCATCGCCGCGCGTTTTTCTGACGGTGGTGATTAAACCGGCATCGCTCAAAATTTTGGCAAACAGCGCCACTTGCGTTTTAGATGAGCACAACAAACCAGACGCAGGAAACGGGTTAAAAGGTATCAAGTTGAATTTGCAACTCAAACCTAATGCCGATTGTTGCTTCATCAACTCGACAAGCTGCTGCGCATGTTCGACTTGATCGTTCACACCATCCAGCATGCAATATTCAAATGTAATGAAGTCGCGAGGTGCAAATTCTAGATACCGACGACAAGCACTCATCAACTCATCAATTGGGTACTTTTGATTCAATGGAACCAAATTGTTGCGCAAGATGTCATTGGGGGCGTGTAAAGACACTGCCAAGGCAACCGGGCAATCCACTCCTAATCGATCAATCATCGGCACGACGCCAGATGTTGACACTGTTACCCGTCTTCTGGATAAACCATAACCGTGGTCATCCAGCATAGTCTTTAAAGCAGGCAGCAACGCAGAATAATTTTGCAGCGGCTCGCCCATACCCATCATCACCACATTGGAAATAACGCGGTCTTTGGAAGACAAGTGTTTGCGCAAGAAATGCTCAGAAAACCACAGTTGAGCAATAATTTCACCAGTGGTTAAGTTACGGCTGAATCCTTGGTGGCCTGTGGAACAGAATCTGCAACCAACTGCACAGCCAGCCTGAGAGGAAATACAAAGCGTGCCTCTATTTTCTTCGGGAATGAAAACGGCCTCTACGGCATCGCCTGAGCCCACATCAAACAGCCACTTGATCGTGCCGTCTTTTGACTCTTGCTGACTGATGATTTTTAAACCCTGCAAATGCGCTGTTTGAGCGAGTTTTGACCGCAATGGCTTCGCCAAATCGGTCATTTGCTCAAAATCAGTGGCGCCTTTTTGGTGTATCCAGCGGAAAAGCTGGGTGGCGCGAAAGCTTTTTTCGCCCAAAGAGGCGCAAAAAACGGTCAAACCTTTTAGATCGAAATCGAGAAGGTTGACCGTCATAGCATCGTTGCTGTCGAAATTAGCTAAGATTTAGCGGCTGTAAACGTTCATGCCAGGGAAGAAGAAGCCGATTTCAACAGCAGCAGTTTCAGCGGCGTCAGATCCGTGAACAGCGTTTGCGTCAATACTGTCAGCAAAATCAGCACGAATCGTACCTGGAGCAGCCTTCTTGGGATCAGTTGCGCCCATCAAATCGCGGTTTTTCAAAATCGCGCCTTCGCCCTCTAAAGCTTGAATCATCACTGGACCAGAGATCATGAAGCCAACCAAATCCTTGAAGAAAGGACGCTCTTTGTGTACAGCGTAAAAAGCTTCTGCTTCGCCACGTGACAAATGAGCCATTCTTGCAGCAACAACTTTGAGGCCAGCAGCTTCAAAACGAGCGTAGATCTGACCAATCACGTTTTTAGCAACGGCGTCAGGTTTGATAATGGAGAGAGTGCGTTCGATAGACATTTCTGAGTTTTCCTTAATACCTTGGACTTTAGGTTTCAACAATTTTTGCCAAGCCCTCTATTTTAGCCTGCTATTGCGCTTTTCGCTGCCAAATGACCAGCTAACTAGGCATAGCCAACTACTCGAAGACGCATTCGATGCCCTGAATTTACATGCGTCGGCCAGACAAGCCAGTAGCTTAAAAATTAAATACAAATATACGCTATAAATTTAATAGCTATTTAGGCAATAAATACGGCGGCTAGAGCATAATTTACCTACTTCGAGGCTGACGCCTAGCTCCTGAGCCACCTGAACCAGAACCTGAGCCAGTACGACGTTGCTGCCTTTGCTGATTCAAACTGTCAGCACCGATGTAGCCTAAAGATGTCTTCAAAGGATCAGGTTGCGAATTGTTTGGCGTGTTGTTCTGTCCGTTTGCTCTTTGCGGACGCTGTTTTTGCCCCAAATCACGCGACACACCTTGCCCTGGAAACTTATTTCCTTGATTGGTCGGATTACGTCTCGACTGTGGCTGCCCTCTGCCGCCGTTCCCACGGTTATCTCGGTTATTCGAGCGAGGCGGACGCCCACCACTGTTGGTATTACCCGTATTTTCATCTGATTGTTCAGTATTTTGCCGTGGTTTTGATGAAGCACTGACGGCATTCATCAAAGCGCGAATGTCAGTTTCGCCCAACTCCATCCAAGCGCCACGTTTCAAGCCGCGCGGCAGCATCATGGCACCATAGCGAATACGAATCAAACGGCTCACAGCATGCCCGACAGACTCAAACATGCGTCTAACTTCACGGTTTCGACCTTCTGAAATCGTCACGCGATACCAGCAGTTTGCACCTTCGCCGCCGCCGTCTTCGATGGAACCGAATTGCGCCATGCCGTCGTCAAGTTGCACGCCGTCAAGCAGTTTTTGCTTTTCTTCCTTGTTGAGCTTACCCAGCACGCGGACAGCATACTCTCGCTCCAAGCCGAATCTTGGATGCATCAAGTTATTGGCCAAATCGCCTGAGCTGCTAAACAGCAGTAAGCCTTCGGTATTCAAATCCAAGCGACCAACCGATTGCCATTTACCTTGGTAAAGCTTGGGCAATTTGCGAAACACCGTGGGGCGATTCTGCGGGTCGTCATGCGTCACCACTTCTCCAGCGGGCTTGTGATAGGCAATCACGCGCGTCGGTGGTGCTTCAATGCGAAAACGAATCGGTTTACCGTTGACTTTGACATGATCGCTGTATTGGATGCGTTGACCAATATGTGCCGGTTCGTTGTTGACAGAAATACGCCCTTCCATGATGAGCTGCTCCATCTCCAAGCGCGAACCCATGCCAGCTTGAGCCAATACTTTGTGCAGCTTAGGTTGTTCTGGCTGCGGTTGCAGCACCCGGCGAGCAGGGACGATGGATTCGTCTGCATCTTCGTCATCAAAACGGCCTGAAGTAATATCGTCAAAATCAATGATGTCTGCGGGCTTCGTCACTGGCTTGCTTTTTATGTTGTTTTCGCCATCCGTGCTTTGCTGCTGATCTGCTGCAATTTCACCAACTTCATTTGGCGCAAGTGACTCAGCAGCTATCGGCTCAGTTGGTGTGTTTGTTATTTCCGGATTCATATTTAACTCTCTAAACTCTCTAAAATTACTGAGCAGGTTCGTCTTCGACCACGTCGTTTATTGGCAACTCCGTCTGCGACTCATGAATAGGGCTTGCCTCTTCCTTAGCGTCGTCAAAACGCCCTAGCTGCTCCAAAACTTGATCTTGCAACGGTCCAAGCTCGGGCAATTGATCCAACGATGCAATGCCCAAATCATCTAAAAACTGCTTGGTCGTAGCAAATAATGCGGGACGCCCCACACTCTCTCTATGCCCAATCACCTCAATCCAACCACGGTCTTCTAGCTGCTTCAAGATCAAGCCATTGATCGTCACGCCACGAATATCTTCCATATCGCCACGCGTGGCCGGTTGCCTGTAGGCAATGATGGCCAAAGTCTCCAAAACAGCACGCGTGTATTTGGGCGGTTTTTCGGGTGTTAACCTGTCCAAAAATTCACGCATTTCAGGACGACTTTGAAAGCGCCAGCCAGTTGCAACATTAATTAGCTCAACGCCTTTGAATGACCAATCTTGCTGCAAATCCAGCAAAAGGGTTTTCAGGGTGTCAGCGCCAATTTCTTCATCGAAAAGTACGCGCATATCACGCACTTGCAAGGGTTGTTGCGCACAAATCAGGGCAGTTTCAAGGATACGCTTTGCATCCGACGTATTCATAATATTAAGTTTTCAAGAATAAAGCTGAATGACTCAGCGACAGCGCAGCGTTAAAAGCTTAGCTACATCAAAATTCAAGTAAGTGGTATCAAAACAGAATCTAAAACGATCTATACAGCAAGTATTCAAGCGACACACATAATGGCTAAAGTGGTTAAGCGCTTATTTTGCAGACGCTCCATTGTAACTTAGCCCCCAATTTACCAAAGCTTGCTTGAAATCTAGCGGCAAAGGCGCCACAAAATGTATGGCCTGACCCGTCACAGGATGCTCAAACGCCAATTGTTCGGCGTGCAAGGCTTGTCGCAACATGCCTGCGGCCTGCGCACCACCATACACACTGTCTGCCACCAGTGGATGCCCAATATGCGCCATATGAACCCGAATTTGATGCGTTCTACCCGTATGTAGCCGGCACAAAACAAGGCAACCTTGCTCGCAATTTTGTAGCAATTTTATGGACGTTTTAGCAGTTTTCCCGGCAGTTTTATCCAATGAAACAACAGCCATGCGCAAGCGGTTTCTAGGGTCTCGGCCAATAGATTCACTGACATCACGTTCTTTGGGTCCTGTCCAAGCACGGTTTCCCAAGGCCAAATAGAGTCGATTTACTTCTCTGGCAGCTATTTTTTCAACCAACGCGTCCATGACCTGACGCGTTCGCGCCACAACCATCAACCCACTTGTGTCTTTATCCAAACGATGGACGATGCCTGCTCTGGGTAAAAGAACTGCTTTTTCATCGCGCTCTAACAAGCCATTCAGCAAGGTTCCGCTCCAATTGCCGGGCGCTGGATGCACGACCAGTCCTACGGGTTTATTGATGACCAAAAGATGCTCATCTTCAAAAATCACTTCAAAATCAACTTTTTCAGGCTTAAAAGCCTGACTTTGAGGGGTTGCCTGCAAATCTATGGCTAATATATCACCCACTTTGACTTTGCTGGCAACTTTGACGATGGTTTGGCCATTAAGACGTGCAGAACCTTGCTCAATCAACTGTTTCAAGTAACTTCGTGAAAATTCGCTGACCAATTGAACCAGCGCGTTATCAACCCGCAGCCCATGTTGAGCGTCGTTACAAACAAACTCGCGCGTCTCATTCGCATCAAAATCCTGACCAAAATCCGCATCTGCTTCACTTTTGAAAAGCTCGGGTAATGTCTCGGAGGAAGTTTCGGTGGAGGTTTCGGTCGATATAATAGATTTGCTAAGTTTCAAGAAGGCGGCCTCAGATGTTGTATGCCAAATTATCAACTCAATTTTATGAGTTCAAAAACACTATGAAAAATCAACAAACAAGCAAAACCGGTAAAACTAGTCTATTGGCTTTACTGGCATGTGTTTGCCTTGGGCTAACGGCTTGCGCATCAGTTAGCGAAGACAAAACGTCAAACTGGAGCCCCAATAAAATTTACTCGGAAGCCAAGTCTGAGGCAAATGATGGCGCTTACGACAAAGCTATTCCTTTGTATGAAAAACTTGAAGGTCGTGCAGCGGGAACGCCACTGGCTCAACAGGCGCAGCTCGACAAAGCCTATGCACAGTTTAAAAATGGTGACCAAGCGCAAGCCGTTGCGACTATTGATCGGTTTTTAAAGCTACACCCAGCCAGTCCAGCATTGGATTACGCCTTGTACCTAAAAGGAACTGTTAATTTTTCAGACAATCTTGGTTTTTTTGGATCGTACACCAAACAAGACTTGTCGGAACGCGATCAAAAAGCGGCGAAAGAATCTTTTGATGCTTATAAAGAATTGGTTGCTAAGTTTCCAGAATCTAAATACTCGTCAGACGCAAAACAGCGCATGACTTACATCGTCAACTCATTGGCTTTATATGAAGTGCATGTTGCGAAGTACTATTTTTCACGTGGTGCTTACGTGGCGGCTATCAATCGCGCACAACTTGCCATCACCGACTACCGTGACGTACCTGCTTTAGAAGAAGCCATGTACATCATCTACAAATCATACGAAGCCCTAGACATTGTGCAGCTACGGGATGATGCGAAACGCATCATGGAAACCTCATTTCCTAAAAGCGAGCTATTGCTGTCGGGCCACAAACCTGCGGGTCGCAATTGGTGGAAAATCTGGTAAATTTCGCGTTTAGTCACCGGTTTTTTGCTATATTTTCTATAGCTATTAAGGCAATGAATACGATGGCTAGAGGCGAAAGTTAGGCAATAACCAACGAACTTAGCATTGATATAAATTCGTCATGGTTTTGAATCTGCCGCATGGGTGGCAGGGCAGATAAAATTTTCCGCCCATACCCCATTTGTGTAAGCCGCGTATCACAAACCACAAGCATCCCTTTGTCGGTTTCGCGGCGTATCAGCCTACCAGCGCCCTGCTTTAAGGAAACGGTTGCCTCTGGCACAAAGTAATCAATAAACGAACTTTTACCGCCCTGCTCAAGCCGTTTTGAGCGCGCTTCTATCAACGGATCATCTGGTGGCGGAAAAGGCAATTTATCAATCACAACCAGAGCCAACTCATCGCCAGGAATATCAATCCCCTCCCAAAAAGATGCGGAGGCGACTAAAACGCAAGCGCTGCGCCCTTGTGAAGCGCCTTCACGAAAACGCGCAAGAAGTTCACGTTTAGGTAAATTGCCTTGTATCAAGACCTCAATATCTAACCGGTCATTAAACTGCTGCTCTAAGGAGGCGCCTATAGCGCGTAGCGCACGCAGCGTTGTGGTCAAAACCAAGGTGCGACCAACAAGAACTTCAACTGCTTGTCCCGCTAAACTTGCCACTTCCGCGCTATGCATGGGGTCACTGGGCTTGGGCAGGTATTGCGGAACGTAGATGGAGGCCTGGTTCGCATAGTCAAAAGGGCTGGCTACGCGAAGCACATCGGCCTGTTCAAGACCGCACGGAACCGTGAACCACCGTAGCTGCGCTTCGTGCCCCAAAGTAGCGGATGTAAATATCCAAGACTTATGCGCTTGCGGAGCATCTTCAGCACTGTTTTTGAGCATTTTCTTTTTAACGGACTCGGCAATATCTAGCGGAGACTCAACCAAGCGAAGTTGCTGACCTACCTCCACCCAGCGAACCGCATCTGCAGGGCAAATTTGCAAGAACTTTTCTGCCCTTTGACCAAGCTCTTGCGCTCGCGTGCAAAGGCGCTCAAAATCTGGTGCCATCTCGGTGACGGTTAGCAAAGCTACTCGCAAATGATCGCAAGCTTGGCAGACCACTCGAATGGCCGTTGTCCAAGCCAATGGATCTACCCCCTCTGGCTCAAGTGCGGTCCAACGAAGTTTGGCACCCTGCCATTGCTTACCGGCGGACAATCGCAACTCACGAGCCGCGCGCTCTAAGCCCGAGGCTAAAGCACTCCAATCTTGCAAGCCACGCGCTAATTGCAAGCCCGCTGCCAAGATGTCACGCGCCAAATCAAGGAGCTGTCCAGTGGTTATCTGCGCACCTAAAAACTGCACTCCTGTTTCATTGAGTTGATGTGCCTCATCGAAAATGACGACACTCACCGTTGGTAAAAGCTCGGCCATACCAGAGTCTTTGACCGCCAAATCTGCAAAAAATAAATGGTGGTTGATCACCACCACATCCGCAGCCATGGCTTCTTTTCTAGCTAAATTAACGTGACAAGGTTTAAATTTTGGGCATTGCGCGCCAATGCAGTTGTCACGCGTTGACGTGATGAGTGGAATAACTGGTGAACGCTCATCTAAGCCAGTTAGCTCAGCCAAATCACCATTACGCGTCACATGCGACCATTTCTCCACTTTAGCCAAGGTCGCATGCGCACTGCGATCAGACAATTGCGTATCGCCGCGTGCAAGCTCAAGCCTATATAGGCACAAATAACTGGAGCGACCTTTGAGCAAGGCCATACGAACCGGCAAATTGAGAATTTTGGCAATGCTTGGCAGGTCGCGACCAAAAAGCTGATCTTGTAGTGCTTTGGTAGCAGTTGACAGCACGACGCGCTCGCCACTAAGTAAAGCTGGCACCAAATAGGCATAGGTTTTGCCTACACCCGTTCCCGCCTCAACCACTAAAACGGAGCCTTGTTCAATGGACTTAGCCACAGCTATTGCCATTTGCGTTTGACCAGCCCTAGGCTTGAAATGTGAGTCACTTTGGGCGATTAAGCCTTGCTCAGCAAACACATCTTCGACACGCGATTCAAAATTCATCGGTACAACATTTTCTACAGTTCAGTATCATTTACTATCAAAAAATAGTTGGTCTAACAGTTGATCTAAGCGACAGATGATCACCATCTGGTCGGATAATATTCACTGTCCAACACAACAACGTAATATTTCAGATTTTTTTGATTTCCGCCTGATCTGCTTCTCTGCCAGTATATGACCAAAGCCATCTCATTCAGCGCCTCATCGGGCACTCATCAAGGCGACAGAGAAAGTCAACAAGACCGAGTTTGCTTGTTCCGCAACATGCGAGAGCCAAACTGTATTCTCGCCATTGTTGCAGATGGCATGGGCGGACTGACTGGCGGTCGCAAAGCGGCTGATCAGGTTATGTTAACAGCCGATCAGCTCTTCAAGTCTTTCGATTCCAAAATTGACAACGCACCAACCCTTCTTGAAAAAATTGCGCATGAAGCACACCTCGTTATTGGGTTAACTGCTATTGCCTCAGCGGATCAACCACACACCACGTACGCTTCATTTTTAATTACCTCAGAGGGGGCATGCCACTGGGCACACCTTGGCGACACCAGAATTTTTCACTTTCGCGATGCTCAACTCGTGTTGCGAACGTTAGATCACTCGTATGTTCAGTCTTTAATAGACAACAACGAGATAACGCCAGAACAGGCCATCAATCATCCACAATCAAATGTATTGACGCAATGTTTAGGCAGCAAAGCCAAACCAAAAATCGCACACCATAGCATTCCGCAACTTCGAAGCGGCGACGTCATCATGGCTTGCAGCGATGGTGTTTGGCCGTACTTCAAAGATGCCGAAATGGGCTCAATTCTGGAAAACTGCAACCCTAGAGAAGCGACAGAATTAATCATCACTACAGCACGAACGAGAAGCAAACGACGTGGAGATAATTTATCTATTGCCATTGTCAAATACAACTAAACGAAATTTAGTTATGGCGCTTTCACCCCAGGAATTGAATCCGGAATAGGAAGAGATGCAGATTGCGCCTTCTTTCTTTCTAAGTTTTTCTTTTCCAAGGCTGCTTTATGAGCTTCAGCTTGAACCAATTTTTGATTGTATGCAGCCGCATTAGCTGCTGACTGGTTATTTTTATTCGCTCTACCTTGCGCTTTTTTTTGAGCTGCTACTAACTTCTGATTCGATTCCTCAAGCCGCCTTTTAGCTGCATCGGCACGCAATTTATCATTTGCGTTTTTTTCGGCCAGGATTTCAGCATCAGTTTTGATGGCTCTAGTTGGTTTAGCCTCATTAGCAACTTTTGCAGTTTTGTCTTTTGGTTCGCTATTGCTTACTTCGTCACTATTTTTGGCAGCATTTTTTCCTGCTGCATTTTCTTTTTTAGTTAGGTCAAGTTCAGCTTTACTGTTACGCTGGAGATCCTTGACTTCAATCTCTCGACGCTTGACTTTGCTCAACGCCGCTTGTGCTTCTGTTTTTGCATCTTTGAGGCAATCACTCACAGAAAATTTTTTATAACAAACAGCTTCTTGTTTTTTTAAATTGGCATCAATTGCAAGTTTTTCTTGTTTGAGCTTAGCTAACTCATCAACCGTATTTACTTCAGCAGAATGAGTCAAAATTACAGCATCATTTTTCGCTGTAGCCGGCGTAATATGTGCCAGTATCGCTATAAAAATAGTAGCAAATAAAATACTTCTCATTTGAAATAATAGTTAGATTTTCACACCAAATTTGTATCAACCAATCGCCGCTCTAAATTCAAATACTCTACGGATTGCATCTCATTGATTCGTGAAACGGTACGTGGAAATTCATGCGCCAGCGGCCCCTCCGTATATAACGCTTCTGGTGCCACTTCAGCTGACATGATAAGTTTAACGCGTCTGTCATACAGCACGTCAATCAACCAAGTAAAACGCCTAGCTTCACTGGACAAACGCGGCGGCATAGCTGGCACATTGCTGAGTAAAACGGTGTGAAATTGAGTTGCAATTTCTAGATAATCATTTTGCGATCTAGGGCCTCCACACAGCGTTTTAAAATCGAACCACACGATACCACCCGCTTTCCGCTTAGCCTGAATCTCTCTGGCTTCAATTTGCAAAATGGGGTTTTCGTCTGGTGACTCAGCCAATTGAGAGAAAGCACCTTCCATTTCAGCATCAGCTCTTGGACCCCAAGGCTGGTGATACATATTGATTCGCTCAAGTGTGCGGCTTCGATAATCCGTGCCATTGTCAACATTGATGACTTCTAAATTCGCATTTAGCAACGCAATCGCCGGCAAAATTCGGTCCCTATGCATACCGCCCGGGTACAAATCATCAGGTTTGAAATTTGAAGTCGTCATGAAGCCGACACCTTGTTCGAACAGTGCTGCAAGTAGTCGATGCAGAATTAAAGCATCGGTGATTTCGGAGACATGAAACTCATCAAAACAAATCAACTTAAACCGCTGAGCCATGCGTTTGGCAAGCTCGTCTAATGGGTTAACAATGCCCTGTAGATCTCGCAATTCCCGATGCACTTCACGCATGAACTCATGAAAGTGCAAACGTGTTTTACGTTTAAGAGGGACAGCGTTATAAAAGCAATCCATCAAAAAACTTTTTCCCCGCCCTACGCCGCCATAAAGATAAACACCACGCGGAATGGGTGGATGGCTTAGCAGTTTTTTAATGGCATTCGAACGTTTTTGTTTGTATTCGCGCCACTCCTGTGCACAACGCTCCAAAGCAACCACAGCACGAAGCTGAGCAGGGTCACTTTTGTAACCCCGCGTTGCTAATTCAGCTTCGTATGCCGCTAAAACTGACATAAATTGGCAAAAGTCTCAGCAACTAATTTCTTTAAAAATTCAAAGTCCGTTTGTCAACTGCCAAAGCAGCTTCTTTGGTTGCTTCAGACAGTGATGGATGCGCGTGGCAAATACGTGCGATGTCCTCTGCACTTGCTCTAAACTCCATAGCAACGACGCATTCAGCAATCAATTCGCTGGCCATCGGGCCCACGATGTGTACGCCCAAGATTTCGTCAGTGGTCGCATCAGCCAACATTTTCACCATGCCGGTGGTGTCGCCCAATGCCCGTGCACGACCATTGGCCATGAAAGGGAATGTGCCAGCCTTGTACGCGCGTCCTGCCGCTTTGAGCTGCTGCTCAGTCTGGCCTACCCATGCGATTTCAGGGTTGGTATAGATGACCCAAGGAATGGTGTTGAAGTTGACGTGTCCATGCTGACCAGCTATACGCTCAGCGACAGCCACGCCCTCTTCTTCGGCTTTATGTGCCAACATAGGGCCACGCACCACGTCGCCTACAGCCCACACGTTTGGCAAGTTGGTTTTACAATCGCCGTCAACAACAATTGCACCACGTTCGTCCAATGCCAAACCAATGGTTTCAGCAGCCAAACCAATCGTATTTGCAACGCGACCGATAGAAATGATGAGCTTGTCGACATCCAAAGTTTGCGCTTCACCCTTGGCATTGGTATAGGCGATAGAAACAGCTTTTTTGCCATTTTTGATCTCACCCACCTTAACACCCAGCTCAATCTTCAAGCCCTGCTTCACAAACGCTTTGTGCGCTTCTTTGGCGATTTGCTCATCCACTGCGCCGAGAAAAGTCGGCAGACCTTCCAAAATCGTCACATCAGAGCCCAAACGACGCCATACGGAACCCATTTCCAGACCGATTACGCCAGAGCCAATCAATGCCAATTTCTTAGGCACAACGCCAATGCGGAGTGCTCCGTCGTTAGACAAGATGTTTTCTTCATCAAATGGTGTACCCGGCAAAGCACGCGCGTTTGAGCCAGTCGCCACGATGACATGTTTGCCTTGAATCAACTCTTCGCCAGCTTTGATCTCATAGACGCCATCTTTAGCAGCAACAAACGAACCGCGGCCGTGAAAGAAAGTCACTTTGTTCTTTTTAAACAAGTACACAATGCCATCGTTGTTTTGCTTAACCACGGTGTCTTTGCGCGCCACCATTTTGGCAACATCCAAACTGATACCCTTCACCTCGATGCCATGTTCGGCAAAGTGGTGGCTAGCATGGTCAAAATGTTCTGAAGATTGCAGCAATGCCTTAGACGGAATACAGCCTACATTGGTACAGGTGCCACCTAAAGCGGGTCCACCTTTGGCGTTTTTCCACTGATCGATACAAGCAACGTTAAAACCTAATTGCGCAGCACGAATAGCCGCAATATAGCCACCAGGGCCGCCGCCGATAACGACGACATCAAATTGTTTAGACATTTTTAATTCCTTGAAATTTAGATGTCAAACAACAAACGCGCTGGGTCTTCCATCGCATCTTTGATAGCAACCAAACTAAGCACGGCTTCGCGGCCGTCGATGATACGGTGGTCGTAGCTCATAGCGAAGTAGTTCATCGGGCGAACCACGACTTGGCCATTTTCAACCACGGCGCGGTCTTTGGTAGCATGAATGCCCAAGATGGCGCTTTGTGGTGGGTTGATGATGGGTGTTGACAACATAGAGCCGAACGTGCCGCCGTTGCTGATGGAGAAGGTGCCACCCGTCATGTCGTCCATGCCCAGCTTCCCATCACGTGCTTTCACGCCGAATTCTGCGATTTTCTTCTCGATATCGGCAAAACTCATTTGATCTGCATTGCGCAGAATTGGCACAACCAAGCCACGTGGCGAACCTACTGCGATACCGATGTCAAAGTAGCCGTGGTAGACAATATCAGTGCCATCAACGCTGGCGTTCAACACTGGGAATTTCTTCAAAGCGTGAACGGCTGCTTTGACAAAGAAGCTCATAAAGCCGAGCTTGACGCCGTGCTCTTTTTCAAACTTCTCTTGCATGCGCTTACGCATGTCCAAAACTGGAGCCATGTTGATCTCGTTAAACGTGGTCAAAATGGCGTTGGTAGATTGTGATTGCAGCAAACGCTCAGCCACGCGAGCGCGCAAACGGCTCATCGGTACGCGTTGCTCTGGGCGATCACCCAAGTTTGGTGAATTTACTGCAACTTGAGGCAATAATTTGGCTGTAGCCGGCGTATTTACTGCCTGAGCAGCTATGCTATTAATAGCGTTTTCGGTTATCGAACCAGAAGCAACAGCACTCAAAACATCACCCTTGGTGACTCGGCCATCTTTGCCAGTACCTGCGACAGAGCCACTTGCCAACTGGTTATCGGCCATCAACTTAGCTGCTGCTGGCATGGCGACGCCAGCCATAGAACCACCAGCAGCTCCGGCAGCAACTGGGGCAGTTACAGCAGCTGCTTGTGCTACAGGTGCGGGAGCTGAAGCAGCAGCGCCAGCTTTACCTTCGGTGTCGATACGCGCAATTAATTGTTCTGCGGCAACGGTAGCTCCGTCACCCACAACGATTTCCGCGAGGACGCCAGCGCTAGGTGCAGGTACTTCCAAAACGACTTTGTCCGTCTCGATTTCAATCAAAATTTCGTCAACAGCGACGTATTCACCTGCTTTTTTCTTCCAAGTCAACATGGTGGCTTCCGCCACGGATTCAGATAACTGAGGGACTTTTACTTCGATGATAGCCATGATATTCTTTCAATATGTCTTTTAAATTGACTTATAAAGTGTTTTAGAAATTTATAAGTCTATGTTTTTATTGATTATTTTGTAAGTACAAAACCTTTGAGCTTGCCAAATGCTGCATCCAAAAGCGCCTTCAGCTGCTCTTGGTGCAGGTGCGAATAACCCACTGCTGGCGAAGCAGATGCTGCACGACCTGCGTAACCCAGCTTTTGCCCATCCGTCATATTTTCATGGATGTAGTGCTGTACAAAGAACCAAGCGCCTTGGTTTTGCGGTTCATCTTGACACCACACAACCTCTGTTGCATTGCCGTATTTTTTCAACTCTGTAGCAAAAGCTTTGTGTGGGAACGGGTACAACTGCTCAACGCGGATGATGGCTGTGTCGTCATGGCCGCTTTCTTCGCGGCGCTTGACTAAGTCGTAATATATCTTGCCAGAGCAAGCCACAACGCGTTTCACCTTGTCTGCTTTGAGCTCTTTGTTCTCAGGAATGACCGTTTGGAACATGCCTTTGGTGAACTCAGACAGCGGTGAAGCGGCGTCTTTGGCACGCAAGAGCGACTTCGGTGTCATGATGATCAAAGGCTTACGCAAATTACGCACCATCTGGCGACGCAAGATGTGGAAAATCTGGCTGGCTGTTGTCGGCTGCACCACTTGCATATTGGTATCAGCACTCAGCTGCATGAAACGCTCCAAGCGTGCCGAACTATGCTCGGGACCTTGGCCTTCATAGCCGTGCGGCAACATCAAAGTGATGCCGTTCACGCGGCCCCACTTCACTTCGCCACTGGCGATAAACTGGTCAATCACGACCTGAGCACCATTAGCGAAATCACCAAACTGCGCTTCCCAAATCACGAAAGTATTTGGGTCATTGGATGCATAACCGTATTCAAAAGCCAGCACAGCTTCTTCCGACAAAATTGAATCAATCACGACAAACGGTGCTTGCGTTGGTGACACGTTTTGCAGCGGTGTATAAGTGCCTTCGTCAAACTTTTCACGGTTTTGATCGTGAATCACAGCATGGCGATGTGTAAATGTGCCACGACCGCAATCTTCACCCGACAAACGCACTGGGTATCCACTGGCAACCAAGGAAGCAAACGCCATGTGCTCGCCCATACCCCAGTCAACCGGAATATCACCACGCCCCATAGCGGCACGGTCTGCATAGACTTTTTTCACCAACTGGTGTGGTGTAACGCTGTCGGGAATCGTCGTTATTTTCTCAGCCAAACGTTTCCACTCAGCCATAGGAATCGACGTATCTCCCGCATCTGTCCACTTTTTACTCAAGTATGGCAGCCAATCAACTGCGAACTTGTTCTTAAAGTTGGTAATAACAGGGTTAAATGTATTTTTACCTGCATCTAAAGCAGCGCGCATGGATTTGACCATGTCGTCACCCAATGTTGCACCCATACCTTGGGTAGTCAACTTATCTGCATATAGCTTACGTGTACCTGGGTGAGCAGTAATTTTCTTGTACATCAGTGGCTGCGTCAGCGCTGGTGTATCTTGTTCGTTATGACCGAGTTTGCGGAAACAAATAATGTCAACCACCACGTCTTTTTGGAACTCCATGCGGTATTCCAAGGCCCATTGCGTTGCCAACACCACTGCTTCTGGATCATCACCATTGACGTGCAAAACGGGCGCTTCAATCATCTTCACAACGTCTGAGCAATACAGCGTTGAGCGGCTGTCGCGTGGGTCGCTTGTGGTGAAACCAATTTGGTTGTTGATCACAATATGCACTGTGCCGCCAGTGAAATAGCCACGTGTTTCGGCCAAGGCCAAGGTTTCCATCACCACGCCTTGACCTGCAAAAGCAGCATCACCGTGCACCAACACAGGCAATACTTGCTTGCCTTGGGGGTCAGCACGTCTGTCCATACGAGCACGTACTGAACCTTCAACCACTGGGTTAACGATTTCTAAGTGCGATGGGTTAAAAGCCAAGGTCAAATGCACCGGACCGCCTGGGGTAGTCACATCAGAGCTGAAACCTTGGTGATATTTCACGTCACCGCTTGGCAAGTCTTCAGGCGCAGTGTGGTCGAATTCAGCAAATAAGTCTGCAGGTACTTTGCCCAGCGAATTCACCAAAACGTTCAACCGGCCGCGATGCGCCATCCCAATGACGATTTCTTGCAAACCCATACTGCCGCCGCGCTGAATCAGCTCGTCCATACAAACGATGAAACTCTCACCGCCTTCTAAGGAGAAACGTTTTTGACCAACGTATTTGGTGTGCAAAAAGCGCTCTAAACCCTCAGCAGCTGTTAATCTGTCCAAAATATGCAGTTTTTTGTCAGCCGCCAAACTTGGCTTGCTGCGAACACTTTCTAGCTTTTGCTGCCACCAGCGCTTTTTACCTTGATCGGTGATGTACATGTACTCAGCACCAATGCTGCTGCAATACGTCTCACGTAATGCATTCATCAGTTCACGCAAGCTCATGCTGTTTTTGCCAAAGAAGGTGTTGCTTGTGTCAAACACAGTTTCTTGGTCGGCATCGCTAAACCCATAAAAAACGGGGTCAAGCTCAGGAATTTTGTCTCGCTCAGTGCGCTTCAAAGGATCTAAATCAGCCCAGCGAGCGCCTACATTGCGATATGCGGCGATTAATTGCTGTACTGACGTGCGTTTACGCCCCATTTCAGCGTCTGCGCTGCCCATAACAACTTTGGTGCCACCTTGCTTAGCACGATCAGCAAATGCGTTGATGACAGGTAAGTGCGGTACATCTTTTGCGTTACTGCCGTCTACGGCAGGCACATATTGCAAAGCATCGAAATAATCACGCCAGCTATCAGGCACACTGCCTGGATTGGCTAAATAATTTTCATACATCTCTTCGACATAGGGCGCATTGCCGCCGAAAAGGAAGGTGTTGCCCGAATAGGCTTGATAGACAGAGCCGTTAGGCTGCGTCGTTGGTGATTGACTCATTTTTCCGCTGACCTCCGTTTCCCTTTAGGAAACTCAAGTTTAGTTTTAATAACCTTCCGCGACACGGCTTAACCGGTTAGCGGATGCGACTGTGGCAGGAAGGGCCTAGGTAACAGACTCTATTGTGCCATTAATTGCACAGCCTGCCAAGTTTATGTTCTTACGCCGAACTTGCGACTATGTATTTTTTGTATTTTTGAATCGCACCCTGGATTCAGGTAATGTGAAACAAAACTTGGAACCCTTACCAAGCGTGCTGGAAATTTGCAGCTCGCCACCGTGTCGTTGAACGACATGTTTGACGATAGCCAAGCCTAAACCAGTACCTCCTGATTCGCGCGAGCGGCTGGTATCTACACGGTAAAAACGTTCCGTCAACCTTGGCAAATGCTCAGAAGCAATGCCCGAACCTGTATCTGCAACAGAAAAAACTGCACCGCCTCGATCAGAGACTTGCAACGAAACGCTAATTCTTCCCTCAGCTGGCGTGTAACGAACGGCATTATTTACCAAATTACACATAGCACTCAACAATTCGGATTGCGAACCGGCCAGTTCTAGATTTGGTTGAATTTCAAAAATTAGATTTTCAATAACATTAGATTTTGTTACAGCATCACTCAATTTATTGCGCATATCAGCCATCAACACTTTCGCTTCTAGCTCACAAGCGTCAGCTAAGGCGTCAGCACTAACCCAAGTATCAGATAGTGGTGATGGACTGCCTTCAAGCTTAGAAAGTATCAATAAATCGCTAACAAGTGATTGCATACGCTGTGTTTGCTGCTCCATCAATCCCAAATATTTATTGCGATCTATATCGCCCAAATCTAAAGTCTGGAGAGTCTCTACAAATCCACTGAGAACGGTCAATGGGGTACGAATTTCATGTGAGACATTAGCCACAAAATCTCTTCTCATTAACTCAGCAGCTTCGCGCCCTGTCACGTCGTTCGACAAAAGTAATTTCTTACCTTGTCCATAAGGATGGATTTGAACAGCTAATCTACTAGCTCGGCTAGTAGTACTACTTTTCCCGGAAATTGTGACCTCGCTTACAAAATTCCCAGCCGCGAAGTATGCGGCAAAAATAGGATCGCGCACTAAATTGCCAATATGCTGTGAAATATCTGCCGTTGGATTCAATCCAAAATGGCTTGCAGCCGTTAAGTTGCACCATTCAATTTGAGCATTCGCATCTAGCAAAATAACCCCGTTTGGTGAAGCCTGTATTGCAGCAAGAAAATCGTCTAGTCTTTTATTACTGTTGTGCAGTGTTTTAATCTGATCTCGTAGCAATCGGCGTGTACGGTCAGTTACCTCCCCCCAAACACCGTTTAGTTTTGGAGCATGGGATACATCACCCGAACGGATCCATTCCAAAAAAAGCCTGCTTCTACTCAAATTGATAAACAACCAAATTAGCACCCCAATGAGCGCTCCAACAAGTGCAATCAATAAAAAATCCACATTGATATTAAGTTGGAAAGCTATAAATGCAATCAGAGCAACACAAGCAAGTTGCCACAAAAAAACTTCAAAAAATCGCCACATCGTTTTAGATTATTTTGCAAAAACTGCCGTGGCTTGAGCTGTAATACGATAGCCTGTACCACGAACTGTTTCGACGTGTGCTCCCCCATGACCCAGAGCCTCGCGCAATCTTTTGATGTGAACATCAACAGTTCGCTCTTCAATATATACGCGATCTCCCCACACCTTATCTAGCAATTGTCCGCGGCTGTGAACACGCTCAGGATAAGACATCAAGTGCTGAAGAAGTTTAAACTCGGTTGGCCCAAGCTTCAAAGCAGAATCTTGAAAAGTAACACGATGCGTAGCCCCATCAAGTTGCAACTCGCCAATCGTTAAAATTTGCAAACTAATTTCAGGACTACGTCTTCTTAAAACAGCTCTTAAACGAGCCAGCATTTCTTTAATTGAAAATGGCTTTGTGATGTAGTCATCAGCACCAGCATCTAGACCAGCAATCTTATCTGGTTCATCACTTTTCGCAGTTAGTAAAATTACGGGAACATCTTTAGTACGAGGGTCAGCACGCCATTTGCGCGCCAAACTCAGACCACTTTGACCTGGCAACATCCAGTCAAGCAAAATAACATCTGGCAAAGTGGCATCAAGCTCTCGCTGAGCCGCCACACCGTCGCCAGCCCAAACAGGTGCAAAACCGTTGTGCTTAAGGTTAATAGTTAGCAATTCAGCTATTGCTGGCTCATCTTCGACAATGAGTACGCGAGGGGTTGTCTTCATGAACTTAGAGTTACAACGACTTAACTGCAGACTCAATTTCAGCCATCGTGGTATGCCTCACATCGGCGCCCTTAACGATATAAATAACGACTTCCGCAATATTTTTTGCATGATCTCCAATTCGCTCTATCGCTTTTGCAACGAACAACAGATCTAAACTTGCAGATATCGTCCTCGGGTCTTCCATCATGTAAGTTATGAGTTTGCGTACAAAGCCATCAAACTCTTTGTCAATGATGTCATCTTCCTTCAAAATACCAACAGCCATACCCGTATCGAGTCTTGCAAAACTATCTAACGCCTTACGCAATTGATTTGACGCTAGATCCGCTGCCAAACGTAAATCAGCTGATGGAAGTGCGCGTGCCGACCCGCTGTGAAGTATCGACTTAACCATTCGAGCGATTTTATCGGCTTCATCTCCAGCTCGCTCTAAATTAGCAGTCGTTTTAGAAATAGCTATAAGCAAACGCAGATCTCGGGCTGTTGGCTGCCTGCGAGCAATAATAGATGACAAATCTCGGTCAATTTCAACCTCCATCGTGTTAACGCGAGTTTCGGTATCGGTTACTTGATTTGCAGCTTCTACACTGAATGTTGAAAGCGACTGAATCGCCAATCTGATCTGCGCCTCCACCAAACCACCCATCTCCATCACTTTCGAAGATACGCCGTTGAGTTCGCTGTCAAATTGTGTTGATAAATGTTTATCAGGCATGCTGTATTCCTTAGTAATTTTTAACCAAAACGACCTGTGATGTAATCTTCTGTTTCTTTGCGCTTGGGTTTAAAGAACAACTCATCCGTTGCCCCAAATTCAATTAAATCGCCCAAATACATGTAAGCCGTATAGTCACTACATCTAGCAGCTTGCTGCATGTTGTGCGTAACAATAAGAACCGTATAATCTGATTTCAATTCAGTAATAAGCTCTTCAATTTTAGAAGTCGAAATAGGATCAAGCGCTGAACACGGTTCATCTAAAAGCAGAACTTCAGGCTTAATTGCTATACCTCTAGCAATACACAAGCGTTGCTGTTGACCGCCAGATAAACCTGAACCCGATTGATTCAATTTATCTTTGACCTCAGTCCACAATGCCGCTTTTCGTAAAGCCCATTCGACACGCTCTTCTAAATCTGTCGTATTCAAATTTTCAAACAACTTGACTCCAAAAGCCACATTGTCATAAATGGACATAGGAAAAGGGGTAGGCTTTTGAAATACCATGCCAATTTTTGCACGTATTAAAGCGACATCCTCTTTAGAAGTTAACAAGTCTTGGCCATCAAGCTTGATTGCTCCAGTCGCGCTTTGCTCTGGATACAGTTCAAACATACGGTTGAATGTACGCAACAAAGTAGATTTGCCACATCCAGAAGGTCCAATAAACGCAGTTACTTTCTTTTCCGGAATTTCTAGATTAATACCTTTTAATGCATGGAATTTTCCATAATAAAAATGCAAATCTTGAACAGATAATTTTGAAATTTGATTTTTGTTTAGCATTTTTAATAATTTAATTTTTATTACGAGTGATAACGCGAGCCAATATATTCAAGCCTAAAACGGCTATCGTAATAAGGAAAACACCCGCCCACGCCAGTTGTTGCCAATTCTCGTACGGGCTCATCGCAAACTTAAAAATAGTTACAGGTAAGCTTGCCATCGGTTCACTCAAACTGGATGTCCAAAATTGATTATTCAGGGCAGTAAACAACAAAGGCGCTGTTTCACCTGAAATGCGAGCAACAGCAAGCAACAGCCCTGTGACAACACCAGCCTGCGCAGCCCGTAATGTAATTTTTGTAATTACCTTCCATTTAGGCGCACCAAGAGCATATGCAGCCTCTCGCAAGCCAGCGGGAACAAGCTGAAGCATGTTTTCTGTTGTCCGAATAACTACCGGAATAGCAATCATCGCAAGAGCAATCACACCAGCCCAACCTGAGAATGACTTAAACCGTGTCACGATAACGGCATACACAAATAAGCCAATCACGATAGAAGGCGCAGACAATAAAATATCATTCACAAACCTAGTAGTGTTAGCTAACCAGCTTTTTGTTTCATATTCTGCAAGATATATACCAGCCATGATGCCGATAGGCGTACCAACAAAAGTTGCCAAAAGAACCATCAAAAACGAACCGTAAATTGCATTCGCAATGCCGCCAATTTCATTGGGTGGTGGAGTCATTTCAGTTAATGTCGCCATGGTTAGTCCACCAACACCTAGTCGTATGGTTTCCCAAAGTATCCAAATTAACCAAAAAAGCCCAAAACACATAGCAAGCAATGACAATACCAAGGCAATTTTATTTGTCCTTTTTCGCTGATTAAATTTTTGCACGCGCAAGGAACTGATATTCTTTGTATTCAAAAGTTTTTCACCAGTTGTCATGACTTGGCTCCTTCACTCTTTTTGAGCTGCGTGAGCAACAATTTCGACAACGTTAAAACCACAAAAGTAATGAAAAACAAAACCAAACCAAGATAAAACAGTGACGCTTGATGCAGCCCAGCGCCAGCTTCTGCGAATTCATTTGCCAACGCAGAAGTAATACTATTGGCGGCTTCAAACACGCTCAAAGAATTCAGTTGATTTGTGTTGCCAATAATAAATGTGACGGCCATTGTCTCGCCCAAAGCGCGACCAAGGCCAAGCATGATGCCACCAACAACACCAGCCTTGGTGTAAGGCAAAACAACCTTAGACATAACCTCCCAAGTTGTTGACCCTAATGCGTAGGCCGATTCTTTCAGCATAGGCGGCGTCACTTCAAACACGTCGCGCATCACTGAGGCGATGAATGGAATAATCATAATCGCCAAAATAATGCCCGCAGATAGTATGCCAATGCCAACTGGAGGCCCTGAAACTAGCCCCCCAAGAATCGGAATATCTTTCAGTAATGACTGCAAAGGTTGCTGAACATAGGTTGCAAGAATAGGGCCGAAAACCAATAAGCCCCACATGCCATAAACAATGGATGGCACTGCAGCTAACAGCTCGATTGCTGTACCCAATGGTCTTTTGAGCCAGGCAGGAGAGAGCTCTGTTAAAAATAATGCAATTCCAAAGCTAACTGGCACAGCAATCAACAAAGCAATAAATGATGTAGCTAAAGTGCCATAAATCATCACCAAACCACCAAAGTCCTCCTTAACAGGATCCCAAGTGCTGCTGGTTAAAAAACCAAAACCAAACTTTTGTATCGCAGGTAAGGCACCCACAACCAAGGACAACAGTATCCCCAGTAGCATGACTAGCGTCAGTATTGCAGCACTTTTTGCCGCTATCCCAAAAAGCTTATCAGGCAAAGCCCCCCAACTCTTGGGCTTGTTTGAGGGAGGTTTTGAAACAATTCTCACCGGCTCTGATCTACGATCAGAGCCGGTCATTCCAAAAGGAGCTTCACTGGCAGGGAGTGTTGAAGACACTTTTTACTCCATCAATATTTATAATTTATATCCGATTATTTCACTGCCACAGACTTACCCGTACCGTCTTTAATTTCCATCCAAGATTTCTCAATCGCTGTCTTAACACTAGCTGGCATAGGCGAATAATCCAAATCCTCAGCAGTTTTATCACCATTCTTGTAACCCCAATCAAAAAACTTCAATGTAGCTGTTGCTTGAACGGGCTTATCTTGCGCTTTGTGCATCAAAATAAACGTTGCCCCCGTCAAAGGCCAAGCATCTTTGCCAGCTTGATTTGTCAAAATCTGGTAGAAACTCTTTGCCCAATCCGCACCTGCGGCAGCTGCCTTAAAAGTCAAATCATCAGGAGAGACAAAAGTGCCAGCGGCATTTTGCATCACTGCAAAAGTCATTTTGTTTTGTTTTACGTAGGCATATTCAACATAACCAATAGAATTAGGAAGACGGTTCACAAATGCTGCTACGCCTTCATTTCCCTTGCCACCAGCCCCAACAGGCCAATTCACTGCAGTTCCCTCACCCACTTTTGACTTCCACTCAGCATTTACTTTACTCAAGTAGTTAGTAAATATAAAACTTGTTCCTGATCCGTCCGCGCGACGAACGGGCGAAATAACGTCCGAGGGCAAAGCAAGAGTTGGATTCAATGCCTTGATAGCAGCATCATCCCATTTTGTAATTTTCCCCAGATAAATATCACCAAGAACTTGACCGTTAAGCTTCAATTGTCCTGGCGCAATGCCTTTAATGTTAACAACCGGTACAACACCACCAATAACCGTTGGGAATTGCACCAAACCCTTGGCTTTCAACTCGTCGTCTTTCAATGGCATATCAGATGCACCAAAATCAACCGTTTTAGCGTCAATTTGCTTGATGCCCGCGCCAGAACCCACAGATTGGTAATTGATCTTGACACCAGTTGCCTTGTTGTAATCAGAAGCCCATTTTGAATACAAAGGCGCAGGAAATGATGCGCCAGCACCTGTAACATCTTGCGCGAAAGCGCCAAAAGAATGCGTCAAAGCAGTGATACCAGCAACAGTAGCTAGTGTAAATTTAGATGAAAACTTCATTGAGAAACCTCATTGGTTGTTGAACAATGGCTGTACTTTAAGTAGTTTTTATGTCAATTGTGTGACAAAAAACTGCTAGCACAAAAGAAATGGATGCATTTGATAAAAAATTAAGTCACTTTTTTGTCATGCTACTGTCACAAACTTATTTTATGTTAGGCGTGTCTAAAGTTAAATGTGGAGTAAGAAATGACCAAAGAACATGAACAATTGATACAAAGAATACGCGAAGATTTGAGCGATAGTTATGATGAAGAACGCGAGCTTGAGCACGATGATCACGACTCTGATGAGGTCACACATGCTCTATTAGCCGCTGAAAGCGACGAATACAGAGAAAGCCGTCGAGTATATTTTCGTGAATTGTTCAGAATGCAAGCTGAGTTAGTGAAGCTGCAAGACTGGATTGTAAAAACCGAAAAGAAAGTAGTGATTCTCTTTGAGGGGCGTGACGCTGCGGGCAAGGGTGGTGTTATCAAACGCATCACGCAAAGGCTAAATCCACGTGTCTGCCGTGTTGCAGCATTACCCGCACCTAGCGACCGGGAACGAACTCAGTGGTACTTTCAGCGCTTTATTTCACACTTGCCTGCCGCTGGAGAAATCGTTCTCTTTGATCGGAGTTGGTATAACCGTGCGGGCGTTGAAAGAGTAATGGGGTTTTGTGATGATCAGCAGTATGAAGAATTTTTTCGTACGGTTCCAGAATTCGAAAAAATGCTGACTCGCTCTGGCATTATTCTTATCAAATACTGGTTTTCAATATCAGACGAAGAGCAAAGCATACGATTTTTAGGACGAATTCATGACCCGCTAAAACAGTGGAAATTAAGCCCAATGGACTTGGAATCACGTCGTCGATGGGAAGAATACACAAAGGCTAAAGAAATTATGCTTGAACGAACGCACATCCCTGAAGCCCCTTGGTGGGTTGTGGAAGCTGATGATAAAAAGAAAGCACGTCTCAATTGCATTCATCATCTTTTGTCACAAATTGACTATCAAGAAGTTGACCATCCTGCAGTCATATTGCCACCTAGAGAGAGACATGACGACTATGTAAGACGCCCGATACCTAATGAGCTAGTTGTACCGTCACTTTATTAGCACTCGTCAGGCTCGACATCGGATTGCTGAGCATGTGAGTGCTATGCTTTAGTTATTTTGAAAAATTAGTATGCAAAACGGAACACGGCTAGCCGCAGTAGATTTAGGGTCAAACAGTTTTCGTCTAGAAATTGGCAACTTAGATCATGGTCAAATTCATCGTTCAGAGTATTTAAAAGAAACGGTTAGACAGGGCAGTGGATTAGATTCTGAAAGGAATTTGACGCCAGAAGCTATGCAACGCGGCTGGGATTGCTTAGCTCGCTTTGGGGAGCGACTCTCCAACTTCAAACCTAGTGAAGTTCGAGCAGTAGCAACACAAACGCTCAGAGAGGCTCGAAATCGCGATATATTTTTAGCGCGTGGATGCGAAATTTTAGGATTTCCAATTGATGTAATTTCTGGCCAAGAAGAAGCTAGGCTTATCTATCAAGGCGTTTCGCACCTACTGCCGCAATCAGATGAAAAACGACTTGTTATAGACATTGGTGGTCGGTCAACAGAGCTTGTATTGGGACACCGGCTAACAGCAAATCACATGGCCTCATACCGCGTTGGAAGTGTGGCTTGGTCCATAAAGTATTTCTCGAATGGGAAAATTGACGAAAACTCATTTATCAAGGCTGAAATTGCGGCCAAAGCAGTACTAGATGAGTCACTGAATACTTATAAAAGAGACGATTGGGATATTGCTTATGGCTCATCTGGCACTATTGGTTCAGTCTCTGATATTTTAAAGGCGGCTGTTTGGGCTGAAACGAGTGTCACCCATGCTGGATTGCGATGGTTACGTGAAAAACTTATCAAGGCTCAGCATATTGATCGGATCAAGCTGGTTGGCTTGAAAGAAGACAGACGCGCCGTCATTGCAGGCGGTGTTAGTATTCTGTGCGCACTCTTTGATTTACTAAAAATTGAGGCATTGCATCCTGCTGAAGGTGCATTGCGGCATGGTGTTTTGTATGATTTATTAGACCGAGATAGTGGACAAATTGATGTGCGTAGCGCCTCAATCAAGCGTTTAGCCAGAAATTTTGGCATCGACGCATTACAGGTCAACCGTGTATCGAAAATAGCGTCTACTTTTTTTGCACAAATTCAGAACAACTTGGCTGTCAGCACCAGCGAACTGGCTCAAGATTCAAAAGCTTTGGAATGGGCTGCTCAACTGCACGAAATTGGATGTCAAATATCGCATAGCGATTACCACAAACACGGCGCATACATCCTTGACAATGCTGACATTGCTGGATTCACGGGATCAGAGTCACACCGACTTAGCATGTTGATATTTGGACACAGAGGGAAATTGAAAAAATTGGAGTTAGAACTTACTGACACCATGTTTGCGCAGCAACTGTTTTGTCTCCGATTGGCTGTCATTTTGTGTCATGCAAGGAATGATTTAGAAATTGGCCGCATCAAACTATCCATCCCAAAAATTGAAAATCGCCATTTATTTTTGACTTTTCCACCTGACTGGGCAAACGAATTTCCCCAATCAGCTCACTTATTGCGAGAAGAAGCCGTCGCTTGGAAAAAGGTAAATTGGAATCTGAATTTGCTGGGCTGTGACGCTTGAAATCAAGCTCAATTGCATTTTTGAAAATAATGGTATAAACTATATATACCGTTAATTTTTAAAGGCATTCAATGACAACCTCAGCCAAGACACCATCAAAAGCACCAACTAAAACACTGCCCAAAGCAACTTCCAATGCTGCAACGAAGTCAACAGTAAAACCAGCTACCAAAGCAGTAAGCAAATCCATCGCTACGGCCAGCAAAGTAGCTCCTAAAAAAGTCAATGACAATACTGGGGTAACGAAAATCACCCCTTTACCTGTAGCAAAAAAATTGACTGAAAAACCGATAAAAGCTAAGAAAATCAAATTGGTTCGTGACAGTTTTACGATTCCAAAGCCTGAATATCTCATTCTGGATAACTTAAAGCTTCGTGCAGCGGATTTAAAACATCCTGTCAAAAAAAGTGAATTGTTGCGCGCAGGAATCAAGGCTTTAGCAGCCATGACAGATGCACAGCTTTTGCTTGCCCTCAAAGCCGTTCCTATGCTTAAAACAGGGCGTCCAAGCAAATAAGCATCACAACATATCAACGCTTTGAACGGCAACGAGCACGGTTTGCCTTTGCCCATCTCGCTCGCGACTTCTTAGCCACCAAACAGAGCCTTTTCTAACGGCACAAGCGCTGTCTTTTAAACCCAATGATTGAGCAATGATTTGCCCAATCATGGGTTGGTGACCAACCAATAAAACCGTGCCTTTAGCCGTTGGCCACTGAATAGAAACCAAAATATCACCCGCATTTGATTCAGGTAACAAATCTTTGTGTATTTTGTATTTGCGGTCTAAGCGGCAAACAGTGTCTTCACAGCGTCTTGCATGGCTAGAAAAAATGCGTGTGTTTTCTGGTAACTGCCGGTCTAGCCATTCAGCCATTCGGATGGCTTGCTTATAGCCACGCGCTGTTAAAGCACGATCAAGATCATCGCAACCTTCTTGCCAGTCAACAGCTTCTGCATGTCGCCAAATTACTAGATCCATAAATATTTAGCTTTCAACAACAAGCTTGCCTGGATTGGCAACTACTAAATGATTTTCGAATATTTTCGCAGCATTACTCCAGCTAAATTGAACTGCTCTTTGTCGTGCTTCACTTCTCGGCAGTCTTAAAGCTTGACTCGCTCCAGACAGCAAATTTGCATCTAAAATGCCACCTTTTGATTCCCCCCGCGCATCACGCAGTACCTCAAGCGGACCATCTACTGGATAAGCCGCAACTGGCGTACCACATGCCATAGCTTCTAACAAAACGAGTCCGAAAGTTTCAGATTTACTAGGAAAAACAAACACGTCCGCTGCCGCATAAACTTTGGCCAACTCCTCACGAGCCAATAGGCCAAGCCATGTCACTTCGGGATATTGTTTTTTTAAACTGAGCTCCAGTGGCCCTACGCCACAAACAATTTTTGTGCCAGGCATTTTTAATTTTAAAAACGATTCAATGTTTTTCTCATAGGAAACACGGCCTACAAACAAGGCCAATGGACGCACTAAACCTTCAAGTGGCATATGGTCATAGGGTTGCGCATGGAAACTAAATAGTTCGGTGTCAACACCGTGTGTCCATTGTTGTAAATTAACAAACCCGCGTGCTTGCAGCATACTTAAAACGCCTAGCGTAGGAACCATCACTCCTGAAGATGGCTTATGAAAATGCCTAAAAAGCGCATAACCCCAGCTTAACGGTATTTTTAGCGCTGCATTCAAAATCTCTGGAAATTTAGTATGAAACGCTGTTGTAAACGCTAATCCATGCTTCGCACAATAACCACGTGCAGCCCATCCTAACGGACCTTCAGTCGCGATGTGAATGGCATTCGCTTGGCTGTTGTGTAGTAGCTGCGCCAATATTTTCCTCGGTCTAATCGCCAAATCAATGCCCGCATACCCAGGGCAAGGTCGCGTGCGAAACAAGCCAGGATGAATGACTTCAACTTCATGGCCCAATTTTTGCATTTCACGCACCAACTCTACCAGCGTTGTTACTACGCCGTTGACCTGCGGCTGCCATGCGTCAGTGATTAAAACTAATTTCATGCTGTGTCGTTTGTAGTTCGGCTACTTGTAATTTGCTTTGCTTTTTATCCACTGTACTTTGCTCTGCCCAGTGGATGAGTTCTAGACGGCCGTCTAAATGCTCGACCAAGGCTGATTGGCTTTCTACCCAGTCGCCATCATTGCAATACAGTATCCCGTCGATAGTGCGCATTTCTGCTCTGTGTATATGCCCACAGACCACACCATCGTGCCCAAGGTTACGCGCTTCACGCGCTACCGCCACCTCAAAATCAGTCACATAATTCAACGCTGTTTTTACTTTTTGCTTCAGATACGCTGACAACGACCAATATGGCAATCCAAAATGTCCACGCAATCGATTCAAATGTCGATTGAGCTTGAGTGTGAATTCGTAAGCGTTATCACCCACATAAGCAAGCCATTTGGCACATTGGATAACGCCATCAAAATAGTCGCCATGAATTACCCATAGCTTGACACCTTTTGCAGTCACATGTACAGCATCTTGCACGACTTCAACACCGCCAAAATGGTGCCCAATAAACCCGCGCGCAAATTCATCATGGTTGCCGGGCACAAATATCACACGGGTTCCTTTGCGTGCACTTCTTAGCAATTTTTGCACCACATCATTGTGCGACTGCGGCCAAAACCATTTGCGTCGCAACTGCCAGCCATCAATGATGTCGCCAACTAAATAAAGGTAGTCACTAGGATGTGCTTTTAAAAAATCCAACAATGGCCCAGCTTGGCAACCCTGCGTTCCTAAATGGATATCGGATATGAACACTGCACGAAATTTTGCGTCTTTGTGCCCCTCAAACTCGGGGCATGCAGCGTTAGCTAAAAGGCCTTGAATCCAAGCTTGTTCGGATTCAAAAAAAGTACGCATTGCAGTACCTCGGCTACGCACCTAAGAAATGCTTACGATAGCGATCTGGCATGTCTGAAATGCGCATCATCATCGGCAAATCTGCCGTATTGAAATCTGGGTCCCATGCGGGCGCACCCAATACTTTCGCACCTAAGCGCAAGTAGCCTTTGATCAACGCAGGAGGAGCGATGTCTAAAGTGTCGTCTAGCTCGTCAACGGGAAGTGACAAACGCGGCGTCACTTGCTGCTCAAACGGTGCCAAATGCTTTTCTTTGACTTGCCGCCAAATACTCGCTGCGGCATCACCACTGACAATGCCGTTGTGCAGCATGGGAATACTCGCGCAGCCAATCATGGTGTGCAACTGATTGCGCTCCATAAACTCAGCCAATGCACCCCAAAGCGCCATGATGACAGCACCCTGTCTGTAATCAACATGTACACAGCTTCGCCCCAACTCAACCATATGTGGACGCAGAGTACGCAGGCGCGTTAAATCAAATTCTGAGTCGCTGTACGTGCTGCCCACACGTTTAGCCTGCGCTGGTGTTAACGCTCGGTAGGTACCTACAACGCGCTTGGTTTCTGTATCACGCACCAATAAATGCTCGCAATAATTGTCAAAAGCATCAATATCGTGGCCCGCCAGGGTCGTTTGCAACCGTGCCCCCATTTCAGTGGCAAACACATCAAATCGAAGGCGCTGGGCTTCCCTTACTTCATCTTGATGTTTTGCCCAAGAAACTTCAATACTGCTACGTCCGCTGATTGCAGCAGTTTGCTGATGCTGCAAGCTGCTCGGCTGAATGGGTCGGTGAAGTAACCCCCGAGGTAAGGCTATGGGTGACAGATCAAACGTAGGTGTTGGTATTTCTCTCATGCATATTCCTTTTCTATTGAATGTGCATGCAGTTTGCGATTTGTGTGTGACAGGCTTATGAAGGTTTTATGGCCGTTTTATGACGCTGAATGTGCTCGCAAAATCTGAATATATCTACATATGCTTCCATATTTCAAATATAATTGAAATATGGAAGCATTAAACACACCACTCATCTCTGAATCACTTGCAGTCAAATCACTGGCCGCCTTGGCGCAAGCCCAGCGTTTGCGTGCTTTCAGGGCTTTGGTGGTGGCTGGAGCCGATGGTCTGACACCTGGGGTGATGGCCGATCAATTGGACATTGCCGCCAGCGCCCTGTCATTCCATCTCAAAGAACTAGTACATTCTGGCCTGGCTAGCTGTGAGCCACGGGGACGCAACCTGATCTACCGCGCCAATTTCGAGCACATGAGCGCACTCTTGGCTTACCTCACCGAACATTGCTGCCAAGGCCAAGCTTGCGCCGTGCCCGATCTCGCTACCTGCACCACCTGCTAAGCATGACGACTATGAGCATCGCCGACGCCTTGAACCACGGCTGCATGTGCAAAACGCTGGATGTTGACCAACTGCGACTAGAGCTAGAACGCGACCTCAGCCTGCAGGGCTTGGCCAGCGGCATCGCCACAGCGCAACCGCATTTATTCTCCAACAGCGTGGTGTTTTTATCCCAAGCCACCTACCAATCCATAAAAGACGCTATCGCCGCGATTGAACGGGTCATGCAACTGCCCACTTACCAAGCCTTGGCGCTCAAAACCGCGCCCGCCATTGCACAAACCAGCTTTGGCCCGCTGGGTGCGTTCATGGGCTACGACTTCCATGTGGACACCAGCCAATCGCCACCCAAAGGCCCGCAGCTGATTGAAATCAACACCAACGCCGGCGGTGCCCTGCTCAACGCTGCACTGGCACGCGCCCACCGCGCCTGCTGCACACCCATGTCAGCAGCCATGAACACCTATGTGAATCTGGATGCCTTGGAGCAAACATTTTTTGAGATGTTCGCCAACGAATGGCATTTGCAACGTGGTGATGCTCCGCTGAGAACTATCGCCATCGTCGACGATGCACCCGACGCCCAATACCTCGCACCCGAGTTCGCCCTGTGCCGCCAGATGTTTGAGCAGCGCGGCGTCCAAGCCATCATCACCGACCCGCAGGCGCTGAAGTGGCACGATGGCCAGCTCTGGCACCAGAGCGCCGCCGGCAATACAGCCGTAGACCTGGTCTACAACCGCCTGACCGACTTTGACCTGTCCGCCCCCACCCACCAAGCCCTGCACGACGCCTACGTGGCTGGCGCTGCGGTCGTCACACCGCACCCCCACGCCCATGCGTTGCGCGCCAACAAACAGCACTTGATCACCCTCTCTAGCGACGCGCTGCTCAGTGACTGGGGTGTTTCGAGCGCAGACCGTGCCTGCCTGTCTGGCAGCATCCCGGCCACCCAGCGTGTTACCCGTGAACACGCCGATACCCTATGGGCGCAGCGCAAACAGCTCTTCTTCAAACCCGTGGCCGGCTATGCCAGCAAAGCCGCGTATCGGGGCGACAAGATCACCAAACGGGTGTGGGAAGAGATTTTGGCTGGCAACTGGGGCGACTATATCGCTCAAGCCCTCGTGCCGCCCGGCCAGCGGCTGGTCAATGTGGACGGCGTTGCCACCGATCTGAAGTTTGACATTCGCGCCTACACCTACAGCGGGCATATCCAACTTCTGGCCGCCCGCACCTACACCGGCCAAACCACCAACTTCCGCACCGAAGGCGGTGGCTTTTCGCCTGTGGTGGTATTGCCTGATTTTGAGTTTTCAAACTCGCAAACTCTAAACGATGCAGCGATTTACAGCTCAAATGCATCAACGAATAGTTGCACGTCCGGTTGCTCTTTCGCACCGCCCCCTCTCCCTTCCTTCTCCCTTCCCTCTCTCAAACCCACTGATACACCCATTTAAAGGACTTCTCCATGACCGACAAAGCCATCAACGTTCTCTTTTTATGCACCCATAACTCCGCCCGCAGCATTTTGGCGGAAGCCTTGCTGAACCACCTAGGGCAAGGCAGATTCAAAGGCTTCTCCGCTGGCAGCAGCCCGCGCGACAACCAGCAGCCTAACCCTTTGGGGCTGCAAACGCTGCAAAAAGCAGGCATCAGCACCGACGGGCTGTACAGCAAAAGTTGGGATGAATTTGCGCTTCCCGATGCGCCGCACATGGATTTGGTCATCACCGTGTGCGACAACGCTGCGGGTGAAGTCTGCCCCTATTGGCCCGGCCAACCCGCCACTGCACACTGGAGCTATGCCGACCCATCAGCTGGCGACGGCACAGATATCGAAAAACTAGAGGCTTTCCGCCAAACCCTGCACGCCATCCGCCGCCGGCTCGAATTATTGGTCAGCCTGCCCGCCGCCAGCGTCAACAAACTGATGCTGCAAACCAGCGCCCGCGAACTTGCTAAATCATGAGCGCGGCAGACAACATCAACGAAGCACCAAAAATTGATCTTAAAAAGCAACTTTTCGCTGAATTCATAGGCACCGCCGCCCTGCTCTGCGCCGTCATCGGCTCGGGCATCATGGCTGAGCGTTTGAGTGGGGGTAATATAGGCGTTGCACTGCTTGCCAACACCCTTGCCACCGTTTTTGCGTTGTTTGTGCTGATTGAGATTTTGGGTCCCATCAGCGGTGCGCATTTCAACCCGCTGGTAACTTTGGTATCTGCATGGGGTGAATATTCAAAGAGACGGTCAAAATCTCAAATTAAGGGTCAAAATAGCACTCTAGCCGGCGTATTTATTGCCTATTCAGCTATACTTTTTATAGCATTTCAGCTACTGGGTGCCATAGCTGGTGCATGGCTAGCCAACGCTATGTTTGACATGCCCGTGCTGCAATTGAGCAACCATGTGCGCAGCGGCCAAGGTCAATGGATTGCTGAAGCGCTGGCAACAGCGGGTTTGATCGTCGTGATTTTGCGTTCAGGCGCTGCCAGCGTAAATGCTAAAGCCAGCACCCTAGTCGCTTGCTACATAGGCGCAGCCTATTGGTTTACCGCCAGCACCTCGTTTGCCAACCCCGCCGCCGTGATGGGGCGGATGTTTAGCGACAGTTTTGCGGGCATTGCACCTGCTAGTGCTTTGGCTTTTGTGGCTGCACAAGCCGTTGGCGCAGCAGTTGGGTGGGGGATTAACCACCTGCTTGAACCCGTAAGTTTTTGATTTTTATCGATTAATTTGCACCTTTCACTTTTTTTCCTCAAAATTTAATGACCGATTTGCCAAACCTTGATGCCGCGCTTTTTGAGATTCCCGACGCGGAAAAGCTTCTAACGAGTCCCAAAGAGGCGCAACTGCAGATGCCGCACCCGCCCCGCATTTTGCTGCTGTACGGCTCGCTGCGGGAGCGGTCGTTCAGCCGCTTGTTGAGCGAAGAAGCAGCCCGTTTGCTGCAAGCCATGGGCTGCGAAACCCGCACTTTTGACCCGCACGGCCTGCCACTGGCGGACGATGCGCCCGACAATCACCCCAAAGTACAAGAATTACGCGAATTGGCTGCTTGGTCAGAGGGCATGGTTTGGACATCTCCTGAGCGCCACGGGGCGATGACAGGGATCATGAAAACACAAATCGACTGGATTCCGCTGTCTGCAGGTGCAGTGCGCCCAACCCAAGGCAAAACCTTGGCGGTCATGCAAGTTTGCGGCGGCTCACAGTCGTTCAACGCAGTCAACCAGCTGCGCGTTTTAGGTCGCTGGATGCGGATGTTGACCATTCCCAACCAATCTTCGGTCGCCAAAGCATTTTTGGAATTTGACGAGGCAGGGCGCATGAAACCATCGGCCTACTACGACCGCGTGGTTGATGTGATGGAAGAACTGGTGAAATTTACGCTGCTGACGCGCAACGTCTCACCCTATTTGGTCGACCGCTACAGTGAGCGCAAGGAAAGCGCGGAAGCACTGATGAGACGGGTAAATCAAAAAGCGATTTAAGTTGCAATGTTCTGAAAATAGCTAAAACAGCTAAAAATTGCTGTAGCCGGCGTATTTATTGCCTAAGGTGCTATTTTAAATATAGCAATATTGAAATATTCAGCTCAACAAACTGTATTCACCGCCCCGCTCAAGCGCGCGTTTGTAGCCGGCTCTAGCGTGAATACGTTTGATAAAGGCTATGATTTTTGGGTAAGACTCATCCAAGCCACCGCGCGCTGCAGCGGCCTCTAGTGGAAAGCTCATTTGAATGTCTGCGCCCGTTAAACGTCCGCCTGCAAACCAGGTGGATTTTGCTAGCTCCGACTCTATGTAGTCCAAATGCGCTTTGATTTGCGGCTCAATAAAACTTTCCTTGGTTTTTTTAGAAATAGCTTTGGCTATCGGCTTGGCAAAAAACGGCATCGGGGCTTTTTCAATGTGGTTAAACACCAGCTTCATCAAGAGCGGCGACATGGCCGAACCTTCCGCGAAGTGCAGCCAGTAGGTGTACCGAAGGCGTGTTGGTGTGCCGGCAGCTGGAACTAGCTTGTGCTCAACATCGTAGCGATCAATCAAATACTCAATAATCGCACCTGATTCTGCAACGGTGATATCACCATCTGTAATGACGGGAGATTTCCCCAGCGGATGGATTTTCAACAACGATTTGGGCGCCAGCATCGTTTTGGGGTCACGTTGGTAGCGTTTGATTTCATAGTCCACACCCAGCTCCTCTAAGAGCCAAATGACACGCTGTGAACGCGAATTATTCAGGTGGTGGACAACAATCATAATTCCTGAGTTCCTATGAAAAAACTTAAGTTTTTAGCGTGTCCGCTATGCGTTGCGCACAGTTTTTCGCTTGCGCAGCGTCTTGCGCTTCCACCATCACCCGAACCAAGGGCTCGGTGCCGCTGGCGCGAATCAACACGCGGCCTGTGTTGCCTAGTTCTGCTTCAACGGCCTTTGTCGTCGCAAGTAATTGAGGTAGCTTTTGTAACTCGTTCCAAGTTTGACCGGGCTGTAAGCGAACATTAACCAAAGTTTGCGGGAACAGCGTGACATCATGCAGCAACTCTGCCATGGTCTTACCGCTGCGGGTGCAGGCTTGCAGGACTTGCAAAGCGCTGACGATGCCATCGCCCGTGGTATGTTTGTCTAACGCTAGCAAGTGGCCTGAGCCTTCACCACCCAAAATCCAGCCCCGCTTGTCCAGCTCTTCCAGCACGTAGCGGTCACCCACTTTGGCTCGGACGAAGGAGACGCCTTTGGCTTTTAAAGCCAGTTCAACAGCCAAATTGGTCATCAGCGTGCCAACAGCGCCCGGTACGTGCTCATCACGCCCCAAACGCTCTGCCACCATCAAATACAGCACTTCATCGCCGTTAAAGAGTCGCCCATTCGCATCGACAAATTGCAAACGATCTGCATCGCCATCAAGTGCGATACCGTAGTCGGCTTGGTGTAATTTCACGGCAGCAATCAGTGCATCGGGGTGCGTGGCACCAACTTCGTGGTTGATGTTCAAACCATCAGGCGCGCAGCCGATAGAAATCACCTCCGCGCCCAACTCGTGAAACACCTTGGGTGCGACTTGGTACGCAGCACCATGCGCACCGTCGACGACGATTTTTAAGCCCTTGAGCGTCAAATCGTTGGCAAAAGTGCTTTTACAAAACTCAATGTATCGTCCAGCAGCATCGTCCAAACGTTTGGCTTTGCCTAAATTGGCAGAATCAACCCACTTAGGCGCTTCTTCCAAAGCAGCTTCGACAGCCAGCTCCCAAGCGTCATCTAACTTGGTGCCTTTGGCACTGAAAAATTTGATGCCATTGTCTGCAAACGCGTTATGACTGGCGCTGATGACAACGCCTAAGCTGGCTCGTTGCGCCCGCGTCAAATACGCCACGGCAGGAGTAGGAATCGGGCCAAGCAACACAACGTCAACACCAGCAGAGTTGAAGCCTGACTCTAAAGCGCTTTCCAGCATATAACCTGAGATGCGTGTGTCCTTGCCAATCAACACGGTCGGGCGGGCTTCGGTTTGTTTGAGGACACGGCCAACGGCGTGAGCGAGTTTGAGTACAAAATCAGGCGTGATGGGGTGCTGCCCCACCGCGCCGCGAATGCCGTCTGTGCCGAAATATTTTCTTGTCATGCTATTTAGTTTATATTAAATTATATATGTACTTGTAACTATATTAAACATAAGTTAATAAGCATTTGATCGTGCCGCAGCAAGCACTTTTAGTGCAGCGGACGTCTCCCGCACATCGTGCACCCGCACGATACTGGCACCGTTTTGCACGGCCAGAACCGCCGCCACAATGCTGGGTGGCATTCGCTCGGCCATGGCTAACCCCGTCACGGCTCCCAACGAGGACTTACGTGACCAACCGGACAGCACCGGTAACCCCAGCGCCAAAAGCTCTCGCTGACGTGCCAGCAGCGCAAAGTTTTGCTCTACCGTTTTGCCAAAACCAATCCCAGGATCGATAGTTACACGAGATAAATCAACACCTAGCCGGTATATATACTGCCTACGATACTCTAAAAATAGTAGCACCTGCGAGACAATAGAGGCAGCATCACCCTGCATGGGCTCTGCTTGCATGGTTTGCGGCTCTTTGTGCATGTGCATCAGGCAAACACCGCAGTTGGGGTGCTTGGCGACAATTTGAGCTGCGCCGTCTTGCCTTAGCGCCCAAATATCGTTGATGATGTCAGCGCCCGCATCCAGCACGGCTTGCATGACTTGCGGTTTGTAAGTGTCTACAGATACAGGAACGCCTAGTTTGACGGCTTCGATCACGACTGGCAAAACGCGAGACAACTCCACATCCAGCGGTACTTGCGGCGCACCTGGGCGCGAAGATTCACCGCCAATGTCCAAAATATCAGCGCCGTCTTTGAGCAGTTTTGTCGCGTGCTTGATCGCTGAACCAGAGGATTCGTACTTGCCACCATCGGAGAACGAATCAGGTGTGACATTCACGATACCCATGATTTTGGGAGTTGTTAAGTCAATTTGGAAGCGGGAAGTTTGCCAGATCATGCAAGTATTTTAATGGCGGTTGTTAGCGATAACTTCGTTCAAGCAAAGCTCAACCAACCTGAAGCTGAAACAAAAAACGAGACCTAAGCCTCGTTTTTTAAAATAATTCAAAAAGCAATCAAGCGGCTGTTGGCGCCGCTTCCGGCTTGATGACTGGCGCGCTACCACTGCCGCCGCCATTGCTGTCTGCAGGTGGAATGCGTGGCGTCCAGTCTTTAGGCGCGCGCGGTGCTTTGCCTGCCATGATGTCTTCAAGCTGCTCTGCATCAATGGTTTCCCACTCCAACAAAGCTTTTGCCATCGCATGCATTTTGTCTTGGTTGTCCTCAATCAACTTGCGGGCACGGGCATATTGCTCGTCGATAATGCGGCGAATTTCGGTGTCAACAGAGCGCATCGTTTGCTCGCTCATATTGGTGGTTTTGGTGACTGATCGACCTAAGAACACTTCACCTTCGTTGTCCGCATAAACCATAGGACCTAGGGCTTCAGACATACCGTAGCGCATCACCATGTCACGTGCCAAACCGGTGGCTCGCTCAAAATCGTTACTCGCGCCTGTAGTCATTTGCTTCATGAATACTTCTTCGGCAATACGGCCACCAAACAACATCGCGATTTGGCTCAGCATAAACTCGCTGTCGTAGCTATAGCGGTCTGCTGCTGGCAAGCTCATGGTCACGCCTAGAGCTCGACCACGCGGGATGATGGTGACTTTGTGCACGGGATCGCACTTAGGCAACAAGTTGCCAATCAAGGCATGGCCAGCTTCATGGTAGGCCGTGTTGCGACGCTCTTCCTCAGGCATGATCATGCTCTTGCGCTCAGGACCCATCAAAATTTTGTCTTTGGCTTTCTCAAAGTCCTGCATCTCCACCACACGGGCATTGCGGCGCGCCGCCATCAACGCGGCTTCGTTGCACAAATTGGCCAAATCCGCACCGCTCATGCCAGGTGTTCCGCGCGCAATAGTGCCTGGGTTGACGTCTTGTCCTGCTGGGATTTTGCGCATGTGAACGTTCAAAATCTGCTCACGACCTCGAATATCCGGTAGCGTTACATAAACTTGACGGTCAAAACGGCCTGGACGAAGCAAAGCAGCATCCAAAATATCAGGGCGATTGGTTGCAGCAACGACGATCACGCCAAGGTTGGTTTCAAAGCCGTCCATCTCGACCAACATCTGGTTCAGCGTTTGCTCGCGCTCATCGTTTCCACCACCCATGCCAGCGCCGCGCTGGCGGCCAACTGCGTCAATCTCGTCGATAAAAATAATACAAGGTGCGTTTTTCTTAGCGTTTTCAAACATGTCACGCACGCGAGATGCGCCAACGCCGACAAACATTTCAACAAAGTCTGAGCCTGAAATTGCAAAAAAAGGTACTTTGGCTTCGCCAGCAATCGATTTAGCCAACAAAGTTTTACCCGTCCCTGGCGGGCCAACCAGCAACAAGCCGCGCGGAATACGGCCGCCGAGCTTTTGGAAACGACCCGGGTCTTTCAAGAAATCGACCACTTCTTTTACTTCTTCTTTCGCTTCATCGCAACCCGCCACATCGGCAAATGTCACGGTATTGGCGCTTTCATCTAACAATTTAGCTTTACTTTTACCAAAGCTGAACGGGCCGCTTTTGCCACCGCCCTGCATTTGCTTCATGAAGTAAACCCACACGCCAATCAACAAGAGCATTGGGCCCCAGCTCATCAACAAGGTCATCAACAGCGAACCTTCTTCACGCGGCTTCACATCAAACTTCACGTTGTTGGCAATCAGATCGCCGACCAAACCACGGTCTAAATACGTGGCTGTGGTACGAATTTTGGTGTCATCGCCTTTTATACCGACGATTTCGGTACCGCCAGCGCCTTCTTGAATCGTGGCGGTCTTGATTTGTTTGTTACGAACTTGGTCTAAAAAATCTGAATAACCCACATAGCCAGCTTGCGCACCGGTTTTACCGTCAAACTGTTTAAACACGGTGAAAAGCACCATGGCAATCACCACCCAAACGGCAAACTTCGAAAACATTTCTTTATTCAAGACAAACTCCTTAGGACTACTCAGTCAACATGCGTCTGATTTTAGGCTTTTCAAGATGAAAAAGCGGGATTAAGTCCCGTTTTAAGGCTATTTAGCGCCCTAAATTGCATCAAACTTTATCAATCTTAGGCAAGATTCATCAATCTGACATATAGCTCAAGCTATTTTTGCCCCATGCCCAACAAAAACGTCTCAGACGACTCAGAGCGCGACGACTCTGGTTTGATCGCCTTCACCACCTTAAAGTTCGCTTTAAACATCACCACCAGCTGGCTGTAGCCGCTGCCGTGGAAGACTTTGGCAACCAGCGCGCCTTCAGGTTTCATGTGGTTTTTGCAAAAATCAATGGCGAGCTCGATCAAATTTTCCACGCGCGCAGCATCTGTGGCGTCAATGCCCGACAAATTGGGTGCCATGTCTGACACCACCACATCGGCCAAATCGCCCTTCATTTCAGTGGTGAGTTGCTTCAAAATTTCTTCTTCGCGGAAGTCGCCTTGAATAAAAACCACGCCTTCTACAGGCTCCATCGCCAGCAAATCCAGCGCGATGATGCGACCATTCAACTCGCCTACAGCCGCACCACCGCCCGTTGCAGTTTTGGGGGACAATTTGCGGCGAATGTACTGGCTCCACGCGCCTGGCGTTGAACCCAAATCAATGACCATGTGGCCAGGTTTGATCAGCTTGTGCGCTTCGTCAATTTCTTTGAGTTTGTAAGCAGCGCGGGCGCGGTAGCCTTCGCGTTTGGCAAGTTTGACGTAGGTGTCGTTGACGTGGTCGTTCAACCATGCTTTGTTGACTTTGCGGCTTTGTGTCTTAACTTTCAAAATTAGCTTTCACGATTTATCTTTCATTGTTAGGCATTATCCTCTGTAGTCGCTACTTGTAATTGCAATTGTTTGGGTAAATACCTAGTAATCACCGATAATAGAGGTATGTCAAAAATAATACTTACCCCCGCACAGCGCAAAGTTCACCGCGCTGAAGCGCATCACCTGTCACCCGTCGTCATGATTGGTAACGACGGTTTGTCTGCCGCTGTTAAAAAAGAAACAAACGCCGCGCTGAACTCTCACGGTTTGATCAAAATCCGCGTTTTGGGGGACGACCGCGTCGTTCGCGAAGAAATGTACCAAACCTTGGCAGAAGAGCTCTCTGCAGCGCCGATTCAGCACATTGGCAAACTGCTGGTGCTGTGGCGTCCGATTTTGGAGATCAAAAAAGAGCGCTCTGAAGACGAAGACCGCATGGCTGGCCCACGTGACTTCAAGGTTTTAAAGTACTCAAGCCGTGGCGGCCAGCGTCCAGAAGTGAAGACTTTGCGCGTTTTAGGAAACCAGCGTTTAACCCAAGGCGGCAAAGTGAAACGTGCGCAGCCTAAACAAACCTCGGTTAAAAAGCGCAGTCAGACATAATATTGATTTAAAAATTCAGTAAATTAGCTTATTGATTTATTGAGTCATTCATCGACTCAATTTCCAAAGCACAATACCCGCGCAAACCCACTGCGCGAGGTACATCAAGCTCCCCACCGCATGCCAGAGCATCAAGTTCTCTCTAGCCACAATGCGGGGAGATACGCCAAAAGCAACCAGCAGCGACATCAGCACACCAAATGCTATAAATATAATAGCTGTATAGGCAGGGAATACGCCGGTTAGAGGCATATTTACATCACTTTTAGCACTATTTTCTGTGTTGATGTGATTTTCAATGCGTTTGGGACGCAATATCAACAACAACACCAAACCGCATCCCACAGATACCCAAGTCTGCACTTCAAACAACCGTGCCGCCATATTGCCCGCCAAAGCTTTGGTGGGTAAATGCTGAAACAACATCGGCACGACAAAGAAACCAAGCGTGCTTAAACTGCCCCACCACAATGCTGCGGTGAATGTTGCCAGCTTAGATGCTAATATATTTTTCAATATTGAAAATAATAATATTAAAAATATTAAATATAACGAACACTAACAATTTCGTAGCTTTTCACACCGCCTGGCGCTTGCACCTCTGCCACATCGCCCTCTTCTTTGCCAATCAACGCACGGGCGATAGGGCTGCTGATGTTAACCAAGCCGTACTTAATGTCAGCTTCGTCTTCACCTACGATTTGGTAAGTCACTTTTGCGCCTGTATCTTCAGATTCCAAGTCAACTGTGGTTCCAAAAACGATTTTCCCACCAGCATTCAACTCCTTAGGGTCGATCACTTGGGCAACGGATAGCTTACCTTCGACTTCAATAATACGGCCTTCGATGAAGCCTTGGCGGTCTTTGGCAGCGTCGTATTCGGCGTTTTCGCTCAAATCGCCCTGCGCACGTGCTTCAGAAATCGCAGCAATGACACTAGGGCGCTCAACAGTTTTGAGCTTGTGCAGCTCTGCTTTGAGGATTTCAGCGCCGCGTTTGGTGATGGGTAAGGTTGCAGGTAAAGTTGCCATATTGGGTCTCTTTGTCTCTCTTTGACAATTTTTGTCTGATTCGTTGGGTTTCAAAACGAAACCGCCGAACGGATACCATTCGGCGGTTTTGTATGGGGTTTGCCTGATTATGCCGTTAAAGCGACTACCAGACAACTGGGTGATTTACTAAGTCAAGGTTATTTGGCCAATTTTACCTAGCCAACTGCGCATGCATCTCCTGCACTGAAATCACGCCTAAGCTGTCCATATACTTCATGCCCTCAACAGCCGCTTCTGCGCCGAAGATGGTCGTGAATGTTGTGACGCGTGCCAACAAAGCAGAGGTACGAATAGCGCGTGAATCAGCAATCGCGTTGCGGCGCTCTTCCACGGTGTTGATGACCATCGCAACTTCGTTGTTTTTGATCATATCAACCACGTGTGGTCGGCCTTCAGTCACTTTGTTGACGACGGAGCAAGTCACACCTGCGGCGTTGATGGCTGCAGCCGTGCCTTTGGTCGCAACCACATCAAAATTCATAGCTACTAAGGCACGCGCAATGTCGACTGCACGTGCTTTATCGCTGTTTTTGACGGTTAAAAACACCTTTTTTACAGCATCTGTAGCACGAGGCAATTTGGTACCAGCGCCTAGCTGCGCTTTGACGAAAGCTTCGCCAAAGGTTTTGCCAACGCCCATGACTTCACCGGTGGACTTCATCTCAGGCCCAAGAATCGTATCGACACCCGGGAACTTGACGAAGGGGAACACCGCTTCTTTGACGCTGAAATACGGCGGCGTGACTTCTTCGCCAATGCCTTGTGCATCCAGCGACTGTCCGACCATACAGCGAGCCGCCACTTTGGCCAGCTGGATGCCTGTTGCTTTGGACACGAACGGCACGGTGCGCGAGGCACGTGGGTTCACTTCCAGCACGTAGATGACATCTTTGCCTTCGATCTGCTGGATGGCAAACTGCACATTCATCAACCCAACCACATTCAGCGCTTTGGCCATGGCAGCCGTTTGGCGCTTGATTTCGGTGATGGTCGCAGCCGTGAGGTAATACGGTGGCAAGGAGCAAGCCGAGTCGCCACTGTGAACGCCCGCTTGTTCAATATGCTCCATCACGCCGCCGATAAACACGCGGCCGGTGTGGTCACGCACAGCGTCCACATCGCACTCAATAGCGTCGTTCAAAAAGCGGTCCAACAACACCGGTGAATCGTGGCTGACCTTGACCGCTTCGCGCATGTAGCGCTCCAAGTCACGCTGCTCATGCACGATTTCCATCGCACGACCACCCAGCACATAGCTTGGGCGCACAACGAGCGGATAGCCCAAAGTCGCGGCTTTTTCAAGCGCTTCGGGTTCGGTACGGGCGGTCGCGTTGGGTGGCTGCTTCAAGTTCAGCTCGTGCAAAAGTGCTGAAAAACGCTCACGGTCTTCCGCTGCATCAATCATATCTGGTGTGGTACCGATGATGGGCACGCCGTTGGCTTCAAGCGCCAGAGCCAATTTCAAAGGCGTTTGACCGCCGTATTGCACGATCACACCGACTGGCTTTTCAATCGCGACGATTTCCAGCACGTCCTCCAACGTTACAGGCTCGAAGTACAAGCGGTCAGACGTGTCGTAATCGGTCGATACGGTTTCAGGGTTGCAGTTGACCATGATGGTTTCGTAACCGTCTTCACGCATGGCCATTGCGGCGTGCACGCAGCAGTAGTCAAACTCAATGCCTTGACCAATGCGGTTCGGGCCACCGCCTAAAACGATGATTTTTTTCTTGTCTGACGGCGCAGCTTCGCATTCGCTACCCGAGCTCAGAGGATGAACAGCTTCGTAGGTTGAGTACAAATAAGCCGTGTTCGACGCAAACTCTGCCGCGCAAGTGTCCACACGTTTGTACACAGGACGCACATTGGCGGCATGGCGTGCTTCGCGAATAGCAGTGTCCGTCGTACGCAACTGCTTGGCCAAGCGGCGGTCTGAAAAGCCTTTTTGCTTCAATAAACGTAGCGTGGCAGCATCAATTTTATCGAGTGTAGTGGTTTCTAGCTCTAACTCGATTTTGACGATTTCTTCGATTTGCACCAAAAACCAAGGGTCGATTTTGGTCAAAGCAAATACCTCATCCACGGTGTAACCCATGGCAAACGCATCACCCACGTACCAAATCCGCTCTGGGCCTGGGGCGCCCAATTCGCGCTCCAAAATCTCGCGATCTTGGGTTTTCTCGTTCATGCCATCTACGCCGACTTCCAAACCGCGCAAGGCTTTTTGGAACGACTCTTGGAAAGTACGACCCATGGCCATCACCTCACCGACCGACTTCATCTGCGTCGTCAAACGCGAATCTGCAGTGGGGAATTTTTCAAAGGCAAAACGTGGAATTTTGGTAACCACGTAGTCGATGCTAGGCTCAAAACTCGCTGGTGTTGCGCCGCCTGTGATCTCGTTGCGCAGCTCATCCAGTGTGTAGCCGCAAGCCAGTTTGGCGGCGACTTTAGCAATCGGGAAACCGGTCGCTTTGGACGCCAAGGCGGATGAACGCGACACACGCGGGTTCATCTCAATCACCACCATGCGGCCGTCGACCGGGTTGATGGAGAACTGCACGTTGGAGCCGCCTGTATCCACACCAATTTCGCGCAGCACCGCCAAAGAGGCATTACGCAAGATTTGGTATTCTTTATCCGTCAAGGTTTGCGCAGGAGCAACGGTAATCGAGTCACCGGTGTGCACGCCCATGGGGTCCAAGTTTTCAATCGAGCACACGATGATGCAGTTGTCCGCCTTGTCGCGCACCACTTCCATCTCGTACTCTTTCCAGCCGAGCAGGGATTCTTCAATCAACAACTCGTTAGTCGGCGAGGCTTCCAAGCCGCGCTTGCAAATCGTCTCAAACTCTTCGGAGTTGTAAGCAATACCACCACCCGTGCCGCCCAGCGTGAAACTGGGGCGAATGACCGTTGGGAAACCCAGCGTTTTTTGCACGCCCCAAGCCTCTTCCATGCTGTGAGCGATGCCTGAGCGGGCGGAACCGAGACCAATTTTGGTCATCGCGTCTTTGAACTTCAAGCGGTCTTCGGCTTTGTCGATGGCTTCTGGGGTTGCGCCAATCAGCTCAACAGGTTTGCCCGTCGCCGCACCGGTGTATTTTTGCAACACGCCGTTGTGCCACAAATCCAAAGCGCAGTTCAGCGCCGTTTGCCCACCCATGGTCGGCAAAATCGCATCGGGGCGCTCTTTGGCGATGATTTTTTCAACCGTTTGCCAAGTGATCGGCTCGATATAAGTCACATCCGCCGTGGCGGGGTCGGTCATGATGGTCGCAGGGTTGCTGTTGATCAAGATGACTTTGTAGCCCTCTTCGCGCAGCGCTTTGCAAGCTTGCACGCCAGAATAGTCAAACTCGCAAGCTTGACCAATGATGATCGGGCCTGCGCCAATGATGAGGATACTTTTAAGGTCTGTACGTTTTGGCATTATTTGTTCTCCCCTGCTTTCGTCATTAACGCGACGAAGCGGTCGAAGAGGTAGCTGATATCTTGTGGTCCGGGTGATGCTTCAGGGTGACCTTGGAAGCAAAACGCGGGCTTGTCGGTGCGGGTCAATCCCTGCAGCGTGCCGTCAAACAAGCTCACATGGGTGGCGCGCAGGTTGGCAGGCAATGTTTTTTCGTCCACTGCAAAACCGTGGTTTTGGCTGGTGATGCTGACTTTGCCAGTGTCCAAGTCTTTAACTGGGTGGTTCGCACCGTGGTGGCCAAACTTCATTTTGAAAGTTTTGGCACCACTGGCCAAGGCCATGATTTGGTGACCTAAGCAAATACCGAAGGTTGGAATGCCAGTTTCAATCAATTCTTTAGCTGCGGCAATGGCGTAATCGCATGGCTCTGGGTCGCCAGGTCCGTTGGACAAGAAAATACCGTTTGGATTTAACTTGAGCACATCGGCAGCGCTGGTTTGCGCGGGCACGACGGTGACGCGGCAACCGCGCTCAGCCAACATGCGCAAGATGTTGTACTTGACGCCGAAGTCATAGGCCACAACATGGAATTTTGCATCAGCTGCGACTTGTTCCGAGTAACCAGCTTTGCCCTCTAAAGTCGAGTTATGCAACTGCCACTCGGTTTGCGTCCAAGTGTAGGTTTTTGTGGTGGAGACGACTTTTGCCAAATCCAGACCTGACATATTGGGCGCGGCTTTTGCCAAGGCAATGGCTTTGTCAATCAGCGCAGGTGTTGCCACTTCGCCTTCAGCCAAAGCCAAAATGCAACCGTTTTGTGCACCATGGGTGCGTAAATGGCGGGTCAACTGGCGAGTGTCGATATCTGCAATCGCTATCGTTTTCTCTTTGACCAAATACTCGGTCAAGCTCATGGTGGAGCGGAAGTTAGAGGCGATTAACGGCAAATCTTTGATGATCAAACCTGCGGCATTGACCTTGGCAGATTCAACATCTTGCTCGCTGATGCCGTAGTTGCCAATGTGCGGGTACGTCAACGTGACGATTTGCTGGCAGTAGCTGGGGTCGGTCAGGATTTCTTGGTAACCGGTCATGGACGTGTTGAAAACGACTTCACCAACAGTATGAGAAACATCTTTGGAGGCAGCTCCAACGGAAGATCCAACAAAGATGGTGCCATCGGCGAGTGCCAGAATGGCTAGGGGGAAACGTGGCTTGAGGCTCTGAAGCACTGGGTTCTCCGAATATATAACGGGTACGCCCAAGCTGGCTTTAAAACGACTTTTGTAAAGTTGTTTTGAGGCTGCTATGTCAGGGTTAAGCTAAATGATGCGCTAGGCGTACGTGGGGTAGACAGGAAGCCTCTAATTATAGCTGAGCTTGCGGGGAAACCCTTGAATGTCAGATTCAAATTTTCAAGCTACCGAGCTAGCATGCAAACAAATCGCAGCCGCTGCAGCGACATTGAGCGACTCTTCGCCACCGGGCTGGCCGATTCGAACTGAAACACTGGCTTTCTGCAGTAATTCCGCCCTAACGCCCTGCCCCTCATGTCCCATGACCCATGCGCAGGGTTGCGGTAACGCCTTGTTTTGCATCAGGTTTTGCAAAAAATCGCCTTGATGGGAGCTGGTGACGACCAAGGGAACGGTCAAAGCTGATAAGTCTTCTAAACTCGCGCTTTCCACCAATTGCAGTCCAAAATGTGCGCCCATACCGGCACGCAGCACTTTGGGGCTCCACAGCGCTGCTGTTCCTGAGAGTGCAACAACCTGTTTAAATCCAAACGCTGCGGCGCTGCGCAAGATGGAGCCGACGTTGCCTGCGTCTTGCACGCGGTCCAAAATCACGCTGGCGACATGGGGAAAAATTGGCACTGAGCTTGGTAAATCCACCACAAAACCCATCTTGGCGGGCGACTCTAAGCCGCTGATGTCTTGCCACAGCTTGTCAGAAATAACGACTGTTTTATAGTTATTATTTACTATATTTTTAATAGCTAATGAGGCAGTAAATACGCCGGCTAGAGGCATAAAAGACTCTGAAAATATGGCAATTGCAGGCTTGATGCCTCGGGTGAGTGCTGCGCTGCACAAATGATCGCCTTCCAGCCACACACGCCCTGTTTTGCGGTACGCCGTTGGCTCTGAACTGAGTTTGCGCAGCTCTTTGAGAAGTGGGTTATCGCGCGAGGTGATATGGGTAGTTTCTGGCGAAGTCATAGGGATGTTCTATTCAAAACCGCGGTAACAGGTGCAAAAGTACGACGATGCTCTGGGCAAGCGCCAAACTCGTTCAACGCGGCTAGATGCTGCGCCGTGCCATAACCTTTGTGTTGGTCAAAGCCGTATTGCGGAAACTTGTCGTGCAGCTCTGCGCACCATCGGTCGCGGGTGACTTTGGCCAAGATTGAGGCGGCTGATATTGCCTGCACTTTGCTGTCGCCCTTCACAATCGCCTCTGCCAGCACGTCTAAGGTTGGGAGGCGGTTGCCATCGACCAGCACTTTGACAGGTTTGAGGCGCAAGCCCTCCACAGCACGGCGCATGGCCAGCATGGTTGCTTGCAGGATGTTGAGTTCGTCAATTTCCGCCACGCTGGCCTCAGCGACTGAGCAGCACAACGCCTTGGCACGGATTTCGTCGTAGAGCTTTTCACGGCGTGCTGCGGTCAAGGTTTTGGAGTCTGCCAAGCCTTTGATGGGGTTCAAATCGTCCAAAATCACAGCGGCGGCGACGACCGGGCCGGCCAAGGGGCCGCGACCCGCTTCATCAACGCCCGCCATCAAACCTGGGGCGTCCCAATGTAGGGCAACTTGCTCAGCCTTCAGAATACCTTTTGCCCTGCTTTTAGAGCTGTTTTTTGCATTACTTTTGGTGGATTTTTTAGCCGTAGCAGCCTTTACAGCCTTTTTGATAGGCTTAGGCTCGGGAGTTAAGGACTTGGGCGATGGCATCGGCGGCTAATTCTGAGGTGTTTCGGAGCAATTGGGTATGCAAGGTGGTGAATTGTCGCTCTAAATCAGCTACTTTTTCAGGCGTGTCGAACCATGCCAAGGTTGCAGCGGCCAAAGCCTCCGGTGTGCAGTCACCTTGAATCAGCTCTGGAACGACAAATTTGCCGCTCAAAATATTCGGCAAACCCACCCAAGGCTGCAGCTTTTTGCGCTTCATGATCTCGTAACTGAGCCAATTCAACGCGTAACCAATGACCATGGGGCGCTTGTACAAAGCGGCTTCTAGCGTTGCCGTGCCGCTGGTGATCAAGGTCACATCGCAGGCTTCTAATGCAGTGTGCGACTGGCCAGAGATGATTTGAACCTGCTTGTCAACACCACATTCTTTGGCTATTTGTTGCAGCAAAGGGATGTGTTGAGGCACAGAGGGAGCTATAAATTTCATAGCAGGATAGGCAATTAATACGCCGGCTACAGCCTTAAAATACCGTGGTGCAAGATGCTTTATTTCAGCCAGGCGGCTGCCTGGCAAAACGGCGACGACTTTGTCTTGCAAATTCAGCCCAAGCTGCTCGCGCGCTTTGGCTTTGTTCGGCTGCATCGGAATCACGGAGGCCAGCGGATGCCCGACAAAGGTTGCAGGAATGCCGTGTTTGGCCAAAATTTCAGGCTCAAACGGGAAGACGCACAGGACATGGTCACAGCTTTTTTTGAGTTTTTCTACCCGTTTCGGGCGCCATGCCCAGATGGATGGGCAGACAAAATGCACGGTTTTGATGCCTGTTTGGCGCAAATCGGCTTCCAAATCGAGGTTGAAATCGGGCGCATCTACGCCAATAAACACATCAGGCGGGTTGGCTAACAGCTTGGTTTTGAGCTGATTGCGGATACCCAAAATCTCGCGGTAGTGACGTAAAGCGTCAATGTAGCCAAAAACGGACAATTTATCGCTAGGCCACCACGCTTTAAAATTTCGCTCAGCCATGCGCGCGCCGCCAATACCGCTGGCTTGCATCTGCGGCCAGCGCTGCTGCATGCCATCAAGCAGCAAGCCTGCCAGTAAATCGCCCGAGGCTTCGCCAGCTACAAGTGCGAACTGAGGGGATTCAGGATTCACCTAGCTATGCCACGCGTGCTGCTGGCTAAGAATTGGCTCATCAAAGCCACATCAGTAGCCGCTTGCGGGATGCTTTGCGCAAGTTCGGCAATCTCACTGGTAGCTTGTACCAAGGTTTTGCCCGTACGGTATAGCAGTTTGTGCATCTGCTTAACGGCGGAAATACGCTCTTCGCTGAACTGGCGGCGGCGCAAGCCCTCCGCGTTAAAGCCGCGAACTGCAAGCGGATTGCCATCAGCCATCATGAACGGCGGCACATCTTGTGTCACTGCGCTGGAAAAACCTACCATGGCATGCGCGCCGATTTTGACGAACTGGTGGATGCCCGTGAGGCCGCCGATGATCACCCAATCCGCCAAATGCACATGACCACCCAGAGTGGTATTGTTGGCCAAAATCGTTTTGTTGCCGACTTGGCAGTCGTGCGCAATGTGTACGTAGGCCATGATCCAGTTGTCATCACCCACGCGCGTCACCCCTGCGTCGCCGGGGCTGCCAATGTTCAAGGTGCAAAACTCGCGGATGGTGTTGCGGTCACCAATCACCAGCTCGCAAGGTTCACCCGCATATTTTTTGTCTTGCGGAATGGCACCTATGGAATTGAACTGGAAGATTTGGTTGTCTTTACCAATCGTGGTGTGGCCTTCAATGACGCAATGCGCACCCACACGCGTGTTTGCACCTATGCGCACATAAGGACCAACGACGCTATAGGGGCCAATCTCAACACTGCTGTCTAGCTGCGCCTTGGGGTCAACTATAGCGGTGGCGTGAATCAATCGCTCATCAGTCATCTTCACCCAGCATTCGAATGGTGCACATGATGGTCGCTTCTGTAACCACTTCGCCATCTACCGTGGCCTGGCCTTTGAACTTCCACATGCCAGAGCGAACGCGCTCTACGTGCATTTCTAGCCAAAGTTGGTCACCTGGGGCGACAGGTTTCTTGAAACGCACGCCGTCAATCCCAGCAAAGTAGAACATGGTTTTATCATCAGGCGTGACACCGAGTGTGTCAAACCCGAGCAAAGCTGCCGTTTGCGCCAAGGCTTCCACAATCAAAACACCAGGCATCACTGGGCGGTGTGGGAAGTGACCGACGAAATAAGGCTCGTTGATAGAGACGTTTTTGTAGCCTTTGATGTATTTGCCTTTTTCAAGCTCAGTGATTCTGTCCACCAACACAAAAGGATAGCGGTGCGGTAACTGCTTGAGAATGCGGTAAATATCCATCATGGTGTGGTTTCTTTCTTTAAAATTTTAATTATTATTAAATTATTATTTATGTGTATTTTCTAACTTACGAAGTCTATCGCGTAAAGCAGACAATTGTTTTAGCGCAGCAGCATTTTTACCCCAAGAAGCATTTTCATCCAGCGGAAACAAGCCCGTATAAGTGCCGGCTTTGTGAATTGAATGTGTCACGACGGAAGCCCCGGATATTTCGGTGTGTGGTGCAATCGTCAAATGCCCCGCGATGCTCACGCAACCACCAATCATGCAATAGGCACCTATTTCGGTACTTCCTGCTACAGCCGTGGCAGCCGCAATGATGGCATGTTTACCAATGCGAACGTTATGCCCGATTTGAATCAAGTTATCGAGCTTCACACCATCTTCAATAACTGTGTCATGCAAAGCGCCTCGATCAACACAGGTATTCGCGCCAATTTCGACATCATTGCCGATCTTTACTGCACCTAATTGCTCAATTTTTACCCATGTCAAACCAATCGCTGATTTTTGGGGTGCAAAGCCAAAACCATCGGCACCAATGACGACGCCTGAATGCAAAATACAGTTATCGCCAATATCGCAACCCTCGCCAACGGTAACGCGTGATTTGAGTACAGTGTTGGCACCAATTCGGGCGCTAGCTTCGACAACGCACAAAGCGCCAATCTGCGCCGTTTTGTCAACAACTGCAGTTGCATCGACAATTGCAGTTGGATGCACAAAACCCGTATTTTTAGGCGAATGCTGTTGTTTCCAAAACTGCGTCAATAGCGCAAAGTAAACATAAGGTTGGTCAGTGACGATGTAAGAACCACGCTTCTCAGCAATAGCTGCAAGATGCGGACTGACGATGACACAAGCAGCTTTAGAAGCTGCCAGTTCCTGCTCGTATTTGATGTTGCTCACAAAACTAACATCAGTGGATGTTGCCTGCTTGAGCGAAGCCAGACCAGTGATTTGCAGGAGGGAATCTCCGTGAAGATGCCCGCCTAAAGCTTCAATGATTTGATGTAAAAAAATGGCCACACGCGAACCAAGACCAAAATGATTTTTTTATTTGCTAATACTGTGCTTATTTCGTAGCATTCAAGACTTTGAGCACTTTGTCAGTAATGTCATGTTTCGGATTAATGTAAACCACATCTTGAACGACCAAATCGTACTTTTCTGATTCAGCGACTTGTTTGACAACTTTATTGGCACGCTCTAAGACCAATTGCAACTCTTCATTTTTACGAACATTCAAGTCTTCTTGAAACTCGCGGCGTTTGCGTTGAAATTCACGGTCTTGGTCTGTTAACTGTTTTTGACGCGAATTGCGTTGTGCTTCAGCCAATGTTGGCGCTTCTTTTTCCAATTTATCAGCCGCAGCTTTTATTTGCGCACCTTGATCGTTCAGCTCTTTTTCACGACGCTGAAACTCTTGCTCTAATTTTGCCTGAGCAGTCTTTGCCGAGTTTGCATCACGGAAAATTCGATCTGTATTGATAAAACCGATTTTAAATTCTTGCGCAGCAGCTACAGAAGCGATGCTTGCAAACCCCATCGCCAAGATAACGAGGCATGCGTTGCGAGACTGTTTGAGATTGATTTTCATTAGAAAGCGGTTCCGATTTGAAATTGTACTTTTTGTATTTTATCCCCAGTGAATGATTTGATGGGTTTTGCATACGCTAGACGCAAAGGGCCGATAGGAGAAATCCAGCTAATACCAACACCAGTTGATGCGCGAAGTTCGCTTAGAACAAAAGGATCGTTGGCTCCGTAGACATTACCAGCGTCTAAGAACGCATACAAACGCAAACTTTTGTCGTTACCAGCGCCTGGGAAAGGCGTTATAAATTCGGCATTCAAAGTGATTTTCTTCGCACCACCAATAGCTGTTTTTGTAACTTCATCAAGCGGCCCTAAAGAAGATGCTTCAAAACCACGTACTGAGCCTAAACCACCCGAGTAAGAGTTCTTAAATACAGGGAATGGTTTACCTTGCAAGCCTTTACCCCAGCTCAACTCGCCGTTAAATGCAAGCGTAAACTGCTTGCTTAATGGAATGTATTGCTGGTATTGTGCAGTCGCTTTTATGTAGTTTACATCGCCCGTGGGACTCCATTCTGCAGACAAACGTTGCAATTTGCCAGAGTTAGGTGTTAATGCGCTGTCCCTATCGTCTCGTGACCATCCTAATGTTAACGGCAAGGCGTAGCTGCTATAACCAAATTGAGTTGCGTAATCAAGATACGCAGCAGGTAAGTTGTTACCTGCGACAATTTTGTTTTGCTCCGCCCCTCCACCTACATATATTGTGTCAACAGGACTTATCGGAACGCCAAATTTAACGCCCAATCCAGTGGTTATAACCTTATAGTCACCTTCGGTGGCACTAGCAGGCGTTGCCGTGCGGTAGTAAGCATCGTAGATACGAGAAATACCATCCTCAGTAAAGTAGGGGTCAACCGTAGTAACGCTCAACGAGCGATTCAACTTGCTGGTATTGACATCCACACCTAAATAATTGCCACTGCCAAAAATATTTTCTTGCTTGATACCGAACTGAAAAGTCAGTTTATCGGATGTGGAGTAACCTGCGCCGAAGTTAATGTTACCTGTAGGCTTCTCGGCAACAACTATGTTTATATCGACTTGGTCCGGCGCATTAGGTATTTCTTGCGTGTCAAATTGCACATCTTTAAAAAAACCTAAGCGATCAACACGATCACGCGATGTCCGTAATTTTTCACCGTCGTACCATGACGACTCAAACTGACGTAACTCGCGACGAATGACTTCATCGCGCGTTCTGTTGTTGCCTGAAATATTGATTCGACGCACATATGCACGTTGACCAGGGTCAGACGTCAATGTCAACGCTACTTGATTTTTTGAACGGTCAATTTCAGGCTTGATGGCAACGCGAGCAAATGCGAAACCAAAATCGCCGAAGTAAGCAACCATAGCTTTCGTTGTCTCAGCAATTCGGTCGGCGTTGTATTCCTGTCCTGCAGAAACAGTCACTAAAGATTTGAATTTATCGTCCTTACCCAGAAAACTGCCAGCCAGCTTGACATCAGAAATTATAAAGCGTTCGCCCTCAGTGACCTCTAACGCAATGACAATGTCTTTTTTATCTGTAGAAATGGATACTTGCTGCGCATCAACTTTAAATTCCAAATAGCCACGTGCCAAGTAGTAAGAACGCATCGTTTCAATATCGGCATTCAATTTAGAGCGGGTGTAACGGTCGCTTTTAGTGTACCAACTCAAAATTCCACCCGTATCCAAGTCAAACAGACCTCGCAAAGTTGATTCACTGAACGCTTTGTTACCAGTGATCCGAATTTCTTTTATTTTGGCAACGTCACCCTCGACCACACTGAACGTCAAATTGACACGATTTCGTTCAATGGGCGTTACCGTTGTGACAATTTCCGCAGCATACAAGCTTCGCGTCAAATACTGACGTTTCAACTCTTGCTCAGCTTTGTCCAACAGCGCTTTGTCAAATGGGCGGCCATCGGTCAAACCAATTTCACGCATGGCTTTTGTCAAGGCGTCTTTGTCAAATTCTTTGGTGCCAGAGAACTCGATGCCAGCAACTGTTGGGCGCTCTTCGACGATAAGCACTAAAACATCACCATTGACTTCAACGCGCACATCTTTGAAGACGCCCAAAGCGAACAAGGAACGAATGGCAACTGACCCTTTTTCGTCGTCGTAAGTATCGCCAATTCGAAAGGGCAAAGTGGCAAAAACTGTGCCAGGCTCGACGCGCTGCAAGCCCTCAACACGAATATCTTTGACTGCAAATGGCGTAACTGCCCAAGTAGCTGCAGAAGCTAGGAGTGATACAGCGAAGAAAACTGCTTTTCGTGTTCCTTTTTGAGCAACCTTTTGAGTCACTTTTACCAGCAGGCTATTCATATTTGGTTTGTTTGATTGTTTCATTAAATTGCAAATAGTCTAGTCACATCGTTGTAAAGCGCTATGAACATCATACTAAAAAGCAAGGCAACACCGCCTCGCTGCAAGCGCTCAGTCCACAGTTCAGAAACTGCCTTTCCCGTCACGCCTTCCCAGAGATAATACATCAGATGGCCGCCATCCAGCACTGGCAGCGGTAACAAATTCAGGACACCTAAACTTACGCTAATGAGCGCCAAGAAAATCAGATAAGACGTTAAACCAAGACTTGCTGATTTTCCTGCGAAATCAGCAATCGTTAAGGGCCCACTCAAATTCTTCAGAGAAGCCTGCCCAACAAGCATTTTCCCCATCATTTTCAACGTCAATACCGAGACATCCCATGTTTTGATCACACCGGCTTGCAAACCATCGAACAAGCCGTAACTTACGGTCGTCATTTCTGGCAATGTACCAACAAAAGCACCCACTCTTCCAATTTGGCTATTTCCTTCAGTCTTTACGTCCACTGTAACTGGAATATTGATTAACTGCCCCGCCCTCGAAACTGTCCAATTCCTTGTTACAGCGACAGTTTGTTTGTCAATTACTGCAATAGATGCACGAATCAACTGCCGCAGTTGTTGAGCATCGACCACAAGTACGTCATCAACTTTTGTCACTATGTCACCTAGCTGCAAACCCGCTCGTTTAGCAGCACTACCTTCTTGCATTTCCCCAAGAATCGGCTTGGTCCACGGTCCAGTGATGCCAATTTTTTGAAACAACTGCGCATCTACTTCTTTCACATCTAACGTCTCTAAATCAAGAACGATCTCTCGCGTGGGAGAGTTAGCCGATGCGGCAACAGCCAATTTAACATTTTGATCATTCAATGCTCCCCGCGTAACCAGCCAGCGCAAATCTTCCATGGACTGAATTTGATGCAACTCTTCACCCACAAAACTCGCTTGCAATACATATTCACCACCGTTTAACCCGGCGCGCTGAGCAACGGAGCTTGCCGTCGGACTCGCCAAAATAGCTTTAGCTTCTTGAACACCCATCCAATTCACAATTGAATACAAGAAAATCGCTAAAACCAAATTGGCAATAGGTCCGGCAGCCACAATAGCTACACGCTTTCGCAAGGGCTGCGTATTAAAGGCGAGATGTTTTTGATCTGGCGGCACAGGTGCTTCGCGCTCATCCAACATTTTGACAAAACCACCTAACGGAAGAATGCCTATGACGAATTCGGTATCCGAGCCTTTGGGTTGCCACTTAAAGATGGTTTTACCGAATCCAATCGAAAATTTCAATACCTTGACGCCACTTGCCACGGCCACTCGATAATGGCCATACTCATGAACGGCAATCAGCAATGCTAATGCAGCAACAAAAGCTAAAACGGTCATCATGGGTTACTTCTTAAAGCGTTTGACTTGCGCCAGCGCTGCATCACGAGATTGCGCATCGATAGCCAACAAATCGCCTAAATTCAAAGGCTTAGCAGGCAGAACTTCAGAAAGTATTGACTGATTCACTGCATGGATTTGATCGAATCTGATGCGTTCATCTAAAAACGCTTGCACGGCAATTTCATTGGCAGCGTTCAGCACGGCAGTGGTTCCTGCAGGAGCTCTTAGAACATCCCAAGCCAAAGCCAATCCTGGAAACCGTTCGGGATGGTTGTTACTATCGATAGCCTCAAAAGTCATCGCAGTTAAGTTCTTAAAATCAATTGCTGACGCGCCATTTTCAATGCGATTTGGCCAAGACAAACCGTAGGCAATTGGCCCCCGCATATCGGGTGTGCCAAGCTGTGCAAGTACTGAAGCATCACGAAATTCCACCATGGAGTGAATCACACTTTGTGGGTGTATGACCACCTCGATTTGATTAAGTTCAACATCGAACAGATATTTCGCCTCGATAACTTCAAGCGCCTTATTCATCATGGTTGCGGAATCTACAGAGATTTTTCGTCCCATCACCCAATTGGGGTGTGAACAAGCTTCACTCGGTGTGACGACAGCTAAAGTAGAAATATCACGCGTGCGAAAAGGTCCACCCGAAGCTGTCAAGATGATTTTCTCAACACTACTTGCCCACGTACTTCTATCGCTTGGCAAGCACTGAAAAATAGCCGAGTGTTCACTGTCGATAGGAAGAAGCGTCGCTCCACCCGTTTTCACAACGTCTAAAAAAAACTCTGCGCCAACGACCAAGGCTTCCTTATTCGCTAACAAAAGCCGTTTTCCCGCACTCGCCGCAGCTAGACAAGGCGCTAATCCAGCAGCACCCACAATAGCGGCCATAACGACATCAACAGATTCATGTTTTGCTATATTTTCAATAGCTATTGATCCGTATAATACCTTGGCATTTAATGAATTTAGCTTTACCAAACGAGCTAACTCTTTACCATGATCAACACTTGCCATCACTGCGAATTTAGGTTTGAACTGAATAATTTGAGCCAACATCAAGTCAACTTGCGTTGACGCCGTGAGTGCAAAAACCTCAAATCGGTCTGGATGCCTTGTAATGACATCCAGCGTATTTGTACCTATAGAACCCGTTGAGCCCAGAATGGCTATGCGTTGTTTACTCATTTTTATATCAGTCAATTCACCAGAGAAGCCAACATCATGGCAATTGGAAGCGTTGGCAAGAGCGCGTCAACGCGATCTAACACACCTCCGTGCCCAGGCAATAAGCCACTCGAATCTTTGACACCAGCGCTGCGTTTGATCAAGGATTCAATCAAATCACCAACAACGCTCATAGCCGTTAAAAACAGCAAGGCTATCGCCATTAAAACCAAATGTTGACCCTGTAACCGAGAGTACAAGCTGGGCACAACACTTTGCCAATGGTTGTCAGCCCATACCCACGTCATCGCAAGCAAGAATACCCCAATCATGCCACCCCAAACGCCTTCCCAGCTCTTTCCGGGGCTGATGCTTGGCGCAAGCTTGTTCGCCATGAATTTTCCGCCCCAAGTTCTGCCCGCAAAATAGGCAAAACTGTCTGCTACCCAAACCAGAGTTAAAACAGACATCAAGAAATTAACGCCTTGAACACGTGCTTGAACAACCGCCAGCCACGCCAGTAACAATACAAGCATGCCACCAATGCGTCGCAATGTCACAGGAATTTGGCTCCAACCAACGACGCCAGTTTTAAGTAACCAGGCACTGACGAGGACCCAAAAACCGCTGGCTAATATCCAAACGATAGGCAGCGGTCGGTCAATTAATCCCAAGTACCAGCCAAGCGCAGCAAGAACGATAAATAGACCGGCAAAACAAATTGCGCCAGCCGCCTGCATACCATTCAATTTCGCCCACTCCCAAGCACCGGCTGCTATAAAAAGTAGTGCGAATACGCAAAAAGGCCATGTGCTTCTGAAAAATAGTGTTGGCAGCACAATTGCCAACATAATTAAGGCGGTGATGACGCGTTGTTTAAGCATTTTTAGCCTTTTTTATCATTTGTATTTTGAACTTGGTAAAAGCTAATCGCTAATTGTTTCGATCAATCACACCACAGTTTTAGACTGAATTTGCTCAGACGTTTTACCAAATCGACGTTCCCGCTGGTTAAATTCATCAATCGCTTCATCCAGAGCAGCCGCATTAAAATCTGGCCACAGTTTATCGCTGAAATATAGCTCAGAATATGCAGCCTGCCAAAGCAAAAAATTACTCAACCGCTGCTCACCGCCGGTGCGGATGACCAAATCAGGATCCGGCACATGCGACAGTGACATCTCAAAATTCAGACTAGCCGGCGTAATAACTAATCCTTTTGCTATTAATTTTGCAGCAGCTTGGGCAATATCCCAACGACCACCATAATTAAAGCAAATATTAAAAATCAGTTTCGAATTATGTACAGTGGCATTCTCAGCCTGTTCAAAACCTCGCTTCAAGCTATCAGACAAACTGTCGCGCTCACCAATAAAATGAATTTGAATGCCGTCTTTGCTCAGTTGTGCAACTTCACGGGCAAGTGCTTTTGCCAACAACTCCATCAATCCAGAAACCTCATCTGCGGGTCGCTCCCAGTTTTCAGATGAAAAGGCAAACACTGTCAACACTTTAACGCCGCGTTCAGCGCAGGCTTTGACGCATTCATGCAGGGCATCAACGCCTTGCTTATGCCCTGCTACGCGTGGCAAAAATCGTCGATTTGCCCAACGACCATTGCCATCCATGACGATAGCAATATGGTGAGGGACGTGCCGATCGATTGCCATTTGAAAAGATGCTAGGAACGATACGAATGGCCAAAAAGCCTAAACAGCCATGATTTCATGCTCTTTAGCAGCAACAAGCTGATCAATTGTGATGATGTGGCGATCAGTGACTTTTTGAATCTCTGCTTCACAGCGCTTTTGATCATCTTCCGATGCTTCTTTTTCTTTCACCAGTTTTTTGACGCTTTCGTTGGCATCTCTGCGCAAGTTGCGAATCGCAATTTTTGAGCTTTCACCTTCATTGCGCACCAGTTTGGTCATCTCTTTGCGGCGCTCTTCGCTCATCATAGGCATTGGCACGCGAATCAAATCTCCCATGCTGGAAGGATTGAGTCCTAAATCGCTGTCGCGAATTGCTTTTTCAATTTTTGCACCCATACCTTTTTCCCAAGGCTGAACTCCTACCGTACGAGAGTCGATCATAGATAAATTAGCCACCTGGCTAATCGGGGTCAAACTGCCGTAATAATCAACTTGCACACTTTCAAGTAAAGCTGGACTGGCACGACCCGTACGGATTTTACCGATGTTGTTTTTGAACGCTGCAATGGATTGATCCATCTTGGTTTCTGCTTGCGTTTTGATTTGAGTTGTTGGCATGATTTTTCTCCGACAATTTATTCCGACTGAATATCCCGACTGTTTATTTCAAAAGCTTTGCGCACTTTTTTACGCGTAGACCAAAGTGCCTTCGTTTTCGCCCATCACAACACGTTTTAGAGCGCCATGTTTGAATATCGAAAATACTTTAATTGGTAATTTTTGTTCTCGGCACACAGCAAATGCTGCAGCGTCCATGATGCCCAAATTTTTCATCATGGCTTCGTCAAAACTCAAACGCTCGTAGCGCGTCGCGGTAGGGTCTTTTTTAGGATCAGCCGAATAGACACCATCCACTTTGGTTGCCTTGAGAACAACCTCAGCACCAATCTCAGCACCCCGCAACGCCGCCGCCGTGTCTGTAGTGAAAAATGGATTTCCCGTACCCGCAGCAAAAATAACTACTTTACCCTCTTCAAGATATTGCAGCGCTTTGGGACGAATATAGGGCTCTACAACTTGCTCAATATTGATAGCAGACATCACACGAGCCGTCAAACCCGCCTTGTTCATGGTATCGCCTAAGGCAAGTGCATTCATCACTGTGGCCAGCATACCCATGTAGTCAGCAGTAGCCCTATCCATGCCAACCGAGCCGCCAGCCACACCGCGAAAAATATTTCCGCCACCAATCACCACCGCAACCTCCACACCCATGCGGGTGACTTCGGCAATTTCTTCAACCATACGCACAATCGTGGCACGGTTTATACCAAAGGCATCGTCACCCATCAAAGCCTCACCAGACAGTTTAAGCAAGATCCGCTTGTAAGCAGGTACATTGTTCGCTGGCGTTGGCTCAGACATAGACGACTCCTTTGGGTTGATGGGTAATATGTGGTTGGTTGTTAAAACGGAGCAAAAACGATTTACGCTTTAGAAGCCGCAGCAACTTGCGCTGCTACTTCAGCTGCGAAATCATCAACTTTCTTCTCAATGCCTTCGCCAACCACGTACAAGGTGAAAGCCTTGATAGTCGTGGCTTTTTCTTTCAACATGGCAGCCACAGTTTGCTTGCCATCTGCCGCTTTTACAAAAACTTGATCGTACAAAGAAACTTCTTTCAAGAATTTTTGCACGCCGCCTTCGATACGCTTGGCAACGATTTCATCCGACTGCACTGGCTTGCCAGCAGCAGTTGCCACAGCAGCATCTTCAGCAGCTTTAGCCGCAGCCACTGAGCGCTCTTTGGCGACCAACTCAGCCGGCACTTCTGCGCTAGACAACGACACTGGCTTCATGGCTGCAATGTGCATCGCCACATCTTTTGCGGCTGTGTCATCACCTTCAAACTCAACAACAACGCCAATGCGTGTGCCGTGCAAGTAGGTAGCTAATTTGGCACCACCAGCGGAATGCTTGAAACGGCGGAAGCTCATGTTTTCGCCAATTTTACCGATCAAGCCTTTACGCACATCTTCCAAAGTTGGACCAAAACCATCCAAGCTGTAAGGCAAGGCTCCCAGAGCAGCGATGTCAGCCGGGTTGTGCTTAGCAATCAAATCAGCAGCAGCTTGCGCCAAACCCAAGAAACTGTCGTTCTTGGTCACAAAGTCGGTTTCGCAGTTCACTTCAAGCATCGCTCCTGTGGAACCATTAACGCTGCACATCACCACGCCTTCGGCAGTGATACGGTCAGACGCTTTGCTGGCTTTGCTGCCGAGCTTAACGCGCAGCAACTCTTCTGCTTTGTCCATGTCTCCTGCTGCTTCTGTCAGGGCTTTTTTGCATTCCATCATTGGGGCGTCGGTCTTGGCGCGCAATGCGGCTACCATGCTGGCTGTAATTGTTGTCATTTGTATTTCTCCTACGCAATATTTCAAAATTTAAAAATTTGGCTAAAAAAAGAGGGCAACCAGTGCCCCCTATTCTTTCCTAGCAAACTAGGGGCTTATCAGCATTGTCGGCTTATGCCGCAGGTGCCTCTTCAACTTCCACAAACTCGTCAGCGCCTTCAGGCTTAGCAGCTTTGACAACTTCGTTAGAGCGGTTGTTACGGCCTTCAATGATCGCATCAGCAATACCGCGCGCATACAAAGCAACCGCTTTAGATGAGTCGTCGTTACCTGGAATGATGTAGTCAATGCCTTCTGGAGAGTGGTTAGAGTCAACCACACCGATCAAAGGAATACCCAATTTACGAGCTTCCAAAATAGCAATTTTGTGGTAGCCAACATCGATCACAAAAATCGCATCTGGCAAACCAGTCATATCTTGAATGCCTCCCATGTCGCGCTCAAGCTTAGCCATTTCGCGGGCAAACATGAGTTGCTCTTTTTTGCTCAAAGCGTCAAGACCGGCTTCTTGCTGAACTTTCATTTCCTTCAAACGCTTGAGGGAGATTTTGACCGTCTTGAAGTTGGTCATCATGCCACCCAACCAGCGTTGGTCGACGAAAGGCACGCCTGCGCGCAGCGCTTCGGTAGACAAGATTTCGCGCGCTTGGCGCTTGGTGCCGACCATCAAAACGGTACCGCCATTTGCCGTCAATTGACGCACAAACTTGGTAGCCTCTTGGAACATCGGGAGCGATTTTTCCAAGTTGATGATATGAATTTTGTTGCGATGACCGAAAATAAACGGGGCCATCTTAGGGTTCCAGAAACGAGTTTGGTGTCCGAAATGAACACCCGCATCTAGCATTTCACGCATGGTTACTGACATGATTAATTCCAATTAAATCAAAAGGTTAGGTCTAAAATCAGTCCGATTTGTGACAAAGTGGTTTGTATTTCCATATAAATCACTTTGCGCAACACCTTGAATGGACTGATTCGCGAATAACTTCACCGTCTTAGCACAGTGGCTGCGCACAGCTGGTAAAGCCGTTCGATTATAGCATGACGCTCTTTATCTACGATAATCAGAGCAAGCATGATTTTTAACGCCTTTGTGCTCATCATCCTCTCTTATTCCGTTCAGAAATACCGTATTTACCCATGAAAATTGCCATAGTTGGCGCAGGCGTCATTGGTGTCACCACAGCTTATGAGCTGGCGTGTGACGGCCATGAAGTCACCGTTTTTGAGCGCAACTCTTCCATCGCCGTTGAATCCAGCTTTGCCAATGCAGGCATTGTCGCGCCCGGCTACGTCGCACCTTGGGCTGCGCCTGGCATGCCGTTCAAGGTCTTCAAGCATCTGCTGAGCCGCCACGCACCTGTCAAAATTAAATTTCCTTTATCCAACAATGACTTAGCATGGATGTGGCGCTGGTGGCGTGCTTGCAAACTTGATACTTACCTAGCCAACCGCAGCCGAATGCAAGCACTCGCCAGCTACAGCCGTGACCGGCTACATGCCATTACCGCCGATTTGTCGCTGGAATTCGAACGAAATGACGGCTTGATGGTGCTCCTGCGCAGCGCCAAAGACGCCAAACTGATGCAGCCTAACCTGCAAGTTTTGCGTGAATCGGGTGTGTCATTCAAAGAATTGACAGCCGAAGAAGCCCGCATCGTCGAGCCCGCCATCAACCCTGACAACGACTTTTTTGGTGCCGTGCACCTACCCAACGATGAGGTAGGCAACTGCCGCGAGTTCACATTGCTACTCAAAGCAGAATCGCATAAACTAGGCGTTAAATATGAGATGAATACGACTGTAGCCAGCTTATTGTCTGCCAAAGGTGCTATTTTAAATATAGCAAATCAGGATTCTCAACGTGCGTTTGACGCCGTCGTCATGTGCGCAGGCACGGCAAGTAGCGAACTGCTCAAACCGATTTTGAAACCGATTAAACGCAAGTTACCCCTTGTCCCTGTTTACGGCTACTCCATCAGCGCAGCCATTCGCGAACCACTCAATGCACCCCGCAGCGCGGTGATAGACGAACGCTACAAAGTGGCGATCACACGCATGGGCAACCGCGTACGTGTCGCTGGCAGCGCTGAAATAGGCGGCTCGCTAGATAACAAGCAAGTTAGCGCGATTTCAACCCTGTACAAAGTGCTGCAAGACTGGTTTCCAGGTGCCGCCCATATCTCCAACATGGGTGCCAGCGTGACCGAATGGAAAGGCGCTCGCCCTATGCTACCTGACGGTCCGCCAGTTTTAGGTGCTAGCGGCGTGCCGAATATTTGGCTGAACTTGGGACATGGCTCAAGCGGTTGGGCGTTGAGCTGCGGCAGTGCGCGGGTATTGGCAGATTTGATCGCCAATCGCCACCCAGATGTTGATGTCAGTGGAATGTCGATTGAACGCTTTTAAGAAAATTTAGTGATTTTTACGCACATTTAAATACTTTTATGACGAATTCAAACGTATCACATCAATTTGACGTCGTCGTCATAGGCGCAGGTGCGGCTGGTTTGTTCTGCGCTGGGTTGGCTGGGCAGGCGGGTTTGAAAGTCTTGGTGATCGACCACAGCGATAAAGTAGCCGAAAAAATACGTATTTCTGGCGGCGGACGCGCCAATTTCACCAACAAAGACGTCAGCCCTGCCAACTTTTTGAGCGACAACCCGCATTTTTGCCGCAGCGCCTTAAGTCGCTACACCCCACGTGATTTCATCGCGCTGATGGACAAACACGGCATTGCTCACCACGAAAAGCACAAAGGCCAGCTGTTTTGCGACAACTCCGCGCAAGATCTGATCGATATGCTGCTCAAAGAATGCGAGGCTGGCGGCGTGCAGCGCTGGCAGCCGTGCAGCGTGAAGAGTATCAGCTTCAATGAAGTGAAAAATGACGTAAACTGCTATGATAATAATAGCGATTTTGAAACATCAAAAAACGACTCTAGCCGGCGTATTAATTGCCTAAGCAGCTATGAAATTAATAGTGATTTTGGCATCATTCACGCCCCAAGCATCGTGGTTGCCACTGGCGGATTATCCATCCCCAAGATTGGCGCAACCGATTTTGGCTACCGCATCGCTAAGCAATTTAACCTTCGCCTAGTCGAGCCACGTCCTGCATTGGTGCCACTAACGTTTGACGGTGATGCGTGGTTGCCTTACGCCAACTTGGCCGGCTTGGCGCTGCCAGTCGTCATAGAAACAGGAACAAAAAAGTCGAAGTCAAACGAAAAAGTCAGCTTTTCAGAAGATTTACTCTTCACCCACAAAGGTTTGAGCGGCCCAGCCGTTTTGCAGATTTCAAGCTTTTGGCGTGAGAACGGTACAATTAGACTCAATTTAGCACCAAATACTGACGTTTTGGCACTTTTGCAACAATCCAAAGCACGCTCCCACAAACTAGTGACGAACGAACTAGCAAACCTAGTCCCCTCGCGCTTAGCCGACGCTTGGACCAGCACCGATACAGCCTTGCAACGCCCCATGAGCGACGTACCTGACAAAGCTTTAACGCAATTGGCGCAACGGCTGTCGAATTGGGAGTTGACGCCGACCGGCACCGAGGGCTACAAAAAGGCCGAAGTCACGCTGGGCGGGGTTGATACGCGGGATGTGTCGTCGCAAACCATGGAATCCAAGCAGCCTAGGCTGTATTTCATCGGCGAAGTGCTGGACGTGACCGGCTGGCTGGGCGGCTATAACTTTCAATGGGCTTGGGCCAGCGCATTTGCTTGCGCGCAGGGTTTGAAAGCAAAATTGACCGAAGAAACAAGTTAAACCAGCCCTCTATCCATCAACTCCTTCTTGATATACGCGTAAAACACAGGCGCTGCGACAACGCCAGGCATGCCAAACAGCGTTTCCATCACCAAAATAGCCGTCAGCATTTCCCACGATTTGGCGTTGATTTGGCTGCCGATGATGCGGGCGTTCAAAAAGTATTCCAGCTTGTGAATCACCACCATAAAAACCAATGAGCCAACGGCGATAGGCAATGAGTAGGACAGTGCCACGATAACGATAACCGTGTTCGACACAATGTTTCCCACCACAGGTATCAACCCCGCTAGAAAGGTGATAGCGATCATGCTTTTGGTCAGTGGCAAATGAACGCCCAAGAGCGGCAACACCACAACCAAGTAAATCGCAGTAAACACGGTATTGATGGATGAAATGTAGACCTGCGCGAATACGATTTTGCGAAACATCAAGCTCATATTGCCTACGCGGTGAACTAAGGCATCAGCAAGTGGGCGTTTTGAATACATTTGAACTGCAGTTGTCGTGTCGTAGGTAACATCATTCGTAGCGTCGTTCAATGCCACCATGCTACCAATAATCATGCCCAAAATAAGCTGCACCACAATGTGCCCCGCTTGCTGGCCAAGGCCTTTTGCTTCGCCCGCGTGCTCACGTAGCCAATCGCTCATCCACTGTCGCAGGGCATCCACACCGTCCGGCAAGTAGGTACTCAACCACTGGGGTAGTTGGCTACGCGAAGCTTCAATCATGTCGGCCAGTTTTTGCAGCAAGTGTTGAAGATTGCTGGCATCGCTGCGTAAAAACACTACCGTAGCCCACAGTGCAGCGCTGATTGCCAAAATAATCACCGTCGAGAGCAAAACCACGGCAATCGTGCGCGATGCTTTGCCGCTGTAGCGCTTTTCAATGGCGGGTGCAAGCAAATGCACCAAGGAATAAACCAGTAATCCCGCGAACAAAGCCACCAAAAGACCAAACTTCACAACCGCAAACAACGCTATCGCAGCAAAAATGTAAGAGGCAATCTCTGATTTGCTAAGTCGCAGCGTGGCCTTTGAAGAAATCGGCGAAGCAGGCTTTGTTTTTGCAATGTTCATGCGCAAAATGTACCCCAAATTCACCCTCCCAGACATACGTGGACTTCGAAGCTGATAGTTGCCTAAAATTTGGGTATAATCCTACTTTTACCGCTGCACTCATGAGCCATTGTTCTGTGTAGCTACAAATACCCCGCGCGGGGCCACGATCTTCCCAGCGCAATTATTTTTCGGAAATTATTATTTCATGACCACTATCCGTTTAAAAGAGAATGAGCCGTTTGATGTTGCACTGCGTCGCTTTAAGCGCCAGATCGAGAAATTGGGTCTATTGACTGACCTGCGCGCTCGTGAGTTTTACGAGAAGCCAACAACAGAGCGCAAGCGTAAAAAATCTGCTGCTGTCAAGCGTAACTACAAGCGTATTCGCGCTATGCAGTTGCCTAAGAAAATGTACTAAAGCTTACCCGCTTTAGAGTGTACTAAATCGTACAGCTTTTCAGCATAAGAAGCCCGCAAGATTTTGTCTGCGGGCTTTTTTACTTTAGCGCACACGATTTTAAAAACCTAGAATAAGTTAACCGTATTTCGAAAAAAAGGAAATCAAGATGCTACTCAAAGAACAAATCACCGAAGACATGAAAACCGCCATGCGCGCCAAAGAAGCTGAGCGCTTAGGTACGATTCGCCTTCTCTTGTCTGCTTGCAAGCAAAAAGAAGTGGATGAACGCGTCGTGTTGGACGACACCATGGTCATTGCCATCATCGACAAAATGATCAAGCAGCGCAAAGACAGCATCGACGCCTTCACCAAAGCCGACCGTAAGGACATGGCCGACAAAGAAGCGGCTGAAATCACCGTGCTGCAAGGCTACTTGCCAGTGCGCATGACGTCAGATGAAGTGCTAGCCGCCGTCAAAGCCATCGTTGCCACGCTTGGAGCAGCAGGTCCTGGCGACATGGGCAAAGTGATGGGCGCGGCTAAGGCGCAACTAGCTGGCAAGGCCGAGATGGGGCAAGTCTCAGCAGCAGTGAAGGCTGCGCTGGCAAACTGAGAGTCTTTGAATCAGATGATTCCATCTGCCGCTAACGAATACTCCCAATGCGTAGGCATGTGAGCCTGTAGGTTTCGCACTTTCTTCTCAAGCACCTCGATACGATTAAGATGACTGAGCAGCATCGCCACTGTGAATAGGTCCAAATCGTAATCTTGCCGCATCTTGCCCACTTCACGAAGGGGCGTGACCCACTCGGCGCTAAACAGGCGCTCAAACATCAAGGGCGATTCGGACGGAGCGGGTGGCAGCGCTGGAAGCGCGTTGTAATCCACCAGTTCATCCAGCTCCAACGTGCTCATACCGCAGCAGCGTGACAGCTCAGAAATCGTCACGGTTTCCGTGGCATCCAGCCACATCCATTCAACTTGTTGTTGTGCCATGCTGACTCTCCTTGTACGGTGCGCTTGAGCTTTTGCGCGGGTTGAATGTCGACAAATTCGCTAACTCTTGGTACAACTCCCGCTCGCGGTCTGTCAACGTGGCTGGTATGTCAATGTGCACCAATGCGTAAACATCGCCACGACCTTTTTTGGTATCGTCGCCCTCCACCACTTTGGAGCCATTCGACAAACCGCGACCTCGCAGGCGTAGCTTGCGGCCAGCGCGCGTGCCTGCGGGTACGGTCAGCAGCACAGGCTCATCCAAGGTCGGCACTTGCACCTCGGCTCCCAGCGCAGCTTCCCACGGGGTAAGTGCCAAATCAAAGTACAAATCATGGCCATCTGTTCTGAAGATAGGGTGTGGCAGCAGGGCGATGTGTAGGTAGATATCGCCGTCCGCACCGCCGTTGCGTCCTTTCCCGCCTTTGCCACGGAGACGTAGTTTTTGCCCCGCGCGTACGCCTGCAGGAATCGTCACTTCTAAGCTGCGGCTGCCCTTGTCGTCCGCCAATTCCAAGTTCATTTTGGTGCCGCGATGCGCGTCTTCTAACTTGATGTGAACGGTGTTTTCGTAATCTCTGCCGTGCATAGGCATAGACTCACGCTGCGCACTTCTTGGATCGCCAGCGCGACCGCGCCCCATGGCTGCGAACCAGTCGGACAAATCGATGTCGTCAAAAGATGCACCGTTCGCATTGCCGTAGCTGCCACCGCCATACTCTTGCCGCCACTGTGGCGGCGGTGAGAATTCCTCGCCTATGGGTTGTTTACCAAGTTGGTCATACGCCGCCCGCTTTTCTGCATCTTTCAGCGTAGCGTAGGCTTCGCCCGCTTCTTTGAATTGCGCTTCGGCATTGGGTTCTTTGGACACATCAGGGTGATACTGACGCGCCAATTTGCGGTACGCTTTTTTGATCTGATCTAAATCAACGTCTCGCGGTACGCCCAGCACAGCGTAGTAATCTTTGTATTTCATGTTAAAGCGCTAATGAGCGCCATTGATTCCAAACTGCCAGTCTAGAACCGTCGCGGCGCTGCGTCTGTAGGATAAGACGCATTAAAAGACGCTTTTTTAGCGATTTACTTGCCGTAAATCAACTCCCCGCCACTTTCATGCGGTTCAACAACACCGAACCCATGGTTTTCGAGCCAGACACATAGGTATCCGACCCAATGGCCTCAATGCCTTTGAGCATGCTTTTGAAGTTACCGGCGATGGTGATTTCATGCACGGGAAAGGCAATCACGCCCTTCTCCACCCAAAAACCGCTGGCACCGCGTGAATAGTCGCCCGTCACGCCGTTGACGCCTGAGCCCATCATCTCGGTCACAAACAAACCCGTGCCGAGTTTGCGCAACATCTCGTCCAAATCGTCGCCCGCTTGGGTGCGGTTCGATGTCATCGTCAAATTGTGCGAACCACCGGCGTTGCCCGTCGTTTTCATGCCCAATTTTCGTGCACTGTAGCTGCCTAAAAAATAGCCTTCCACCACGCCAGATTTGATGACCTGCCGCGCTTTGACGCGCACGCCTTCGTCGTCAAACGGCGAGCTGCCATTTCCGCGCAGGACAAAGGGATCTTCCATCACGTTGATGTGCTTAGGCAAAACTTGCTTGCCCAAAGAATCGAGTAAAAACGAGCTTTTGCGGTACAAAGCCCCACCGCTGATGGCGTTGACCAAACCGCCCAACAAACCACCCGCTACGGGCGATTCAAACAATACGGGACATTCCGTCGTTGGAATTTTGCGAGATTTCAAACGGCTCAACGCACGCTGCGCCGCATAGCGACCAATCGCCTGCGCAGATGCCAAATCGTCTACATTGCGCGCGGTGCTGTACCAGCCGTCGCGCTGCATGTCGTCGCCACGGCCGGCGATGGGGGACACCGACATCGACTGGCGCGAGCTGGCGTAACCGCCTCTGAACCCATGCGTGTGCGCACTGAAAAAATGGCTTTGCTGGGCTGACACACCCGCGCCTTCGCTGTTGGTGATGAATCGTTTGCTTGTGTTCAGCGCTGCAGCCTCGCACTCTAGCGCCAGCGCAGCGGCTTGCTCGCTCGTCACCGCCCAGGGGTGAAACAGGTCTAAATTGATGGCGGCAATTTCAGCTTCGGTAGCAATATCGGCTTCATCTGGCAGCGCCGCAAACGGGTCTTCCGCCGTGAAGCGGGCAATGTCAAACGCGGCTTGCACCGTGCGCTCAATGGCGGCTTTAGAGAAATCTGACGTGCTAGCGTTACCGCGACGTTGCCTCACATACACCGTCACGCCCAGCGATTTATCGCGGTTGCGCTCCACGTTTTCCAGCTCGCCCTTGCGAACCGAGACGCTCAAACCGCAGCCCTCAGACGCATCCGCGCCCGCATCCGTCGCGCCGATTTTCTTGGCGTGGGCGATGGCGCTGTCTACCAAATCTTCAAAAAATGGGCGGGAATAGGCAAAACCTGTGTCTTTTACGGCGGATTTAGCAGTTTTAGTAGTCTTCAAAGCGGTGTTTTTCATTGGTTTGTTCATGGTAATCACTTACCCAAGCGCTTATGATACTTGCTTACACAGATACCCACTCAGACACTAGAGAAAAACGCAATCATGGCAGGCAAATTCAAAAAAGGTTATTACGTCAACGGGCACTTTGTCGCGGAAGACAGCGCGGTTGACCTAGAGCTCAAACGCGAGATGAAAGGCCGGCACGAAACCAGCCGCACTGACGACAAACGCGAAAGCGACGAACTACAGGCCTTGGGCGAAAGTCTGCTCATTTTGAGCGCCGAGCAGCTAGAAGCCGTCGGTTTGGGCGAAAAACTGCTGGACGCCCTAGCCGAAACCCGCCGCATCACCAACTTTGAAGGCCGCCGCCGCCAGATGCAGTTTGTCGGCAAGCTGATGCGCAAGCTAGAGCCCGAGATGATTGAGGCCGCCAAAGAAGCCATCACCAACAAAACCACAGGCTCCGCCGCCGACAAAATGGCTCTGCACGTGGCAGAAAAGTGGCGCGACGACCTGATAGCCAACGACGACGCCTTCCAGCGCTGGATAGGCATCAAACCCCAAACCGATACCCAACAACTCCGTGCCCTCATCCGCCAAGCCCGCAAAGACCAAGAAGCCATGGTCAAAGCCCCAGTAGGCACGCCGCACCGCCAAGGGCGCGCGTATCGGGAGATTTTCTTGCTGGTGCGGGAAGGTTTGGAGCATGAAGACAGAGCGGATGACGCATCTGAAACAGGTCAGTTTTAGGCTATTTTTGCTATACATTTAATAGCTTATTAGGCAATTAATACGCCGGATAGATGCCAATTTACGCCCTTCTTATTGCAGATAAATACAAAGGCTAAACAATGAGCGAAGCAATCGAAATTTATATTCGACCAAGTGGTGACAAAATTAATCTGAATTTCTATATTCCAGAGAAACTTCGAAAAAAATTCATAAAAGACATACAAGAAGGAACTTTTGAGACTACTGATGCGGCAATGCATCTTGAGTTTTCCGTCTTACCTGCATGGTTATCTGAAGAAGACCAACGTGCGGGGGTATTGGGCGAATCAGAAGATTTACATATCCGCTTGCCGCTTTCAGCTATTCACGCTCATTTTTCTGATTGATAACACTTGATAAAACATGGCTGAAATAATTTACCTACTTACAAACGAAGCTATGCCTAGCTACGTGAAAATCGGTCGTACCAGTGATAGCGTGGAAGCTCGTATGGCCAGTCTCAGTGCGCACAGTGGCGTCCCTCTTCCATTTGAATGTTATTTTGCCGCTGAGGTTACAAATTGCATAAAACTGGAAAAGACTTTGCATCAGCTTTTTGGTGAATTTCGAGTCAATCCGAAAAGGGAATTCTTTCATGTTGACCCTGAAAAAGTCGTACTCGCAATTAGCATCGGCGATTTCAAGGAAGTTACGCCAGGAAGCGCTATTGTTGACGAAGAAGAACAGCATGCACTTGATAAAGCTAAATCTAGGAGACCAAGAGTTAATTTAGAGGCTTTAGGCATACACCCAGGATCAATATTGACATTTTCACGAGATGAGGAAATTACTGGGATAGTTGTTGAGGGAAGCAAAGTCAAATATCAAGAAGAAATACTCAGCCTATCCGCTGCTGCACTTAAGGTATTGCACAGTATGGGTTACAAAACTCCCGCAGCAAGTGGCTCAGATTATTGGATTTTTGAAGGTGAATTGATCGATGAACGACGCAGGCGCATGGAAGCTGAGCAATTCGACTTAGCTCCAAATACAGGTACATAGCGTGTCAATCACCTGATTAGATTAGTTTTCAGCAGCTAAATTTACTATAAATTTAATAGCTAATTAGGCAACAAATACGCCGGCTAGATGCCAATTTACCCCCCAAAAATCATCAACAAAATGATAGCAACGACTAACCCCCACGACCCCATCAAAATCGGCATCGTCTCCATCAGCGACCGCGCTTCTACGGGGGTGTATGAGGACCAAGGCTTGCCTGCGCTGCAAAGTTGGCTCACAAACGCACTGCAAAACCCGATCACCTTTGAGCCACGGCTGATTCCTGATGAAACCGCCAAAATCATCGCGACTTTGGTGGAATTGGTTGATTTGGGCTGTTCACTGGTGCTGACCACAGGTGGCACGGGGCCTGCGCTGCGGGACGTGACGCCGGAGGCGACGTTGGCTGTCGCGGACAAGGAGATGCCGGGGTTTGGGGAACAGATGCGGCAGATCAGCCTGAAATTTGTGCCAACGGCGATTTTGTCGCGGCAGGTGGCGGTGATTCGCGGCAACAGCCTGATCATCAACCTGCCCGGTCAACCCAAAGCGATTGCCGAGACGTTGGAAGGGCTAAAAAATGCCGATGGCTCGCAGGCGGTTGCGGGAATTTTTGCGGCAGTACCCTACTGCGTTGACCTGATTGGCGGGCCGTATATGGAAACGAATGATGCGATTTGTAAAGCGTTTAGGCCTAAATCTGCCATTAGAGCGGCGATTAGTGCTCCCAAATAACCCTTACTTCCCAATCAACTGATTCAGCTTCTCCGCCTCAAAGCACTCTTTGAGGGACGCATCGCTAGGCACACAATCGCCCACTTTGCCAGTGCGTACGAGTTGCTCCAAAGCTTGCCACAGCAGCGCGATTTGGTGGTCGTGCGTGGTGGCGCTGCTGACCAAGCCGCGCAGGGCTTGGCTGACGGGGTCGTCTTCGTTGGTGATGCCGTAAGCGCTGAATTTGGGGTCTGACGTGGCCACATCGGCACTTTCACCCTCTTTGCTCAAAATAATCCGGGCTGGAATGCCCACCGCCGTCGCACCAGCGGGCACGGGTTTGATAACCACAGCATTACTACCGATTTTGGCGTTGTCACCCACGGTAAAGCCGCCCAAAACCTTGGCGCCAGCGCTGACGACCACATTTTTGCCAAGTGTCGGGTGGCGTTTAGCGCCTTTGTAGAGCGAGGTGCCACCCAAGGTGACGCCTTGGTAAATCGTGCAACCATCGCCAATTTCAGCCGTTTCACCTACGACGACACCCATGGCGTGGTCGAAAAACACACGCTCACCCACGATGGCGGCTGGGTGGATTTCAATACCCGTCAGCATGCGCGACAAATTGGAAACGAAGCGAGCCAGCCATTTGAACCCCAAGTTCCAACAGCCATGCGCGAAGCGGTGCAAGACCACGGCGTGAAAGCCGGGGTAGCTGGTGATCACGTCCCAGCGCGTGCGGGCGGCGGGGTCGCGATCTAGGATGCATTGGATGTCGGAGCGGATTCTTGAAAACATAGGCTTAGTTTAAACAATCTTTACAAACTAAGTTCATCAAGGCTTTTTGGCGTTTTCCGACATCGCTTTGGCAATGCCGCGCAGGATGTGGATTTCTTCTGGACTGAGCGCCGCGCGGTTAAACAGCTGGTTCAGCCGTGGCATCAGCTTCTTGGGTGCGGCAGGGTCTAAAAAGCCGATGTCGGCGAGGGATTTCTCCCAATGCTGCAGCATGCCGGTGACTTGGGCGGCATCGGCCAGCTCCCGAATATCCGTTCGGGCTGAGCTTGTCGAAGCCAGCAACCCTTCGACAAGCTCAGGGCGAACGGCGTTGTCACTCTCGGAATCCGCAAAACCGCCCAGCGTCATACGCCACTCATAGGCAATCAGCTGAATCGCAGCACCCAAGTTGAGCGAACCAAATTTTGGATTCGTAGGAATACTCAACGCCACGTTGCAGCGGTAAACGTCGTCATTGGCCATGCCAAAACGCTCAGAACCAAAAAGAAAACCCATGCCTGAAGCTGTTTTTGCGGTATCGGTCTCAGCATTTGTAAATTCATCGGTTTTAAGAGGAAAATCAGCCTCTAGCCGGCGTATTTGTTCCCTAAACTGCTCATCTTTTAATAGCAATTCAAAGTGCTCACGCGGTCCACGCGTCGGCGGGCCAAAGTCGCGTGGCGTCATCGCCGTGGCGCACAGGTGTGTCATGCCGTCCAGCGCTTCGTCCAAGGTTTCAACGATGCGGGCGTTGTTCAACACGTCCAACGCGCCACTGGCCCGCTGAATAGTCTCCTCCCGCCGCAGCACATTCGCCCAGCGCGGGGCGACCAACACCATGTCGGTGAACCCCATGGTTTTCATAGCACGGGCGGCAGCGCCCACATTGCCGGCGTGGCTGGTGTTTATTAGGATGAAGCGGGTTTTCATGGGGAATTTGGAAGAATACGTCGAAAATGGCAGACTCAGGAAAACCAAATTAGGCGGTTAAAATAGCACTATTGTATTTATTGACACATCCCTTGTTCAATATTCACCCGCCAAGTTACCATCGCTGTAGCTTCTAATCTGCTCTTCACTACAACTTATGTCGCCCAATTTACACCCCATGATCAACGTGGCCGTCAAGGCTGCTCGTGCTGCTGGCTCCCTTATCAACCGCGCTGCGCTGGATATTGAGTCGGTGCGCGTCTCTAGCAAGCAAGTCAATGACTTCGTGACCGAGGTCGATGTGGCTTGTGAAAAAACCATCATCGAGACGCTGCTCACAGCCTACCCAGGCCATGGTATTTGGGCGGAAGAGTCTGGCACTGAATATGGTGCGCAGGACTCTGAGTTTGTATGGATCATCGACCCGCTGGACGGCACTACCAATTTCATCCACGGCTTGCCCGTGTATTGCGTCAGCATCGCTTTGGCAGTGAAAGGCAAAATCGAACAGGCTGTCGTCTATGACCCCACCCGCAATGACCTGTTCACCGCCACCAAAGGCCGTGGCGCGTACATGAACGACAGGCGCATCCGCGTGAGCAAGCGCATCCACATGGAAGAATGCCTGATCTCAACCGGCTTCCCTTACCGCGCGGGCGACAATTTACCAAAATATTTGAGCATGCTGGGCGACGTGATGCCCAAATGCGCTGGCGTGCGCCGCCCGGGTGCTGCTGCGTTGGATTTGGCTTATGTTGCCGCTGGTTTTACCGATGGCTTTTTTGAAGCCAACTTAAAGCCGTGGGACGTGGCTGCAGGATCATTGCTCATACAAGAAGCTGGCGGTTTGGTGGGCAATTTCTCTGGTGAAGCCGATTTCTTGGAAACTGGCGAATGCATGGCAGCGACACCGCGTGTTTATGCGCAAATGGCATCGCTTTTGGGCAAGTACAGCCAGTTTGCGACAGCTGGTGAAAAAGCGGCTGTGCGGCAGTCTTTGAGCTTGAAACGCGCTCAAAAATAACTCACAGAGTTTAAACAATCACTGAAGCTGGTTTGTAGCGTGTCAGCCGACCTCAGCAGTCATACCCCGATGATGCAGCAATACTTGGCCATCAAGGCCGAGTACCCGACCACGCTGGTGCTGTACCGCATGGGCGACTTTTACGAGCTGTTTTTTGACGATGCCGAGAAGGCCGCACGGCTGCTGGACATCACCCTCACTGCGCGCGGCAATTCTGGCGGCAAGCCGATTGCTATGGCGGGTGTGCCGTTTCATGCGATTGAAAGCTACCTGGCCAAGCTCATCAAGCTGGGCGAATCGGTGGCGATTTGTGAGCAGATTGGCGAAGTCACCGGCAAAGGCCCGGTCGAGCGCAAAGTGGTGCGCATCATCACCCCCGGCACATTGACTGACAGCGCGCTGTTGAGTGACAAGACCGAATCTGTGCTGCTAGCGGTGCACCAAGGCGCGCGCAATGCTTGCGGATTAGCCTGGCTCAGCGTCATGCAGGGCGAAATCCATTTGGCAGAATGCGCACCAGACGAATTGACGAACTGGATCACCCGCATCGCACCCAGCGAGTTGCTGTTCAGCGCCGATGTGACGACCAAGTTTGAAGCGACTCTCAAAAACGCGCAGCAAAACAGCACAGCAAAATTCAACCTCACCCGCCGCGCCGAATGGCAGTTTGACGCTGCTTTGGGGCAGCGCAAGCTGCTGGAACTCTTCAAAGCCGCGAGTCTAGCGAGCTGGAATGCCGAGACTTTGACGCAAGCCCACGCCGCCGCCAGTGCGCTGATGGCCTATGCCGAGCACACGCAGGGACGGGTACTAACCCATTTGCAAAGCATCGTCGTGCAAAAGAGCGATGCGCTGATCGATATGCCACCCACGACGCGGCGCAATCTGGAGTTGACGCAAACGCTGCGCGGTGAGGACTCGCCCACGCTGTTTTCGCTGCTGGACACCTGCATGACGGGCATGGGCAGCCGCTTACTGAAAGCTTGGTTGCTCACCCCCTTGCGCGACCGCACCGTTGCCGCGCAAAGGCTGGATGCGATTGCGACCTTGCAAGCCAGCCAATCGTGGCAGGCTCTGCGCCTCGCTCTCAAAGGCAGTGCCGATGTGGAGCGCATCACCGCCCGTATTGCGCTGCGCCAGGTGCGGCCACGGGAGCTGGTAGGACTGGTTAATACGCTACAAAAATCAGAGCTACTCAGGCAACAAATACGCCGGCTACATGCTGATTTAACACCTGATTTAGAGGATGATTTGGAGGGATTTGATCAAAATTCAGCCAATCTGCTCGTCAAAATCGCCAACAAGCTTGAAGCCCCGCCCGCCTGCGCTGAACTACTGCAACGCGCCATCCTGCCTGAGCCATCCGCCATGATTCGCGACGGCGGCGTGATTGCCTCTGGTTTTGACGCCGACTTGGACGAGTTGCGCGCCATTGCCGAGAACTGCGACGCCTTTTTGCTCGATTTGGAAACCCGCGAAAAAGCCCGCACTGGCATCGCTACGCTGCGGGTGCAGTTCAACAAAGTGCATGGCTTTTACATCGAAGTCAGCACCGGCCAGGCCGACAAAGTACCCGCCGACTACCGCCGCCGCCAGACGCTGAAGAATGCCGAGCGCTTCATCACCCCCGAGCTGAAAGCTTTTGAAGACAAGGCTCTGAGCGCCCAAGACCGAGCGCTGGCGCGGGAAAAATGGTTGTTTGAAGGGGTACTGGACGAGCTGCAAGCCTTCATCTCCCCGCTGTCACAACTCGCCAAATCTATCGCTACGCTGGACGCACTGTGTGCGCTGACCGAGCGGGCGCTGACGCTGGGCTGGTGTGCGCCGCAGTTTGTGCGTGAGCCGTGTATAGACATCGTTCAAGGTCGTCACCCTGTCGTACAAGCGCGACTGGCAGAAACATCAAGCGCGGCGTTTATTGCCAACGACACCGCGCTGGGTCACAAACAGCGCATGCAGATCATCACCGGCCCCAACATGGGCGGTAAATCGACCTATATGCGGCAAGTCGCGCTGATTGTGCTCTTGGCCAGCATGGGCAGCTATGTGCCCGCTGCGAGTTGCCGACTTGGGCCAATTGACGCTATCCACACCCGCATTGGCGCGGCGGATGATTTGGCTAACGCGCAATCCACCTTCATGCTGGAGATGACCGAGGCTGCGCAAATTCTGCACAGTGCCACGCCCTATTCGCTGGTGCTGATGGATGAAATCGGTCGCGGTACTTCCACGTTTGATGGTTTGGCACTGGCCAGTGGCATAGCGGCGCATTTGCATGACAAAACGCAAGCGTTCACGCTGTTTGCCACACATTATTTTGAGCTAACGCAGTTCCCCGCAGAGCACCACGGCGCAGTTAACGTTCATGTGAGCGCGGCAGAATCAGGCGCGGACATTGTGTTTTTGCATGAAATCGAGCCCGGCCCCGCCAGCCGCAGCTTTGGTGTCGCCGTCGCCAAACTGGCGGGCATTCCAACGCCGGTGTTAAACCACGCACGGCATGCACTGCAAGCTTTAGAGTCCAAGCAGTCAGAATCGCAGGCACAGGTTGATCTGTTCAACGTACCTGCGGCCTTGGAGACTGAAACCTCCAGCGCTTTAGAATCAGCTTTAACCGCCCTGAATCCAGACAATTTGAGCCCCAAAGAGGCGCTTGAAGCCTTGTATTCGCTGAAAAAGTTGCTCTGATCTGTTTTCTCATTCATTTTTGAACCTTTTTTGAATCTTCTTTTGATATTTTTATGACATATTGCGTCGCCATCAAACTCAACGCCGGTCTGGTTTTTTTATCAGACTCCCGCACCAACGCTGGCTTAGACCAAATCAGCACTTTCCGCAAAATGATCGTGTACGAGAAGCCGCAGGACCGCTTCATGGTGCTGCTGTCGGCGGGTAATTTGTCGATTTCGCAATCGGTGCGTGAAATCCTGCAAATCGAACAACTCAAAGACACGCCTGACAGCGAGCCCATCACTATCTGGAACGCTAAAAGCATGTTCGACGCAGCCCGCGTGCTGGGCGCAGCGATTCGCCGCGTGTATGAGCGCGATGCAGAATCATTGCGTATGGCGGGTGTCGAATTCAACGTGTCTATGGTGCTTGGCGGGCAAATCAAAGGCGAAGCGATGCGCTTGTTTCAAGTCTATTCAGCGGGTAACTTCATTGAAGCCACGCCAGAGACACCGTATTTTCAAGTCGGTGAATCCAAATACGGCAAACCCGTGCTGGACAGGGTAATCACCCCAACCACCCCCTTGGACGAAGCTGCCAAGTGCGCGCTGGTGTCCATGGATTCCACGCTCAAGTCCAACCTGTCTGTCGGTTTGCCTTTGGATTTGGTGGTGTATGAAGCGGACAAATTTCAAACCGACAAAGTGGTTTGCATTGATGAGAACAACCCCTATTTCAAAATGCTGCACAACACCTGGGGGCAGCGTCTGCGCGAGGTGTTTGACAGCATTGAAGACCCGATGTGGAATGGCGGTAAAACTGAAATCCCACTGCGTGTTGCTACGGTACGCAGCTTACCGCTGAAAAAAATCAGCAATCCAAGCGAAAAGCTGATTTGACATCACATCTTGTCATTCCCGCGAAGGCGGGAATCCATGGTGGTGCTTGTGGATTCCCGCCTTCGCGGGAATGACGACCTTCAATCGTATTTACGGATTCATTTATGGCATTGATTATTTTCTCGCACGCCAACAGCTTCCCCGCAGGAACATATGGCGTGCTATTTCGTAGCATGCGTGCGCGTGGACACACCGTCAAAGCTTTAGAAAAGTTTGGTCACAACCCACAATTACCCGTCACCAGCAACTGGCCGCACATTGCCAAGGAGCTGGCGCAGTTTGCAGACGTTGAAGTACAAAAAGCTGGCGAACCTGCCTTTTTGGTTGGTCACTCATTAGGTGGGTTTTTAAGCTTGATGACCAGTTGCAAACACCCCGAGTTATCGCGTGGCGTGGTGCTGCTGGATTCTCCCATTTTGGGCGGCTGGCGGGCAAAGACTTTGCAATTTGCGAAGGTAACGCAGCTCGTAGGTTCGATTTCACCTGGCAAAATCAGCCAAAACCGCCGCTACAGTTGGGACAGCGCCGATGCAGCTTTGGCGCACTTTGCCAGTAAAAAGGCGTTTGCCAAGTGGCATCCGCAGATGCTGCAAGACTACATCACGCACTGCACGCACGATGATGCAAAAACCGGCAAACGTGTGCTGAGTTTTGACCGCGCCATTGAAACCGCGTTTTACAACACCCTGCCCCACAACCTAGACCGCCTTATCAAACGCCACCCTTTGCAATGCCCTGTGGCTTTTATTGGTGGCGAAGCATCCCTAGAAATGCAGCAAGTGGGCATGACCATGACCAACAAGCTCGCCAAAGGCCACATTCAGATGCTGCCTGGCTCGCATTTGTTCCCTATGGAATTGCCGGTAGAGACGGCAGCAGCTATTGATGCAGCTATTAAATCAATGCTTTAGAGGAAAATTTGCTATATTTATAATAGCTACTCAGGCAATAAATACGCTGGCTAGAGCCATATTTTTCTCCTGAAAATTACCCACCGCGCTGGCGCACAATTTTGTTCGAGTCGAAAGAAACTACCCCGTCGCAGCGTTCAACTACCGCACCAAACGGACAAGCTTGTTGTCGCTGCGGTTGACACGGCTGTCGTAGTTGGCGTTGCCATAGTTGAAAGAGACGCCCCAAGCGAAGTAGGCGTAGCCCTCGTATGGCGAAGCACTCCAGTAAAAGCCATTCCTAGGTGTGTTTGGAAACCAGTCAGTATCAATTGAGGGGAGTGTTTTGTTGATTTTGACGATACCTAACAACTCGTCTTTGGTTGGCAAGCGCCAAGCGCCTGAGCCGCATAGCTTGCTGGCATTGATGGCATTTTTAAAGCCTATTGAGTTGCCTTTGGAATTGACCTCTTCATCTGTAGGTACACTGAATTGAGGGGTGGTGTAGTACCGTTTTTGTAGCTCTGTAGTGCTGTCGAGGTTAGTTTTGTATTCATCGTTGGAGCGTATAGTCGTACCTGCGGCGGTTTGGCCTTGCCAAATCAAGCCAGACACGTTGTCGCGTACGCATTCGTCTTTCGCGTAGTAGGTGGCAACATTGGCTGCGTCGCAACCTTTGAAGACTTGGCTATAACCCGTGCTTGGGTAAGCGGGTTGGATGCAGGTAAGCGCTGCTGTTTCTGTTGCTGTTGCTGCTTCTGTTGCTGCTGGTGTTGCTGGGTCTGAGCTGCCGCCACCGCATGCGGTGAGTGCTGCAAGGGCTAAGCTGGACAGTGCCAAACGATGACGCGATATTAAAAACATGAATTGCCTTTTAAGAAAAAATATGAGGTGAAACTAAAACGCAAAAAAGCTCTTCCTTGGTAAACCGAGACAGGGCGCAGAAAATGGCTAAATACTGATTTAAAAGGAAACTTTTAGAAACTGTGCTTACAAATTTGCCAGCAGCTGGATAAATGGTTTGGGTGCGGCATACATAAAATCTGTTAAAAAAACGCTCACTTAACTTGTACTTTAATTTATTTGATATTTAGATGTATTTTCACATCACATTACATTACGCCGCCCACTTGATCCAGCCCTGCCAAGCGGTGAGCAGCACAATCAATCCAAACGCAATGCGGTAGTAAGCAAAGCCCACAAAGCTGTGCGTGGCAATAAATTTAAGCAGCCAGCGAATGCACAACCAAGCGCTGATGAACGACACCACCAGCCCCACGCCAAACATGGGGGCATCAGCCATCGACAGCAAACCGCGCTCTTTGTAGAGACTGTAAGCACCTGCGCCTATGAGCGTAGGAATCGCCAAGTAAAACGAAAAATCAGTCGCGGCTTTGCGGCTTAGCCCCAACAACATACCGCCAATAATGGTGGCCCCGCTGCGGCTGGTGCCTGGAATCATCGCCAAACACTGCACCAAACCGACTTTGAGCGCATCCAGATGCGTCATTTGGTCAACATCTTGAATAGAAGCTAATTTCGGATTATTTTCATGGCGTTTTTCAGCCCACAAAATAATGAGACCGCCGATGATGAACGTGCTAGCCACCACAACTGGGTTGAACAGATTCGCTTTGATCGCTTTGCCAAACAACAAGCCCAAAACGACAGCGGGTGTAAACGCAATCAACACATTGATGGCAAAACGCTGTGACAACTTTGAGCTTGGTAACGTCGCCACGGTGTCGCGAATTTTCTGCCAATAAACCAAAATCACGGCAAAAATAGCGCCCGTTTGGATGGCGATGTCAAAAACCTTGGCCTTGTCATCATCAAAACCCAAAAGTGCACCCGCCAAAATCAAATGCCCCGTCGATGAAATCGGCAAAAACTCGGTAAAACCTTCAACCAGCCCCATGATGGCGGCTTTGACTAGCAACATAACATCCACAGTGAATTCCCTAATTAATACTTTTAAATTTCAACTGTGTGATTATCCACGCAGGCACTTTGCAACTTAAGTCACAGCATCACTTCACAGCGTCACTTCACAGGCGTAGCATCCACAATCTTGTAATACACCCCAAACGGATCATTCACTAAGACTTGAAAATTGCCCTCTACGACAACGGGCTCCATGCTGTATTTCACACCCGTTTTGGTACGCACTTCAATCATGCTTTCTGGCCCGCCCGGGGTGCAAAAGCCGCAATTTAAAGGCACAGAGCTGAGCAAAAAATGCGTTTGCTTTTCGCCTGGGTCTAATGGCATCATGAAACCTTGCACGCGCTGGGTGCGCTGGTTCAGCGCCATTTGCGCGGCGTTGAAGACAGGAACAATGTTGCCTTTGATGTTTTTGGTTTTCACATCTGTCAACACAGCCCAAGCCACGACATCTGCCCGAACAGGCAAAGGCTTAAATGGGCTGTTCGGGCTATGCACACCCGCGCCTGTGCCAGCGGGCACACCCCCAGCAATGGGCGAGCTCAATTGCGCCTGAACCAAGCTTGCGGTCAACGCAAGCGCTAAAAAACCAGTTAAAAATTTAATGTGCATGTTTCATTCCACAATCTTTACCAATCGCCAAGCCTTTGCAAGCGGTTTGCAATGCTTTGCTGCAATCTTCTTCTTTTTTACCAGATTCTAAGCAAATTGCCGCATCTGTGTGCGCTTTTGCCATGGCACGGTGGCGGTTGACATCTTCCTTGCGTTCTTTGTCGCCATGCGCATCTGCGGCGAAAGTGGCTGTTGTGGTAGAAAGCAACGCAAAAGTAACAACTGTCAATAAAGCTTTAAACATGAAATTCTCCGAAAAAGTTAAAAATAAGACAAAAACTACGATGAAAACTACGATTTCAGCAACGATTGAACGTCCACCCGATACGCAGCAATAGCAGGTATCAACGCCGCAAACACCGCAACCAAAGCGGCAGCAGCAGGTATCGCCCACTCTTCAACAAGCCAAATAAAACCGGTGACTGGCAATGATTTTTCAGCCTGCAATAAATAGCCTACAGCAGCTGTCAAGAGGTGTCCCAAAAATAATCCCAAAATAGATGCCAGCAGCGCCAGCCACAGCGCCTCGCACACCAGCAGACCCGCCACTTTTTGCGGGCTAGCGCCCAGCATGCGCAGCATAGCCAAGTCGGCGCGGCGCTCGCGCACGGCGTTCCACAGGGCGATAAACACGCTCAAACCCGCTGTGAGCAGCAAAACCAGACCAAAACCTCGCAAAACATCCGTCCCCACGCCAACCATGCGCAGCAGGCGGGTGATTTCGATGGCTGGTGCGGCGGCTTGCATATTCGTCGTCGTATTCACAAAACGCGGGAAACTCACCGCTGCCAAGGGGCTTTTATAGCGAATCAACGCCAGCGTCACCTCGCGGTCGTCTTCGATGGCTTTTTTGTCTTCAGCATCCAACGGCGTGTCGCCCTCAATGGCTTTTTCATGCACGCGCCAGACGGATTCAGTCGCTGTCAAAATCAGCCGGTCCAGCACGCAGCTACAGGGCGCAAGTACGCCAGTGACTTGGTACGGCGTAGAACCATGCGGATGACCTTCAGCGCCCAGCCCGTGCGATCCGATAAAGCTGTTACCCGTTGCCAAGCCTGTATTTGCAGCAACTTCTGAACCGATGACCGCTTCTAACGGCGCTTTAAACATCGCTCCCTGTGCGAGGCTTGCCTCGTAATGCATCACATAATCCGCCGTCGTTCCCACAATGCGAAAGCCTCTAAAGCTATCCCCCAAGCTCAGCGGGATCAGCTTTTCAACCCGAGTATCTTTTTGCAGGCTTTGCACCTCAGCCAATGGAATATTGCCCGCCGGGGTATCGATGTGAAACACCCCCGCCAAAATCAGCTGCATGGGGCTGCCTTTGGCACCGACGACGACGTCAATGCCCTTCAAATCGCGCTCAAAAGCGTGGTCGATTTGGCTGCTGGTAAGCAAAACCAAGGTGATGGAAGCCACTCCCAGCGCCAACAACAGCACGTTTAAAGCCGCAGCCAATGGGCGTGACCATAAGTATTTGAAAGATAATGCTATTATATTCATAGCATCTCAGGCAATAAATACGCCGGCCGAGTGCCAATTTGAGCACTATTTTTGCCAAATTCCAGTGTTTTGGCTGTTTTTAGCGTTTGGGAAACCCGAAAATCATGCGTTGCAATGACCAAAGTTGCGTTGCAACGTGCTGCACTGGTTTGCAGCAGTGCCAAGGCGGCAGAGGCGGCATCGTCGTCCAAACTCGCCGTGGGCTCATCGGCCAAAATAATCTTAGGGTTAAGCAGCACCGCCCGCGCCAAAGCCACCCGCTGCGCCTGCCCGCCTGACAGGGTGGAAGGTTTTCGCTTGGCAAAATCAGCCACACCCAAGGCTGCCAAAGTCGATCCAATATGCGTTTTTGCGGCTGCGTTGAGTGGCAAACCCGCTGCAAAATATGCTAATTTCAGATTTTCAGCCACCGTCAAAGCCTCGCTCAAATGCAGCTTTTGTGGCAAAAAACCCAAATTGTTAGCCCGCCAAGCATCGCGTGCGGTGTTGGACAAGTCGTTCAAACGCCGCCCAGCGACCGTTAATTCGCCCTGCTGCGGTGTCAACAGCCCCGCCAAAAGCGCCAGCCAAGTCGATTTGCCAGAGCCTGAGTTGCCACGCAGCACCAGTGCGTCTCCCTGCGCAAGTTGTACATCTTGAAAAGTAAGCTGCGCACCTTTTGCGTAGGTGAAAACGAGCTGACGCGTCGAAATCATTGGGCAGCCTGAGCCGTTAAAGAAGATGTCGCAGAACAATCAGCACAGACGCCACGCACAGCAAAATCCATACTCAGGCCTTGATAGCCCAAAGCTTTCAATGCTTTCAGTGCGGTTTGAGTGGCCACTTCAATATCCTCGGCATTTGCAAGCAACGCGCCATCCAATGGCTGATCTCGGTGGCAGCTTTGGCACTCAAAATGAGGGATGGCGTGCACGCTGGCTGGCATAGCTTGGTAGCGTCGAACGCGGTTTGCGTCAACGCGGCAAAGCAACAAGCCCACTTGTGTAAGCCGGTCAATCAAGCGATACAAAGTAACGCGGTCCAGCGCGACTGTACTGTCACTTTGCAACGCATCCAGCAACTGGGCATGCGTGTAAGTGGTTTCAGGATGCGCCAACAGCCAGCCTAGTACCAAGCGCGAAGCACTTGTTTTACGCAAGCCATGCGCGACAAGTAAAGCATTAATGGGATCGCTCATGTTTTTTAGCTTTTGTGTGAATGTATTGTTTGAATGCACTCAATAATGCAACTTAGTTGCGTTATAATTTATTGCAATTGAGTTGCATTATCCATTATTTTGGAAATAAATTTTGTCAACAACCTATTTTTTGATGAAGTCCACATGACCACCGCCTACCTTATTCAAACTTTGAAATCTCGCAGCATTCTGACTTGGCCGTCGTGGCTCAGAGTTTTGATTGTTGCACCAGCGATCTTGTTACTTTGGCTTGCCGTATTTTGGGCCAGTGCAGAGGTTGGCTTGTGATCACGCTTAAAAATCTCACCGTTAGCTATCGTCAACATCCCGCTTTGCACCATCTGAGTGGTCGTTTTGCAGTTGGTTCACTTTGCGCAGTGATTGGACCAAATGGCTCTGGAAAAAGTACGTTGCTCAAAAGCATCATGGGTTTGATTCCCAAATCGGGCGGGAATATCGAGCTGTCAACAACGCGTGCGAATATCGCTTATTTGCCACAGATAGCGGACGTTGACAGGCAGTATCCCATCAGCGTAGAAGATTGCGTATCACAGGGCTTTTGGCATAAAAACGGTGTGTTTTCTGGGCTACAGGCTTCGCATCGGTTAGCTATGCAACGTGCCATTCAATCCGTTGGATTAGAAGGCTTTGAATCGCGCCCGATTGGCAGCCTATCAAGCGGGCAATTTCAACGTGTGATGTTTGCTCGAATGCTGGTGCAAGATGCGCAGCTGATTTTGCTGGACGAGCCCTTCAATGCTGTTGACAGCAAAACCTGCGCGACTTTGATGCAGCTGATCGAAAAATGGCATCAAGAAAACCGCACCGTTATCGCTGTTTTGCATGACGATGCACTAGTGCGCAGTTACTACCCAAACACACTATTACTGGCGCGTGAGGTAGTGGCTTGGGGGCGAACAGCCGACGTACTAACCACAGACAATCTTCACAAAGCGCGATCCATGGCTGAAGCTTGGGATGATTTAGCCGATCTGTGCAACATTGATGCGGTCACAGCAGCGTGATGGATACATTTTTTGATGTCTTGCAGCACATCCTCTTTGCGCCGTTTATAGAATTTGCGTTTATGCGCAGAGCTTTGGTTTCTACAGTCGCACTTTCACTGTGCGCTGCACCGTTGGGCATCTTTTTAACGATTCGGCGTATGAGTCTTTTCGGGGATGCATTAAGCCATGCTGTTCTTCCAGGCGTTGCGATTGGCTTTATATTTTTTGGGCTTTCATTGACAGCCATGGCTGTGGGCGGCATGCTTGCTGGCATAGCTGTTGCTGCGCTAGCTGGCTTTATCAGCCGTTCTACTGCTATCAAAGAAGATGCTAGCCTGTCAGCCATGTATTTGATTGCCTTGGCCATTGGCGTGACGCTAATCTCGAAACAAGGCACGCAGCTTGACTTATTGCACATTTTGTTTGGCAGTGCTTTGGGGATTGATACAGCGGGCTTGTACCTTGTAGCTGGTGTTGCCAGCGTGAGCTTACTGATACTGGCAGCGTTGTACCGTGGCTTAGTTTTAGAAAGTTTTGACCCTTTGTTTATCCGTGCTTCAGGCAAACGTGTCTGGTTTTGGCAGCAAATTTTTTTGATGTTGGTGGTGATAAATCTTGTAGCTGGTTTTCAAACCTTAGGTACGCTGATGGCGGTTGGACTCATGATGCTGCCCGCTGTTTCCGCACGGCTTTGGCATGACACCCTTCCCAGTCAGTTACTGAATGCCAGTTTGCAAGCTGCGATGTCGGGCTACTCGGGGCTGCTGCTGTCATATCACCTTGACACTCCATCCGGCCCGACCATCATCGCCTGCGCTGGTACTTTGTATGTTGCTTCGCTTCTGTTTTCGCCTGCAGGCTGGCTAACTATGTTTCTTCACAAAAAACACCGCATCGCTTAACGATGCCAATGTGGCTCAACCCTAAGTTTTACTTTATCCGCACAAATCTACTTTTTTAATCTGCTTTTTTTGATTCACTTTTTTAATCACTTTTCAACAACCGGCACGCTAACTTAGGAAAAAACATGAAAAATTTAATATCTTGGTGTAAAAAACTCTTTATGACACTTTCGCTTTATGCCTTGCTCAGCCCTATGAGCTTGAGTCACGGCACAGAGACCTTAAACGTCAAGACAAGCTTCAGCATTCTGGGCGATTTGGTGCAAGTTGTCGGTGGTGAGCGGGTCAAAGTCACCATCCTCGTAGGTCCAGACCAAGACGCGCATATTTTTGAGCCTAAACCACAAGATGTTAAAAACTTGCTGTCTGCCAAATTGTTAGTTGTCAACGGCGCTGGCTTTGAACCTTGGGCGCAAAGATTGGTTAAATCTGCCTCTTACAAGGGCACGACACTCACCGCATCGCAAGGTGTTAAATTTTTGGTTATGCCTGCAGAAAAGAAAGGCGACAAACCTGAAACAGATCCACATGCTTGGCAAAACCCAAATAACGTCATTGTCTACATCCAAAATATCACTGCTGCTTTGGGGAAATTAGACCCTGAAGGCGCTGCAGTTTTCAAAAAAAATAGCGAGGCCTACATCGCAGAGCTTCGCGAATTAGATACATGGGCAAAAGCACAGTTTGGGGCTGTCCCAAACAACAAACGCAAAGTGATTACCTCGCACGACGCTTTTGGCTATTTTGCAGCGCAATACCAAATTGTTTTTCTAGCACCACAAGGTATGTCAACAGAAGCAGAACCGAGCGCCAAGCAAGTAGCCCAATTAATACGTCAAATTAAATCTGAAAAAATCAAGGCTGTTTTTGTTGAAAACATGAGTAACCCGAAGCTAATTTCACAATTGTCAAAAGATGCTGATGTGACTGTAGGCGAAGCTTTGTATGCCGATGCACTGTCAAGCGCTGATAAACCAGGTTCAACATACCTGAAAATGATGCGTCATAACGTCAACCAACTTGCTGCAGGCATGAGAAAAAATTAACGAACCTGCTCAGCACTTTGGGCAGACATGGGTATCATGCAGCCATGCGCGCCAAACTGATGAGTTATTTACTGCTGGGCTTGATCCGACTTTTGACCGGCTCACAAGCCCGCTGGTACGGCTGCCCGCCCAAGGCTGAGCAGCGCATTTACTTTGCTAACCACCAAAGCAATGCCGATTTGGTGATGATTTGGGCTGCTTTGCCCGAAGAACTGCGTAGCGTGACACGAGCCGCTGCTGCCAAAGATTACTGGACCAAAACGCCGTTTCGCAAATGGATAACCACAGCCGTGTTCAACGTTGTCTACGTGGTTCGTGACCGCAGCGAAGCCGAAGACCCGCTGCAACCCTTGATCAACGCGCTAGCTAGCGGCGACTCCATCATCATCTTCCCCGAAGGCATGCGCGGCCAGGCGGAGGAGCCGCTGCCCTTCAAATCTGGCCTTTACAACTTGGCGCAGAAGTTTCCGAATGTGGTGCTGATTCCGGCTTGGATCAACAATATTCAGCGCGTCATGCCCAAAGGCGAATACGTGCCTGTGCCGGTGCTGTGCTCTGTCACGTTTGGTGCACCCATGCAAATTGAGCCAGATGAAGACCGACGTGCATTTTTAGACCGTGCTCGTTTGGCAGTGATGCATTTGCGGGATGTATAAAAGTGCTCATGTCATGAACTTCGGCACTTACCAATCCCTCAAAAACCTGACCACGAATCAACAGGTCGGTGCGCTATTTGTCATCGTGTTTGGCGTTTTACTCCTTGCCAGCATTGGGGCATTTTTACTGTCACTGCGCAGCTACGAAGACGAAGCCAAAGCGATGCGCAGGCACCATGATTTACGCAATTTTGAAGGTGTGCTCAGCACCAGTTGGATGATGGCTTTGGTGTTTTGGTTGGGTTGGATTTCAGGGGCTAGCGTCGCGATTGTGTTGTTTGGCTTTGTGTCGTTCTTTTGCTTGCGCGAGTTTTTAACACTCTCCCCCACCAAGCGCGGCGACCACCGCAGTTTGATTTTGGCTTTCTTTGCGATTTTGCCTCTGCAATACTGGCTGGTAGCGACAGCGCGGTTTGAGCTGTTCACGGTATTTATTCCGGTTTACGTTTTTTTATTGATTCCTGTTGTTAGCGCGTTGGCTGGCGATGCAGATCGGTTTTTGGAACGCAACGCCAAGCTGCAATGGGGCATCATGGTGTGTATTTATGGGCTCAGTCATGTGCCAGCGCTGCTGTTGCTGAACTTTCCGAATTACGACAACAAAAACTCATTTTTGGTGTTCTTTCTTGTCATCGTCGTGCAGGTCAGCCAGCTGGTGCAGCACTTGGTGTCGCGCATTTGGCGGCGCACGCCGTTTGTGCCCAACATCAGCCAAAGTTTCAATGGGCTGAGCGCTTTCATCGGTATTGCAATTGGCAGCTTGTTAGGGGCTGCTTTGGCGGGCATCACGCCGTTTGTGCCTGGGCAGGCGTTTGTGATGGCGCTTGTGGCTTGCGTGGCGGGTGCGCTTGGGCATTTGGTGATGAAAGCGCTGAAACGCGACCGTGGCATTCCCATTTGGCGCAGCGAACGCGGCAACATGCGTGCGGGTGTGACGGGTGCGGGTGGCTTGCTAGACCGTGTGGATGCGCTGTGCTTTGCAGCGCCTGTGTTTTTCCACTTTGTGCAGTGGTATTTTCATCTGTACAAATAGACCTTAAATTACAAAGTAATCTGCCCGCTCACGGCTTTTCAGCACGATATCTGCATTCAAGCGGTCGTTCATCGCTAATCTATCCAGCGCTTGCTCTCGGCTGAATCCCCAAGATGCCATGTGCCGCTTCACCAAGCGCTCCATCGCCACGTCCATGGGCGTGTCCAGATACCAGCATTCATCTAGCAATCCTGCCAAGTTCCAGCCATGCTCACGGTGCAGCAGGTACAAACCTTCGACTATGATGAGTTTGGTGTCTGGGTTGACGCTAATGGCATCCGAAACTGGGTCGCCCACACCATGCTGAAAATCTGGCCAAGTGGTTGATTCAGCAGGGTTATTTCGTAATTGTTGTAATTTGCTTACCAGCCCCGCAGGGTCAAACGTCCAAGGCGAGCCGCGTCGGGCTAGCGCCGCTGCAGGGTCGGCAAACTGTGCCAAAGCTGCTTTGGTGAGATGAAAACCGTCCATGCTGAGCGCAACAGCCACTTGAGAATTGACACGTTGATTCACAGCATCTACCAACTTAGCCGCGATCGTGCTTTTTCCTGAGCCAGGCAATCCAACGACACCGATGATGATGCGTTTAGAGGCATTAACCTCCATCAAGTGCAACAATCGACCCACAGGATCGTTCAAAATAAACTGTTTACCCATTGTTTCATCCGCTCCGGTACCATTCAAAAACATGTCCGCCAAACAAACCATCCAAACTGCGGTTGAGAAAGTAGCCCAACTGCGCCAATTGGCAGCGGACAGCCTCGGCTTGGCAAAAGCGGTGAGCGAGATCAAAGCCTTTCAAGCCAAGCGTTTCACAGGCACGTATTTTGACCTGCTACACACCCCACAATACCAGCCTGCAACCCAATTTTTCCTAGAAGAACTGTACAGCGAAAAAGACTATTCCCAGCGCGATGCGCAATTCTCACGCATTGCTGGCACACTGGAGCGCATGTTCCCCAAACAAGTCGTGCAAACCGCCGTGTCATTGGCGCAACTACACAGTTTGACCGAAGATTTGGACTTGGCGATGGCGCAGAGTTGGCTAAGCAACGTGAAATGCAGTGATAAAACCAACCGCTACATCACCGCTTGGCACCAAGTTGGCAGACGCACTGACCGCGACGCGCAGCTCTCAGGTTCACTCGCAGTAGGCCAAGAACTCGTCACGCTGACCCGCACACCTGGTTTGCGCATGGCATTAAAGATGATGCGCAAACCCGCAAGCCTAGCTGGTATGGCAGCACTGCAACATTTTTTGGAATCAGGATTTGACACGTTTGCAGCGATGACTCCAAAAAAAACCAGCAAAAACGGTGAGCCAGAAGGCCCAGCCTTCTTCCTAGAAACCGTTAAAAAACGGGAAGCTGCGTTGATAGACCAGTTGTTTGACGCGCCGTTGCAGGCCAGTAAAGTGGCGATTGAGCAGGTTTTATTGAAAGCGGCTTAAAAAGCATATAAATATGCCCCTAGTCGGCGTATTTATTGCCTAAGTAGCTATATTATTTATAGCTATTTTAGATGCCATTATTCATACCGAAGTGCCTGAATCGGCAACAACTTCGACGCTTTTCTAGCTGGGTAAAACCCAAAGAAGATTCCCACGAAGGCTGAAAAACCAGTCGCTAAGAAAATCGAGGCCAGCGTCATACTGACTTGCCAACCGGCGAACTGGCCAACTGCCCATGTGGCAATTGCGCCCAACATCACACCGATGGCACCGCCTATCAAACTGAGCGTGACCGCCTCAATCAAAAACTGAGTCAAGATGTCTTTGCCGCGAGCGCCCACCGCCATGCGCAAACCGATTTCGCGGGTGCGCTCGGTCACGCTGACCAGCATGATGTTCATGATGCCGATACCGCCAATCACCAAGCTAATGCCTGCGACAGCTGCCAATAACATGGTCATGACTTTGCTGGATTCTTCTTGAGCTTGCAAAATCTCGGTCAAATTACGGATGGTGAAAGGCTCGTCGCCACCAGGTTGCACCTTCATGCGCTGGCGCAACAGGTCTTTGATGTTTTCCTCCGCAATTTTCATGCTCTGGCCTTCTTTGACCTTCACGCTGATAGAACCTATGCGTTTCAACTTACCGGCGTTACCGCCCTGAATGCGGTTACGGTAGGTAGAAATCGGCACGACCACAATATCGTCTTGGTCTTGCCCCAAAGAGTTTTGCCCTTTTTTACCGAGTACACCGATGATGGTCACTGGCACTTTTTTGATACGGATGACTTGGTCTAAGGGGTCAGACTCGCCAAACAATTGCGTCGCCACCGTTTGCCCAATCATGGCGACTTTGGCCGAGCCTTGAATTTCAGCGGCTTCAAATGCGCGACCACTTTGCAGCGGCCATTCACGCGCTTCCAAATAGTCGTTGGTGCTGCCCATGATGCTGGTGCTCCAATTGGTGTTGCCCGCAATCACCTGCGCACCTGTACGCATGGAGGGTGCGGCGACTTGCACTTCGGGCACGTCACGCGCGATGGCGTTGGCATCGTCTTCAGACAAACCTTGCCCTGTTGAAGCGCCCAATCGAACGCCGCCTGCTGTCAAACCACCAGGCATAACCAACATGATGTTGGAACCCAAGCCCTTCATTTGCTCTTGCACACGGTCAGTTGCGCCACGGCCGACGGCAATCATGGTGATAACCGCAGCAACGCCGATGATGATGCCCAGCATGGTCAAAATGCTGCGTAAGGTATTGGCGGCGAGTGCCCTAAAAGCGCTGCGTACGGCGGCGAAGAAGTTCATGTGGCTGACTCCTTGTGCTTCTGCGGTTGCACAACGTCTTCAATGATGTGCCCATCTTTAAACACAATCTTGCGCCGTGCCCATTCTGCAATATCGGCCTCGTGCGTCACCAACACTACGGTCATACCGGTTTTGTTCAGCTCGGTGAGCAGGTTCATGATGTCTTCTGAGGTTTGCGAGTCTAAGGCACCGGTGGGTTCATCTGCCAATATCAGCTGCGGTTGGTTGACCAAAGCCCGAGCGATAGCCACTCGCTGCTGCTGGCCGCCCGACAACTCCGCTGGCGTGTGGTGAAAACGCTCCCCCAAACCGACTTGCGTCAACGCCTTCATCGCCCGCTCATGCCGCTCAGCCGCTTTGATGCCGCCGTAAACCATGGGCAGCTCGACGTTTTCCAGCGCACTGGTACGCGGCAGCAGATTGAATTGCTGAAAGACGAAGCCGATACGCCGATTCCGGATCGACGCCAGTTGGTCTTGCTCCATGCCTTCGACCGCTTCGCCTGCCAAAAGGTAATGACCGGTTGTCGGTAAATCTAGGCAACCCAAAATATTCATCAGCGTCGATTTACCTGAGCCAGAAGCACCCATGATGGCGACGAAATCGCCTTTGGCAATGTCGATGGACACGCCGCGCAGCGCATGCACGGTTTGGTCACCCATGGTGTAGGTTTTGACCAAATCGCGGGCTTGAATCAGGTTTTCTGACATGGTTTTTACCGATTGGACTGAGCTTGTCGAAATCAAAATGCCATACGTGGACCAGCCGCGCCAGCTGGGCGCGCACTGTTTGAACCAGTTGAACCAGCCGTTGCGCCTGTGTTCACCGTGCCAATAATCACCGCTGCGCCTTCTTTAAGTTCTGCAGCATCTGGCGAATTGGGCGACACAATCAGCTCGGTGCTGCTGCCGTCGGTAATGCCTAAGCGCACGTTGTAAGCTTTCGGTTTGCCGTCCGCACCCATCAAGTAAATCTTGCCACGGGTGACTTGGCGGTTGGCTGCAGCGGCCACCAAAGCGTCAAACTTTGGCTTTTGCTCAGCCGTCATTTGGTCGCGCAATTGGGCGCGAATTTCAGCAGTTATTTTTTCACGTGCTTTGCCACGCTCTTCTTGCGGCAGGTCGCGCAGAGTCATCATTTTCGGCCTTGCATCTGCATAAATGGCGTCTACTTTTTCGATTTGAGCGGGCGTTAGCGCTAATTGACCTACCATCAAATTGCGGAACTGCGTGGCAGGGTTGCCACCACCTGCGCCGGCGTCCATATTTGGAGATGGTGTTGCAGGCGTAGCGGGTGTAGTCGAAGGCGTTACTGCTGCAGTGCTAGATTTTTCACCTGGTTTTTGGCCTGTAGCCGGCGTATTTATTGCTTTAGGTGCTATTGATTTTGCAGTATTTTCAGTGACTAGTGCTGAGTTTTGAGCCGCGCCTGCAGCCCTGGTCTGCTGCTGCGCCGCGATGATTTGCTGGTATTTGGGCTTTTGCTCGGCTGTCAACATTGCCATGATTTTTTGCCGCATCTCAGTAGTGACTTTTTCACGCGCTGCGGGGCGTTGGTCTTCGCTCAGGTCGCGCATGGCCATGAATTTAGGGCGTAATTCGGCGCTGATCGCGTCAAGCTTGGTTTGCTGTTCAGCGCTGAGCTGCAATTCGGTGACCAGGCGTTCACGCTGCGCAGCCATACCTCCCCCACCTCCTCCACCGCCGCCGGGGCCTTGTTGCGCCACGGCTTCAGACAGCCAAGTCCAACTTTTTGCATCACCAGATGTTCCGGCAGGAGGTGCTCCTGTGGGAACTGCGCCTGCTGCAGGAGCAGGTTCAACACCCGCAATCTTCATCCGCAGCGCCGCATTGGCCACTTTGAGCACGTTTTCACGCGCTTCGGTGATGACGCGCACATTCGCCGTCATACCTGGCAGCAAGCGCCCACCGTTGTTTGAAAAACCAATCACTGCCGTGTAAGTCACCACATTTGCCACGGTTTGCGCGGCTTTGCGTACTTGGCGTACTTCGCCTTCAAAAGTTTGACCAGCAAAGGCATCCACTGTGAAAGTGGCTTTTTGACCAGTGCGAATCTTGCCGACATCGCTTTCGTCAATACTCGCGTCCACCTGCATGTCTTGCAAGTTCTGAGCGATAACGAAAAGCTCGGGCGACGACAAACTGGCCGCCACGGTTTGGCCTTTTTCGATGGAGCGTTTGATAACGATGCCGTTCACGGGCGAGGTAATTTTGGTACGCGCCAAATCAATTCGCGCTTGCGCGAGTGACGATTCGCGCTGCGCCACACTGGCCTGCGCGCTTTTAACTTGTGCATTGGTCACCGCCATTTGCGCTTCGGCCACTTTGACGGATTCACCCAAATTGCCCACCAGCGCACGTGCTTTGTCAGCAACGCTTTGGGTCACAAACTGCTTATCTACCAGCAGCTGCTGGCGTTCTAAATCGCGCTGTGCTTCGGTTAAATCAAGCTTGGCACGAGACAATTGGGCATTGCTTGACGCCACGTTGGCCTGTGCGGTCAGCACCTGCGCGCGGGTGGAATCTAAATCCGCTTGGGCGGAGCGCACGCGGTATTCAAAGGTTTCAGGATCGATCAGCGCTATCAGCTGGCCGGCTTTGACCTCAGAGTTGAAGTCAACATACAGCTCTTTAATCTGCCCTGAAACTTGTGTACCCACTGACACTTGGGTCACCGGATTCACCGCGCCACTGGCTGACACACTGGCTTGCAAACTGCCGCGTTCTATCTTGCTGGTACGGTATTGCACATCGCTTGCGGCTTGTTTTTGGGTGTACCACCAATAGCCACCGCCTGCCAAAGCTAATACGCCGACGGCAATAGCAGCTAATTTCCAATTAAAAGCCTGATTGATTTTTTTCATAGCCACATTTTACGAATTCGCAGCTACGAACGGATTGCCCTGCGGTATATCTGGTGTATCGGGTGTGTAAAGTTATTCAGTCACCCGCTGCTACCAGTGACGCGAACCCACATGACGTCCTTCGTCGTGACGTCCATCGTGGCGGTCAAAGCGATCATCGCGACCATGATGGCGATTCAGATGTTTCGGCTTGTAGTGGCCATAAGCATGGCCCCGAACATAGTAGCGGTGACCATTCATATAAGCACGGCCATTGATGTAGTAAATACGATCTCGCACATACCTTGGTCCATAAACAGGGGCATTCACAGGTACAACCACCGCGTGGCGTGGATGCACCACCGCAGGTGCCACATAAACTTGCGGCAAAGGCGCCTGAATCACCAACTGCGGTGGTGTGATGACGACTTGGGCTCCGCCTTGCACATATTGCACATCTTGGATGTAATGTGGACGCGCTTGCGACACTGTTGAAACGGCCAAAGCGCTGGCGGCTAGCGTTGCTAATGCGACTGTTTTAGCGAGCTTTGAATACATGGAAGTGGCTTTCATGGAATTTCTCCTGTAGGTTTGACTATTTACACACCTACAACGCGCCAAGTCACCCAACGGGCTGTTAACAGCTGGTGAAATCTGTTGCGAAAGGTAAGCTACAAGATCAAGTTCGCCATGCGCTTGAATTACACTGCGTGAGTCAAAACTGAATGCCTTTACTGTTTTTCTTAGCCAACTCAACGATATGACGAACAAACCCAACCCGCTGACGACGCCGCTAACCCAACTGCGCGACCTCACCCAAAGCCACGGCGCCATGACGGCTGGCCAAGGTCTGATTACGGGAGTGATTGCCCTGTCGCTAGGGATTTTGTGTTTTCTAGGCGTTTTGGCATTCCATTTCCCAGAATACTTGACCACCCCGCAGCTGCGCCAAAGTTACAACGTCGCCGTGATTCGCCAAATCATGCTGGCAGCATTGGTTATTGGTGGTGGTTTGAGCTTGGTGAACATCATCATGGGCCGTGCCCGTTGGCTCAGCGCCATTGCATTCTTACTAATTGCAGCAACTGCGCTTTTGGGCGGTCACAAAGTGCCGGTCAGCGATTTTGCCGACAATACGCCCTATATTGGCCTGGATTGGTTCATTTTGGACTTGCTTGGCTCATCGCTCATCTTTATTTTTATCGAAAAACTCTTCGCCCACCGCAAAGACCAACCCATTTTTAGACCCGAGTGGCAAACGGACTTTCAGCATTTCGTCGTTAACCACATGGTCGTCGGCTTCATGCTGTTGGCCACTAACTTGCTGGTTCACAAAGCTTTCGGCTGGGCGGTGAAGACCGATTTGCAGGCCTGGATTCAATCGCTGCCCTTTGTTTTAGAGCTCTTGCTGATTTTGCTGGTTGCCGATTTGGTGCAATATTGGACGCATCGCGCCTACCACGAGACTTGGTTGTGGCGCTTGCACGCCGTGCACCACAGCGCCAAATTTATGGACTGGATGGCCGGTTCGCGCTTGCATATTATTGAAGTGCTCATCACCCGCACCACCATTTTGGGTGGCATCTTTATTTTGGGGTTCAGCAAAGAAGTGATTGATGCCTACATCGTCATCGTCGGTTTTCAGGCCGTGTTTAACCACTGTAACGTCAATGTTCGACTTGGGCCGCTGCGCTACGTCATCGTCACCCCAAATTTTCACCACTGGCACCACAGCCAAGACAAAGAAGCCCTAGACACCAACTACGCCGCCCACTTTGCGTTTTTAGACTATTTGTTTGGCACTGCAGCCAAGGCTGACAGAATTTGGCCAGACCAATACGGCGTGCTGGGTGACTATGTGCCGAATGGGTTTTGGGCGCAGTTCAAGTTTCCGTTTACTTGGAAAGGTTAGTGTGGAAAGCTTAGCTGTAGGCTAGCTTTGCAAATGGGTTTGTATTACAATGTCATACAAACTTATTTAGGAGAAATCCATGTCCATGCTGACCCTGCGTATTGACGACAAACTTGACAGTTATTTGAACGAAATCACTGCCGCTACTGGAAAAACCAAAAGCGAAATCGCGCGTGAGGCTTTGACTGGACACGTGTTCAGAACACGATGGAAAGCAGCCACTGAAGATTTTGGCCGTCATGCCCGTTCAATGGGTATCTACACCGAGGAAGATGTGATGCGCATCTGCAATGAGGCGCGTGATGAGGACAGGGCTGCCGCAAAACTCGCAAAATCCGCAACACCTAAAACCGCATGAAAGTCTTTTTAGACACCAATATGCTGTTTTCGGCAGTTCACAGCGACGGCCTAAGCCGAGAACTCCTCTATTGGCCAACTGATACTGCGGGAGAAGACGACAACCCTTATGCCTTGCCGCCCAGGGTCACTATTGAATATGTCATCAGCGACCGCGTTATCGCAGAGCTAAGTCGTATTTTTGTGACCAAATTGAAGTATTCCGCCGCTAAAACAGCAGCTTTGATCAGCCATATCGTGACGATGATTCCGCTCGTCCCAGCAAGCGAGACAACCATCCCCTGCCCCGACGAATCAGACGGTTGGATTCTGGCCGACGCGCATCTAGCTGGCTGTGAATATTTCGTCACAGGCGACCGCATCGTGCTCAGCCTGTACTCGGTGCAAGGCATGCGCATCATCAGCCCGCGTGAGTTGATGGATTACTTGTTCACTGGCAAAAGCATCCCCAAATTCGAAGCCCACGAAGACCGCGCAAATTACATAGTTACACGTCTAAAATCAATCGCATGAGTTCAACCGACAAAACATCTTCCCCTGCTGCTGAAAATACAGTCAAACCCAGCAACTTCCTACGCCAGATCATCGAGCACGACCTCGCCGCCGGCACCTACGCCAGCCGCCGCTGGGCGGGCAGCCCGGGCGACGCGGCGCATCAAGCCGCTGGCCAGCCTGACCCTGCCAAAATCCGCACCCGCTTCCCGCCCGAGCCCAACGGCTACCTGCACATCGGCCATGCCAAGAGCATCTGCCTCAACTTCGGCCTGGCGCGTGATTATGGCGGCGTGTGCCACTTGCGGTTTGACGACACCAACCCTGAAAAAGAGGAGATGGAATACGTCAACACCATCATCGACTCGGTCAAATGGCTGGGTTTTGACTGGAGCCAACCGGGCAACGACAAGCCGTACCAAGCCAGCGACTACTTCGACTTCATGTACCGCGCGGCTGAATACCTCATCACCAATGGCAACGCCTACGTGGACGAGCAAAGCTTTGAGGCCATGCGCGCCAACCGTGGCGACTTTGGAAAACCCGGTGTGGACAGCCCGTTTCGCGCCCTGTCGGCAGAGCATCATTTGAAGCGTTTTCAAGAGATGGCCGGCGGATTACATGCCGATGGCGCTATGGTTTTGCGAGCAAAAATCGACATGGCGTCGCCCAACATCAACCTGCGCGACCCCGCCATCTACCGCATCCGCCGCGCCCACCACCACAACACCGGCGACAAATGGTGCATCTACCCCATGTACACCTTTGCCCACCCGATAGAGGACGCACTGGAGCAGATCACCCACAGCATCTGCACGCTGGAGTTTGAAGACCAGCGCCCGTTTTACGACTGGCTGATGGAGCGCCTGATCGAAGGCAAGTTGTTAAGCAGCCCGCCCCCGCACCAGTACGAATTTGCGCGGCTCAACCTCACCTACGTCGTCACCAGCAAGCGCAAACTCAGGCAATTGGTGGACGATAAGCACGTCACCGGCTGGGACGACCCGCGCATGCCAACAATAGTCGGCCTGCGCCGCCGTGGCTACACACCGCAAGCCATGCAGCTCTTTGCCGAGCGCATTGGCGTCACCAAATCCGACAGCTGGATCGACTACAGCACGCTGGAAGGCTGTCTGCGCGAAAGCCTAGACGAATCCGCCCCCCGCGCCATGGCCGTGCTAGACCCTGTGAAGTTAGTGCTTACCAACTGGGACGAGCTTTTCCCCTATGGCGCTGGCAACCAAGCCGCCACCGGCAACAGCATGGTCAACGACGGCAGCGTCATGGACACGTGCTCCGCCCCTATCCACCCGCACCACCCCGAGCTGGGCAACCGCAGCTTCAAGCTCGGCAAAGAAGTGTGGATTGAGCGCACCGACTTTGAAGAAACACCGCCCAAAGGCTTCTTCCGCCTCTTCCCGCCTAAAACAGGCGCAGACGGCGCAGTCGTCGCCGGCAACAAAGTCCGCCTGAAATACGGCCACGTCATTGAATGCACCGGTTTTGTGAAGGACGATTCGGGCCAAGTCACCGAAGTCCACGCCACCGTCATCCCCGACACCAAAAGCGGCACCCCCGGCTCCGCCAGCGTCAAAGTCAAAGGCGTCATCACCTGGGTGGCGGTTGCAGACAGCCTAAGCTGTGAAGTCCGCCTCTACGACCGCCTCTTCACCGACGAACACCCAGACGCCGGCGGCAAAGACTTCTTG
>JBEBJY010000001.1:0-173802 GCA_040079635.1 Burkholderiaceae bacterium | reverse complement strand
CTTATGCGGCTACATCGCTGCTCGCAAAGGCATTCTTCCCCATGCCGCTATACCCGGGCTGAACAGTTTTGTGCTGTTTTTCGCCTTGCCATGCATGCTTTTTCGCTTTGGCGCATCGACGCCCATTGCCCAGTTGCTGGATGCTAGCGTTTTTGGCGTTTACCTGTTTTGCGCTTTGGTGATGGTGGCTTTCACCATTGCGGTGACGAAAAACAAGCGTATCGGCTGGAACGACGCGTCATTGGGCGCGTTGGTCGCCGCTTTCCCCAACACGGGCTTCATGGGCGTGCCGCTGTTGGTGGCGCTTTTAGGCGCAAAAGCCGCTGGGCCGGCGATTATCACCATCGTGATCGACATGGTCATCACCAGCTCGCTATGTATCGCTCTGTCTCGCTTGGACGGCGCAGACGAACACGGCTTCAGCAAAGCCGCCAAAACCGCGCTCAAAGGCATGCTAGCCAACCCCATGCCGTGGTCGATTTTGCTGGGCACACTGGCCTCAGCCATCAGTTTGACCTTACCCAAACCCGTCGCCGTCACCCTCGGCCTATTGGCCGATGCCGCCTCACCTGTGGCGCTTTTCACCATAGGCGCGGTGCTAGCGCGCTCGCAAATGAACTCGCATGAGTTACACGAGCAGATCTCATGGACTGACTACGTCCCCGTCGCCATCATCAAGTTGTTTGTTCACCCCATCTTGGTTTTGCTGGTAGCCCTGTCCGCCAAACAGCTAGGTGCGCCTATCGACACATTCACCCTAACCGTCTTGGTGCTGATAGCCACCCTACCGAGCGCCAGCAATGTCTCGCTCCTAGCCGAACGTTTCGGTGCAAACAATGGCCGCATCGCGCGGATTATTTTGATATCAACGGCGCTGGCGTTTTTGACGTTTTCGGGGGCTGTGGCGCTATTGCGGCCTTGATTTGTACAAATACTCAAAAATACGCCTAAATATGGCTGTAGCCGGCGTATTTATTGCTTTAGTAGCTATTAAAGATATAGCGAAAAATTCAATGCAATATAGATTGCAGTATTTAAAATCGCCTAATGAATTCCAACTTTTAACTCATTTGTAACTAATTTTCCAAAAGCGTTTGGACTATATATAACAGCTTTATCTGTATAGTAAACAGCACGTTCATATTGCTTTTTTCCGACTGATTCTTGGCTTTCGGCAACTGCCAAAACATATCCTGGTTTCTTATCTTCACGATACTGCATGTAAACAACTTCAGCTTCTAAAAGTCGTGTTGCAGACGTAGCTGAAAATATGATTAATGGATTTATTGTCCCGACAACATGATCAGCAATCAAGCCTCCCGCGATGGGAAGCTCTACATCAGATGCATATTCAAGTTTTGACGCGGCTGCTATTTCTTGAACAATACGCTTTACGACTTCTTTAAAGTCACTTTCTTGACGCGGGGCACGGGCTGTAGCAATTGAATGCAACTGCTGCGCAGCTTCTGCCACACGAAATATATATGGCGCGATGAGCTTTTCATTTTTTGCAAACGCAGAAATAACTTCATTTTCATTAAATTCCGCAGGAGATAAATTGTGTAATTCTGTCGCCCAGCGATTGACCGATTCTGAATCCACATCACCGCCATTTAAACTTGCATAGAATGCGGCCTCACCGTTTTCATCAATAAAAAAACCAGAGCCATTAGCTGTAGGACGAACCCGTACAACAATTTGATCGTTGCTTCCAGGATACTCTAAGGGCGTAACAACCCGCTGCACCCCGTCTTCATCAGCGTGCACCTCAAATAGCGAGCAAATAGCATGCTTAAGGTTGGTCGTTAATTTTTCCATAATTGCTCTGTATCAGAGTCATTTGTCGGCAAAGAAATTCCACATGACTTACAAAATAAAATAACCAACTTCTTCAAATCGTCTGTATTTTTAGGATCAAACTTTTTTTCTGTTTTTATCGCCAACTCAGGCGCTCCTGGTAGGTTTCTGTCAGTGTAGTCGTTATCGGTTTCGCATGGTGTTTTGCAATGAACGTCCTTATGACTTGGATGCCAGTGAAACTCAAATACTGGGCTTAGACTTCCATTGGCCAGACGACAAAAAAGATGTCCGTAGAAAGCACGATCTGACAACAGCTGGCCATCTCTCCAGTAAATAAACGCAACATGCGACTCAGATACATCCATTAATCCCGTTGATTGAATTCTTGGTCCACCCAATTTATTAAAAGGTTTTGGCAATTTATTGCGTTTTTGGAGCTTGAAAACTGGAACCTCTTTCAGTTGCTTTGCAGCTACTTTGTGGTTTTTCAAGTCATGCGGGGTCATTGATGTTTTATGGTTAAGCTGAAAATCAGCATATCATGCCACAACCTTTTCGACCATTGAAACAAGCAACCGACTCCTGATGACTTTTATAAACAAACAACAGGGGAAATCAAAAAATAACCCCCTAGTTGATAGTAAATAACAAAAAACTGACGCAACTGGTTTTCTGCGCACATTTAGCCATCAAAATACGTCTATAGCCGGCGCATTTATTGTCTAAATAGCTATTTTATTTATAGCAAAAATTACACTAATGTAGCAAGATCAAATCGCCAACGGATCCACATCCACCGCCCAGCGGATCATGCCTTTTTGCTTGGTGGTTTGCAAAATGCCCTGCCATTGGCTTAAAAACTGCTGCAAAGCTTTGCGCGAATGCGATTCGACCAGCATTTGGGCGCGTTCGACGTTGGCGATGCGCTGGATGGTCATCGGTACGGCGGGGTAGAGGGTGATGTGTTCGAAGCCGGGGACGGAATCTGCCAACTCATTCGCTGATTCACTGGCTGCCGTCAAAAACGCTTGGGCGGCTTCTTGGGTGCGGGCTTCTGCTCTCACTAGGGCGCTGTAACCGAAGGGCGACATCATCGCTAATTCGCGCTCTTTGAGCTGCTGGGTGGCAAAACCGGCGTAATCGTGCTGTTTGAGAGCCTGATACAGCGGGTGCTGCGGGTGGTGGGTTTGTATCCACATCTCACTGGCAGCGCCTTGTGAGGCTTCGCGCCCTGCGCGGCCTGCGGCTTGCATCAAGAGGCTGAACAAGCGCTCTGGTGCGCGGAAGTCGCTGGAGAACAGCGCACCGTCTGGGTTAATCGCTGCCACCAAGGTGATATTACGAAAATCGTGCCCTTTGGCGATCATTTGCGTGCCGACCAGCACATCTACCTCGCCCGAATGCACCTGCGCCAGCTGCTGCTGGAGTGCGCCTTTGAGCTTGGTGGTGTCGGCATCGATGCGGGAGATGCGCACCGGTGCGCCGTCGGGGCGTTTGACATGCGAGAGTAGATCGGCTAATTGCTCTTCTAGCTGCTCCGTGCCGCGACCGATGGTGGTGATGTCCAAATTGCCGCAAGCGGGGCAAGCACGCGGCACGCGTTGGGTGAAACCGCAGTGGTGGCAGCGCAGGGTGCGGTCGATTTTGTGAAACACACGGTAGGCGCTGCAATGCGGGCATTCGCTTTTCCAACCGCAATCGCCACAATGCAACACAGGCGCGAAGCCACGGCGGTTGAGGAAGAGCATGGCTTGCTCGCCACGGGCGATGCGCTCTGCAATGGCGTTGAGCAACGGGGGTGACAGCACCGTTTTCTTGGGCTGATGCTCCATGTTGACGGTGATGACTTTGGGCAGCACGCCGCCGCCGATGCGCTCGGCCATGGTCAAGCGAAGGTAACGCCCAGCCCCGCCATCAGAGGCTGCGCTGCTGTGGTGCCAGCTTTCAAACGAGGGCGTGGCTGAGCCCAAAATGACCTTGGCGTTTTCAAGTTTGCCACGGTAAACAGCCAAATCACGGGCGGAATAGCGGGCGCCTTCTTGGCTTTTGTAGCTGGGGTCGTGCTCTTCATCGACGACGATGAGTTTCAAGTGCGGCATGGATGCAAAAATCGCCATGCGCGTGCCCAGCACCACGCGCGCTGTGCCCATGTGGGCTGATAGCCAGCTTTTGAGTCGCTGCGGGTTGGTCATGCCGCTGTGCAGCGACACCACGGCTGCGTTGCCGTACAGCGGACAAATGCGCTCGCGGACTCTGTCTTCCAGTTGTGGGGTCAGATTGATCTCAGGCACCATCATCAGCACTTGTGCGGTTGGGTCGTTTTGCAAGGCTTCTAAAGCTGCGTGTAGATAAACTTCGGTTTTTCCGCTGCCAGTTGCGCCGAATAGCAAAAAAGGCCCGTTTTTAGTGCTTATATCGGCTATAGCCAGCGTTTGTTCCGCCTGAAGCGCTATATTATTAATAGCAATTTTAGCATCAACACCGGTTTCAACCTCTTTTTTAGCCGTGGTTTCTGCGACATTTGTACGTTTCAAGCGCCGCTCAACCTGCACCGCATCTAAAGTTTTCAACTGCGGTGGCAAGGCTGCCAAGGCAACTTCACCTAATGAACGCTGGTAATACTGAGCAGTGAATGACACCAGCTTGAGCCATTTTGGGGACACGGCTTGGATGCCAAGACCTGCCGTAATCGCCTTTAATTCGACTTCTTTGCCTTGCGCCGTAAACATAGGTTCGGGCGGTAAATCCAATTTACCCCAAACCACGCCCAACAATTCACGTGACCCCAAAGGCACGCGTACAAACGAACCCACCTCCAGCAACTGGTCGCTTTGGTACGTCAGCAAGCCCGCCAGCGGGCTGTGTGCGGGCGTTTGAACGACGATGGAATACCAATAAATCATCGCGGATTCATCTTAGGTTAGAGTACGGACATTGATGCATAATTTGCATGAACTAGATGGGGACTTGGATGTATGGTCAAAAAAGCACCGCGACGCACGGCTGAACGTATTTTAGAGGTCACGCTGGACCTGTTTAACCGTTTTGGTGAGCCCAATGTTTCCACGACCCTGATTTCAGCCGAATTGCGTATCAGCCCGGGCAATTTGTACTATCACTACCCCGCTAAAGATGAGTTGATCAACGCGCTGTTTGACCGTTTTGAGCGTTCTTTGAATGAATTGCTCAACGCCAGCGATGGTGTGCGCAACGTTGAAGACGCTTGGTTTTTCATGCACACTTTGTTTGAGTTGATCTGGCAGTATCGCTTTTTGTACCGCGATTTGAATGATTTATTGAGCAAAAACCGCCGGCTGGAAACTCATTTTCAATCCATCCTGAAAAATAAAACCCAATCGGTGAAGGCCTTGCTGGACAGCATGAGCCGCAGCGGTGCGGTGACGATTGACTCGCGCGAAGTTGAACCCACCGCTACCAGTATGGTGGTGGTGCTAACGTATTGGCTGAGTTTTGAGTATGTGCGTGACCCACGCCATGCATTAGAGCCAGAGCATGCACAAGTGGCCTTGCTGCGCGGCGCGCACCATGTGCTCAATCTACTTGTGCCCTATTTAGAACCTCAACAACGCAGCCATTTATTGACGATTGTGGGCACGTATTCCTCATCACAACAAGAAGCAACCAGTCTTCATTTAGCGAAATAAAAATATGTCTAAATGGACCCCTTTTCCGCACCTGGGTGAATACACCTACGATGTCGCCAGTGTGAAAAAACACTGGACAAAATTACACACGGGTGATGCCGAGCCCTTGCCGACGAATGCGAAACTATTGGAAGCATGGGCATTGTTTCATTCAGGCGAATTCCAAAAAGCCGCTGAGCTTGGGCTTGATTTGGCTAACACTGGCGTGATCACTGGTTTAACGGTTGCCAACAAGGCCACGTGCATTTATGCCAACTACCTAGAAGCCAATGAAACTGCCAAACTGGCGCTTTTTATGGAAGTTGCGTTACGCGCGGAGAAGCAGGCTCACGACGCGGCTATCAGCGCTGAATCTTTGCCGAATGCCTACTATTGGCAAGCTTACGCATTGGGACGCTACAGCCAGGGCATCAGCGTTGCCAAGGCGCTAGCACGCGGCTTGGGTGGCAAGGTCAAAGATGCGCTTGAAAAAACCATACAACTGCAACCCAAGCATGCTGACGCACATATTGCGCTGGGCACGTTTCACGCTGAGGTGATCGACAAGGTAGGCACCCTCATTGGCAGCATGACGTATGGCGCGAAAAAAGATGCGAGCTTCAACTTTTTTCAAGAAGCACTCAGAATCAATACCAACTCCGCCATTGCCATGATTGAGCAAGCCAATGGCTGGGTCATGCTGGAAGGTGAAAAGCGCCTCGCAGAAGCGACCAAATTGTACGAAATGGCCTCTGCAACACAGCCTTTGGATGCGATGGAGCGTTTGGATGTTGATCTGGCCAAAGCAGAATTGAACGACTGATAAAAATTAAACAAATAGAGACATTGCAGATTAATTATGGATACCAAGTGGTTAGAAGATTTCATCAGCTTGGCTGAAACACGCAGTTTTAGCCGCTCAGCACAACTGCGTCATGTGACGCAGCCCGCATTTTCACGTCGCATTCAATCACTGGAAGCTTGGGCTGGTACGGATTTGGTGGATCGCAGCTCGTACCCGACCAAGCTCACCGCTGCTGGCGACACGCTTTACGACCAATCGCTAGACATGTTGCGTGCCTTGCAAAGCACGCGGGCGATGTTGCGCGGGCACACCTCTGCGGGGCAAGATGTGATTGAATTTGCCGTGCCGCACACGCTGGCCTTTACATTCTTCCCCGCATGGATGTCGATGTTGCGGCAAAACTTTGGCCCCATCAAAAGCCGGCTGATGGCGCAAAATGTGCATGATGCGGTTCTGCGTTTGGTGGAAGGTAGTTGCGATTTGCTGATTGCCTACTTCCATTCATCCCAGCCTTTTCAACTGGATGCATCGCGGTATGAAATGGTGAGCTTGGGGCAAGAGGTGATTGCCCCCTACACAAAGCCTGACTCAGATGGCAAGCCGATGTTTGAATTGCCAGGGCGTGCAGGCCAACCCTTGCCTTACCTTGGCTATGCGCCAGGTGCGTATTTAGGCATGGTGGTTGACCAGATATTGAAGCAGTCCAAAGCAGCGATTCACCTTGACCGTGTGTACGAAACTGACATGTCGGAAGGCCTTAAAGCCATGGCGCTTGAGGGGCATGGCATTGCTTTTTTGCCCTACAGCGCTATCAAAAAGGACTTGCGTGCCAAACGCTTGGTGAGCGCCTGCCCAGTAGGCATGAGCGATTTGACCATGACCATGGATTTACGCGCCTACCGCGAAAAACCAACAGGCAAAGAGGCCAATAAGGGCGCTGCGCAAGCACTTTGGGAATATTTGGTCGCGAATAGTTCGACTTAATTCAGTATTTAACGCAGTACTTAGCTCAGCATTTGAAGCTTTGTTTCTTTTTTTTGGGACAATAAGCGGATGACTATGACTTCACGCCAACCCGATCAACCACAAACACTGGTAATAACTCGTCCCGACGACTGGCACTTGCATGTGCGCGACGGCGACGCACTCAACACCGTTGTTCCGCACACCGCCGCCCAATTCGGCCGTGCCATCATCATGCCTAACCTGCGCCCGCCAGTCACCACTGCCGCGCAGGCACTGGCTTACAAAGCGCGTATTCAAGCTGCCGTTCCCGCAGGCATGACGTTTGAACCGCTGATGACGCTGTATTTGACCGACAACCTGCCAGCCGATGAAATCAAACGCGCAAAAGCCGCTGGCGTGGTTGCCTCCAAACTCTACCCCGCTGGTGCGACCACCAACAGCGATGCCGGCGTGACCGATTTGCGCAAAACCTACAAAACGCTTGAAGCGATGCAACGCGACGGCATGCTGCTGTTGGTGCATGGTGAGGTGACATCGCCTGATATTGATTTGTTTGACCGTGAAGCCGTGTTTATCGACACGCAATTGATTCCGCTGCGACGTGATTTCCCTGAACTCAAAATTGTGTTTGAGCACATCACCACGAAGGAAGCTGCGACTTACGTGCGTGATGCTGATAAGTTCACTGCGGCCACTGTTACAGCACACCATTTGCTGTACAACCGCAATGCGATCTTTACGGGCGGCATTCGTCCCCATTACTACTGCCTACCTGTGCTGAAGCGTGAAACACATAGGCTCGCCTTGGTGGAAGCCGCCACCAGTGGCAACGCAAAGTTTTTCTTGGGCACTGACAGTGCGCCTCACCCTGCAAACCTGAAAGAGCATGCTTCTGGTTGCGCCGGTTGCTACACCGCCCACGCTGCGATTGAAATGTACGCTGAAGCTTTTGATGTAGCAGGCGCCTTGGACAAATTAGAAGCTTTTGCCAGCTTCAACGGTGCTGATTTTTACGGTTTGCCACGCAACCAAGGCACCATCACCTTGAAGAAAGAAAGCTGGACACCGCCTGAGAGCTTTACTTTTGGCGAAGCAGCTCTCAAACCACTGCGCTCCGGGGAAGCCTTGCCTTGGCAACTAATGGCATGAATGGGTCACGCACGGCAACGTCAACAACTGCCAAAACATTAGCGGTATTTATCGATGCCGACAATCTGAATGATCCTACTGCGCTTGACCGCGTATTGACTGATCTTCGTTCAGTAGCAGATCGCGTATTGATTCGTAAAGCCTATGGCCGACCGGAAAGTTTAAAAGGTATTGAAGCGGTTCTTTGGAGGCATGGTGTACGACCGGTTGCGAATCTTATAGTCGACAAAGTAACTACGGACAGTGCCCTTGTTATTGATGCGGTTGAAGCTGTATGTACTAGTGACATTGATACGGTTGCCATCTGCTCAGGAGATGCCGATTTTGTGCCACTTGCTCTGTGGCTTCGAGAAAAGGGCTGCAAAGTACTTTGCTACAGCTTAACGGGAAAGATTTTTGCTAACCCAGAGAGTTTTTACGATGACATAATTTTGCTAGATGTAGTTGAGGCCGTGCAGTCGAGTAACAGTCAATCAACATCTATACATTCTTTACGCTCTAACAATGCAGCTTTGAAACCTGTATCGATTCCAGCAGCTTCTCCACCACCAGAAAACCAATCACCGACTGAAAAACCAGCTTCAAAGGTAACCCCCGCGACGAAAAACAGCGCAAGTAAACCCTCAGTAAAGGCGATACTGGCTGTACTGCCAGAACTAATAGGTAATCATCCGCTTCACCTTAGCATTGCGACCAAAAAATTACGTGATGCTGGCCTGTTAGGGAAAAGTGCTAGTTCAACCTCATTATTTCGTCACCATAAAAATCGGTTTGAGTTGCTGCCTAAAGGCCAGCCGAACTCTGTCAAATACTGTGGTTGACATAGTATTTAGGAAATTTATACCTTGGCGCATGGTTTAGAGGTCATTGATTGGTCAGCCGCGTGGTTGGCGCATTTGCGGGGAAAGGGTGAGTTTGCAGCGCAACAAGCGCATGAAAGTACGCCGCTGCATGAAACACTGAATCATTGTTTGACCAGCCCCGTGCGCTTTGTCTCGCAAAGTAGCTTGCCCAGCGGCGTGGCTTATGAGCAGTTCATTTTTGACACCCAGCAATGCCCCACGCGTGATGGTTTGCATGATTTTTTCAACGCCTTGTATTGGGACCTGTTTCCCATCACCAAAGCGCGACTCAACCAACTGCAGGCCGAACAGATCGCTCAACTAGGCTCGGTCACGCAGCGTGGTGCTGTGCGTGACGCTTTGACGGTGTTTGACGAAAACGGCGCTTTACTTATTGCGCCGCCCGAGCTGTGGGACGCGTTGATCGCCATGGACTGGCATCGTCTTTTTGTCACCTTGCGCCCTCTTTGGCGGCAAGCGCATCTCATCCCTTTTGGTCACGCGTTGCTGGAAAAGCTGGTTCAACCCAGAAAACCCATCACCGCGCACGTTTATATTACACAATTTACTATTAATAATATAGCTAAAGAGGCAATAAGCACGCCGGCTACATCTCAATTTTATGATGCTTTAGACGCATGCGTAGCTGCGGATCTGTCTGCCGAGAAATTAGCGACCAAACCGTTTGCCCCTCTACCTGTCTTGGGTGTTCCAAACTGGTGGGAAGACAATGAAAACCCGCAGTTTTATGACGATGAGAGCGTCTTCAGGAAGCGCCGTGTGTGAAATTTGCCCGTCTTCGTAAGATTCCCGCCATAAATTCTCCTAAGAATTGTAGGAATTAGGCAGCGATCGCTTGATTTTTAGCAGTTTGCCCCTACTATCCTTTTCTAATATTCGCCACATCGGCAATGGTTTGCCTTTTAGAAAGTGAAAATTAACATGAAACGCATATTTTTGTTCATCTTGACCAATTTGGCCGTGATGGTTGTGCTCGGCTTGATCACCAGTATTTTTGGTTTAAACCGTTACATTGGCCCAAATGGCGTCGCGCTTGGGCCTTTGCTTGGCTTTTCTCTGGTCATGGGTTTTGGCGGCGCGATTATCTCGTTGTTGATCAGCAAACCCGTCGCGAAATGGAGTCAAGGCGTCAAAATCATCAACGAACCACAAAACGCCGACGAAGCGTGGATTGTGCAAACGGTGCGCCAATTTGCCGACAAAGCTGGCATTGGCATGCCTGAAGTGGGTATTTACGAAGGTGCGCCCAACGCGTTTGCAACGGGTGCGTTTAAAAACTCAGCTTTGGTCGCAGTTTCTACGGGCTTGCTGCAAGGCATGACCAAAGAAGAAGTCGAAGCCGTGATCGGCCACGAAATCGCCCACGTTGCCAATGGCGACATGGTGACCATGACTTTGATTCAAGGCGTGATGAACACTTTCGTCGTCTTCGCCAGCCGCGTTATTGGCTCTTTGGTTGATGGCGCGTTACGCAAAGGCAGCGATAGCTCTGGCCCAGGCATTGGTTACATGATCACGACGCTGGTTTTGGATATCGTATTTGGCTTTTTAGCCAGCATCGTCGTTGCCTGGTTCTCACGCCATCGCGAATTTCGTGCTGATGCGGGAGCAGCCAAACTGATGGGACGCCCTCAACCGATGATTCATGCTCTGCAACGCTTGGGCGGCATGACGCCGGGCGAGTTGCCAAAAAGTATGGCTGCGATGGGCATTGGTGGCAGCATGGGTGCATTGTTCAGCACCCACCCGCCGATGGAAGAGCGCATTGCAGCGCTACAAAACCCGCAAGCTTAAACTGCAAGCTTGATTATTGGGTTAGCAGGCTGAGCGCTAAACTGAGGTAGTACTACGCAGGCTAAGTGCTACGGCCTCAGCCACCTTAATGCCATCGACACCAGCAGATAAAATACCGCCTGCGTAGCTGGCGCCTTCCCCTGCTGGAAACAAGCCCCGTACGTTCAAACTCTGGAAATCATCGCCACGCGTCATCTTGATAGGTGACGACGTACGGGTTTCGACACCGGTGAGCACAGCATCTGGCAAATCAAAGCCTTTGATTTTCTTGCCGAAAGCCGGAATCGCTTCACGGATCGCTTCAATCGCGTAGCTAGGCAAGGCTGAGGCCAAATCAACCAACTTTACACCCGGTTTGTAGGACGGTTCGACACTGCCCAACGCCGTTGAAGCCCTGCCTTTGACAAAATCACCGACCAATTGCCCAGGGGCTTCGTAAGTGCTACCACCCAAAACGTAAGCAGCAGATTCCAGCGTGCGCTGCAACTCAATACCTGCCAAAGGATGCTTGGAAGGGAAATCTTCCGGCGTGATGCCCACCACAATGCCTGCATTGGCGTTGCGTTCGTTGCGGGAATACTGGCTCATGCCGTTGGTGACGACGCGCCCCACTTCGCTGGTCGCGGCCACCACCGTTCCGCCAGGGCACATGCAAAAGCTGTAGACCGCGCGGCCATTTTTGGCATGGTGCACCAACTTGTAATCCGCCGCTCCTAAAAGCGGATGCCCCGCATGTCGTCCCCAGCGGGCGCGGTCTATCAAGCTTTGCGGGTGCTCGATGCGAAAACCGATCGAGAAAGGCTTGGCCTCTATATGAACACCGCGCTCATACAACATGGCAAAGGTATCGCGCGAGCTATGACCCAGAGCCATCACCGCCTGTTGTGTTGGTAGCTCGTAGCTTTGCTGAGCGGCGACATCTAGCACCGTTAAACCTCGTAGTTGACCATCCACGATATTCACATCTGTCACCCGCTGCTCAAAGCGCACTTCGCCACCCAAAGCGATGATCTGCTCACGCAGATGCTCCACCACCTTGACCAACTTGAACGTGCCAATGTGAGGATGTGCATCGACTAAAATTTCTTCAGGCGCGCCGGCTTTGACAAATTCCTGCATTACCTTGCGACCCAGATGACGCGGGTCTTTGATTTGGCTGTACAACTTACCGTCTGAAAAAGTACCCGCACCACCTTCACCAAACTGCACATTGCTTTCAGGGTGAAGCTGGTTTTTGCGCCACAAATTCCACGTGTCTTTGGTACGTTCACGTACTTTTTTGCCACGCTCTAGAACAATCGGTTTGAAACCCATTTGCGCCAAGACCAGCGCTGCAAAGATACCGCAAGGTCCAAAACCGACCACAACAGGGCGATTTTTTAGTTGTGTGGGTGATAGTGAAGCTGCAGAGGCAACAGGCTTGTACGCCATGTCTGGCGTGGGGCGCACATGTGGGTTGTTTTCAAACCGTTGCAGTACTTCTGCTTCTAGTGCGTCGCTGGTTAAGGCAACATCAACGATATAAACCTGCAGCAAATCTGCCTTGCGAGCATCAAAACTGAGTTTAAATATCTGGACGGATTGCAGCTCGTTCGCTTGAATGCCCAAAGTTCGCACCACCGCATCGGCGATGGCGGTATCAGGGTGGGCTAAGGGTAGTTTTATTTCTGTGAGTCGAATCATGTTGCTAAGTCTTTGGCTTGTGGTTATCAAGCAAGACAGAAATTAAAATTTAAACGCTAAAAAAGTGATAAAACAACGCCAATTATGTCGGCAAGAAGCCTTCAATCGACAAATAACGCTCACCCGTATCGTAGTTAAAGCCCAGCACCGTTGCGCCAGCAGGCAAATCAGGCAGCTTTTGGGCAATAGCGGCCAAAGTTGCGCCTGATGAAATGCCAACCAAGATGCCCTCTTCAGCAGCGCAGCGGCGGGCCATTTCGCGAGCGGGCTCGGCTTCGACCTGAATCACACCATCCAACAAGTCAGTGTGCAAGTTTTTAGGGATGAAACCCGCACCAATACCTTGAATCGGGTGCGGAGCTGGTGCTCCGCCTGAAATCACGGGTGATGCCGCAGGCTCCACAGCGAAAACTTTAAGATCGGGCCATTTGGCTTTGAGCACTTGTGCGCAACCTGTCAAATGCCCACCCGTGCCCACACCGGTGATCAGTGCGTCAATGCCGTTGGGGAAATCAGCCAAAATCTCTTGCGCCGTGGTGCGAACGTGAGCATCGATATTCGCTGCATTTTCAAACTGCTGCGGAATCCAAGCATTCGGTATAGCGGCTGCCAGCTCTTGCGCACGCGCAATAGCGCCTTTCATGCCTTTTTCGCGAGGCGTCAAATCAAAACTTGCGCCATATGCCAACATCAAACGGCGGCGCTCAATGGACATGCTGTCCGGCATTACCAAAATCAACTTGTAGCCTTTGACCGCGGCGACCATGGCCAAACCTACACCCGTGTTTCCCGATGTTGGTTCAATGATCGTTGAACCTGCTTTCAACTCGCCGCTTTTCTCGGCCGCTTCAACCATAGACAAAGCAATACGGTCTTTGATCGAACCGCCTGGGTTGCTGCGCTCGGACTTGATCCACACGTTGTGACCTGCGCCAAACAAGCGGTTGATACGTACATGCGGCGTGTTGCCGATGGTTTGCAGAATGTTGTCGGCTTTCATGGTTGCTCCTGAAAAGTTAGTTTGCAGCTGAAATTAATGTGACGGATCAATGCGATGGTGTGGATTGAGAGCGAATATGTTCCACATGCGCCAACAGCGAACGTTTCGCCACAGGCCACAAATGATGGGGAACATCATCGTACGCTTTTGCCACCCAATCGTCCAACGTACCGTCCGGATGGGCTTGCATGACGCCAGCTATTTTCTCTTCGCGTCCTAAACGGTGCGCTTTGAGGTGCGAGATGACCCGCTCTGCGTGGTCTAAAACATATCCGTGTGCTGGCAAAATTTGCTGGATACCGTATTTTTGACACAACTCAGTCAGTCTGTCTAACGAATCTAAATAATCGCCCATGTGCCCATCAGGCGGGTTAATCACCGTAGTGCTGCCGTTCAAAATGTGGTCGCCACTGAGCAGCAAGCCATCTTCTACCAAGGCGAGACACACATGGTTTTCGGCGTGTCCGGGGGTAAAAATAACCTCTATCGTGGTAGCTAAATCAGCATCATATTCAGCCTCTAGCCGGCGTGATATGAGCCTAAGCTGCTCTTTATTTTGAAGCGTTTTATCAGGCATAAAGTACGAATTGCTACTAGCATGCACGCCACTGGGCAGGCCATAGATCTGCGGCTGTGAAGGGCTATTTGTAGAGCTTTTGGAAGAGCACAGCGCCTGCAAAGGCTTAGCGCCCGGTGAGTGGTCAGAATGTGAGTGCGTACACACAATCTTCAAAATATCGCCCTGCGTCGCTTCAAACAAGCGCTGAATATGCGCGGCATCGTTGGGGCCCGGATCGACCACGATGTAACCCGTATCGGCTGAGCCGATGATGTAGCTGTTCGTCCCCGGCCCGGTCATCATGCCCGGATTGGGTGCCGTCAGGCGCATCACGTTTTTGAGCAAAGGCACAGGTTTTTCGTGCTGCCAAGGCACGGTTGCCAGCAATGTGGTCGCTTCAATGATTTGGTTTTCTCTAGGCATAGCGCCATTATTCACCAAGTTACAATCGTTTTAACGAATTTAGACCATGAAATCAACGACATGAAAGCAGCACAATGAAAGCAGTTATTCTGGCAGGCGGTTTAGGCACACGCATCAGCGAAGAGTCCACAACCCGTCCGAAACCGATGATTGAGATTGGTGGCAAGCCCATTTTGTGGCACATCATGAAAACCTACTCGGCGCACGGCATCAACGACTTTGTGATCTGCTGCGGTTACAAAGGCTACGTCATCAAAGAGTATTTTGCGAACTACTTTTTGCACATGTCCGATGTCACCTTTGACATGGCCGCCAACAAAATGGAAGTGCACCAACGCTCGGCTGAGCCTTGGAAAGTCACCTTGGTGGACACCGGCGAAAGCACCATGACCGGTGGCCGCCTGCGCCGAGTGGCGGATTATTTAAAAGACGAAGAAGCCTTTTGTTTCACCTATGGCGATGGCGTGTCGGACATCGACATCACCGCGCAACTGGCTTTTCACAAAGCCCACGGCAAACAAGCCACTATCACCTCCATCACCCCGCCAGGCCGCTACGGCGCGTTAACGACCGAGGGCAACCAAGTGCTAGGTTTTGCCGAAAAACCACCCGGTGACGGCGGCGCGTTCAACGGTGGCTTCTTCGTGTTATCCCCCAAAGTCATCAGCCAAATCGCAGGTGATGCCACCACATGGGAAACCGAGCCTTTGCAAAACCTCGCCCACAGCGGCGAACTCATGGCTTATCGCCACGAAGGTTTTTGGCAGCCTATGGACACCCTGCGCGAGAAGAATTTGCTGGAAAACCTGTGGGCGACCGGCAAAGCACCTTGGAAGGTTTGGGAATAATTTTCAGACGTCTAATTTGCTATAAATAACATAGCAACTTAGGCAATAAATACGCCGGCTACAGCCTAAAATGGCAGTATTTTAGACATTTATTGCCGCATCCAGCAATTCCACCCAATGCTTCACCGGCGTGGGCGTGCCGCTTTGCAAATGGGTGATGCAGCCGATGTTGGCGGAGACAATCACCTCAGGTTTCATCTCGTTTAGATTGCCCAATTTACGGTCTCGCAGTTGGTAGGCGATTTCGGGTTGCAGGACGGAATATGTGCCTGCTGAGCCGCAGCACAGATGCGCTTCGCAGCTGGCGACGTTGATTTTGAAACCCAAATCACTCAAGTGCTTTTCAACGCCGCCGCGCAATTGCTGGCCGTGCTGCAGGGTGCAGGGAGGGTGAAAAGCGATTTGCTGCGCCGCCTTTGCGGAGACTTTCCCTTGCAATTTCTCGACCAAATCGGGCAACAACTCGCTCAAATCTTTCGTTAAGTCACTGATTCTCTTGGCTTTTTCGGCATAAATCGGGTCGTCGTTCAGGATATGGCCATATTCTTTGACGGTGACACCGCAGCCGGAGGCGTTCATGACAATTGCTTCGATGTGACCAGTTTCGACCAGTGGCCACCAAGCGTCGATATTGATGCGCATGTGGGCTTTGCCGCCGTCTTGGTCGTTCAGGTGGAACTTCACCGCGCCGCAGCAGCCGGCTTTAGGCGCTGTCAGCGTTTGAATGCCCGCAGCGTCCAGCACGCGGCGGGTGGCGGCGTTGATATTGGGGGACATGGACGGCTGCACGCAGCCTTCTAGCATCAGCACTTTGCGAGTGAGGGAGCGAGTCGGAATTACTCCAAAAGCTTGTTTGGCAGGAACTTTGTTTTTCAACGATGCCGGTAAAAGCGGTCTAACCAACTGCCCCAACGCCATCGCAGGCGCAAACAGCGGTGATGGCAAACCTTCCTTCAGCGCCCAGCGAACAGCTTTTTCAGAAGCAGGACGCTCAACTTTGGCATCGACAATTTTGCGGCCAATATCGACCAAATGGCCGTAATCGACGCCACTGGGGCAGGTGGATTCGCAGTTGCGGCAGGTCAAGCAGCGGTCTAAATGCAGCTGGGTTTCGCGGGTGGGCTGCATGCCTTCCAGCACCTGCTTCATCAGGTAAATGCGGCCACGCGGGCCGTCTAGCTCGTTACCTAAAAGCTGGTAGGTAGGACAGGTCGCCGTGCAAAAGCCGCAATGCACGCATTTGCGCAAAATAGCTTCGGCGGCGGTGCCATCGGGTGTGTTTTTGAATTCTGGGGCGAGGTTAGTTTGCATAAGTGTTACTGCAGTTACATATCTGCAAACATGCGGCCACGGTTGAAGATGCCGGCTGGGTCGAATTGGCGTTTCAAATCTCTGTGAATACGATCCAAAGGTGCTTTTAGAGGGTTAAATATCACCTTAGCCGGCGCATCAACTGCCTGAGCAGCTACAAATAAAATAGCGCTTCCACCCAATGCATTCACTTTGCTGCGGACAAGCGCCGCATCGCTGTAGGGTAACTTCACCCAACGCTGCGCACCATGCCATTCGACCACCGTGTCACCCAACTGCAAATCTGGCGCGGTGTCTGGCACGCTCAACCGCCACAGGCATTCATCGCCTTGCAGCTTGAAAAAATCCATGTTTTGGTTGCGCAAATCTTGCCAATCGGCAGCGACTGTGGCGTTGCCTGATACTGCGTTTTGCAAGGTTCCGCCCATTTTTTTAATAGCAGCTTCGACCGCTGCAACAGCGCCACGCAAACGCACGTACAAAACACCTTTACCTGCTTCTTGAATCCAGCAGCTGGCGTTCAGCGGTAGAGGCTGCGCGCCCCACGTGTTGAGCATATTGATCGCCTCGGATTGCGAACATTCAAACGTCAAAGTCGCCTCAGCTGGCGCGATGGGCAAAACCTTGAGAGAAACCTCGGTGATCAGCCCCAGCGTGCCCAAAGAGCCCGCCATCAAGCGGCTGACATCGTAGCCAGCGACGTTCTTCATCACCGTGCCACCAAAACGAAGTTCTTCACCCTTGCCGTTGACCATGTTGACGCCCAACACAAAGTCTTTCACGCTGCCACTGCTAGCGCGGCTGGGGCCGCTCAACCCCGCTGCGACCATGCCGCCTACAGTCGTCGTTTTACCCAGTTCGGCACCAAAATGCGGTGGTTCAAAGGGTAAGCATTGGTTCTTTTCAGCCAAAGCAGCTTCTAGCTCTGCCAAGGGCGTACCTGCTTTGACGGTGACGACCAATTCGCTGGGCTCGTAACTGGTGATGCCGTTCAAGCCCGTTGTGTCTAGAATTTCACCTTGCAACGACTGACCGTAAAAGTCTTTCGTGCCACCGCCGCGAATTCTGAGCGGTGTTCCCGCGCTTGCAGCGGACTTGATGCGTTTGACGATGTCAGCCAGCTGCGGGGAAGTGTTTTGCATAGATGATTAATCTTAATCGCTAACTGAGTCTCTGACTTAATCTTGGTAGAAATTCACCGGTAAACCGGGCACATCGACCTGCATAGAAAACACATGCCCAGCCAGTGGCTGCGCCTTCATTTCCTCAGCAGGTCGCATGAAGCTAGAAGTCGTGATGAACAGGGTTTTCATATCATCACCACCAAAACACGGCATGGTGGTGCAGCGTGTGGGGGTGGGAATATTTGCCAACAATTTACCTGAGGGCGCGAATTTCAAAATCCGCTGTCCGTCATACATGGCAATGTAATAGTTACCTTGGGTATCGACCGCGCAGCCGTCTGGACGGCCTTGATAATTGACGCCTTGAGGGTTTTCTGGCGTCCAATTTGCGGGCTTTTTGTCAAATTTTTGAAACACGCGTTTGTTGGACATTCTGCCCGTTGCTTCATCCCAATCCCAAGCGAGGATGATTTGGTCTACCGTGTCTGCCCAGTAAATAGTTGTGTTGTCCGGCGACCAGCCCAGGCCGTTGGCCAAAATGGCGTCTTTTTGGACGATTTCGAATTTGGGTGGCTTTTTATGGGTGATCGTGTCGCGCGCATCCAGTCGGTATAACGCGGCCAAGCGCTCAGTGCGGGGCTCAAACATGCTACCCGCCCAAAAGCGGCCAGCGGTGTCGCATTTGCCATCGTTAAAGCGCTGAGTAGCTGTGTCGTAATTGACCGAGGCAATTTTGACCAACTCAGACTGCCAATGCGCCGCGCGGTAAATACCATCTCGCAAGGCAATGACCAAGCCGCCGCGCTTGGCCGGTGCAATGCAGCCAGGCTCTTGCGACATGTCCCAGCCCTCAGTCACCATGCCGTCAAGGCTGGCACGGTGAATTTTTTTGCCTGGAATGTCAATCCAATACAGCATCTGCTCTGTCGGATGCCAAAAAGGCGATTCACCCAGCATATCGGCTGCGGTGCTGACTTTTGTCCAAACTGGTTGTGGTGCGCTCATGTAACAAAAGTCTCCATCGTATTTAATACACGGTCAGCGCTGATGTCTCGCAAGCAGCGCGTGTGACCAAATTCACATTCTCGCGCAAAACAGGGGGCACAATCGAGTGCAGGTAAGTAATTTGTATCATTTTTGAGCCACAGCACATGGGCGGCAGCACTCAAAGGAGGTGTGTGCAGCGGGCTGGAAGAGCCAAAAATGGCCACTTGTGGCACACCCAGCGCGGCGGCGACGTGCATCAAACCCGAATCATTACTTACTATATATTTTGTAGCTGATATGGCAGCAAATGCGCCGGCTAGCGACGTTTTTCCTGCTAAATTGAGGCATTTATTAGGCTGTTTTTCATTCACTGGCGTTGCAATGGCCTCGCACAAATCAAACTCTTTGCCCGAGCCCAGCAGCACAACTGGCAGCTCTAGCTTTAAGGCTAATTCTACAAAATGGGACACTGGCCAACGCTTGGCAGAGCCAAACTCCGCCCCAGGAGAGAAAACCACGTAATTGCCGCGCTGCAAACCCAGCTCGTCCAAGGTGGATTGCACCTCAGCGTTGTTCAAAGTTAATTGCGGAATATCTGCTTGATAGCCCGTTTTGGGATGTTCTTCACCACTCAAAGCCGAGTAAAACGCCACCATGGGCGGCTTATTCGTCGGGTTTTTGAGCCTGTGCGTCAAAAAACCCACTCTCGCTTCGCCCATGTAGCCAATCCGCTTGGGGATGCCTGCAAACAGCGGCAAAAGTGCACTTTTGAGCGAGTTGGGCAGCACATAGGCTGCGTCAAACGGCTGGGCGCGCTTGCTGAAATCTGATGCGATGCGCCTCCTTGCAGCAAACTGCAAACCGCCATGCGCAAAAGGAAACTCCACCACCTCCGCCACGCTGGGCATGGCGCGGTAAACAGGTGCGACCCACGGCAACGCTCCCACGGTGAGCCGCTCGCCTCGCGCATGTAGACGGCGCATCAGCGGCTCGGTCATCACCGCATCGCCAATCCACTGGGGGGCGATGATTAAGGAATTAATGGCCACCAGCGTAGTGTTCGCCCGCTTTCAACGCATAAACCGTGCCGCAATAAGCACATTTACCACTGCCAGTGTGGCCCACGTCGATGAAAACCTTCGGATGGTTGTTCCACACCGCCATGCCCGCTTGTGGGCTGGGGCAGAACACGCCGCCTTGGCGATTGAGTTCGGATGCTAAGAGTTCGACAGTGCTAGATGTATTGGGCTTTGTTGACATGGTGTATTTCTCTGTAAATCCCTCTGAATAGTTTAATTTTAAACGGCTCAGGTCAGTTTTTAGCTATATTTGTTATACGGTGGCAAATGCTCTTCAGCTTGCGCCGGCCTAATCAACGCCCAGTTTTGCAACTTGCCGTCTACAAAGGTGGCTGTCACATGCGATTGTGTGCCGTCTGTCCAGCGAAAAACCTCAGGCTGGACGTCTTTGACGCTCAAAAGCTCACCTAATGCCTTGGTCATAGCAATAACGTGCATCAAGGTTTTACCCTTTTGCAGCTTTGCGTTGAGCATCACCGCGCTGTCAACGTAGCCGATGGGGCGATTCGCCGCTCGCTTCAAAATCTGCATCATTCGGCTGAAATGCAGCAATGCCCAAGTTACCAAACCAGACGCAACAATAGCCACGCCAGACCATTTGTAATAGGTGTAAGCCATGACAAACGCGGTGGCTACGAGGATGAGGGCAATGATTCTAGAAAACATGGCGTGAATTTTATCACATTTTTGCTATTATAATGATAGCTACCAGGGCAGCAAATACGCTGGCGAAAGGCATATTTTAAAGTTAAAAATGGAGATTTTCAGCTGGCTTGCCACCGTACCGTTACCGACAAACCGCCTAGTTTGCTGGAGCGGCCAATATTGACCGTTGCGCCAAATACTTTACTGATGCGGTTAATAATGGACCATCCTAAGCCGCTGCCAGGCTGATCGTGCCCAAGTAATCGGAAAAATCGCTCTCCTAAGCGTGCGATTTCCGACTCTGTCATGCCCTTGCCACTGTCTTCTACGCGTAAGATCGGCAGCTCAAAAGCCAGGCCAACATAGACGAAAACACGCGAGCCGTCGCTGCTATAGCGTAGTGCGTTGTCGATCAAGTTTCGCACCAAAACGCCGACCAACAAATCGTCGCCCAAAATCAAACATTTGTTAGGGGCAGCTAACTCTAAGGTTTGCCTTCTAGCAAGTGATGCGGGGGCGAGCTCAGCAATGAGTTGCCTACAGACTGCGCTCAAATCAACAGTAGCGGCTAGTTTTGATGGATCTTCAGAGGCCGCTTCTAACCTAGCGAGTGTGAGCAGTTGTTCGACCAAGCGCGTAGCGCGGTCGCAGCCTGCAAGTGTTGCCAGCAAAGCGTGATCACGTTCCGCAGCATGCGCGCCAGCGCCTAGAGCAACTTGCGCTTGCGTACGAATAGCCGCAATAGGGGTACGAAGCTCATGTGCAGCATCTGCTGTGAACCTGCGCTCAGAGATCAGCATCAACTCGATACGCTCAAAGAGGTCATTCAACGACTGCACCATAGGTTTAATTTCAGACGGAACACTTTCGCTCAGCTGTACCGCATGAAGGGCTTGCGGTTTACGCTGCAACAATCCGTCGCTCAGCTCTCGCAGCGGAGCTAAACCACGACGCACGACAAACCACATCAACAATGCCAAAATTGGCAGCGCGATTAAAAATGGCAGCAGCATACCGCGCAATACGGCTTTGAGAATGTACAAACGGGACGTCGTTAATTCACTCACATACACTTGCACGCCGTTCGTGGCGTCGCTGATGCCAAATACACGCCATTCTTCGCCTTTTTCTAAAGTTACGGTATCAAATCCATTTGAAACCGAGGACATGGGTTTGGGGCCTACTGTGGCGGAATGATTCACCAACTCACCGCGTCGATATATTTGAAACGCCATTTTTGGCGCGTATCTATGCAGCGAAGGTGCTTCTAAAAAATTATTGTCCTCATCGCCATCGTCATGTATTTGTTGAAATACCAGCAATGCAGCAACCTGTGCCAAGTGGCCATCTAATATTTCGTCAATTTCATGGCTAGCATCTACCAGCGTAAACGTCACCGAGCAAACCCAAACAGTGCAAACCACCAACAAAACCATCACCAGAAGTCGTGCTTGTAGTGATTTTTGCCGGAGAAATTTCATACACTATCTTGATTCAATGATGCGACTTGATCGCGCAAAATGGTGTATCCAACACCGCGCACGGTTTGAATCACATCAGTGTTTAATTTTTTTCGTAGATGGTGAATATGCACCTCGATGGTATTGCTCTCAACCTCATAGCCCCAACTATAAAGCTGCTGCTCCAATTGGTCGCGCGACATCACACGACCCGCATTGAGCATCAACACATACAGCAGATCAAACTCACGCGTTGATAGGATAACTACTTCATCGTTATAAATGGTCTGCCGAGCACCACGATCCAACTTCAATGCGCCACACTGCAGAATATCTTGAACTTGACCATGCGCGCGTCGCACCAAAGCGCGTACGCGTGCACCCAGTTCATTCAAATCTATGGGTTTAACAACATAGTCATCGGCTCCTAAATCAAGTCCGCGAATGCGCTCGGGGACTGTGTCGCGCGCAGTTAAAATCAAAACAGGGGTGGCTATTTTTTTATCCCGCACAGCGTGCAAAATATCTAGCCCATCTTTGTGCGGCAAACCCAAATCAAGCACGGCTGCGGCGTATTCTCCCGTCATCAGCTCCCGCTCCGCCGCCAAACCATCACGCACCCAATCGACCCGAAAGCCCAACTGGCGCAAACCCGCGCGTAGGCCGTCTCCTAAAATTGCATCGTCTTCAGCCAATAAGATTCGCATGTGTATTTCCCCCAATACTAAATCGATTTTCTTTTAAATGCCGGGTGCTGACAACCATTGAAAATACCAAAAACCAAAGGTTGACATCACAAGGACGAATGCCAAAAATTTCCATGTCACTTTTATACCTTGTTTTGCTTCAGCTATTTTTTTACCTGTAACCATTGCACGTATTAAATTTTCACGGTGCAGCCAGCTCGAAACAACGACGCCCGCTATATGAATAATTACAACGAGCAACATAAAATTAGAAGAAAGTTCATGCAACTCTTCTATAACTTTTCCGCCTTTGTCGTTATAGACACCCCAGCCAGTAGCGACAATAACAATACTTGATAACAACAACAAAGCAATGGCAACCGCGCCAGCTGGATTGTGTCCCACATAATGTTCAGGCCTACCAGCCATCAAACTTTGAACATATCGCTTCACAGCAGCAAAGCCACTTACAAAGTTGCTAAAGCGAGCATAACGCGTACCAATCAATCCCCAAACAATACGGAATGCAACCAAACCGCCCATGCTGTAACCAAGAGTCACATGGATGAGACGCCAGCGCTCGCTTTCAGCCGTCAAATAAGCGCCTGCAAAACTAAGCACCATCAACCAATGAAACACGCGAACTGGCGCATCCCAAACCAATACTTGGGATTTTTCTGAATTAATTATCATTTTATTTATTTCGGTATTTTGATTTCGCGCTCGCTAAAGCTGCCTTGTGCGGCATTGGTATGGCAGGCTATGCAATTTGAAGCGCTTCCGACTGATGCGCGTTTCCAAACAGCGGGTGACACTTCACGCTCATTGTGTTTTCTTATAAACCATGCTGACTTGGTAATCCTGTCATCCGGTGGCATTTCGCTCACGCGCTTGTAGGTGCCGGCATGTCCGTCTAGCCAACCTGAAATTTCAGACAAACTTTTTGCATCCAAAGATGCATCGGTGCCATAGTGCTTATTTAACCCACCCATCAGCCGTTTCCAGGAACCTGCAGGCAACATGCCCGCTGGGTAGGCGATATGACAAGCTGCGCATTCTTGTTTATAAATAGGCAACAAAGGCACGGTTGCAGTATTCGAATCCGCAAAGGCTGCTAAGGCGCATGTTGCGCTCATAAAAGCAAGTAAGGTATAGCTGAATTGTTTAATATTTTTCATTTTATGTCGCTTCCAAATGTGATTATTTTTTAAACGTCATCAACCATGACAACACATCTGCTTTTTCAACAGCGGTACATTCACGCCCCATCACATCGTTGCAATTGCGTCGAAACCATTTGTCTGATTTCGCAATATCTGTAAATCGTTCGGCGTTGAAAGCTGGCGCGAGCGAGCCGATAACCTTACCCGTAGTGGCATGCTTACCATCTACAGTTGGCGCAGCGGAATGACAGGTCGAACAGCTCCACTCTTTGCCATGCTTGGCTGTAAACAGCTGCTGACCACGAGCAGGCTGAGCAGGCGCACCAGCTTGCGCCGTGTATGTGGCTAGGAGCTCTGCTGGTGTTGCAGCAAAAAGGCTTGCACTACTGATTGTAAATGCAGACAAAATTATGATTGCTTTAGATTTTAAAAATCTCAAAATTATTCCTTCAAGTAAGTTAAATTTACAATATGTAAAATTATATTTCCATAAACTTATATGATGCTTATTTACAAGCGCTTAGCATAGACGCCTCACCACAGCCATCGCTTCTTCAATGCGCTCAACAGCGTGAATTGTCAGTCCCTCAAAGTCTTTGTTCTCTTTCGCGCCCTTTTTCGGCGCATTGGCTTTTGGGACGATGGCAACACTGAAACCAAGCTTGGCGGCTTCTTTCAAGCGCTCTTGACCACGCGGGGCGGGGCGGACTTCACCAGCTAAACCCACCTCACCGAATGCGATGAAACCTTTGGGAAGCGGTTTGCCGCGCAGGCTGGAAGTGATAGACAGCATCACGGCCAAATCCGCCGCAGGCTCGCTGATGCGCACGCCGCCAACAGCGTTAACAAACACGTCTTGATCCATACAAGCGACGCCCGCGTGGCGGTGCAAGACGGCCAACAGCATCGCCAAACGGTCTTTATCCAAACCCACGCTCAAGCGCCGCGGACTCGGGCCGCCGCTGTCTACCAAGGCTTGAATCTCCACCAACATGGGACGTGTGCCTTCCAAAGTCACCATCACGCAACTACCTGGCACGGGCTCGCTGTGCTGGCTCAAGAAAATGGCGCTGGGGTTGCTGACGCCTTTCAAGCCTTTTTCGGTCATAGCAAATACACCAATTTCATTGACCGCACCGAAGCGGTTTTTGATGGCACGTACCAAGCGGAAGCTGCTGTGAGTGTCGCCCTCAAAGTACAACACAGTGTCAACCATGTGCTCTAGCACGCGCGGGCCGGCCAAAGCACCTTCTTTGGTGACATGGCCGACTAAGACAATGGCGGTGCCGCTGCTTTTGGCGTAGCGCGTCAAATGCGCCGCGCATTCACGCACCTGAGCGACTGAACCGGGCGCGGAGGTTAATTGATCTGAGTAAACGGTTTGGATGGAGTCGATCACCGCGATCTGGGGTTGCTCTTTTTCCAGCGTGGCAAGGATTTTTTCTAAGCCGATTTCAGCCATGACTTTGACCTGAGAATTGAGCAAGCCCAACCGACGGGAACGTAATGCGACTTGTGCACCGCTCTCCTCACCCGTCACATAGAGTGTTCGTTGGCCGCTGCGCTGCAGTGAATCCAACGCCTGCAGCAGCAGCGTCGATTTGCCGATGCCAGGATCGCCGCCTATCAGCACCACGCCGCCTTCGACGATACCGCCGCCTAAAACGCGGTCTAGCTCGTCGTGCCCTGTAGGGGTGCGCTGCATGTCGACGGCGTCAATGTCGCCAAGCGTCGCTACTTCGGCGGTTTTGGCCAGGGAGGCAAAGCGATTTTTGGTGGGTTGCGCGCTCTCGGCGACCGACTCTACTAGGGTGTTCCAAGCGTTGCAGCTGGGGCATTTGCCCAGCCACTTGGGCGCGGTGCCGCCGCATTCGGTGCAGACGTAAATTGTTTTTTCTTTAGCCATAAGCTGCATGTTAATGCAAAATACTGTACAAAACAGCAGATATTGGCAATTGCTATGGTTTTTATAGCTACTAAGTAAATAAATACGTCGGCTATTTCGTTATTTTAAATAAAATTACGCCATTGATAGAAAAATCATGACGCGACATTTAATCAATATGCACCTGGGTTAGCAACGTAAGTAGCGATTTGACTGGCTTCGTTAGCGCCGATTGTGCCGCTCAAGTAACCCATGCCACCCGTATTAGCTGCAATGGCATTCAAAGTTTTGCTTGGGTTTGCGCCTTTACCAGTATCACCACCATGGCAGACTGCGCAGTTATTCGCCCACAGAGATTTACCGACCGTGCCTGCTGAAGATGGAGTGGGTGTTGGTGCTGGCGTCGGAGTAGCCGCTGGTGCCGGAGTAGCCGCTGGTGCAGGTGTTGGCGCTGGCGTGGTCGCTGCAGCTACCGTTTTTTTATCGTCATCAGAATCGGAGTCAGAACCCTCCCCACCGCCACCGCAAGCAGCCATTAAAAATGAGGCTGAAATTGCAAGAAAAAGTGCGCTGAAATCGCGAAGTTTGGTTTTTTTTGAAGTTGTCATGATATTGAATATGTAAATTTAGAAAGCACCGAACATTCAGTAACATTCGAATGCCCGCTGATGTTATTTAGATATTCTTATCTCGTTATTAAGGATGTGTTTATTTGCATACAAAAATCTAATGAACAACCACTTTGTCACGTTTTATGATCCAAATCAGGCCTTTTCCACGGGTCGACATGCGTCATCAGGTTCAGCACGCGGTGGCGCTGCAGGACGCGCTGGCGGGCGAGCACGGCGATGTCATGTCCGGCTTCGACGGTGATATCGGCGTCCACCTCGATGTGCGCGTCCACCACGATCATGTCGCCCATTTTGCGGGTATGCACGTCGTGCACGTCGCTGACGCCGGGGGTGTCGAGCAGGGTTTGGCGAATCGCGGCGACTTCTTGCTCGTCCACGGCGCGATCCATCAGGTCGTGCAGGGCGTCCCAGCCGAATTCCCAGCCCATTTTGCTGACCATGAAACCCACAATCAAAGCGGCAATCGGATCCAAAATCGGGTAACCGGCCAGATTGCCAACGATGCCCAAGCCAACCACCAACGACGATGCCGCGTCCGAACGCGCATGCCAAGCGTTTGCCACCAGCATGCTGGATTTGACGCGTTTAGCAATGGCCAGCATGTAGCGGAACAGCGTTTCCTTGGCAATCAATGCGCCGCCAGCCACCCATAAAGCGACGACATGGACGGTTTGCACCGTCTCGGGCGCTGCCAATTTGTGATAAGCCGACCACAACATGCCAATGCCCACAGCCATAAGTAGTCCACCCAAAGCGAGCGAAGCGGCGGTTTCAAAGCGCTGGTGGCCGTAAGGATGGTCTTCATCAGCGTCTTTTTTGGCATGATGGCCCGCAAACAGCACCACAAAGTCAGCCACCAAATCGGACAAGGAGTGGATACCATCGGCGATCAAACCTTGGGATTTAGCAAAAATGCCGACAAGTATTTGAACGGTGGTCAACACCAAGTTGATGCCGACGCTAACCCATGTGCTGCGCGAGGCTGCGGCTGCGCGCTCGGCAGGTGTGTGGTCAATATCTTCGGGGTCGTCGGGGAATTCGTTGAATTTCATAGCTTACGTATCATTTTTAGATGAGTAGAACAGATTTGAGCGCGATTTTCTTTAAGCTGTATTAAATGACAGTCGGGTAAACCCACTTGTCGCGATGTTGAATTATTTATTTAATATATTAAATAATATGATGACATCACCAAGTTCTGTGACTAAAGCCACGCCCTTCCAGCACCGCAACCTGCCGCGTCTGTTGTTGCAAGCGCGCGAAGCGGTCATGGCGCACACGCGGCCGTCACTGCGCGAACATGCGCTGAGCGACCAGCAATGGCGCGTGTTGCGGGTGTTGGGCGAAAACGGCACGGTGGAAACCGGACGAGTGGCGCGCGAAGCCTTCATCCTTGGGCCCAGCCTGACGGGCGTGCTAACTCGCATGGAGCGCGATGGCCTGATTTCCCGAAGCCGTGACCCAGCGGACCAGCGCCGCACCGCGGTGCAAGCAACCGAGCGCGGCCACGCGTTGGTGAACACCCTTTCAACCACCATAGAAACCCATTACCAATGGATGGAGGACACCTTGGGCAAAGACAAATTGGCACAGCTGTACGAATTGCTTGATGCCGTGATTGAACTGGAGCAAGCATCACAATGACTCAAACTTTTATGCCGACAGGCACGGTGTACGGCACGCTGCTGAACTTCAAGGCCGAGCTGGCGGCACTGCAACCCCAGATGAACCAGCCACCCTACAAAGCGCCACCGCAGGCACCGGTGCTGTACATCAAACCGGCCAACACCTGGAGTGCGAATGGCGCCAGCATTGCCGTGCCAGCACGCGTGTCCGAGGTGGAAATTGGCGCAACCATCGCGATGGTCATGTCTCATCAACAGATTCGCTACTTGCTGGTGAATGACCTGTCCATCCCGCACAGCAGTTTTTTCAGACCGCCGGTGAAGTTCAAATGTCTGGATGGATTTTTAGGCATAGGTTCGCAGACGATTGAAGCGGACACGCCGCAAGATTTCAAACTAGAAGTTCGCGTGAATGGCGATTTGGTGCAAAGTCTGGATTTTTCGCAACTGGTGCGGCCTGCAGCGCAATTATTAGCTGACGTGTATGAATTTATGACACTACGAGACGGCGATGTGTTGATGCTGGGCTGTGATTGCCTGCCAAACGGAAAAAGGCCAGTTGCCAAAGTAGGCGACGTGATCACCATCAGCTCACCCAACCATCCTGCACTGGGCACATTAAGCAACACATTGGTCGCTTTGATAGAGGAGGCTGCATGAAACACGCGGTTGTGAACTATGAAGGCGAACGCTACAACGCAGTTGAGCAAAATGGGCAACTTTTATTGACCGATGGTGCATTGGGGCAAATCAACCGGTTGGTAGATTTTGACGCCGTGCACTGGCTGCCACCTTTAATCGCGACATCACGCCCACGAACCATTCTTGCGCTGGGTTTGAATTATGCCGACCACGCCAAAGAGCTGGAATTCAAAGCCCCCGAGGAACCGCTGGTCTTCATCAAGGGCGAGGCCAGTTTGATTGGCCACCGCGCTTTGACCTACCGCCCGCCAGACGTCAAGTTCATGCATTACGAGTGCGAACTGGCTGTGGTGTTAGGCAAAACCGCCAAAAAGGTCAAGCGCGATGATGCCTATGACTTTGTACAGGGCTACACCGTGGCGAACGACTACGCCATTCGCGACTACCTGGAAAACTGGTATCGCCCGAATCTGCGCGTCAAAAACCGCGACACCTGCACCCCACTGGGGCCGTGGCTGGTGGATGCGGCGGATATTGCCAACCCCATGAATCTGGCACTGAAAACCACCGTCAATGGCCAAGTCACCCAAAGCGGTAACACGCGCGATATGATTTTCGACGTGCCGTTTTTGATTGAATATTTCAGCAGCTTTATGACACTGCAACCGGGTGATTTGATTTTGACCGGTACGCCCGACGGGGTGGTGGATTGCCAGCCGGGCGATGTCATCGTTACCGAAATTGAAGGCGTGGGCGCCCTCATCAACACAATCACCGATAAGAAACCCAGTACCAAAAACTAACATGCAAATCAATCACCTCATCAACGGTAAATCAGTGGCCAGCGCCAGCTACTTTGAAACCATCAATCCCGCTACGCAGGACGTGTTGGCCGAAGTCGCCTCAGGTGGCGAGGCGGAAGTCAACGCCGCCGTAGCAGCCGCCAAAGCAGCCTTCCCTGACTGGGCGGCAACGCCCGCACCGCAACGCGCCAAGCTGATGCGCAAGCTGGGCGAGTTGATCGCCGCACACGTGCCCGAGATTGCACAGATGGAAACAAAAGACTGCGGTCAGACCATCTCGCAAACCGGTAAACAGCTGGTTCCACGCGCTGCTGACAACTTCACCTATTTTGCCGAAATGTGCACCCGCGTCGATGGCCATACCTACCCGACCGAGACGCACCTGAACTACACGCTGTTCCACCCGGTAGGTGTGTGCGCGCTGATCAGCCCGTGGAACGTGCCCTTCATGACCTCCACCTGGAAAGTCGCACCCTGCCTGGCGTTTGGCAACACCGCCGTGCTGAAGATGAGCGAGTTGTCACCCATGACCGCTGCGCGTTTGGGCGAATTGGCGCTGGAGGCGGGCATTCCTGCAGGCGTGCTCAACGTCGTTCATGGCTACGGCAAAGAAGCGGGCGAGCCACTGTGCAGCCACCCGGATGTACGGGCTATTTCATTCACCGGCTCGACAGCGACTGGGAATCGCATTGTGCAGGCAGCAGGTCTCAAAAAATTCAGCATGGAGCTGGGCGGCAAATCGCCCTTTGTGATTTTTGCAGATGCGGATTTAGACCGCGCACTGGATGCGGCGATTTTCATGATCTTCAGCAACAACGGGGAACGCTGCACAGCAGGCAGCCGCATTCTAGTGCAGCAAAGCATCTACGCCGACTTTGCACAGAAGTTTGCTGAACGCGCCAAACGCATCACCGTGGGTGACCCGTTGGATGAGAAAACTATCGTTGGCCCGATGATCAGCCAGGCGCATTTGGCCAAGGTGCGCAGCTATATTGAACTTGGTCCGAAAGAAGGCGCGACAATGCTCTGCGGTGGCTTGGGGACACCTGATTTGCCCGATCATGTGAAGCGTGGCAATTTTGTACTACCTACGGTGTTTGCGGATGTAGACAACCGCATGCGGATTGCGCAAGAAGAAATCTTCGGCCCCGTTGCATGCCTGATTCCGTTCAAGGACGAGGCCGAGGCGATCAAATTGTCCAACGACATCAGCTACGGCCTGTCCAGCTATGTGTGGACAGAGAACCTGGCCAAAGCGCACCGCATGGCTGCCGCCGTAGAAGCAGGCATGTGTTTTGTGAACAGCCAAAACGTGCGCGACCTGCGCCAACCCTTTGGGGGCACCAAGGCCAGCGGCACGGGGCGCGAAGGCGGGACTTGGAGCTACGAGGTGTTTTGTGAACCAAAGAATGTTTGCGTCTCGCTGGGCAGTCACCACATTCCACACTGGGGAACAATATGAACCCCCACGCTAATCACTTCGTGTATTCGCTGCCCCCCGAGGGGGTACAGGCCTCCTTTGGGGCGGCCCGTCAGGAGACCTAACATGGGAACCTTAGCCTTAGTCGCAAAAATCACCCACGTACCCAGCATGTACCTGTGTGAATCTCCCGGGCCGCATTTTGGCAAACGTGATGCTGCCATTGCAGGCCACAAAGAAATCGACCGACGCTGCCGCGCGCTGGGCGTGGACACCATCGTGGTGTTTGACGTGCATTGGCAGGTCAACAGCGAATACCACCTCAATTGCGCACCCAAATTTGAAGGCGTTTACACCAGCAACGAGCTGCCGCATTTCATCAAGAACATGCCCTATGCCTATCCCGGCAACCCTGAGTTGGGGCATTTGATAGCTGATGTTGCCAATGAGATGGGCGTGAAAAGCCGTGCCCACTCTGACACCACACTAGATTTGCAATACGGCACACTTGTGCCCATGCGTTACATGAACAGCGACCAGCATTACAAGGTGATCTGCGTCAGCGGCTGGTGTGATTGGCATGATCTGGAGGAAAGTCAGCGTTTTGGTTTGGCCGTGCGCCGCGCCATTGAAGATAAGTACGACGGCACTGTGGCGGTGTTTGCCAGTGGCTCGCTCTCGCATCATTTTGCCGACAATGGCAAAGCCCCCGAATATGCGTTCAAGGTGTACGACCCGTTTTTGGAGCAAGTTGATTTGCGCGTGGTGGAGTTATGGGAGCGTGGCGAGCACGCCACCGTTATCGACATGCTGCCCATGTATGCCGAGAAGTGCTGGGGCGAGGGTGACATGCACGATACAGCCATGCTGTATGGCGCTCTGGGTGGACGCAGTTATAAGGAGAAGGCGGAAGTCATCACGCCTTACTTTGGATCTAGCGGTACGGGGCAGATCAATGCGATTTTTCCAGTCGTGCCTCTAAGCCCTGCAGCATCGAAAGCTTGATATGCCGCACCTTGTGATTCTTTACACCGCCAACCTCGACAAAGAGACGGACATGACGGCCTTGTGCCGCAGCCTAGCCGATACCATGCTGGGCGTGCAGGACGACAACGGCGCACAGGTCTACCCGACGGGCGGCACCCGTGTACTGGCCTACCCCGCGCCGCATTACGCGGTGGCGGATGGCAAGGCAGATTACGCTTTTGTGTACCTCAACCTACGCATGGGCAAAGGCCGTTCGGAAGCCACGCAAAAACGAGCTGGAGATGCTTTGCTAGCAGCAACCAAGGCGCATTTTCAACCCATCTTCGCGCAACGTCATATTGGCATCACTCTGCAAATTGACGAAGGCAAAGAAGTGTTTGATGGCAAGCACAGCAATTTGCACCCTTTGTTTAATAAAAGTTAAATCAACAAAGTTTGAAAGAAGGACCCATGTTTTCTGAAACACTTATCGCCCAACTTGCCGCTGAATTAAACCAAGCCGAAAAGACCCGCACCCAAGTTGAACACTTTTCCAAACGCTATCCCGACATGACGATTGAAGACGGCTATGCCATCTCCAAAGCGTGGGTAGCGCTCAAAATCAAAGAAGGCCGCGTTGCCAAAGGCCACAAAATCGGCCTGACCTCGCGCGCCATGCAACAGAGCAGCCAGATCAACGAACCAGATTACGGCACGCTGCTGGACGATATGTTTTTCCCGGAAGGCAGTGACATTCCGTTCAATCGCTTCATTGCCCCACGGGTTGAAGTGGAACTAGCTTTTGTCTTAGGCAAACGCCTACAAGGGCCGAATGTCACCATATTTGACGTACTGGCCGCGACCGATTACGTCGTGCCCGCCATAGAAATCATCGATGCCCGCATCGAACAATTCGACCGCCACACCAAAGCCCCACGCAAGGTGTTCGACACGATTTCCGACAACGCTGCCAATGCGGGCATCATTCTGGGTGGTCGCCCTATTAAGCCGGATGCTGTTGACCTGCGCTGGGTCAGTGCCTTGCTCTACAAAAACGGCGTGATTGAAGAATCTGGCGTCGCCGCTGCCGTGTTGAACCACCCTGCCAATGGCGTGGCTTGGCTGGCGAACAAACTCGCGCCTTGGGGCGAATTTTTGGAAGCTGGTGAAGTGGTGCTAGGCGGCTCCTTCACCCGTCCCACCACAGCTTTGCCGGGCGATACCTTCCATGCCGACTATGGCTCGCTAGGCGCTATAGCCTTCCGTTTTGTTTAGCGCATCAAATTAAAGACATTTGCTTATGAATCCCTCCATGCACCCAGACGAATGGCTAGCCCGTATCGAACTAGCTGCCGCCTACCGCGTTTTCAACATGCTCGGTTGGACCGAGATGATTTACAACCACATCACCCTGCGGCTGCCAGATTCGGTCACAAGTGGACAGAAGCAGTTCCTCATCAACCCTTTTGGCCTGCACTACAGCGAGGTGACGGCAAGCAATTTGGTCAAAATCGACATCCACGGCAAAATTTTGGATGATTCGATTTACCCCGTGAACCCAGCTGGTTTCACCGTCCATGCCGCGATTCACGACAGCTTGCCCGACGCGCACTGCATCATGCACACGCACACCACAGCGGGCGTGGCGGTGGCGTGCTCGGCAGTTGGTTTAGCGCAGAACAACTTTTATTCGGCTCAGCTACATGACATGGTGGCTTACCATGACTTTGAGGGCATCACCATCCATGCCGATGAAGCGCCGCGTTTGCTGAAAAACATAGGCAACAAACCAGCGGTCATTTTGCGCAACCATGGTTTGTTGGCTTGGGGACAAACGCTGCCACAAACTTTTGTCACGCTATGGACGCTACAGCGCGCCTGCGAAATCCAGCTAGCGACGCTCAGCATGGGTGCAGCGATTCCCATTGCAGAACCCGTCGCCGCAAAATGCACCCGCGACTCGCTGCAGTTTGACGCCAAATTTGGCGCTGGTCGCGATGTGTTTGATGCCATGCGACGCTTGGTAGACAAAGCGGATGACAGTTACAAACAATAGAAAATAGTCAATAGACATCACGAATTCATTGGTTTTTGCTATTTATTTTATAGCTATTTAGGCAATAAATACGCCGGCTACATGCCAATTTAAGCACTGAAAATTAATGATATTTAATAACGTTTTTAACCGGAAGAACCATGTTTAATCGTATCTGCATCGTAGGCGCTGGCGCTATTGGCGGCTGGCTGGGGGCGGGCTTGGCGCGAGCGGGCTGTGACGTCAGCTTTCTAGCTCGGGGCGCTACGCTGGCGGCTTTGCAAACGCAGGGCTTGAAGCTGCAATCAGGGACACAAGCAGAACAAACCCACAAAGTACATGCCAGCAACAGCGCTGCGGAGCTGGGTGTACAAGACCTTGTCATCATCGCGGTCAAGGCACCCGCGCTGCGTGAAGTGGCACAGCAAATCGCCCCCTTGCTAGGCAAAGACACCGTCGTGCTGACCGCAATGAACGGCGTGCCGTGGTGGTTTTTGCAAGGTTTTGGGGGCGAACTGGCAAACCGTGCCCTCACCAGCGTGGATGCAGCAGGCGACATTGCCGCAGCCATTCCTGCGCATCACATCATCGGCGGTGTGGTGCATGCTAGCTGCTCGGTGATCAGTCCGGGGGTGATTCGCCACGCGTTTGGCAACAAAATCATCGTAGGTGAGCCGTCGGGAAAGCTATCACCTCGCATCAAAGCTTTGGCAGCGCTGCTTGAAAAAGCGGGTTTTGAAGCACCCATCGCTGAGCAAATCCAACGCGACATCTGGTTCAAGCTTTGGGGCAATATGACCATGAACCCAGTCAGCGCCATCACGGGTGCGACTTCTAGCCAAGTGCTGGATGATGACTTGGTGCGTGGTTTTTGCTCCAACGTGATGCTGGAAGCCAAAGACATCGGTGCACGTTTGGGCATCCCCATTGACCAGCAGCCCGAAGACCGACACGCCGTGACACGCAAGCTGGGCAGCTTCAAAACCTCCATGTTGCAAGACGTGGAAGCGGGTAAAGCCGTTGAGTTAGATGCTTTGGTAGGCGCAGTGAAGGAGCTGGGGCAACTTACCCAAGTGACAACGCCGTACACAGATGCCCTGCTAGGCCTTGCACGCCTGCATGCGCGTGTACGCGGCTTGTATTAAAAGCCGTCATTCCCGCGCAGGCGGGAATCCATGCACCCTGTTTAAGCGGCAGCTTGCTCCAACGCCGATATAAACAGCGCCGCCACATCACAACCCATTTGGTCGTTAATTTCTTGAAAACACGTCGGACTGGTGACGTTGATCTCGGTCAGCGAGTCACCAATCACATCCAGCCCCACGAGGAGCAAACCCCGGCTGGCCAGAATCGGACCTAAGGCGTTGGCGATTTCATAGTCCCGTTCGCTCAAAGGCTGTGCCACACCTTTGCCACCTGCTGCCAAGTTGCCACGCACCTCGCCGCCCTGCGGAATGCGGGCCAGGCTGAAAGGCACCGGTTTGCCGCCAATGACCAAAATCCGCTTGTCACCTTCTGAAATAGCGGGTAAAAACTTCTGCACCATCACCGTCTCAGCACCGTCTTTGTTCAGCGTTTCGATGATACCGCCTAGGTTCAAGCCATCGGCTTTGACGCGGAAGATACCCATGCCGCCCATGCCGTCCAGCGGTTTCAAGATGATATCTTGGTGCTCTGCATGGAAGCGTTTGATGTCATCTGCATCGCGCGTCACCAGCGTGGGGCCGATGAATTGTGGGAACTCCATGATCGCCAGTTTTTCTGGGTGATCACGTAGCGCACGCGGTTTGTTGAAGACTTTGGCCCCTTCGCGCTCAGCTTGCTCCAGCAAATGGGTCGCATAAAAAAACTCCGAATCAAACGGCGGGTCTTTGCGCATGACGACAGCGCCAAAGTCTCTCAACGCCTGAGGGCGCTCGTTTGGGTGCTGCTGCTTAGCGGTGTACCAAACGTCTTTGTCTCCGGTCAAGGTGATGTCGCGAACAAACGCCGTGACCACCCCACCGCGCTGCCACATGATGTCTTTGGGCTCACACACGCTGAGCGTGTGCCCACGCTTTTGCGCTTCTCGCATCATGGCAAACGTCGTGTCTTTGTAGATTTTGAAGGTGTCTAACGGGTCGGCAATGAATAGGATGTGCATTTTTTACGCTTGCTTTATGGTTTACTTTTACCGTACTGTTGCACAAAAAGCGCAACAGCGCCTGCGACCACACCCCAAAAGGCTGAGCCAACACCGGCTATCACCACACCCGAGAGCGTGACTAGGAAAGTAATGATAGCCGCTTCGCGGCGCGATTCATCTTGCACGGCTACGGCCAAACCATTGCCAATCGTGCCCAAAAGCGCCAATCCAGCGATGGCAGCGATCAATTCTTTGGGAAACGACATCAAAACACCGATAAAAGCCCCACCCAGCAGCCCAATAACGATATAAATCGCACCGCACGACACGGCAGCGGTGTAGCGCTTGGCTGGATCAGGGTGTGCTTCTTTACCCATGCAAATCGCTGCGGTGATGGCGCTGAGGTTCAAGGCAAACGCGCCAAAAGGCGCTAAAACCATCGTTGCCAGCCCCGTCAAGGTGATGATTTTTGACAACGGCATGCCGTAACCCGCCGCTTTGATGGCGGCAACGCCAGGCAAGTTTTGCGACGCCATGGTCACAATAAACAGCGGCAGCGCAAGGCTGACCATCGCACTCCATGTAAAGACAGGCATGATAAAGACGGGTTTTGCAAGCTCAAAAACCACCTTAGCCGGCATAAATAAATCGTTTATTGCTACATATACTATAGCAACTAAAAGTGTTGTGGGGATGGCATAACGAGGTGATCTGCGTTTCAATAACAGGTAGCTCAACAACATCAGCACCACCAGCGGTAACGCCGTTTGAGCGGCGGTAAAAGCCTGCAAACCAAACCGCGCTAAAACGCCCGCGAGCAAGGCCGAAGCGATCTCTACGGGGATGCGGTTCATCACCCGTTCAAACCAACCGGTGACGCCAAACAAGGTGATCAGCGCGGCGCAAGCCATAAATGCGCCTACCGCTTCGTTCATACTAAATCCACCAGCCAAGCCAGCCGTGGCCAAAACAGCAGCACCCGGTGTGCTCCAAGCAATCATGACCGGCTTACGCAGCCAAAGGGACGGTATCAAGCTGCACAGCCCCATGCCCAGACCCAGCGCCCATATCCAAGACGTCAACTGTTCTGGTGTGGCTTTAAAAGCCAGCGCGGCTTGAAAAACGATGGCGACTGAGCTGGTGAAGCCCACCAGCACGGCGACAAAGCCTGCTGTAAATGCAGACAAGCTGATGTCTTTAAAAAACCGCATTAAATTTCGATTTTCGAACCCAATTCCACCACCGAATTCGTCGGTAAGTTCAAGAAATCAGCTGCGCCGCTGGCATTGTGGTGCATTTGCGCAAACAGCTTTTCACGCCAAGGTGCCATACCTTCGCCCAAGGTAGGAACCACGGTGTCGCGGGACAAGAAATAACTGGTCGTCATAGGCTCCATCTCGCAGCCACGGCCTTTCATTTGCTGCAGCGCGGCTGGCACGTCAGGGTCATTTTTAAAGCCGTAATTCAACACCACTTGCCAGCAGTGATGGCCTAAAGATTCCACCTCCAAGCGCTTGGACATGCCAATCCACGGCACTTCATGGCTGCGCCAAGTGACAAAAAGGTTTCTCTCATGCAGCACTTTATTGTGTTTCAAATTGTGGAGCAAAGCGTTGGGAACGACGCCCTTGTCAGCTGTTAAGAAAACAGCCGTACCATCTACTCGTGTTGGCGGATTTACAAAAACGGATTGCAAGAAGTCTTTGAGATCGATAGCATCGACTTTTTGCTTCTCTGCCAACATGTGACGCCCTTGCTTCCAAGTCATCATCAAAGTAAATATGGCACCGCCAATCGCCAACGGGAACCAGCCACCCGCAAACAATTTGAGCAAATTCGATGAAAAAAACGCAAAATCGACGACAAAAAACCAACCCGTTGCCACAACGCACAGCCACAGTGGGTATTTCCAGCCGTAGCGAATCACATAGAACGTCAAAATCGTGGTGATCAGCATGTCTGTTGTCACGGCAATGCCGTAAGCCGCCGCCAAATTGCCCGATGTTTTAAACATCACCACAGCCAAGACGATAGCGACAAACAAGCCCCAGTTCACAAATGGGATGTAGATCTGACCAGCCTCGCGCACACTGGTGTGCAAAATGTTCAAGCGCGGCAAATAACCGAGCTGAATCACTTGTTTGGTCACGCTGAAAGCACCTGTTATGAGCGCTTGTGAGGCAATCACAGCAGCCAAGGTGGCTAGCACCAGCAAAGGAATCAACGCCCAATCCGGTGCCATCAAGTAGAACGGATTTTTAACGGCTTCAGGGTTTTTAAGCAAAAGCGCACCTTGACCGAAATAATTCAGCACCAAGGCAGGCATCACCACGCTAAACCAAGCCAAGCGGATGGGTTTTTTGCCGAAGTGGCCTAAATCAGCATACAAAGCCTCTGCGCCTGTGACGCACAGCACCACAGCACCCAAAATAATGAAGGTAATGCCAGGATTGGCCCACATGAAACCGAGGGCGTAATGCGGGCTGATGGCCCAAAGAATAGCTGGATTGGTTGCAATATGCATCACGCCCAGCACGGCTAACACGGCAAACCATACCAAAGTGATGGGGCCAAAAAACTTTCCGATGCCTGCTGTGCCCTTTTTTTGCACTAAAAACAGGCAAAACAAAATCACCAGCGTCAAAGGGACAACGTATTGCTTGAAGGTGGGAGAAATAACCTCTAAACCTTCCATCGCGCCCAGCACGGAAATAGCAGGTGTGATGACACCATCGCCATAAAACAAGCAAGTACCAAAAATACCCACCGTGAGCAGCACACCGCGCAGCTGCGGTTTGTCTTTGACGGCTTGCGAAGCCAGAGCCAGCATCGCCACCAACCCACCTTCGCCGTGGTTGTCGGCCCGCAACACCAAAACCACGTATTTGATGGAAACGATAACGGTGAGCGTCCAAAAGAAAATGGACAAAATGCCGTAGATATTGTCTGGCGTGAAAGGGACATGGCCTGAGCCAAAAACCTCTTTCATCGCATACAGAACACTGGTTCCAATATCGCCGTAAACCACACCGATAGCGCTCAAGGTAAGCGCTGCAAGAGAAGATTTTGTTGTTTGCACTAAAGAATTGACCGCTGATAAAACTACTCAAGAAAACTCGTAGCTAACTCAACCGGGCATGACCGTTGTTCTGGGAAGCATATTGTGCGCTTTTGTAACGGTGTTTAACCCCAAGGAGTTGCCTCTAAACGCAATAAAAACACATTTAAGGCCAAATATGTTGCAGTGCAACAACTGCGGATTTGGTAATTCTCCAGCAATTTCCCACAAATTCAGCTTATTCGTAGATTTCAGCGTTTGGATCGGTCGCTTCCAACTCATAACTGGCTGCCAACATCGCCAAACGGCCAATCACGCCATACATATAGAAGCGATTAGGGGCGCTGGCACCGGGTTTGACACCGGGTTGAGGCAATTCAGTACCCTCTGCAAAGGCCAAAGGCACATAGCGCGATCCCGGTGAGCAGAGATTTTCATCCATGCCCCTGTCGGCATGTACGCGGTAGAAACCGCCAACCACGTAGCGATCCATCATATAAACCACGGGCTCGGCCACAGCGTCGTTCATGCGCTCTTTGGTCAGCACACCCTCTTGAACCACCAGCTCGCCGCTGAAAACGGCAATATCTTTGTGGTCTTTCAGCTCGCTGGACTGGCGCAACATCATCACGCTTGAGCCCGCATGCTTGTCCGCCAAGCTGCTGTGGTTGGTTTTGACAACCACAAACGGCTTGTCGGTGATGCCGTACTCTTTGTATTTCTTTTTGATTTTGGCAAGCAGTGTGTCAACAGTGGTGGCCAAATCCGCATCTGTACAGGTCAAAAACATGGGATTGATCAACCAAGGGTCAACGCCCAGCAGCTTGCCAAAACGCTTGCAGACATCTTCATAGCTTTTGTAATGCGTGCTTTTGCGACGCACTGAGCCCGAAGCATGCAGCGGTGGCAAAACAAACTGCTCATGCAGCTCTTCCAAAATGCCAGGCAAGCCCTTGGTCAATTCGTTGTTCAGCAAAATCGTGCAGGGTTCAAAATCTTTCAAACCCAAGCGTTTGGCGCTGCGAATCACGGGCTCCAGCACAATGGATTCGCCATTTGGCAACTCAACAGTGGTGTTTTGTTTGATGTCAGGGTCAATCGAGCCAACGCGCACATTCAAGCCCGCCATATGGAAGATACGGCGCAGCTGGGCAATGCTGCTCAGATAAAACGTGTTGTTGGCATTGTTGCTGTGATTTTCAGGAATCAGCAGCAGGTTTTTAGCCTCTGGGCAGATTTTTTCAATCGCCACCATCGCCGCCTGCACGGCAAGGGGCAGCATAGCCGGTGTCAAATTACTCCACCCACCAGGGAACAAATTGGTGTCTACGGGTGCGAGCTTGAACCCGGCGTTGCGCACATCGACCGAGCTGTAAAACGGCGGCGTGTGCTCCATCCACTCTAGGCGAAACCAGCGCTCAATAGCTGGCATGGAATCTAAGATGCGTTGCTCTAGCTCGTTAATCGGGCCATTCAGAGCGGTGATGAGATGAGGAACCATGAATTTACGAACTCTTTTATTATGATCTTTATGATGACCGAATTGGTTAAGATCTTTGAGCTAAAGGAAGGTTCAACAGCAGGTTTTGCGGTTTCAGCTTGAGTTGGTTTTTCTCGTCCATCGCCATCGCCAAATAAACGGGGCGGCCCGCGACGGCAGCCAGCATGTCGGCAGGATTGGCAAACTCCAAGCGAAACAAACACATCAAGCGGCGGTGGCGGTCTTCAGACACCTCAGCACCTGTGTACAAATCGTTCAAAATGCCACTGGCCTGCGCATCCAGCCCAACGTGCCAGACCCAATGCTCGTCCACAATTTCTTTGTCTGTTTGAATCCGCACATCGACTTGCAAAAAGTGTTTGATCCACAATTCAAGGACACGACACAGAGCGTCCAAAGAAGCCTGACCGTGGTTCAGGCTGATCACCATGTCAAAAAACTCACTGCGCGGCCAGTAGGCGTCCAAGTTATCCGCACTCAACACATCCAAATCGACACTGCGTACCGGTAAACCGCCTTGTTTCAACAGCTCACCAATGCTGCCAAAACCACCTGACAGGGCATGCCGTTCGACCGTTTCATCGTCCGCCGCCATCACAGCGCCGTCTTCAAGAATCGATATTTTTTGCGTTCTGAACAACAACTCAGCCACGCGGGCTTGCATCGCATTGATTTTTTCATCTGCTGTGGTCAGGACGTGCTGCAACAAAATCTGCGTCAACTGCTGCACCAGCACGGGCGCGACGTCCACGCCCTCACCCTGAAACAGCGCCATATAACTGGCTTCTAATGTCGGCTTGCTAAGCAATTTGTCTCTGAAACGCAGCCAAACGGCGTAGTTATCAGCCGCGTCTTTGTCTTGAACGCCCGCAAGCTCAGCTGCAGCGACCGTTCGGCGCGGTTCTTTGTCTAAAGAATCATGTATCGCTATTTCATGAGCGCAAGATTCTGCAATCGGTGCAATTTCAGGTCGAGACAGTAAATGTCGCAAATAAGCGTCTGTCACCACCAAATGGCCATTCGCATCCATCTCTAGCAGCTCGTATCCCGAAGAAGGCCACAGATTTTGGGAAATTTGCGGCTTGAAAATAGGCGCGCCGTGAGGGTTTGAGGCCATCAACTGCGCACTTCGCCGTTGCCCAAAACCACGTATTTCAGCGACGTTAAGCCCTCAATCCCCACCGGGCCACGGGCGTGAAACTTATCTGTGCTGATGCCGATTTCGGCACCTAAACCGTACTCAAACCCATCGGCAAACCGCGTGCTGGTGTTGACCATCACACTGGCAGAATCGACTTCGCGCAGGAAGCGCTGGGCGTGCATGTGGTTGGTGGTCATGATGGCGTCAGTGTGGTGGCTGCTGTATTTGTTGATGTGCGCAATCGCCTCGTCCAAACCAGCCACAATCTTGATGCTAACAATAGGCGCCAAATATTCTTCGTACCAATCTTGCTCTTTGGCGAGAGTGATTTTTGCTATTTTTTTGATAGCTGCATTGACAAACAATACGCCGGCTGCGGCCTCATCACACCGAATTTCAACGCCTTTTTTGGCATAAATGGCGGCAATTTTTGGCAAAAACTCAGCAGCTGCACCTTTGGCGACCAGCAGGCCTTCGGCAGCGTTGCACGGACTGTATTTGTTGGTTTTGGCGTTGTCGGCCACCGTGACCGCCATGGCGATGTCGCAAGGGTCGTCCACATAAACGTGGCAATTGCCATCCAAATGTTTGATGACAGGCACTTTGGCTTCGCGCGAAACGCGTTCAATCAGCCCCTTGCCGCCGCGCGGGATGATGACATCGACGTATTCTGGCATGGTGATCAACGCACTAACCGCTTCGCGGTCCGTCGTCGGCACCAATTGCACGGTGTGCTGCGGCAAACCGCTCTCCACCAATGCTTGCTGCACCAGAAAAGCCAAGGCTTGGTTGGACTCAATCGCCTCTGAGCCACCGCGCAAAATGCAGGCGTTGCCGCTTTTGATAGCCAAAGATGCGGCTTCTATCGTCACATTCGGGCGGCTTTCGTAAATCATGCCGAAAACGCCAATCGGCACCCGCATTTGCCCGACTCGGATACCGCTGGGTTGCTGCTTCATGCCGATGATTTCGCCAATGATGTCGGGCATCGCTGCCAGCTGCTCGCAACCCAAGGCGCAGGTTTCTAGCACTTTAGGCGTCAATTTCAAGCGATCAACCATAGGCTCAGACAAACCTGCTTTGATGGCCCGCGCAATGTCTTTGGCATTGTCTGCCTGCAACGCGGCAACGTTAGCACGAAGCAAGACTGCCAAACGCAATAATGCTATATTTTTAATAGCTGTAGAGGCAACAGATACGCCGGCTGATGCCACTTTTGCCTGCTTCCCCAGGGTTTGTAGCAGTTCGACGACGTTTGCCGTGTTGTTCATTGAACCAGAGGTGTAAGTTTGGGCGTTCATGCGGCTATTTTCGTTGATTTTGGACCTGAGGCAGCAGTTTGCGTCATGCACGCCTGGCACACCTGCATGGCGAGCCGGTGCAGCGCTTGCCAGCTATCTTGGGGCCAATCACGCTGTTTCAAGCCTTTGACGATACCGTCTACCTTGTGCGCCGCATCCAACAAATCAACCAAGGCTGCGCTGCTGAGCTGCGGCAACACCCGCTCAAACAGGCGTTCTTTGACACCCCAAACCCGTTGCTCGCGCAGCGCCATAGGCAAGGGTTTGCCGTTTGACATGGCGTCTTTGACGCGTTTAAGCGCCCGAATATCTTCAGAAATCGCCCAATGCACCAGCACCTCGGCCACGCCCTCGGCCTGCAGGCCGTCTAGCATGCGCTGCACACGGGCGGGATGGCCAGCCAGCACGGATTCTGAGAGTTTAAACACGTCATATCGCGCCACGTTCAACACCGCGCTTTCGACCTGCGCCAGCGACAACTCGCCTTTGGGGTGTAAGAGCGCGAGTTTTTGGATTTCTTGAAAGGCTGCCAGCAAGTTGCCTTCCACCCGGTCGGTAAAGAACTGCAGCGTTTGTTGCCCTTCCACCCCCGCAGCGACCTGCTGCCCTTGCGCTTGCAGGCGCTGGGCGATCCACTGCGGCAGGGCGGCGCGCTCGACGGGTTGGATTTCAATGTTGACGCCGTTGCCGTCCAAAGCCGTAAACCATGCACCTTGTTTGCTCATTTTGTCTAGCTTGGGGAGCATGACCAGTGTCAAAGTGTCTGTATTTTCAGCGGCTTGTGCGGCCAATTGCTGGAGCTGCACGCTGCCGTCTTTACCCGGTTTGCCTGAGGGAATGCGGATTTCAATGATTTGCTTGTCAGCAAACAAGCTCATGCTGCCCGCTGCGGCCAGCACCTCGCCCCAGTCAAAATGTGCGCCGGCAACGGTGAACGAGCTGCGCTCGGTAAACCCCTGCTTGCGCGCCTCAGCCCGAATCGCATCGGCCGCTTCTTGCACCAGTAGTATTTCGTCACCGTGCAAGGTGTAGAGCGAACGCAGGCCCTTCGCGAAGTGGTTAGAAAGTTGACCGCTGGCTAATTGCATGTGTAGGCCTGTGGATTCCCGCCTACGCGGGAATGACAGAATGTTGTTTTAAAGCTCTTTAACTGCAGACAAACGGCGCAGCAACTGCTGCACCATGTCGGTTTGCATGTCGCGGTAGAGCAAGCCTTCTTCGGACTCTTTGGCGAGCGCGGCGGACTCGTTGTAGCTGATGTCGCGCTGCACCAAGAGCTCGGTCTCTGGGGTGATCTCTTTGCCACTTGGGGTGCATAGCTTGAATTTCAGGCGAATGCGCAGCTGAAATTCGCGGACTTGGCCCGATGAAGTCGTACCTACCACCACTTTTTCACGCTGTTCGCTGATGACCTCTAGGACAACCTGCGCTTTTGCGGGGTCGGTCACCAGCGCTACTGCGCCATCTGAGGCCAAAACGCGCTTGAATTCATTGCCGAGTGTGGAGGTATCGCCAAAGCCAGACAGCAATGTTTTGAAAGCGTAGCTGAACGAACCACGCAGTTTGAAGCCGCAGCCCGTCATAGCAACTGCGCCGGTTGCCAGCAATGCAGCCAGTGCAGATTGGGTGAATAAGCGTCTTTTCATAGGTTTTTTACTCAAAAATATCGACATTAAGCAACGAGATTAAACAACAACATTCACCAAGCGGCCTGGCACAACGATGACCTTCTTAATCGCGGCACCAGCGGCGAACTTGACCACTACCTCAGAGCTTACCGCTATTTTCTCGATTTCTTCCTTAGAAGCACCCGCTGGCACGACGATAGAGCCGCGTAATTTGCCACTGACTTGTAACATCAGTTCGATTTCATCTTGCACCAAGGCGGATGCATCGACCTGTGGCCAGGGCGCGTCGAGCAAATCGCCCAATTGGGCGGCAAAGCCGAGGTTTTGCCACAAAGCATGACACAGATGCGGGGCAGCGGGGTACAAACAACGCAATAGGATGCCAAAACCCTCTGAAACCGCTGCATTAGAGGCATCCGATCCGTCTGATTTGAAGTCCTCTAAAGCATTGAGCAACTTCATGCAGCCCGACACCACGGTGTTGTACTGCATGCGCTGGTAGTCGAAATCAACCTGTTTGAGCAGAGTGTGAAGCTCTAAACGCAGATTTTTAGTGATTTTAGAGGCATTTTCGGCTGTAGCCGGTGTATTTATTGCCTGAGAAGCTATATTATTAATAGCTGAATTCGCATCTTTCAACTTAACGCCTAAGTTCCAAACACGGCGCAGGAAGCGGTAGGAACCTTCCACGGCGGAGTCATTCCACTCCAACGTCGCCTCGGGTGGCGCAGTGAACATGGTGTACAAACGCGCCGTATCTGCGCCGTACTTTTCAATCAAATCCTGCGGATCCACGCCGTTGTTTTTCGACTTGGACATGGTGCCCACGCCGTCGTAGTTAACGATGGAGCCGTCGATTTTGCTTTTGGCGGTGGTGACTTTGCCATTGGCGTCAATGATGTCTTCTACCTCGTGCGGCCAGAAGTATTCGACGCCGCCTTTGTCGTTTTTACGCGAATAGATCTGGTTCAGCACCATGCCCTGCGTCAACAGCTTGGTGAAAGGCTCGTCCACGGTGACCAAACCACGGCTGGCGGGTGTGCCATCCGCATTCGTTAACTTGATGTCGCGCATCACTTTTGTCCAAAAGCGGGCGTAAAGCAAGTGCAAAATCGCATGCTCGATACCGCCGATGTACTGGTCCATCGGCATCCAGTAGTCCGCCCCCGCGCCGACCATGGCTTGGTCGTTCTTCGGGTCACAATAGCGCATAAAGTACCACGAGCTGTCCACAAAAGTGTCCATGGTGTCGGTTTCACGCTTGGCTTTTGCACCGCAAATCGGGCACGTCACCCCGGCGTGGAAGCCTTCATGTTTATGCAGCGGGTTGCCCGAACCATCGGGCACGCAGTCCAGCGGCAGAACGACTGGCAAATCCTTTTCTGGCACAGGTACAGCGCCGTGTTCATCACAGTGGATGATAGGAATCGGCGTGCCCCAGTAGCGCTGGCGCGAAACACCCCAGTCGCGCAAGCGCCAGGTGGTCTTTTTCTCGCCGAGTCCCAAAGCTGCCAAATCAGCAGCCACTGTATCTACGCAAGCCTTGAAGCCCAAACCGTCGAATTTGCCGGAATGAACCGACGCCGTTCCCGTTTTTTGACCGTACCAGTCTTGCCATTCTGTATCGTTGAAACTTTGATCTTTGACGGACACGACTTGCTTGATGGGCAAGTCATACTTCAAAGCAAACGCAAAATCACGCTCATCATGCGCCGGCACGCCCATCACCGCGCCGTCGCCGTAGCTCATCAGCACGTAGTTGCCCACCCACACTTCAACCTGCTCGCCAGTGAGCGGGTGTGACACAAACAGCCCCGTCGCCACGCCTTCTTTTTCTTTGGTGGCGAGCTCAGCCTCGGTCGTTCCGCCCTCTTTAAGCGCTTCAATTTTGATAGCTAATAAGGCAGATAATTCGCCGGCTCGTATCGCAATTGGATGCTCTGGCGCGACGGCGACGAAGGTGACGCCCATGATGGTATCCGCACGGGTGGTGAAGACGTACATTTTGCCGTCTTGCAGCAATTTGCCCGCTGCGTTTTTGATCTCGTGCGGAAAGGCGAAACGGACGCCTTCGGACTTGCCTATCCAGTTTTCCTGCATCAGCTTGACGCGCTCAGGCCAGCCGTCTAAGCCGGTTTGTACGTGTTCCAACAGCTCAGGTGCGTATTTGGTGATGTTGAGGTAATAGCCCGGAATCTCGCGCTTTTCAACCACCGCGCCAGTGCGCCAGCCTTTGCCGTCTATGACCTGTTCGTTAGCTAAAACCGTTTGATCAACTGGATCCCAATTCACAACCTGGGTTTTGCGATAGGCAATGCCCTGCTCCAGCATTTTGAGGAACAACCACTGGTTCCACTTGTAATATTCAGGCGTGCAGGTGGCGATTTCGCGGCTCCAGTCGATGGCCAGCCCCATGGCCTGCATCTGCTTTTTCATGTAGGCGATGTTGTCAAACGTCCACTGAGCGGGTGGCACACCGTTTTTCGTGGCAGCGTTTTCAGCGGGCAAGCCAAACGCATCCCAGCCCATGGGCATGAGCACGTTGTAACCTTTCATGCGCAGCTGGCGCGTGAGCATGTCGTTGATGGTGTAGTTACGCACATGGCCCATGTGTAGCTTGCCGCTGGGGTAGGGCAGCATGGAGCAGGCGTAATATTTTGGTTTTGGATTGCCTTGCGCGTCTAAAGCGCCTTCGGTCACGCGGTAGGCGTCAGCTGCTGTCCAGTGGCTGTGGGCGGCTTTTTCAATCGCTAAATGGTCGTAGGAAGCTGGAGGAATTTCAGTAGATGAAGAGGTTATAGCAGTCATCCCTCAATTGTAGAGGCTGCAGTAATGCAAATTTGAGGCGAAAAGAGCGTTATTTAGTCAATTTAGGCTCAGCCACAAAGCCAATCCGGTTCAACCCGGCTTTTTGCGCCACGCCCATAACTTCAACCACTTTGCCATAGGGCACAGCTTCGTCGGCACGCAGCTGAACTTCGGTATCCTTGCTAATTTGTGCAGTTTTTGAGAGGGAATCTGTTAACTGAACAAGGCTGGTGACCTGGTCATTCAGGAAGATTTGACCGCTTTTGTCGACCACAATTGTGACGAATTTCGGGGCATCGACGGGTTTGGCAGCCTCGGTTTTGGGTAAATCCAACTTGATGGCGCTGGTCATCAACGGGGCGGTGATGATGAAAATGACGACTAAAACTAGCATGACGTCGACCAAAGGCGTCATGTTGATGTCGCTCATAGGTTTTGAGCTCTGGGTACGTTCTAGGCGACCGAAACTCATGTCGTTCTTATGGTATTGCTTTAATGATGACTCATCAACTCGCGCAAATCACTTGCAAAACCTTCTAAATCGGCTTCAATGCGACCAATGATGCGACCAAACACGTTGTAGGCAAGCACGGCGGGAATGGCGACCACCAAGCCAGCGGCGGTCATGACCAAGGCTTCGCCGACTGGGCCAGACACCTGAGCAATCGTCATCTGCCCTGCGCCAGAAATGCTAGTGAGCGCGTGGTAAATACCCCAAACTGTGCCAAGTAAGCCGACAAAAGGCGCGGTAGAGCCAACCGTGGCCAGCAACACTTGGCCAAAATTGAGTTGGTTGATGATACTGTGCAATGCGTCGCGCAGCACGCGGGTAAGCTGCTGAGCCTTGTCGCCGGCTTGCGCGAGCTTAAAGACCGTAGAAATGCCGCCTTTTCCAGCGCTATTGATGGTTTGACTTGCCGAAATCAACGGTGAAACAAGCGAAGAGCGATCAAAGGCTGTGGCTTGCAGCAAGCCTGATTCAACCGAGGCGGATTGCCAAAAAGCAGCGGTACTGCGCGCTACATCACCACTGGCGCGGCGCAATGTCCACGCCTTCAATAAAATCACCACCCAACTGGCAACCGACATCAAAAGCAGCAATATAGCCACTGATTTGCTGATGACATCGCCTTGGAGGATGAATTGAAAGGCGTTCATGCGTTCACTCGTTGTACAAACTAAGTTTTTGCACCCAAATCAGCGCAAATTCAGCACATCAAACATGTCAAACAAGCCATTTGGTTTGCCAACCAAGAAGCGCGCTGCCATCAAACTGCCTTTAGCGTAATACTCGCGGCTTGATGCTTTGTGGCTGATTTCGATACGCTCACCCGTACCTGCAAAAATAACGGTATGGTCGCCAATAACGTCGCCGCCACGAATGGTCGAAAAACCAATCGATGATGCATCGCGAGGCCCTGTGACGCCATAGCGTTCAAAAACGCCATTGTCTTTTAAGTTGCGGCCTAAAGCGTCTGCCATGACCTCGCCCATTTTCAGAGCGGTACCTGAAGGGGCGTCAATTTTATGGCGGTGGTGCGTCTCAACTACTTCGATGTCATAACCGGTGTTCAAGGCTTTCGCAGCCATTTCAAGCAGCTTAAACGTCACATTCACGCCCACACTCATGTTGGGCGACATAACAATGGCAATATCTTTGGCAATCACGGCAATTTCAGCTTTTTGAGCGTCAGAAAAGCCTGTCGTGCCGATCACGGCTTTCACGCCTAATTCGCGACAAACCTGCAAGTGCGCCAATGTGCCTTCGGGCCGTGTGAAATCCATCATGACCTGTGCATTGGCCAAACCACGATGTAAGTCATCTGTCACCAAAACACCGCTCAGTTTGCCCATATATTGAAGCGCATCAATATTAATAGCTGGTGAGGCAGCAATATCAAGAGCTCCAGCCAATATGCAATCATCTGCAGCACTCACAGCCTCAATCAACATGTGACCCATGCGGCCACTGGCACCCGCAACAGCCAAGCGTAATTTTGCGGAGTTCACGTCTTTCATTATTTTTCTTTAATCTTTTCTTTAAACTTTATTTCTTATTGCCAGACAAAGTTTCAATAAATTCCTGCTCTGTCGGCATATTGCTGCCATCTATCTTGTCGAGCAGATCACCCTTGAAATAAACAGTAAGTTTGTAAGATGGTGTCTCAATACCTTGGCGCTTCAAGTTAAAAACGTATTCCCATCGATCCGCATGAAAAACACTGACAAGCAGTGGTGTACCCAAAATATCAGCCACCTGCAAGCGCGGCATGCCAAGTTTGAGTGCAGCCACTTGTTCTTTCGACACAAAATTGCCTTGGGCGATTTCAGCTTTGTAAAGAATGGAACCACAGGCCGTTAATAAACTGATGGCCAAGCTAGCGAGTAAAAGCTGTAATGTGCGGCGATGTGTCTGCGGTGTAGTATTCATAATGGGCAACTATAACGATATGATGGAGTCATTGTAGCGGCTGAGTAGCCCAAATAATGAGCTTAAATAAAGCACTTTTATGAGCACGATTGACGAACTAAAAAATACGGGCTTGAAAGCGACTCTGCCCCGCTTGAAGATTTTGGAAATTTTTCAGAAGGGTGAGCCACGCCATATGACTGCGGAAGATGTGTTCCGCATCCTGTTGCAAGATCGCACGGACATTGGTCTGGCGACCGTTTACCGCGTGTTACTCCAGTTCGAACAAGCCAGTATTTTGACGCGCAGTAGTTTTGATGGAGGCAGAGCCGTGTATGAGCTCAACGAAGGTCACCACCACGACCATTTGATTTGCCTAGACTGCGGCAAAGTTGAGGAGTTTTTTGACGAAGAAATTGAAAAACGCCAAAAAGCGATTGCGAAAGCTAAAGGTTTTGCCATTGCCGACCATGCTTTGAGCCTCTATGCCAACTGCACCAAGGTGAAATGCCCCAACTTGATCAAACCCAAAACGGGGCGGCAAACTTAGCCGCGCTAAAAGTTTTCCGTTGAAATTAACCGGCATCCATCGCTTTGCGCTGGCGCTGGGCAAATTCCTCATAGGTATCGATGCCGCGCAGTTGCAAAATAGTGTTGCGAACAGCGGCTTCGACCAAAACTGCGATATTTCGACCTGCGACGACCTGAATAACCACTTTGCGAACAGGAATGCCGATAACATCTTGCGTCAAAGGCACTGAGGGCATGCGGTCGTAGTCACGCTCCATGGTCTCGCGACGCACCAAATGAACGATCAACTTCAAGCGCATGCGTCTACGCACCGCTGTTTCTCCAAAAATGGCCCGAATGTCCAACAAACCAATGCCGCGCACTTCTAGCAAGTTCTGCAGCAAATCGGGGCAGCGCCCTTCAATGGTGGTTTGGTTGATGCGAAATAAATCCACAGCATCGTCAGCCACCAAGCCGTTGCCACGGGAAATCAACTCCAAGCCTAACTCGCTTTTACCTAAGCCTGATTCGCCAGTGATCATCACGCCCAAACCTAAAATATCCATGAACACACCATGCATGGTGGTGCGGTCAGAAAAGTGCTTGGCCAAGTAAGCACGCAGTACATCGATCACGAAAGCTGCAGACTCTTTGGTTGAGAAGACTGGAATTTGGGCACGCTCGCACAAGGTAAGCAAGCTAGGCGGTGCTGTTTGCCCATCGCCGAGCACCAACAAAGGTGGTTCAAGTTTGACAATTCTGGCAATGCGCCGTGCACAGTCCGCCTCAGTGCCGTTGGTCAAATATGCGACTTCGCGTTCGCCTAAAACCTGCAGTCGGTAGGGATGAATGTAATTGAGATAGCCCACCAAATCTGCACTTGAACGTGCTGCCCGGACGGCAACCTCATCAAATCGGCGCTCAGAAGCCGCCAAACCGACCAACCAATCCCACTTCAAGTAGGTTCGAAAGGCTTCAAATAGTACGTCTGCGCTAACGACGGTGGGCTTCATGCAACACCTTGGGTTGCCAGCCAGCCAGTAATCAAGTGGTGCAGTTGGATCGCGTCTTGTGTCGTTTGCAACTTATCGCGTAACGTTGCATCGCTCAATAATTCTGCGATTTCAGACAAAATTTCGAGATGCTTTTGCGTTGCTGCTTCAGGCACCAGCAAAAAAATCAACAAGTTAACGGGTAATTCATCAGGCGCATCAAAACCAATCGGTTGCGCCAACTGGAAGACGGCCGCCATGGGCGTTTTCATGCCCTTGATGCGGCCATGAGGGATGGCTACACCATGCCCAAGACCTGTGGAACCTAATCGCTCACGCGCAAACAAGCTGTCTGTCACCGTAGCACGATTCAAGCCGTGTAGCTGCTCAAACAACAAACCAGCTTCCTCAAAAGCGCGTTTTTTGCTAGTAGCCTCTACGCCCACAAGAACTTGTGGAGCGGGCAATATGCTGGAAAGTCTGTTCATACGTGGAAAGAGATTATGCACCGAGCTATGAATTAAGAATGAATTCGACCTAAATTTTAGGGAAATGAACCAAATTTTGCTTCAAACGCAAAACCGCCCTACAAAACAGCTCTCACCTGAAAGCTTTTTGTAGGGCGGTATAGTTTTACAACTAAAGCTTGAGCCGTCGTAACTGACTACATCAAACGTTTTGGTGCATCGTGATGGTGATCTTTCACCTTGTCTTTGTGTCGTCCAACTTGACGATCCAGCTTGTCGACCAAGTCATCGACAGCAGCGTACAGGTCTTCGTGCGAACTCTCAGCAAACATATCACTACCTTTGACATGAATATTGCACTCAGCGCGTTGTCTTCGGTCTTTTTCCTTTTGATTTTCTACCGTTAGCAAAACTTTCACATCAACCAGTTGGTCAAAATGCCGTGTAATTCGATCTAACTTAGCCGTTACATAACTGCGTAAGGCTGGGGTAACTTCGAGATGGTGACCGCTGATTGTCAAATTCATACGTAGCCTCCTAAAACAAAAGCAAAACACGCATTGAGCTAACTTTTCCTACACAGCAAACTCGTGCGCAAGCAACACCTAAGGGTTTAAGCTAAATCTTGAAACCTTCCCTCAAGTAACTTTACTATGCGCTCACTGCTCAACATTTGCAAGTAGCCAAGCAAGCTTTTCTGCAAATTTTTCTAGTATTTGATGTAAGTCAGTGAAACGGCTTATTTGGCAGCTGGCATGTTAGTTTGATACAACTTCAGCTTGCCAACAATAAAAATGGCTGCAACGCTCGCCCCGGAGCCAACCAGCGCAGCTATCCAATAGTGCTGAACTAAATTTTGCGCATCGCGACTGATGATTAAGCCACCAATAAAGGCGGCTATCCCCATGGCTGCTGACTGAACAGCTGAATTCAAGGCCATGAAAGTACCCCGTAATTGCGGGTTAGCGGCAGCGGTGATGATGGCCATACCTGGAATCATGCGCCCACTCATACAGGCAAAGAAAGCTGTTGAAACCACCAAAACAGCCCACATTGGCCAGCCTTCTGTAAGCGTAGTAACAACCATAGGAATAATAACCAAGACGGCCATCAATCGAAACATGACTACTTTCCCCTTACAATCAGTCAACACGCCAATCAACCGCGCAGTCAGCAAGGTCACCAAACCGCCACACAAATACACATATGGCACTTGGTCGGTGCGCCAACCAACATTGGTTTGCAGATAAATGGTGATAAACGGAATAACTGTAAAACCTGCAAACATCAGCAAACCTGAGAATGCAAAGGCCTTCAAATGGTTGGCATCTGCAAGCACTTGCTCAATGCCCTGCCAAGCTGATGGTCTGTTTTTCAATTTCAAATGATCCGCCAATGGCGGCAAAGTGATGTAAGCGCCAGCAGCGAGCAATCCAACCAAAGTAGCGATACCAAAAAATGGCGCATGCCAACTGAAATGCGCTGCCAAAAACAAGCCCAAGGGCACACCCGCCACAGTGGACACAGAGAATGATGTCATCACAATACCCATCGCGCGACCACGTCGCTCGTACGGAATAACATCCGCAATAATCGTTTGAGACAGGGCGGACAATACGCCACCAAAGACGCCGGCTAATACCCGAGCCACCATCAAGGTGTAATAAGTCGGCGCTAGCCCGCAAGCAAGCGTTGCCAAGCCAAAGCAGATGTACAACACCAAAAGCAGTTTTTTGCGGCCGAATTTATCCAAATAAGTGGCGGCCAGTAGCCCTGAGGCACCCGCAGCCAAGGTATAAGCGGACACCAACATGCCAAACTGTGCGTCTGTGATGGAGAAAATGCGTGTAAATTGTGGCCCCAAAGGCATCATGATCATGAAATCAAGAATATGGGTGAATTGGATGCCCGCTAAGGTGAGCAAAAGCCAGAGTTCTCGCTTAGGCGAGAGTGAACGAGGCACGGAGCTTGGTACTTGTATCGACATATTTTCCTAAATCAGCCTTTGACTTTATCACTTAGTAATAAACCCTTACAAAAGGCCCATAAAGTGCCATAATCAACCCGTTACAAATAATGGAGCAATCGCTTGGAAACCTACCCTAGTCGGTAGCTTTTAACTCCCAAATAGCCCTGCATTGAACGCATGGGTGTTTGCATTGGGGTTGAAAGCTAAACCACCCCTTTTTTAATGCAACCTTATTTCGGGAGAGAGCCATGCTCAATATCTTTTCCCTAGCCAATGGTCGACTTTTCCAAGAAGAGATCGAGTCGCTAGAAGAACTTACCAAGTTTCAGCCTATTTGGGTAGATCTGGAGTCACCCACTTTAGAAGAAAAACGCTGGGTTAAGCAACATTATGGTTTGTCAATTCCAGAAGACGCGATGGATGAAGACATCGAAGAATCCGCCCGTTTTTACGAAGAAGACAACGGTGATTTGCACATTCGCTCTGACTTTTTGGTCGCTGATGACAAAGAACCTGGCACAGTTCGTGTAGCATTTATTTTGAATTTGGCCAACACGCAGCTCAAAAGCCACGGTGTTTTATTCTCCATTCACGATGAAGATGTACCTGTTTTTAGGCTCTTACGTATGCGAGCGCGCCGTGCGCCAGGTCTGCTTGAAGACGCCAAAGAAGTGTTACTTAAATTGTTTGATGCTGATGCGGAATATTCCGCCGACACCTTAGAGGGTATTTACGATGGTTTAGAAACCGTCAGCCGCCAAGTGTTGTCTGGCGATGTGACGGATGCTTTGGCTGGCGAAGTACTGGGTGCGATTGCACGGCATGAGAACTTGAACGGCACGATTCGCCGCAACATGATGGATACCCGCAGGGCGCTTAGTTTTGTGATGCGCAGCAAAATGCTGAATGCAGAGCAGTTTGAAGAAGCACGGCAAATTTTGCGGGATATTGACTCACTCGACTCGCACACCGCATTTGTTTTTGAAAAAATCAACTTTTTGATGGATGCCACCGTCGGTTTCATCAACATCAACCAAAATAAGATCATCAAAATCTTCTCCGTGGCCAGCGTTGCTTTGCTACCGCCCACGCTGATAGCCAGTATTTACGGCATGAATTTCAAATTTTTGCCCGAACTTGACTGGTCGTTAGGCTACCCGTATGCCTTGATATTGATGCTGTGCAGCGCGTTAGTTCCTATGTGGTACTTCCGAAAACGTGGCTGGTTGAAATGACAATGGTGAACATGGTAAAAAGGAAATCGCTGTGATCAATCGTTTAAAAGTTTTACCGCAGTATTTACTGCCCAAACAGTTGCTGACCTCACTCGCCGGCCGCTTTGCCAGCCAAGCGCGCGGTAGAACGACCACTTCTGTCATCGGCTGGTTTGTCAAAAAATACCAAGTCAACATGGCGGAAGCCCTGAATCCAGACATCGCCAGCTACGCTACCTTCAACGATTTTTTTACCCGCGCTTTAAAGCCAGGTGCAAGACCAATGGTAGCCACTGAACTTATTTGCCCGGTAGACGGCGCCATCAGCCAGTTTGGTGATATCAAACAAGATCAAATCTTCCAAGCCAAAGGACACAGCTATTCCACCACTGCCATGGTAGGTGGCGACAGCACCTTGGCGGCGCAGTTTCAAAATGGCAGTTTTGCGACGCTGTACCTCAGCCCCAAAGACTACCACCGCATCCATATGCCTTGTGATGGCACATTAACTCGCATGATTTACGTGCCGGGTGACTTGTTTTCAGTCAACCCCACCACCGCTCGCGGCGTGCCAGGTCTGTTTGCCCGCAATGAGCGCGTGGTTTGCGTGTTCGACACCGCTCAAGGACCGTTTGTACTCGTTCTGGTGGGTGCCACCATTGTGGGCAGCATGGCAACGGTTTGGCATGGCCAAATCAACCCGCCACGCAGCACAGATATGCGTGAATGGCGCTACGACGATGAGCTTATTTCCCTCAAGCAGGGGGATGAAATGGGTCGATTCATGCTCGGATCTACTGTGGTGATGCTTTTTCCTGAGAGTCGTTCAAAAACGGTGGCGTTTAACCCGATTTGGGAAGCTGGTGGCGCTGTGCAGCTTGGGCAAGCGATGTGTCAACTTCGGACTTAGTCCGACTCAACCACAACAGGTACACGTTGCGCCAAAGCGCACATCAGTTCGTAACCGACTGTGCCACCGGCTTGAGCTACTTCGTCAATCGACAATTCCGCGCCATTGCTGGCATTGCCCCACAGCGTGACTTCGCTGCCTACACCGACCTCAGCACCCGCAAGAACAAGTGGTTCTAAATCGACAGTAATCATGTCCATGCTGACGCGACCCACCATGCGGGTACGAATACCTTGCACCAACACGGGTGTTCCGGTGCTGCAATGGCGTGGGTAACCGTCTGCATAGCCGCAAGCAACCACGCCTATTGTCATGGGTTTTTCAGCCTTAAAAATAGAGCCATATCCGACTGTAGCCGGCGTATTTATTGCCTGAGTAGCTATTATTTTTGATGATAAAGTCATTGTTGGCAATAGTTGCCAATCAGCATGTGTATGCTCTGGAAAGTCCGGTGCACTGCCATACAACGCAATCCCAGGGCGAATCCAATCAGCGGCTGCGTTCGTACTATGGCGCAGTGTAGCCGCGCTGTTGGCCAAGCTGCGTTCACCCGGTAAGTCTTGCGTGGTGGCATTAAAAACCCGTAACTGCTCTTCAATGCCTTTTGTGCCATCGGCATCGCTAAAGTGCGTGGTCAACGAAATTTCTTCGACTTGGGGCAGGGCATTCAACCGCGTCCATGCAGCGCGGTACTGGTGTGGGGCAAAGCCCAAGCGGTTCATGCCAGAGTTCATTTTCAGGAACACGCGGTGCGGCACCTCAGTTTTATGCGTTGCCAGCATTTGGATTTGCTCGTCGCAGTGCACGGTGTGCCACAAACTCAGGCGCGAGCACAGCTCCAAATCGCGCTGTTCAAACACGCCCTCCAAAAGCAATATGGGGCCACGCCAGCCCAGCTTGCGTACGCGCACGGCTTCGTCTAAATCTAGCAAGGCAAAACCGTCTGCGCCGCGCAAGCCGTCGAAAACCCGCTCTATGCCATGACCATAGGCATTGGCTTTGACAACAGCCCAAACTTTTGAGTCGGGAGCAGCACGGCTTGCGCGCTGGATGTTATTACGCAGAGCCGCTGTATGAATGGTGGCTAGAATGGGACGTGGCATGCTTTTTAAAAAATTATGTGGCTAGGGTATTCTCTCATTTCACCTTCACTTTATTGAAGCCAAGGCGTGATATAACCCAGTATTAGTTACTTATGCGTTACCAGATAGATACTTAACTTTACCAACCATATGCACTCAGTTCGGGTAGCCCCTATTGCGCAACCTTATTTGCTAGTATTTATTTTATGACGCAGCCTTCACATGAGCCCATGAAAAAAGGGTTCTTCACCATCATGGCGGCGCAGTTTTTCAGCTCTTTGGCTGACAATGCGCTGCTTGTTGCCGCTATTGAATTGCTTAAAGCATCTGGTGCGCCACTGTGGCATGTGTCTGCGCTGGCGCCTATGTTTGCGCTTTTTTATGTGATTTTGGCGCCTTTTGTAGGCGCTTTTGCTGATGCCTACCCCAAGGGTCAAGTGATGTTTGTTAGTAATTTCATCAAAATGGTGGGTTGCCTATTTATGTTGTTTGGTGGTCATCCATTACTAGCTTATGCCGTGGTGGGCTTAGGTGCTGCAGCGTACTCACCCGCCAAATACGGCATCTTGACGGAGCTACTGCCAGCATCACAGCTGGTCAAAGCGAACGGTTGGATTGAAGGTTTGACGGTCGCCTCCATTATTTTGGGCATTCTGTTGGGTGGCCAATTAATTGGCGCTAATGTTTCCAGCCACTTGCTGGCATTTGATTTACCAATTTTTAATACCAGTGTAGACACCCCAGCTGAAGCGGCGATAGCCATGATGATTTTGATCTATGGCATAGCGGCATGGTTCAACACCCGCATACCAAATACGGGCGCTCCCATCATCCCGATGCCGAAGAGCACATTGTCATTGGTGCCTGATTTTTGGCATTGCAACAACCTGCTCTGGAAAGACAAGTTAGGACAGATTTCGCTCGCTACGACCACTTTATTTTGGGGCGTATTGGGAAATTTGCGGGTTATCGTTTTTGCTTGGGCCGCTGTTGCTTTGGGCTATACAACCTCACAAGCGTCGTCGCTGGTGGGGGTTATTGTTATTGGTACAGCGGTAGGAGCGGTGATAGCTTCAATGCGCATGACACTGGACAAAGCAACACGCTTGATTCCTTTGGGTATCGCTATGGGCGTGCTGATGTTTGGGCTTAACTTCATTAGCAGCATCTGGGTAGCGATTCCCTTCCTCATATTGTTGGGTGGATTGGCCGGCTATCTCGTGGTACCCATGAACGCGTTACTGCAACACCGTGGCCATAACTTGATGGGGGCTGGCCGATCAATCGCGGTGCAAAACTTCAATGAGCAAGCTTGTATTTTAGGTTTGGGTGGCTTGTACGCATTGGGTACGAGTCTGGGCGTGACCGCATTCGGCATCATTGCTTTTTTTGGTTTTTTAATCACAGCGGTGATGTGGCTCATCATGCGCTGGCATGCCAGTAATCTGCGTAAATACCCTGCAGAAGAAGCACATTTGATCGACATTGCCACGCACGATGGCATGCATGATTAACGGCAAATCGCCATGAAACTGTGGGCTGTAGGTGCGTTGGTCGTCAACGCTTTTGTGTGGGGCGTGTCGTGGTGGCCTTTGCGCCAACTGCAATCGGCGGGTTTGCATCCCTTATGGTCTACTGCCATCGTGTACTGTTTCGCGTTAGTCGTGGTCTTGACCGTCAAGCCTAAAGCGTGGCAAGGACTCCTGCAGCACCCACAGCTGTGGATGCTTTTCTTTGCTTCTGGCTTAACCAATGTTGGCTTTAACTGGGCGGTCAGCATCAGCGACGTGGTACGGGTATTGATCTTGTTTTACCTGATGCCAGCATGGGCCGTCTTGCTAGCTTGGTTGCTATTGCGCGAACGACCGACACGAAATGCTTTGTTGCGACTGCTACTTGCTTTTACTGGTGTCATGGTCATTTTGCTGCCTGTCAATGCAGAAAGCTCAACATCTACAACCCTTCATTTCAGCTTTGCTGATAGTTTGGCATTGATGGGTGGTTTTTGTTTTGCATTCACCAATGTTTTGTTGAAAAAATTAAACAATACTCCCAGTGAATCGCGCATGCTTGCCATGTTTAGCGGTGGTGCGATGCTGGCTATGCTGGCAGGTACGGCGGGTATGACACAAGGTTGGGTGAGTGCAATACCCGCCATTTCAAACAGTTGGGTGTGGCTGGCTGGAGGCTTAGCCATCGCATTTTTGCTAGGGAATGTATCGTTGCAATACGGCGCATCTAGGCTGCGCTCCAGCACCACATCGGTGGTGATGCTGTCCGAAGTCGCCTTTGGCAGCCTGAGCGCCATTGCTTTAGGCGCTGCGGTGGTAGACACACGCACGCTGGTGGGTGGTCTTTTGATCATCTTGGCCGCTGCACTGGCGGCATTTGACAACTAGCGCACACCGTCGTTTAATATTTTTTTAGGCTTTTAAATCTACGACGGCCACTATGACTAAAACCATTTATGACTTTGAAGCACTGGGTATGAACGGCAAGTCCGTCAAACTCAGCCAATACAAGGGCAAAGCCTTGTTGATCGTTAACACAGCTAGTGCCTGCGGCTTCACACCGCAGTTTGGTGGTTTGGAAGAGCTACACAAAAAATACGGCGCTGACGGTTTGGTCGTTTTAGGCTTTCCTTGCAACCAGTTTGGCGCGCAGGATTCGGGCAGCAACGATGAAATCGCCAGTTTTTGCCAGCTCAATTTCGGTGTTACTTTCCCCATGATGGCAAAAATTGATGTCAATGGTGCGGATGCAACGCCGCTTTACCAGTGGTTGAGCATCGAAGCGCCTGGTCTGTTAGGTAGCAAGGCCATCAAATGGAATTTCACCAAATTTTTAGTGGGTAAAGATGGGCAAGTGATCAAGCGCTTTGGCCCGCAGGATGCGCCCGCCAGCTTAGAAAAAGACATCAAAGCGGCCTTAGCCTGACCCGCACCCGAGCTTAAACTTGAATTCTTGAATTATTTTCTAGGCGGCCACGCAAAACTCATGTCGTCACGACCATCGCTCAAATTCGGGCTGTAAGCGGGGTCGATAGACAGCTTGTCTCCCCAACGCTTGCGCATATAGCGTAGCTCTTTTTCCGCACGGCGTTGCTTTTCGGGTGAGCTGTCTTGTCCACGCGTGGCTGATTCGTGGTGAATCAGTTCAGCATGTGGCGTCCAAACATTTCGGAAACCTGCTTCACCTAATTTGAGACAAAAATCAACGTCGTTGAAGCCAACCGCCAGTTCTTGATCGTTAAGCCCACCCACTTGCTCAAACAAGGCTTTCTTAACTACCAAGCACGCACCCGTCACGGCAGAAAAGTTTTGCGTCAACACAGCTCTGCCGTTAAACCCAGTTTTACCTTTAGGCAAATGCTTGTGTATATGCCGCGCGACGCCACCTACAAGCACCATACCAGCGTGCTGTATCGTTTGGTCGGGGTACCAAAGCCTAGCGCCCACAGCGCCAACGCCTGGTCGCAATGCGTGGCCCACCATCTCGGTCAACCAATCGGGTGATGCCACTTCAATATCGTCGTTGACCAAGGCCAAAACCTCGCCCTTGGCAAAGGTCGCAGCGTAATTATTCAATGCCGAGTAGTTGAACGCATAGTTGTCGCGAATCACACGAATTTGCGGATGTGCATTCAGCGTTTTCAAATAATCAAGCGTTTCTGGCTTGTCAGAGCCGTTATCCACCACCAAAATTTCGTAATTTGTGTAGCTGGTTTTACTCAAGATACTGTCAATGCACTGGCGTAGCAAAGCCGCGTTGTTTTTGGTCGGAATGATCAGGCTGACCAACGGCGGCACTACTGGCAAAGCGTGTTGAATTTTGTGTGGAACAATCATTTCCGAACCCGCACTGGTTTGACGAACATGCACCAAAACCTGCGGAATATGATGAATTTGTACCTGCTCTTGACGCGCGATAACGCGAGACATCAACTCAAAACTGCTGTTCAAACCACTGCCAAAGCCACCCAATTCACGCACCAAATCCGCCTTAAAAAAGCACAAATCCTGCGTGTAGTTGTGTGACGAACCACTGCTAAGAAACAAATCCAAATTCCAATCTGGCTTGAAATCTGGTGCAGCTCGCTCAAACTTGGGTGAAAATTTGGTGGTAATCAGCTTATCGCTGTCGGTATAGATAATGTCACATTTTTTACCCTCAAATATGACCTTAGCCGGCGTATTTATTGCCTGTATAGCTATTTTATTCATAGCATTTAACAAACCTACCCAATCACCCTCTGCCACATCCAAAGCAGCGTTCAGCAAACCCTGATCGGATGACGCATACACCAGCTTGATGCGTTGATCCATCGTAGCCATACCGTCTAAAACTTCACGGAAAGCAGCTTCAATCTGACTTGAAGCTGCGATGCACAGCTCCCATTTCGGGTAAATCTGTGCCTGAACAGAGGCGACAGACTCTTCCAGCCACGGCAGGTTCGCACCGCCATTTAACGGCTCAACAGCCATTAACAAAGAAAACAAAGGAGCACTAGGTTGCGCGGCCAAGGTCTGCGCCTTAGCCTTCAAAGTAGCGATTTCAGCATCCGTTGGGTTATCGTATCGACGCAGCCACTCGGTGTAATCACTGCGGTCAAAGTCCTCCTCGGGTGCAGCTTGCCAAGCTTTTTCGATGCTGTAACCTAGTTGCTCCCAAGGTGGAATTAGTGCTTCAGCCTCAGGTTTTTGAACGGCTACTTCTACAAATTTTTGCCCCCGACGCCATGCCATCAAACGTCGCAACGGCTTACTCACGCGCCAGCTTGCAGAATTTTGATAGTCAGCACTCACTGACTTGTAGATATGCTCAGAATTAATCGCCAAGAAATGGTCGCGCTCCGCCATCACATGCGCCACTTCTGCCTTGGCACGGTTGCGGGCCACTTCCATTTGATGCAGGTCGTGCTCCAGCTGGTCGATGCGCGCTTCTTGCTCTACCAAGCGCGGATCAATGGGCGTATAGGGCAGCAACTCGTTTGGCCGCCAATTGCCATCTTTCGCCAGCCATGGCTCAACATCACGCCGAGTTAAGTAGTAGCCAGCTGCGCTCAAGGTATTCTCTAAAAACTGCAGCCGTGTGTACCTACGCCCTATCGCATGGTTGGCCACATAGGGTGTGTCGTCCATCCAAGCCAACAAGGTTCTGCAAACGTCTTCGTCATTCAACGGATCAGCGGTTACTACTTGTTTCAGACACTCAGCGATTTGGGGAATGGTCCAGCCGTTTTGGCTGATGGCTTGCGAAAAGGCAGTGCTACTGGTCATACTCATGATCTTACTGGACAGGGCATTCAGGCGAAAGCAGTCGCGTTTGCGGACGTTCCGCGTCTATTTGATAGCCAAAGAAACCCATTTTGACAGTGACATGACCTGATAACCCATTGACGTAGGTTGGAATTTTGCGTGACTCAACCCAGTTTTTCATTCGTGCGCTTCGAGGCGTGCACCACAAAAGTGCAGGGCTAGGCACCATGGCAGCTTTAGGCGAAACAGCGTCAAAAAACGCATCCGGCGGTGCGCCTTCCGTGCCATGATGCGGTAGCTTCAATATATCAACCTTCAGATCTTTGCCCTCTTTGGCCAAATAAGCACCCAATTTAGCATTCAAATCACCCGTAAAAAGAGCAGTGTTGAATCCATGTTTTAGCAGCATGATGTGCGACATATCGTTAATATCCGTGCGTCCCACGGGCGTGTTCACGCCATCAAAGGCATACAACATCTTCAAGCTGCTGCCTAAGCCTAAATCAAACACCATGCCGGCCTTGGCCTCAAGCACCGTGACGCGATTATCTTTAAGCATAGCTCGGTAACTCACTATTTCGTCAAAATCACACGCCAAAGGCATTTCCGCTTCACACTCTTTGCGACCAATATTGTTCATATACACGGTTTCAATAGGAATGCCGCTTTCCAAGATGGCCAGTAAACCCAGGTAATGGTCTTTGTGTGGGTGCGTCACAAAAACTGTATCAATTTTTTTAATTCCCTTTGATTGCAGGAAAGGCACTAACGCCTTGCGCGCTGGGTCGAGATGCCCAGTATCTATCAGTATGCTTTTGCCCTTGCTGGTTTGAATCAGGTGTGCGTCACCTTGTTGGGGGGAGTAGTTGACGTTGACCATGGACCAAATTAAAGGTTTAGCGTAAATTTCAACACCCCATAAAATATTGAAAAATAGTATAAAAAAAAGAAACCACACAATAATTTTTAACCAATTTACACGAAACATTTAGTATCTCTAATTGATAGTTTTCGCCAAAAGTCCATTTGAATCAGCAAAATATTTACATTTATCGATTGTTACATAAAATGGATTACGAACAAATTGTATATTTTTTTGTCGATACACATAATAAATTATATGAGCCGTATCATAATTTGCACAGAAAATAAATTGATCGGATCTGTATTGCGCATGTGCTGCATTGATTTGAACCCCAATAGAGTCAATTTCAAATTTCGAAAATTCAACTCCTACTCGATCTTGATATAGACTATTTTTGATCGATTTGACATTTTGATAAAACACACCATCATTATTTAGTAGTTTAGAGTACGATAAAACCAAACCCATAAGAATCAGTACAGATGCAATTAAAACCACAGGATGCTGTAAGATTTTTAAATAATGCAAAACCAAGTACAAGCATAGCGGTACCAAAACAAATATAAATGAAGCAAAATAATAACGATTAACGATGCCAGCGTAGGATATGAGTGAAGCAACGCCTGCAGAATATTTGAACGTTGGTATAAAACAAAATACCAGAGATAGTATTATAAAGAGTAAGACTCTTTGGTTAACATGATGGCGTTGAGTCCATCCGAAAAATATAACTGGCACAGCCATAAACACACTTAGCGTATATAACTCATTCCAATTTGCTAAATAGCGATTTCCTCCTTGAATATTGTATAAACCATGAGTGTTTATTCTTTTTTTAATTTCAATCCAATTTCCCTCTTTAAGCAACTTAATGAGTTCGGGCACAATATCGGAATAAAATTTTGTAGCAATCAGTACGACAATCAGTACCATTACTATTAAGATTAAAGTTTTTTTGTAGTTTTTTTTAGTCGTAAAACAAATTAGTAATATGGGCAAATAGAAAACCAAATAGGCAAGCTCGCCAGCATGATAAAAATAGACCAAGGCTAGCAAAAGCAATGAGCTCATGAGTTTGATTACGCTCAACGTATTATTTTGCCTCAATGAAAAAGCATTAACAAATAAACTCAAGGCCAAGAAAAGTAAAGGTAATGTGATTTGATAATTAACCGAGTACCACATTATCCAAGCCTGCTGAAAGGTACTCACAGTACCCATGGCTGTCAACCAGACAAATAAACTACTTATAGCCAGACCTGACAACCATTGCTTTCTGTTGCTCTTGTTGTTATCCAATTCAATCGTTGGCAGTAGTGCAGCAAATAGCAGAAATGCCGCAGAGTAAATGATGATGCAATTTAATATAAACTGAACCCGATGAATGATAACGGCATAGGTAAAAATGTCGTTGATACCTAGCACCCTAAACAAGAAGGCCCAAGTAGCATGCCAGTTCGATCTGACAATTTTCGCATCAGGATTTAGCACCAACATGTCAATATTGCCAACATGTTGCCATATATCAAATCGCGACTTCATCATAGGATGCGATGATGCAATAAACACAATGCCTATGATGACGATTGACCAGAAGACAAAGTCGTATCTAAGGAATGACCTATAGAATTTACTTTGTTGTTGCATATAGCGTGGATTCAGAAATATTCAAAGATGAAGTTCTGAACGGAATGGTACTTGGGAAACAGATGACGGACTATAACCATGAACAAGTTGCAGTAAAATTTTTCTAATTACTATGCTATTGCTCTGCACCGCAGCTTGGCGTAACTCAACCAGCAAAGGGACAAGCTCAGACCAAGGCACAAAGTCTTCGCGGGCTTTCATGATTCGTTCATGCGCAGTGCCTTCGGGGTTGTCGCCAATAAGCAACTCCTCATAAAGCTTTTCTCCTGGACGAAGCCCGGTAAGTTTAATTTCAATGTCACCATACGGATTGTCTTCATCACGCAACGTCAAGCCCGATAACTGCGCAATACGCCGTGCAAGATCCAAAATCTTTACCGGTTGCCCCATATTCAACACAAACACATCCCCACCTAGTGCCATGGCACCAGCCTGCAGCACCAACTGTGCCGCCTCGGGAATGGTCATGAAATAACGAGTGACGTCTGCATGCGTCACTGTCAGTGGTCCACCGCTGAGTAATTGTTTGCGAAATAGTGGCACCACGCTTCCGCTACTACCTAATACATTACCAAAACGAACCATGGCAAATAATGTATTGTTTTCCACTTCATGACTGATTGTTCCGTCTGGCAATTGAAACCGTACTGACGCGGTGGCAGCCAATGCCTGCAGCACCATTTCGGCCATGCGCTTAGTAGCACCCATCACATTGGTTGGACGAACCGCTTTATCTGTTGACACAAGCACAAAGTTTGTCACTGAACATTCCATAGCCGCACGAGCCATATTGAGTGTGCCAAATACATTATTCAGTACGCCCTCAGCAGGATTGCTCTCCACCAAGGGCACATGCTTGTATGCAGCTGCATGATAAACGGTAAAAGGTTTATAAATGTGGCATATCTCATTGAGTCGCCCAAAATTACCCACGCTTGCCAACAAAGGAACCACGTCTACCGATAATCTCTTTTCAACACACAGCGCCAATAACTCACTGTGAATCGTGTATAAACCAAACTCGTTGTGCTCCAGCAAAACGAGTTGTCGCGGTTTTTCCAGAATAATTTGCCGACATAACTCACCGCCAATACTACCGCCTGCACCGGTAACCAGTACCACCTTATCAGCTAAATTACGTGCCAGCAGGGTTCGATCAGGTGATACTGGTGGACGACCCAGCAAATCCTCCACATCAAGCTCTTGAAAATCTTGAATGGTCACACGTCCTGATGCGAGATCACTCATACCAGGCAGGGTGCGAACATGTACGGGTAGACCGCGCAGCCGCGTAATAATTTCGTTGCGTTGCCCCCGACCCAACGACGGTATCGCCAGCAGTATATCTGTTACGCCCAAGCGGTCAACGGCATCAGCTACATCAGCACCACCAATAATGTCTACGCCATTGATACTACCACCGGCTTTGGCAGCATCATCATCTATAAAGCCAAGCAACACGAACTGGCGATTGACAGCCAATGCATAGGCCGCATGCACCCCAGCTTCGCCAGCACCATAAATTAATAGACGACCATCGGCATGACGTGACTTACCAGACAAACCAGCCAACCAAAACCGCGCAACCGCCCGACTACCGCCCACCAACAGCAAAAACAGCAGCGGCTGAATCAAGCCCACACTGCGTGGCACACCGTCCCACTTAAACAGCAGCAATGCAGCGAAGAACAACACCGCATACGTGCCCACTGCTTTTGCCGTACTGGCCAAAGCAGCCATGCCTGTATAGCGAAAAATAGCACGATAAAGGCCAAAACGTGCAAAGATGGGAACAGCCAATAAGGGTGCCAAAAAATAAACATATTTTTGGTCTAGCAGCGGCAGCCCCGCATGATCCAATCGTAAATAGAACGACGCCCAAACTGAAACCAGCGACAGCACAACATCCAGTGCAAAAACCACAAATCGCTTGACGGAACGCGGAAGTGCCAGCAAAGAACTTACTGATTTAGCAACTAACATATTGAATACTTTTTGCCTTTTTTATAATATGAAACCGTTTCATCAGTGTGATACGCCATCGCGAAGAAGTACTTTCACAAAGGTCTCCCAAAGAATATAAACATCAAAGCTGAGTGATTGTCGTTTCAAGTATTCAACGTCAAGCTTCACCTTCTCAAGAATTGGCAATTCATCACGCCCATTTACCTGCGCCCATCCAGTTAACCCAGGCAACAAGGCGTTCACACCATGCTGCGTACGCAGGGCAACCAAATCATGCTGATTGAACAAAGCAGGACGTGGCCCCACAAAACTCATGTCGCCTTTGATAATGCTCCATAACTGCGGCAATTCATCTAGGCTGCTTTTCCGCAAGAAACTGCCTACGGGTGTCAAATAAATATTAGGATTACTTAGCAAATGGGTGGCCACAGCAGGGGTGCCCACTTGCATGCTACGGAACTTGGGCATTTTAAAAATCGTGTTATTGCGCCCAACCCTATCAGACCAATACAGCACTGGACCTTTGGAGGTCAACTTCACCATCAATGCCACAACGAGTAATGGGAAACCAAGAATGAAGGTCACTAAAACTCCAAGCAACAAGTCACAAAATCTCTTCATTTGAAAGAGACCGTCACCAACTCAAAAAACATGTCATCATTTCTGCCAGACTACTCGGTTGATATAACCGGTATAGCTAAGCACCAGACGTACTATTTTTCGCGACACATCGGAAGATATGTAGTCTGCAACTGGGCGCATGGCACCGTGCGTGGCGTATTGCTCACAAACCACCCGCACCGCCTCAAGAACTTCCTGAGGCTTAAGGCCGCTCATAATCAGAATACCTTCGTCCATACCCTCGGGGCGCTCATGAGCATAGCGGATCGTGATGGCAGGTAGCTTCAAAAGGGACGCTTCCTCAGTAATGGTGCCACTGTCCGATATCACACATGTCGATTCCATCTGCAGTTTGACAAAATCGAAAAAACCGAATGGCTTTGCAAAATCGATTAACGGGTTAATGTCTGATAAGCCCAACTCATCTAGGCGCTTGCGAGTTCGGGGGTGTGTAGATACGATGATGGGGTATCCATACGTGACAGCCAAAAGATTCAATGTCTCGACCAGATCCCTCAAATTCTCGGGGGTATCGACATTTTCCTCACGATGAGCGCTAACCACAAAAAATTGACGGGCTGTAAGCCCCAGCCGCTCAAGCACTTCCGATTTCTTGATACTCGGCATGTAGTGATTCAAAACTTCATCCATGTGCGAGCCGGTTTTAATGATGGTTTCGGGTCTAATGCCTTCTGCAATCAAGTAACGCCGTGCATGCTCAGTCAACACAAGATTGATGTCGCTGAGATGGTCTAAAACCTTGCGGTTCAACTCTTCAGGCACTCGCTGATCAAAACAGCGGTTACCCGCCTCCATGTGAAACACTGGAATCTTGCGCCGCTTGGCCGCGATGACCGCCAGACAGGAGTTCGTGTCGCCGTAGAGCAATACCGCATCCGGTTGCTCTTTTTCGAACACCTCGTCGGACTTGATGATGACCTGCCCTATGGTTTGCGCTGCAGTCTCGCCCACCGCACCCAGAAAGTAGTCGGGTTTGCGAATTTCCAAATCATCAAAAAAGATCTGATTCAACTCATAATCGTAGTTTTGACCCGTATGCACCAGCACATGCGTGGTGTGTTTGTCCAGCTCTGCAATCACACGGCTCATCTTGATGAGTTCTGGGCGTGTACCGACGATGGTCATCACTTTAAGCATTTAATTCCTCCTTGATAAAATCCAGTTTCAACAAAAGCGCTTTGACCTGCTCCACATCTAGGCGATTTGTATTATGCGAGGTGTAATCTACCGAATGCGAAATTTTCTCTTCGCCTTCACTAAAATATTGAGCGTAATTGAGATCGCGGTTATCCGCCGGTATACGGTAGTAACTGCCCATGTCTTGGGCATGCGCCATCTCTTCACGCGAGATCAACGATTCATACAATTTTTCGCCATGACGTGTGCCAATTACCTTGGCATTTTCTTTGCCGCCAAATAATTCGGTAAGTGCTTGCGCCAAATCGGCCACAGTTGATGCAGGAGCCTTCTGTACAAATATGTCACCCTGCTGACCATGTTCGTAAGCGTAAAGCACCAGATCAACAGAGTCGTCCAATGACATTAGAAAACGGGTCATATTGGGATCAGTTACCGTAAGCGGCTTGCCTTCTTTGATTTGCGACACGAACAACGGAATGACAGATCCGCGCGAGGCCATCACATTGCCGTAGCGCGTCGCACAGAAAACCGTCTCTTCTTCGAGCTGCATCCGCGACTTAGCGATCATCAGTTTCTCTGCCATCGCTTTGGAGATACCCATCGCATTGATCGGATACACCGCCTTGTCCGTGCTGAGCACCACCACGCGTTTGACGCCATTTGCGGTCGCCGCGTTCATCACATTTTCGGTGCCAATGATATTGGTGCGCACCGATTCCATCGGGTAAAACTCGCACGAAGGAACCTGCTTCAGCGCAGCGGCATGGAACACATAATCCACACCTTTCATCGCCTGATAAGTGCTTTCGTAGTCGCGGACATCGCCTATGTAAAACTTCAGTTTAGGATTGTTCAGCGCGATGCGCATTTCCTCCTGCTTTTTTTCATCACGGCTGAAAATACGAATCTCTCGCACATCTGTCGTAAGGAAACGTTTAAGTACGGCGTTTCCAAAAGACCCTGTCCCGCCAGTAATCATCAATACTTTATTTTTGAACATAATAAACACCCTAGCTATTGATACGAATGCATCAGTTTTATCAGACTTCGCCAGTCTGGAGCGACGTATCCTGTGGCCAGTCGAAATCGATCTGCATTCAGAGAACGGTTGATCACCAATTTATCAACCGACTCAATGTCGATACTCTTGCCATACACTTCGGCGATAATCTTCAGCAGATCAAACTTGCCTATCGGCTGTGCAGCAACATGGTACAAGCCGGATAACTCTCTACGAGGAATCACCACATCTCGCACGATCTGCGCGAAAACCACTGACGGTAAACCGGAAAATATAGCACGGGCAAAACCTTTACAGCGCCCCTCCTGCGACAGAAACCAGTCAAGCAAGCCGTATTTGCTCTGCAACTCATGTCCGATGGTAGAGGTACGCAGTGTAATGGTATGTGGATAAAGTACTTCACCCAATGCCTTGGATTTTCCATATACGTCACGTGCATCTGCAAAGTCATCTTCGACATATCCGCCTTTTTCACCGGAGAAAACGCAGTCGGTGCTGATATGTATCAGACGCGCGCCAAGCAGTTTGCAGAGCCCGGCCAAACGATGCGGCATCAAGGCGTTGATCGGAATAGAAACCAATGGATCTTCGGCTTCTGGCTTATGCTTGGTCAAGCCCGCGCAATTGACGACCACATCTGGCCGGATCTGATCCAATATTTTTACAAGCGAATCTGGGTATTCGACATCGACACCCGCGATCAGGCGCTCGCCGATAGATGTAGAAAAAAATCGCTTCACTTTTGCATCGCGAACCGTGCCAAAGACTTTCCAATCATTTCTTTCACTCAGAACCCGCAACACGGTACTGCCTATCATCCCGCTCGCACCTATCACCAATACTTTCACTGAATAGCCTTTCCGTTTTGCGATGCTGACTGCAAATGTCCGATCAGCTCATCGACCAAATGCTCATGGTTAAAGTGTTCCTGATAATATCGCCGTCCATTGTCGCCCATTTTTTCCCGATCACTGGGTGATAGACGATACAAACGTAAAATCGTATCGGCCAAAGCCTGAGCATCTTCCGCTGGCGTAGACAAACCTGCTCCGGCCTCCACAACCAGGCGCGCTCCTTCACCATTCAAACACGCAATGATCGGCCTTCCTGCGGCTAAATACGCCTGCACTTTGTTGGGCACGGTCGCCGCAAAAATTGGGCGATCAGCAAGAGTCACCAACAAGACTGACGCTTTCTGCATAAAACCAGGCATTGTTTCCATAGGGAAACGCCCCGGCAGATGAAGATTTTTCAGATTGCGTTTTTGTGCTGCTTCCAGCATTTCCACACGACAACTTCCATCTCCCAGAACAACAAAGTGAATATCCCCGTGCTCTTTCAATAATAATGCGGCCTCCACGATCACATCCATAGCCTGTGCGGCACCAATGTTACCCGCGAACATCACCGAGAATTCTTCGCCAAGCCCGGCAACCGCAGGAGGTTCGCTCTTGGCTGGAACAGCGAATGCATCATCCACGGAATTCGGGTAATAAATGATAGGCGTATCCGATGCAAGTGCGCGAATTGATGCCTCGAAAGACCGTGCTTGCACAAGAAGCAAATCAGCACGGCGATAAATCCAACGAACCACCTGTCGTACTGTGCTAATAATTATATTATTACGAACATACCCTGTCGCCGAGAGACTTTCCGGCCACAAATCTTGTACCCAGAGGATTACCTTCTTGCGCTTCAGCCTCCCGATAAAAAGCCCGGGAATAGCCAGCAAAATAGGAGAAAGCCCATACACAAAAATGACATCATATTGACGTTTGCGTACCAGCCATGAACCACTAACCAGACCAAAGAAAATGAATGAAAGGTAGTTAAGAGTTAACCTCAAGCGGCTATTTTGACCGCGAGGGAACAGCGGAACGCGATGCACTTTCGCCCCTTTCCATTGCTCCTGCTGACAGCCCCAAGCGCGATAACCTGTTGAAATTTTGCCTTCTGGGTAATTGGGCTTGCCCGTCAGAATATCGACTTCAATTCCGCGCTCAACCAAACTGGCAACAACTTCATTTATCCGAAAATTTTCCGGCCAAAAATATTGGCTCACTACTAGCACGCGCACTTCAGACACCTCCGCGCAATGCAGCAAGTTCAGATTTTCGCCACTGCATGAGACTTACAACGACGACTAAACCAATGAATAACCATACCGGGAAAATTTGAAATCGCATCACAAACCCAGTTAATACGCAATTTAGTAATGCGGCAAGCCAATAAACGCTCGTTCGACTTGAATTCTTAAGGCACGAATACACACCACTAACAAACAATACGCCACACGCCAAAAGCATACCGCCTAAACCGACCCATCCGACATCTTGATATAAAACAAGCCAGCCAGAATCTTCCAATCCTCCAGTGAAACGCCCCTCAATGGATTGCACTATTTCCGGTGGGACACCATGAGTGGTCACGCCCAGAACATCACGAATAGACACTCCCCCTGAAAAGCCGGCTAAAAATCGAAGCAAAGAATCGCTTTTCCAGAATACATAGTTTAATAATTGGACAGGTGTTGCCGCAAACCGCTCACCAAGCAAAGAAATTTCATTCCACCCAATATTGTTCGCAACAAAAATTGGGGCTAGCCAAGTTGCGCCAGCGTATATCAATAACATAGTTAATGGCAAAACCAATAAAGGTATCCAAGCAAAAGATTTTTTAATCAAAAATGCAGAAATAAATAATACAAAAAATAATATATAAGCCGAGCTTCTCGATCCGGAAAAATATATTGCAATTGAAACCAAAACCATGTTTGCAATCATTATTTTTTTACGCGTTTTATACGCATGTAACCCATAAGAACTTCCCAAATACACCAAAGAGGCCCAAAATGCTAATAAATTCGGATTAAACAATATTGAACTAGCACGATAAACCATGTCACCAGAACTCTGAAGCGTACCTGCCCATGAGCTGTGGGTAAACACTTCATATATTGCAATACTATCTGAAATAATCAAAATGAGAAGTCCATATAACCACCACACAGAGGGAGTATCCTCGTCTTGAGAGCATTCACCATTTGAAGCAAGAATTGCAATAGCGATCAAAAAAACCATGGCCTCCAGAGACATCACATTTTTCAACTGCAGCCAATCATTTGCTCTAAAATTCAATACATAGCCATAAAGCATTGCACACATCACAAAAGCGATTAAGAAAACAATTTTTTTCCCGCTATTCTTATTCAAGAAAAAAACAATGTAAGCGCGTTTAATTAACAAAACAAAAACAACGCTTAGCAGCAATATGGTTGCTGATTTCGCGAACACGCCACCACCCGAATTATGAAGAGCAATTAAATTGCTTTTTGTTTCAGCAGTTGCCAACGAAGTGACTGCAAAACCAAAATGCAACGTTCCATATGCAAACAATGCCCAAAGTAGAGTTGTCACATCATTTTTGCGTTTCAAAATATAAAATAAAACAATAACAATCAGTATGTTAAGGATCTCGGAAGTATTGAAATTTACATTCATTAATATATTAAATTTCTTTTATATTTTATAATTTAGATTGATGATCTGAAAATTTATCTTGAACATTACAACCTCCATCCAACAGGTTTGAATACAATTTCCAATATTCCTGAACAATTGCAGTCCAAGTGAAATTATTTAATACGTAGCTTTTGATTTTAACCGATGCAGTTCTGATTTTTATAGCATCTGAGAGCACTTCAATTAAACCACTTTTTAAACCCTCAACTGTGGCCGAGACTACCCACCCACCACCAACATCAGCAACTTGATTAAATCCGCATTGATCAGTCAACAGAACGGGGGTTCCGCTCACGCCCGCCTCAAGCACAACAATTGACATAGCCTCGTGTCGAGACGGAATAGCAAGTAACTCAGCAGCGTGATACACGTGAGACTTATCAACCCCGCCCAGATAGCCAAGAAAGTGCACGCGATCTTCCACATTTGCGTTTTTTACAATGCTTTTCAATTCTGAAAGCATTCCACCATCAGGGCCAACAAACACCAAATCAACGCCAAGAAAATGGTTTTGTATTTCGCAAAAGGCCTTTAGTAATAAGTCTGGCCCCTTGATTAAATTTAACCGCCCAACAAACAGAATGAATGGCCTCACGCCCAAGCCGATTTTCTCTCTAAAGCTTTTACTGTCATCAGCTAGAAAATCTGTTTCTGCAATACCATTGGGAATCACATGAATTCTGTTTTCCTTCATACCATACGCAATAAAGCTGTCTGTTTCATCTGGTGTAACCGCAATACACATTAATGCATTTTGTATTATTCGTTTTCCAACAACAAGGTTATAAATCCTCTTAAACAGCTTCGATCTTCCAAATATCCGAAGTGCGCCTGCAGGACAAACTACATAGGGCTTATGGTACTTACGTATGGAGTAATACACCAAGGCATTCAAAATGGTCCAGTGGCCCATGAGGTGAACCACGTCTGCTTCTCTAACAAGAGCATCGATCTGGCTGAAAGAAAACCTAGGAACATAAAATCTCCTGACAAGACAAGGCAGCGCAATCACCCGGCCTTCTCCAAGAAAATTTTTCCGCTCATAGGTTAATCCCGTGTCTATCGTCAACACGCGACATTCGGCTCCAGACTGAGTAAGCGCCTTGCTCATCTGAAATGACCTTTCCGCTTCGCCACCACCCGTGACAGGATCTATCGTGTTGCTCACATTTAGAATCTTCATTGCAGATGCCTTTGCCCAGTTCGCTCAGAAGGCGAGTTGTAAGCACCGAAACACGCACGAAAAAGCACCACGAGAACAGACCAATTGCCCTTGATGCCGCTGATCTTGGTCGGGACATCACCCGATATTGGATATCGCCTTACCGTCGGCAACTCGACACAGCGATAACCGAGCTTGGGTAACCGATAAGAAAGATACGCAAGCAGCTCATAACGGCTAAAGATATCCCGAAACGGAGCGACCCTGGCATCCAGCAACATTTTCCTGCTGTACGCTCTGAAGCCCTGGGTTGTATCAGTCCAGTGAAACCCCGAGAACAGACTCAACATCGGCGCATGGATGAAACGAATTGCAAAGTCTCGCAATTTTGGCGTGTTTTCTGCAACCCCGCCCGAAATGAAGCGTGAGGCTTGAACAAAATCCACTCCTTGCTTCAGAGCTTCAATAAAGCGCGGTATCGCTTCCGGATCATCCTTGTCATTGCCGTCAATAGTCACGATGCCCTCGTAGCCCTGCTCGAGCGCAAACGCATAGGCACAGCGCAGTTGAGCGCTCAATTTTCCCGAGCCCGTTTTGAGTAGCAAGCCGCGCACACCATTCTCTTGGAGCGATGCAAGAGCCAGTGATCCGTCGGTGCTACCCCCATCCACGATGATGACGTCGGCGAACCCATCAATCTTGAACGCGAAAATTCTGGCGAGCAGACTTTTCACTCGTTTGCCTTCATTGATGACCGGGATCACGACACACCAAGGATGCTGACGGCCAAGCCACAGCTGCGTTTCAAATGAAGGAACCTGCCAACCGGCGCGGACTTGTGGATCAATATCAGAATAGTTCATCTTCGATTTTTTCTATTGTTAAGCTACACGAATCGTGATCAGCATGACACCGGCCACAACAAGCAAAATACCCGTGATGGTAGTCCAGTGGAAAGGCTCGCGAAAAATCAGCCAAGAGCACAATGCCACGGCAGCTATCGCCCCGGAAGTAAGCACCGGATGCGCCACATTCAGCGGCAGGCGTGACAAGGCTGCCGCATAGAGCAGGAACGCTGCACCATATAGCGCCAACCCCAACCAGAACGGCCAGTTGCCAAACGCCGCTATCGGCTCGCTGAGAGAGGGCAATTTGCGCGGCGGCGTCATCGCGATTTTGACCAAAACACTCGCCGATGCGTTGCAGGCAATGCCGAAAATCAGGATAAACCACTTCATACACTGCCTCCGCAGCCATCATTACGATAGTGCAAAACCGCCACACCTAGCGCACGCTCTATCGATACAAGATGCAGCTCATTCCTGGTTGCCAGCATCTCGATGGTAACGATATGCTCTGGCAATCGCTGCCGCAAACACGCAGCCACTCTGGCGTGGTCTGTTCCTCCATCACCCAATGGAACAAGATCTGGCTCACTGGCATGGATATACCCTATCAGCGTCGCACTGTTTTGCAATACCGTTGCAGGTTCTTCACCGTTGATAGTCAGAGCGCCGGTATCCAGTTGCATACGAATGGCAAGATGAGCCACAGCAACCACGATGCGCGCCGTGTCCACACTGTTGATCATAAAGTTGGCACCATAACAAGGTGGGTTGGGCTCAAGACATATCACCACGCCATGTCGGCTGGCGATATCGCCCAACTTCCTGAAGAAACGGATGGCCACGTCATGAACCTCTTCATCCGACAGCGCTGAACAATCACGATTCTTGGGCGAGCCAAACACCAGCTTCTTTGCGCCCAATCCAGCACCAATTCGACATACCGCTTCCAAATGCTCCAGCATGGCAGTCTGCGAATCCTGAGCACCAAATAGATTCAGCCCTGTGGTACCGAATAGCAGCGCTTGCATTCCGGTGATCTCAATCCTGTGCTTGCGCCACCAGTCCCGCACTCGCGCAATGTCGACCGGGCTAGCATTTTTTGGATCAGGGAAATACTTGCCTGGAGCAACATCAATCGCATCGACCGCATATTTGTTCAGCAGAGTAGCGACCTGCTCATCTTCAGAGACATCCCAGGCAATATTTGAAATCGCGACTCTCATGAAGCTTGCCCATCTTCCGTTTTGATAGATATGGGTTCTGCTTGTGCATAAGCCCGAACCGCCTGAATAGTTTCCCGTTTGCTATATTGATAAACACCATGGCCACCAAACACATTGGCATACTTGGTTTGTAAATCATACATCGCAGGCGAGTTAGCTAAAGACTGATTGAATTTTTTACCAAAACCAGCCGCCGATAATTCGGCCACACTTATGGGTCCAGCCGTAAGGTGAACAAGCTTCAAGCCGGCCTTGAGTGCAGACTGAATGTCAAACCAGAGATTAACCATCGGGTAAAACTGAAACACGCCACGACTTTCAATAGCGTGGAGATTGTTGTTATTCAAAAAATCAAAGATCACGTTCTTGCGCAGACCCGGCCCGACGAGACCGGGCAATCTGACTATCAAATAATTGGGGAAGTGAACCTCAACGAATTTTTCAAGCAAGCGACGATGCAAACCATAGGAATGCAGATCAGTCTCGTCAACAGGCGCGTCCTCATTGACGCCGACAGGGCTTTTGAAAACATCGACCGTACTGATCAGCACAAAAGTTTCGCACTGTATTGTTTTAAGATGAGTAATCAGCCCTTCGATCTTTTGACGATCAGCATCAGGCTCGCGATTAGCGATCCACTTTTGAGCGGGAACGGCCGCGCACACAACCATATCAAACTGATGGCCATCGATCTCATCGATATTCACTGAACGGAATCGGTGCCCGAACGAGTGTTGTTTAAGTAGCGTTGAACCTACGAACCCCGTGTAGCCAATCAAAGCATCAGACATCTGCTCTCCACAATTCTTTATCTATCATTTTTTTAATTGAGCGGGAAAGATTCAGCATCCAGCTTCTCCAAAACATCATATATGTTGTCGATTTTCCCACCCAAGACAGAGTAGCAACCCGGCAATTCCGGGTGTTTTTCAAACAGAATGGGCCTGCCGTCATCGCCTTCGTTTTTGACCAATACCGTTTTCACTTCAAATAGTGATTCAACGTATTTGGCATCTGCTATTGCAGGCATATACCGCCCCACATCCCTGACCATGCGGTCTACACGAGTTTCGCGTTCGTATTTCTCGAGTTTTTGGTAAGGGTCGACTCCCTGCTCGTCGTTCCAGTGCAGGTGCGGGGTATATCGGACATGAGAGAGTGTATGCAGTTCTCGAGCAGGGAATGGCATCATCGAAAAGAACGGGCCATCCATCACGGTAATACCCAAATTTCCGAGTGCGGGCGGTACCTGCATCAATGCCATCTCGGTGATTTCCTGTTTGAGGTTGGTGCGCGTACCAGGGAAGTCACCGACAAACTGATTGAGTCCGCTATAAGTGCAATTGAATACATACCGGCTGATAACTTCAGTTTCGCTACCGTATTTATCCCACATGACAACCTTCACCAGCGCATTGTCCCCTTGTGAAATTGCTGTAACGCGAGTCTCGAAGCGTACCTCTACGCCACATTCTCTTAATTCACTTTCAGCCCAACTCGCCAGTTGGCTCGAGTCAAAAGCGTACTCCTCGACCAAGAACACCTCTTCAATCAAACGTGGCTCAAATAGCTGGCGCAGCGATTGATCAGCCGGCTCGATCTTTGCCCCGATCTCTTTGCAGAAGCGCACGAATTGTTTTGCCGTCACCTTGGAGTTGCGGCGAGCAATAGCATACAGCTTGGTGAAATCCTGCTTCACCGCCTCCGGCCAATCATGCACAAAGCGCGGCAAGTTAACCCGGCTGCGATACGCCGTGGTGAAGCTACGCGGGTAATGGTAACCGTTGTGGGCGCGCGCCTGATTGTTATAGGAAGCGCGGATAAGTAGTGCTGATTCACGCTCCACCAGCACGATGCGCTTTAGACCACGTTGCTTTGCCAGATAAATCGCAATCGCCGCGCCGTAGAAGCCTCCGCCAATAATGACTGCGTCGACTGTCGAGTCTGCCTTTGTCATCAGGCGACTCGTTCAGAGTGAGTGCTGGTCTTTCGCGACTGCGGTATTACTTCTTCGATATTCAACTTCTCACGGCGACTCATTACTGCGCTTGTGAACTCCTGTGCCACGTGGTACATCGGCCCCTCATTAGAGAGGCTGGCCATGTGCAAAATGTATTCGCCCAACATCCATAAGACGAGTGAAATCAAAAAAAACATTCCAGACTGCTGTAAAGATAGCGTTACCCACCCTGGTGAGACATTTTCTTTTAGCAAGGCAACCGCAATAACGTAAAACGAATAAAGTAAATTCGCACCAGCGCCAAATAAGGAAAGTGCGGTTACTAAACGCATAGGCCCACGGGTAGTCGACACCAACAAACGCATGCCACGATCAATGCTTTCACCAAGACGTTTGGGTTGCGAGGGGCGAGTCTTAGCGCTGTAGCTTAGATTGACCTTGGTAAAACCACCAGTAGCAGGCAGATGACGATAGGTCAGCGATGGCATGGGATGCTGAAGAATAAAGTTCACCACACGCTTACTCAACACACGATATGACGGCGCTTCGTCAGCGAGATGAATCCCGTTGAATTTCTGATAAATACTGTTAAAAATTGAGAAGCAGGCACGATAAGCCAAACTTAGCCGAGGTTTTTGTTGATTGGAGGCAAAGACAACGTCTGCACCATCTAATGCTTGTTCCAATAAGCTGGGTAGGAAATTGATACTGTCCGCTGCTGGATCAATTACAGCAACGAAATCGCCCAATGAATTTTCCAGCCCCACCCAAGAGGCAGTATCTGAATCAACTTCTTTGGTCAACGCATACACCTGCAGATTGGGGAGTCCACCTTCCTTAGTCAGCTTTTTCAACACCGAAAGGCTATCGTCTTCAGATGCATTATCAACAACGATCAACTCATAGTCACTAACCAGTTCGGATAAAGGTGATGAAATCTCAGTCAGTGCTGATTCCAGAGAGGATGCCTGATTACGCAGAACCAGCACGACGGACAAGAAAATGGGGTAGCTCATAAAATGTCATACACCTAGTTAAGACGAAGCTTGGTTCGCACATCATGCAGGTTAAGTCTAAAACTTAAATCAGATGTGGCAAATTTGATCGCCGCCAGACTGATTGCCAGCGTGCTCCAGTAGACATACCGGAAATCCGCCATTGGTGTTAATGGAATATAACTAAGCATGTAAAGCAGCGCAGAAACCAGAAGAACTCGAATCAATGTCAGCGAATTTTTATCTCCACGCATGAGCAATGTTGCACATAGAAACAACAAGGCCATGGTAAGCCACCAATATGGCTTGAATAAAAATGGAGCCAAATGAGTCATACCATTGACATAACTTCTAAGTAAAGCTGTCGCAATATTATCTTTTTGGGTCAAGCCCATTTCATTGGGTGATATTCCTGAAAACCAATAAATATATGGTCTCTCCGATGGGTCACGAAGTAAATACAGATAAGCATCTAAACGAAATTTTACATACGCAAATGGATTGCTTGAAACCGCAGATACCCATGCCTCTTTGACTTCCTCATAAGGAATCGGGGCAACACCTTGATACGATGGCTTGGTAATCAAACAAAACAATCTACCTACCAGTTTTGTACCACCAATCATCTCTTGACTACACTCTTTTACCGTATTGAAATCGACCCTGGGCAGGAGACTTTTGTCTACAACCAAGGAAAGATGGACGAGATCATCGACCATCATGTAGCTGGCCATATGATTCTTTTCTGCATCCAACAAGTAATAGTTGAAAAAATTCATGAATGCGAACATCGATGCCAGAGATATCGCTGTGATTGCCACCCTGACTCGCCCTGAGAGTGACGGAAACAATCTTCCAGATGCATACCAAATGATGGGAAGCAATGCTGCAGGTGCGTTGCTACGCACCATAAAGGCGTACAGCAACAAACCGATGGCAACAAATACTTGAAACTTCGTTGGCTTTTCCCCGATCAGCAAACCGAGGCCAAGCAACAGGCTGAAGGCCATACCCATATCTTTCCACAATACACCTTCAAAGTTTGCGACCCACGGAGCCACCCCCAACAGAATAAACCAGCCTGCTGCACGGCTTTTGCCTGTATTTATGCACCAAATGTAAAGCCCCGACCAAAGTAGACCCAAGTGCAGAAACAGCAAACTTTGCGGCCCATCCAATATGAAGTTCAGTTTTGACCAAAGCCAAGCCATTACTGGCGGATGACCATCTGCGAATTTTAGCGTGTGCGCTTGCTTATATTGTTCAAGTGAATCTACAGACATGAACCCTGGATAACAGGCAATAGCAAAAAAGGAAAAACCTATGATTGCCCAAAGAAAGGCTCCTGGATAGAGCAGGATTTTCTGGAAATTAAAAAGCTTCATCTGCGACTTTCGAAGCCATCAACTTATATCCTTGTGTGCTGAGATGCGTGTCATTTGGCAAATATAGATCGACAGTCTCCCCTACAGCTTGTTGGAAAAAGCCCAACAAGTTCACATTGTTCACACCAGCGGTCTTTAATTGGTCAAAGATATCAGGGTATCCGACACTGCTTGCGTCGTTAGCCAAGTAACGACGATAGGCAGAGGATTTATCTGGGACTACGACTACAACCAGACGCAAGCTTTTCTTTGCCAATTCAACCTGAATATGTTTTAAGTTTGCCACAGAGGTGGCCATATCCTTTTCCGACCAACTGATTTTGAGATCGTCCTCTGCATAATACAAAAGACGATTCGACTTGCGATTTGAAAAGAGCCTCTCCGTAGAAAGAGGGACGTTAATGACCTCTGCAGAGGTGATACGACTATCAGCCCATGCCATACGAAGATTATTAGTCGCGGTTGGAAACAGGTAGCCAGCATCCAGCGTTAAACCGAAATGAGGGCGTGTTGGAATTAAATTCTTTTCGACGTTTACAAATGACGTCGGAACTCGACTGGCGCACTTGTTCAGGTTTCTAAATAATGGGACGAAACCTCGTTCCACGGTCTGAATAACAACCGTGCGCATGTTTTGATAGTGCTTCTCAGCTACCCAATGCAGCCAGTTATCCACGCACCCGACATCCTGATACTGAAAAGAAAGGATTTCAAGATGACGAGATTCAGCAAGATAGGATTGCCATATATTCGGGTGTGAAAATGAGTCCCCCAGCACGACTACCTGAGGATTGGATATCGATGCTCCATTCGCATGAACGACAACTGCTGGCTGTGGTTGATTCCACCCAAAATCCCGTTCAGACCAGTGCCCGATACGTGTTAGGTCACCCGAAAGGGGCTCGAAAAACATGGATAGTGGAACAGCAATCACAAAAAAAGTGAGCACTGGGAAAACAAACCCCCTTAGGTAAGCAAGTGAGATGCGATCAGATTTCATCAGAATTGATAGTAGAGAAAGGTGCTCACCTTATCCATCTTGCTTAAGGCAAGACAGAACGCGCAGCCAAAAAGGAATCCAACAACAGGTTTTGGCTTCCATGTGATCGTCCGATTGAACAGCCTTACTCCTCCGCCCTTCTGCACAACAAAGTTAAAAAACTGCTGGCAATTAGGCGCAATCCAAACAATCAGCAAGCCCAGCACCAACAATCTAGCAAATGGCGCGAGTCCACCCAACGAACCAAGACCAGGGATATTAAGAAATACACCACCATAGGAAACCCCTGCCGGCAGCAAACTCGCTAGATTACCAAAACTATCGGCGAGCGCGCCTAATTTCGAGGGCAAGGAAATACCCCCATAACCGAAGCACCCTTTCAACACCAAAATTGCAGATGAAAAAGACTCGGCGCGGAAAAATATCCAGGCGACTACCACGCACAAAAATGTGAGCAACGTCGCTGCCAGGTTATAAATACGCGCGGGAATGCCTTGCGTTGGCACACGGCAAGCAACAAGCGATCGCCATACATGATTGACGACCAAGTAAAGCCCATGAAGGCCACCCCAAATCACGAACGTCCAATTAGCCCCGTGCCACAAACCGCCGAGCAGCATCGTGGTCATAAGATTCATGTGCCGCATGATCTTCCCGTTCCTGTTTCCACCCAGAGGGATGTAGAGATAGTCACGTAGAAACTGTGAGAGCGTCATGTGCCAACGACGCCAGAATTCGATGATGTTTACTGACTTGTAGGGAGAATTAAAATTGATGGGCAACTTCACGCCGAACAGCATGGAGATACCAATCGCCATGTCGGAGTAACCTGAAAAATCGAAATACAGTTGCAACGTATAGGCTAATGCGCCAGTCCATGCCTCAATAAAGTCAGGCTGAACGCCCAAACCCGCAGCAGCAAACACTGGCTCGGCGTAATCACCGAAGTTGTCCGCCAGCATCACTTTCTTTGCCAAGCCTATGGTAAAAATACTCAGCCCAAGTGCCACATTATCAAGTTGGAATTGATATGTCTCTCTCTTGGCGAATTGGGGCATCATCTGCCCATGATGAAGAACTGGGCCCGCAATCAGATGCGGGAAGTACGTAACAAACAGCAGGTAGTGGATGAAGTTGTATTCGCGAGCCACGCCGCGATATACATCCACTAAAAAAGTGATTTGAGTAAACGTGAAAAAGGAAATGCCCAACGGCAAAATAACATCAACGAAAGAGAATGTTCCGCCAGATACCCAATTTGTTGTGCTGATAAAAAAATTAAAATATTTGTAGAAACCCAACAATACCAGATTAGCCACGATCGCAAATATAAGAAATATTTTTGCGTGGGCGCGGCTGTGTTTGTGTCCGATCACATAAGCCAGGCCGTAATTTATGACTATGGATGCGAGGAGCAACCCAACATATTTGGGTGACCACCATCCGTAGAAGAATAGCGAGGCGAATGATAGCCACAATGCGCTGACACTATGACCGAAACGTGCAAGCCAGAAAAACCCGGCAAACACGACCGGCAGAAATAAGAATAGGAATTCGTAAGAATTAAATAGCATGTCCTACGCCTTGAGAGCTGCAGAAATCCTATACCAAGCAGCAAATGCATTTATTGCCGCTTCAAGATCTTGTGGTTTTTTAAAACCCAATGCAACAAGCTTTTGATCGCTGTATTTTTTTAATGGGTTGGTGTTTGATTTTCCCGCCAACCGAAGCAGTGCGCTTAGGAGGAATTTCGGGATGAATACTTGTGAAACAGGATAAGCTTTACCAAAATGTGCGAGTAACCTGTTTTCTACATCATAATAGTTGTTTACTGGGGAATCATCATCTGAAATGATGAAAACTTCTCTGTCCACTTTTTTAGCATCAAGCAGAAATTCCAACGCAGCAACCACATTTTCAACCGATACAAGGTTCATGCTCCTGCGATTGAACAGGCAAGACTTGACGTAGTTGATCCACCGATTTGCCACCATGAGCTCATTTGCCAGTTTAAGCAGGTTTTTACCCCCCGGTCCGAACACTGCTGTCGGGCGGAGTATCGAGACCTCAAATTTTCCGAGCGCAGTTTCAAGCAAAATAGCTTCGAGCTGTAATTTGGTTTTTTCATACGCCGAAATTGGAACACAGAGCGTATTTTCAAAAATTTTATCGCCTCTGGCTCTACCATCCACCATAGCCGTACCGCAATGGATCAAGCGCCGAACCTGATTCTTCACGCAGGCGTTCGCGAGGTTAGTCATTGCCTCCAGATTATGCTGCGCGAGATACGCCAGATTGATCACAGTACAGTTTTCGCTGAGCAGCGCATCCAATGAGCCTGACTTTAAAAGATCACCTTCAAAGAAACTAATATTGTCATGCTTCTTGGCTCTGTTGCGATGCACCAACACATGCACTTTAATGTCTTTCCGCTCGGCAAAAACGTTTAGCAGGTGCTCCCCTATAAAACCCGATGCACCAATAACAACGACAGTTGCCACATTTGAGGCGGTATACGCATCGCTCATCCGACAACTCGTTTGAGTGCCTGCAAATATTGCAAACCCCATTTCGTGTCTGGCTCCAGGTGATTCCCTTCAGCCCATTCGTTCCACGATTTTACAAAAACAAGTTTGTGTTCATCAGCGCGATCAGCCACTGCGCCTACTGCATCGTTCAAATGCTCCTCAAAAAGTGCGGGAGTTGAATTCGCAACCACCAATCCTTTACGTCCCTTGCGAGGCGTATTGTCCCAATTAGGATAGACACAAGGATAGGCTTCACAACCAAACTGGTTGAGATCAGGTACAAGTTGCTTAATCACATCGCTATATTCAACAATCCGTGGCCCGCCCAAAGACAGCCTTCGCTTAACCCCCCACATGATTCTTGTGGCTTCGTTAAGCACTGAATTAGCTATATTGATGACTGCCAAGGTGGATACTGTCACAGCATCCAAGCCAAGCGCTGCGGCGTCTTCGAAATCCAGCATGTTGATGCCAACAATATGCAAGCCCTTAAGCCCAGCCTTCACGGCCAACTCACGCCAAAGATCAAATCGCCTTTTTGCCTCAGGAATATCTGTCGGCTTGAAAATGACAAATATCGGTTTACCGTCCACCGTCATATAACGGTGATCGCTGAAGGCGGTCAACAGATAGTCGAAGTGCGCTCTGTCGTCAGCTTCGCCAGGGTAAGTCTGATCGATCAGCCGTCGATGAGGCTCATCCTTCCATATCCCGTTCCAAGAATGATTTGCCCAACCCAAACAGAAAGGAAAATTTGGTGAACCTGAAGAAAGAACTTCGTCAAAAGGCCTCTCAAGCATCCGGCGACCTGCAAACCAGTAATGCCAATAGCAAAAACCCTCCACCCCAAACTCAGCGGCCATTTCAGCCTGAGCTACTCTAGTTTCAGATAATCTTAAATCATAAAATCCTAAATCAGCCGGAATGATAGGTTGCTCGTGCCCTTTAAACAATGGCTTCGCATTGGCAACATTGGTCCACTCAGTGAACCCCTTGCCCCACCACAAATCATTTTCAGGAGTGGGATGGAATTGAGGCAAGTAAAACGCAATGACCCGAGCTAATTTTTCCTTAACCACTTCTTCAGACACAATATGTCCATTAGCTAAATTACTAAGCAATTTTCACAACCTCTACTGCTGGTAATGGGAAGACCAAATTTCTGCCTGAATATTTTTTATTAGCTACAAAAAATTTCCTGAAATGCCAAGGTAGCACAATCATGTAATCTGGGTTATTCGCTAATAACTCATGTTCTGCAATGATTGGTATCCAAGTGGCAGGCGTATAACAACCAAATTTTTCCGAATTTACCTCACCGACAAATTGAATATCCTTTGCTGTTAAGCCACAGTATTGCAACAACACATTGCCCTTGGTTGATGCACCGAGAACCGATACAGATTTACCTTCAGCACGAACCGTTTCTATAAACTTCAGTAAATCACACTTAGTTTGAACCGCACGTTCAGCAAATGCGTGGTAGGGTGCCATCGTATCTAACCCCTTTGCACGCTCTTCTTCGAGTATCTTCTTCACTGCTGGTAATATTGTTAAATCCCCATGCGACTTCGATACCGTAACAGAGAAGCTGCCCCCGTTAACATCATTAAACTCCACATCAAGAATCTTGAAACCCACTCGATCTGCCATCCATTTGATTTGTCGCAGTGCATAAAATTCCAAATGCTCATGGCACACCGTGTCATATGAATTTGTATCAAGCATAGTCGGCATGTAGCTTTGTTCGAATACCCAAACCCCATCGTCTGCCAGCACGTCATACACCTGCGCCATAAAACCGACAGGATCTTCCAAGTCGTAGAACATGGAAAACGAAGTGACGATTTTTGCCTTCTGTCCAGGGAAACGCATCTTCACCAACGCCGAAGAAAAGAAATCCGGTATTAATTGAATGTGTGAAGGGTAATAGCTGTGAAATTTGATACCCGTCGGATCAACACCCACGAGCACAGGACCCGATAACGGATATGCCTGTAATGTAGTGCTGTCATTACTACCAATATCAATGACCAAATCACCCTCGTGCAACTCCACCATCCCAAGAATTCTTTGCACCTTGCTGTTAAGATGCGCCACCATGCTGGCGTTCAGGCCGGAGCGATAACCATAGTTTTCGCCGTACATTTCACCCAAATCATAGGAGTGCTCTAGCTGCAACAGGCCACATGTATCATCTCCACCTACACACCTCACCAAATGCAATGGCCCCACTGTGACTTCCGCCCCCTTTTCTCGCGGAAAAACTCCCGTGAGCATTTGCTCACCCAAGTCCAGCACCCGCTCCAGATGGGTATTGCCACAAATTCTGCATTTCTCAACTTTTTTGTACATCGTCATTTATTCCATCAGTTTTAAAAAATATTGAAATCCTGCATCCGTGTATGCATGAGTTTTTCAAATCCAACTTCCAACTCAATCATTGTTGATATTTTAGGTTAACAGTTTTACGCCTAAAATTCGAACGAGAAGACGACTCAACTTACTCGCATTCCGGCTATACAGCAAGTCATGCAATGCCATCTGAGCTGGCTGTTTGGTCAATATGGAAAAATAAAAAACCATTATCAAATTTGCTAATGATGCAGGAAAGATACTCAGCAAATAAGCAATTAAACGTTCTATTTTTCCCGTATCTGTTGGCCAAAATTTTTGAAATTCAACTAATGTATAAGCACCGAGTGCTCGATTATGAAAAAGTGCTTTTACACTTCGCCATGGCTCGTTACGACAAATTTTCCTTTTAGTCAAGTCCGAAAATCCCGAAAATGACCAGATTAGTTTTGGCCACTTGAAAACCCAAATTTCAAAACTTCGCGAAGTCCACATTGCATTACCATAGCGAATGACAATAAGGGGCTCAGCAATCACTCTGACATTTGCAATTGGAGGGTTCTGGAAAATTACACCAACATGAATAAACAAAGATCCGTAATAAACAACGCGATTACGGGCAAGCCAACAGGCACGTCGAATAACTACACAACCTATAAACGAAAGATATCCAGCAGTATCTGAGAAAAATGATTCACTATCAACAGATCGATACACCCTATCAAAATCAAACGGCAAGCGTTTTCTTTCAAATACAGTGGTTAATTCCACATTCCTGACTTCTCCATTGACAATAATCAGATCATCCTCACCGCCGAGAGTTGACAACACTGTTGCGATTGCCCCCGGTCTTAGTAAATCATCATCAGTCATTAACCAACAGTAATCACCTCTAGCATAACCAACGGCCTTATCAAAGTCAGCATCAACTCCGGAATTTTTCGACTCGCGGAAATAACGTATTTCAGGATGCAGCAACAAATAATCTGCCATTACCTCTTGCGTATTATCTGGTGAAGCTCCGTCCACAATGACAATCTCAATACCTGGCACCATCTGTACCAAAATAGAATCCAGCGTCTCCCCTATGAATAACCCTCTGTTATAGGTTGCCATGCAGATGGACAATTTAGGAACTTCAGTTTTAGCCGTCTCTTGTGTTATGTTATTTATCATTTTTGCGGGATTTTTAACTGAATATTCAGAGTCAAATAGATATGAATTTTTGATCTGCAATTAGTGAGAATTGTTTTTCACTCGACAAACGGAATTTTTTGTGCTGCGATTGATTCTCCGCAAATGTTAGGCCTTGCACACCGTCTAGAAAGGACTCATCGTAGAACTTAGGATCCACAAAGAAACCATTTACACCATTGCGGTCTACGGTCACAAAGCGATAACCGTTATTTTCAAAGAATTTTCGCCAACCCGAAATTGAAACACCATAATAAAGATGTGTGGGATGCACCTTGGTAAACACGAAGCTAGGCTGGTACTCTATGGTCATACTGCGTTCTGGCCCATAGACTGAGTTGTACTCGACCACAAATATCTTTGGTCGAAACCCGCCATCCAGAATGGCTTGCGCGATATGGTAGTCATTACCGTCAATATCTAGAGAAAATACATCGGGGTCATGGTGTAATGCCATCGCTTTAATGTCGCTGATGCTTTCTCTCGTTACAAACATATTGTGGCATTCAGCACCAATGCTGTATCCAACAACCGTTCTTCTCGCTCTTTCAACAAGGTGCGCGCTGCCATCAATCAGCAGTCCATTATATTTTTCTGCAACAAGTAGCCAGCCTGTATTATTTTCAATGCCATCGGCTGCGCCAATTTCGATGAAGTAACGATTGCTACTCAATAGATTCTTCCGCAAAACGTCTAAGATGCCGTCTTCACCGTTTTGACTGAACCCAGAAAATTCCCACGTTGCTGGTTGCTTCAAATCAATATTACGAGCATGCATCATTGCTGAGCCCTTGCTCAGTGCAATATTGATTCGCTGTCGATCCCGTGTATCTAGCAAATAATTCATGAATCTTTTAATCATTTTAGAAATCCAAATTGGCGTGTCAGCCTACAAATTTTAAATGCTAATTTAGCTAATGACACGCGATGTAAAACAGTCTTTTTTGCTTAACGTTCGCAGAGGCGACTTCAATGTATTTCTTTCACATATTTTTTCAATTTTCTAAATATCAGCGTGGGCTTCATAACAACCCTCTTTACTCTCCATGGAAAGATAGTAATTTTGTACCACAGCGCTGAAAGCGCGCTAGGCTTTATCTCAATACCATCAAAAGCACCGACAGCGAGTCCGTTCTTGAATCCCGTTTGCTTGAAGTGTTCAAAGGGTGTGCCATTTGACACCTCCCAGAAAGCATATTTCAGTGTCGAATCGACAGATAGAGGCTTAATATCTTCCTCTAAAAGCTTTACCAGCTCTTCATGGGTCTTGGGCATATAAACGCAATCAAAATTCTCATAAAACGCATGGCCTGCCAAAATAGACGGCCTCCCCCAATACGTAGCTTCGACTCCCATTGTTGAGCCGAAAGTAATTATTTTTTCACAAGCATCCATCAGCGCATAGGAATCCACAGTATCCCCAGGCCATATGACGCACAGGTTGTTAAACCGCGAACTGAGCTCGCGAATATCCACTAACTGACTGGTAGTGCTGGATAGTTCTTTCATATGAGGGTGTACGCGAAGATAAAACATATAACGATTGTCGGATTCGAACGACTCAAGTATTTTACGGACACCTGCTGTTTCATCAGGTTCATATATCTTATTTTTCCACTCTTCAACACCCGCATATTCATCAATAGTACCGCCAAAGATGGCAATATTTTTTTTATTTCGATTAAATCCTTTCGGTAAAATATCTTTGATCTGATTCTTTACAAAGGATAGTACATTTTCAAATTTATTCCCGTTTCTTTTTTGCCTAAAAAATGCCTCCCCTATCTTTTCATGCTTCATTTCCCAATTGGAGATTATCAGGTTGACTTTAGCAGTTGAAACAACCGTATGAGCTGTCGCATTCTTAATCAATAAGTAACTGTTCAGTTTATTGGCAACCTCGTATGAAAAATATTCTATCCCCATCCGCTTGCAGAGAAGTTTTGCAGGCAAATGGGTTGTAATTCGTCCATTAAAAAAATATACCCGGTCTGGCTTGAATTCTTCTAACTCCTGTTTTAATGTTCTGTACACTGCTACTGCGGTGCTCAGCTCCCGGATAATCTCACTGTGATATTTGCGGGTATTGAAACGGTGGTCCCGGTAACTTGATATAAGAGATGATGCGACACCATAACCGATATTTTCGTTGTCATACTGATAACGCGTAATATCATCAACAAAATTAAAAACAGGTGGAAATTCGGACGACATAGGCTTATAGGTAGGGAACTGTTTTAACTCAACATTTTTCCCAGGATTTAGCACCTCCCAACCATTCTTGAACTTAGAGCGGCACATAGCGCACAGACTATTCTTATGCTCTGGATTCCAATGGCAATTAGGAAGATTACCGGAACATTGTAGAACCCGAACTGGATCACCTAATTTCTCATGCTTGCGGATTAATTCCAGTTCGGTTTCAAAAATGGGCGTCGGGGTGCCTATATAGAAGAAAAATACTTTCATACCCTGCTTTGCCTTACTTTAGTTAATTAATTTTTGAGTAGAAATAAACTTTTGCCATGAAAATGGCTGAATATGCATTTCAAAGATGTTTTTATGCGATCAGGAATCACATCAACGTAGCGCCGCAGATGCTCATCTTTAGTAATTTCACTCCAACAACTCTCACCTCATTGCGGTCCCGCACTTTACATCTTGTTTTACTGATTTTCTCAATACATGCTCCAGATACTTTATCGGTAGACCCTGTCCTGGCAGGATCGCACGCACATTTTCGCGCGTCAACTCGTCGCCACCTTAAGGTCTTGCACTATGTATAGTGAACGGCGAAACTGGATTGAACTCTTTTGCCCCCTCCATCGGCGCGATTAAGCGTAAATTGATCGTCGATAAATCTAGGATGTTTACTATGTTTCGGTCGACCCGAAACATTCATCCCTAATACTTGCCGAGTTCACACCGTTTTCACTACCTAAAAGTGCATTTCGTTCGTTATCATAGAGAGGTCGCCCTTCAATAGCTCGGTTCCCGGTGAAATGCTTTAATTTACTGTGGTAATCAGTATTACCATCACTATCAACTAAGAATTTTAGACGCGATTACCCCGTGTTCTCTCCGTAGCAATGGGACACTCCGCATAACGGGATATGCAATACCCACCTGCTCGGCGTAGAAAATATCTCCTTGATCAATCAAAGGAATGCCGGTCAGTGGACACCGCCAAGATCCCATCTCGATTTTTGATCTTGATACTGGATCAGGCTTAACCATACACACAACGCCACTCGGATTGTGCGGACCATCACAAATATCAAGCAAACCATACTGGACCACCTTGGCACCCAGTTGTTCTGCAGTAGATTTAAGGCCTGTCACATAACCATGTTCTAACATTCGTTTCTGCGCCAGTTCGGAAGCCAATTCATAAAGCGGCTCAACTAGTACCACAGCTTTGCGTGCAACGCGAAGTAATTCTGTAATAGCCGCGATCTCCCGTCCACCATTGGGCTCTAGAGTATGCGCAGTGTAAATAACATCAATCGAGTTGTCTGCCAAGGGTATGTGAAAAAGATCTCCCACAAATAGACGCGCATCAACGGAACTCTCTGCAATCCATTCCTGCGCAACTTTAATTCTTGACCAACTCATATCAAAACCCAGCACGCTAAGATTGGGACGATTAACCGCTTTTATTACTCCTGCGAGTGTAGTTGCCTCACCGACCCCAACTTCCATGACATGATCCCCAGCTTCAACATGGGGTTGAATTAGACCCGCAAGTTGCGCACACCATTTGTTGTTGTAATTCAGATTCGTGCGTGCCCATTCAACATAACTGCCAGCTTGTAGATCATAGGCAACCAAGGCGCTCACAAGTGTATTGTCGCCGCCCTCTGAATTAGCGCGCGCCCAAGCCATGGCATTTTCGCCTCGTGCATAAGCTGCGCGCATACCCATAATTAGCCGGCCGATTTCATATTCATCAGATTTCATTGATGTCCTTTTTTAAAAATCTTTCCCTGTTAAATTCACACCAACAACTCCCACCTCAATGCTGTCCCGCGCTTTACATCTTGTTTTACTGATTTGCTCAGTACATGCTCCAAATACTTCGGCGCCAACCCAAACCCCGGTCTCACACTGCGCACCGCATCAGGCGTGATGACCTCACCCGCCTTCATATTCTTCACGAAATACAAGGACCGGCGAAATTTCACATTCCCCTGCTCGCTTGACTTGCGGCCATAGTCCACGCGGCCGAGCGCCGCCCAAGCCGTCTTGCTGTCTTGACATAGCGCAGCCAACTCCAAGGGTTCCAGCGAGAAGCTGTCGTCCGGCCCGCCACCTTTTCGGTCCAGCGTGAAATGCTTTTCGATGATGGAGGCACCCATGGCCACGCTGGTGATGGCGGTGGTGTTGTCCAAGGTGTGGTCCGACAAGCCGGTGACCAGGCCAAAGCGCTGGATCATGTCCGGGATGGTGCGCAGGTTGTAGTCTTCTGCCGGTGCGGGGTAGCCGCTGACGCAATGCAGAATGGCCAGCTCTTTGCAGCCGCCTTCGCGGGCGGCATTGATGGCCTCCTGGATCTCTTCAGCGTCGGCCATGCCGGTGGAGATGATCATGGGTTTCCTGGTGCTGGCTACGTATTTGATCAGCGCCAGATCAACTGCTTCGAAAGACGCGATCTTGTAGGCCGACGTGTTGAGATCTTCCAGCAGATCGACGGCGGTATTGTCAAACGGCGAGCTGAAGATGGTAATACCGAGTTTGCGCGCGCGCGCAAACAGCGGGGCGTGCCACTCCCACGGCATGTGGGCTTCTTGGTAAAGGTCGTAGAGCGTGCGGCCGTCCCACAGCCCGCCGTGGATGCGAAAGTCTTCGGTGTCGCAATTCAGGGTGATGGTGTCGGGGCGGTAGGTCTGTAGCTTAACGGCGTCGGCACCAGCCTGTTTGGCGGCCTCGATAATTTTGAAGGCAGTTTCAATGTTGCTGTTGTGGTTGGCAGACATTTCGGCGATGACGTAAGGCGGTTCGTCAACGGCAATCTGACGACCCGCGATGGTAATGCATGGGTGATTCGACATGGTGTTCTCTTTTGTGCCTTACGGGTTGGGTTGCCATTCATGACTCAGCAGACCAAAGTACATGACCGAATGATAACGTTCGCCATCAAAATGCTGATCTCGCAAGGTGCCTTCCAGCTGAAACCCCAAGGATTGATGAAAGTGAATGGAACGCCCGTTGTGTGCCAAAGCTTGACCACTGACTTTGTGGAGTTTGAGTTGGGTGAAAGCATGGTTCAATGCTGCTTGGCCGAGCTTTCGTCCGCTGCCTTTGGGTGCATTGGGCGCTACATAAAACCCCCAGTCAATAACGCCGCCGCTTGCGAACTCGCTAAAGTTGATAAAGCCAAGAGGCTGGTTACCCAATTCAAAAATTAATAAATGTTTGCGCGGGTCCTGTAAGGTGCGCTCAAACCAGCACTGGTGTTCATCCAACGTGATTTCGTGCTGGGTGTACATGTGGCGCCTCACTTCTGGGTGGTTGCGCCAGGCGAGCACACGTTCCAGATCGGCATGGACCATAGGACGAATCAATGATATATCTGCAGCTTGCTTAGTCAATTAAGACTCCCAATGCCTGTAGTACCTTGTCAACACCTTGCCCATCGGTCACCGCACTGGCGGCGGTACTCATGCGCATCAGCTGATGGTCTTGTGTCAATGCTTGGACAGCTAACGGAAGTTGCGTCGCAACTTCGCTCACCCCCCCAATCAGACGGGATGCCTGAGCCTCTTGCAAGGCTTTGGCGCTAGGCCGTTGGTTATTTGCCAGCACCACCATCAAAGTAGGCAAGCCCAGGCAGCATCGCTCCCACGAAGTACTGCCCGCCGCACCAATGGCTAAGTCGCTGTCGGCCATGCGCTGAGCCATGTCGCTAACATTGACCACCACTTCGGTGGGCCAGGGCATCTGTGCCGCCAGTTCCCGAACACTTTGCAACCAGGGCGCCGTCAAGCCCATGACCACGGTGATGCGGCAGACGGCTGGCAAAGCGCAGGTTTTGAGGGCCTGTAGCACCTGCCCGGTGGCGTTGGGTTGATCAACGCCGCCCATGGTGATGAGCAACTGGCGCAAGGCGGGCTGCGCTTGGCGACGCTGTAGGTTGTAGGGCCGTAGTGCTGCAAACTCAGGGCGCAACAAGGCATATTGCGGACCAGTGAGCACTTGGCAGTATGCAGGCACCCACTGGGCATAGTGTTCAGGCTGACGGCCCAGGTTTTGATCGAGCAGCAGGTCGCAACGGTGGGGCCGGTCTGCGAGGTCGTCAATCACCAGCAGCTTGCGGGAATGGGGTGCACACGCCTCTTCCCAGCGCTGATCGAGGGCGTAATGGTCAACGACCAGCCAGTCGGGCTGTAAGCTGGCCAGGATGGCACCGGTTTGCCGGGCGTCAGTTGACCAGTCGCAACACAGCCATGCAGCGTGGGCCGGTTGCTGCACAGAGTCATCCGCCCTTGCGGACGAGGGCTTGCCTGCCGGGAGTGCAGTCACGGCATGGCCGCGCTGGCGAATGACCCCCAGCATATGGCCGGGGTGCTCACGGCTGATGAATTCGCACTCCGCCCCGCGGGCCTTGAGAGCATCGGCCAAGGTCAGGCAGCGCATGACGTGGCCGATGCCGATCTGTAGCGAGGCATCAGTGCGGAAGGCGACTCGCTTCTTCATCTAGCAGCAGTCAAATCCAGGAACGACTTGCGCACTGGCACACCTGCAGCAGCAAGCGCTGCCTTAGCCCCGGCGGGCGTCTGTTCCGTGAAGTGGAACATGCTGGCCGCCGCCACGGCCGAAGCTCCGGCTTGTGTGACCGCCTTCACCATGTGCTGGTAAGTACCTGCTCCGCCAGAAGCGATAACCGGAATTTTGACTGCGCCCACAACCGCTTCAATCAATGCCAGATCGTAGCCATGCAGCGTTCCATCGCGTTCGATGGATGTAATTAGAATTTCGCCTGCACCCCTGCTCTCTAGTTCACGCGCCCATTCACACACTTCGCGCCCAGTGGGCTTCAGTCCAGCGTGGCTAAAACACTGCCAGCCTCCGCTGGAATTCGTTCGCACGTCGATGCTCGCCACTACGCACTGTGCTCCGTGGCGCCTGGCAATCTCAGTTACCAACTCGGGGCGTGCGTAGGATGCAGTATTGAGACTCACCTTGTCGGCTCCGGCACGGAGTAGTCTTTGTACCTGCTCAATGCGCGTGATGCCACCGCCAACAGCAAGCGGCACAAAACAATCCTGGCCAAACTCATCTATAGACTCAAAATCCGGGTCGTCTTCAGACAGATGCGCCACTATGTCTACCAGCACCAGTTCATCCACTTCGCGCTGGTTATAGACCTTGATGGCAGGCAACACGGGCCCTACACGGCGCCAGCTATCAAAGCCCACACCCTTGACGAGGCCAAACTGCTTCCACAGCAGAGTAGGAATCACACGCACCTTCAACATGAACGACCCTCAATGAAATTACGCAGTAACCGGAAACCCGCGCGCGAACTTTTCTCCGGGTGGAATTGTGTGCCCCAGACGTGGCCGCGTCTGACGGCTGCAGTCACAGGGATGCCGTAGTCAGTGGTGGCCAGTATGTCTGCGGGGTCTTCGGGCACAAAAGCGTAGCTATGGACAAAATAAAAATCGGTTCCGTCAGGGATACCGTCGAACAGTCCGCCTTTTACTGCGCCGGTCGCAGCCTCGTTCCAGCCCACATGCGGCACGCGTAGGTTGCAGCCAAGCGTGCGCAGATGCTCCACGCGGCCCGGAATGAATCCGAGCCCCTCCGTGCCGTCATAGGAGTTTGCATTGGCTCCTTCCATGCTGCGCGTAGCCAGTAGCTGCATGCCCACGCACACGCCCAGTAACGGCTTCTGACTCCCTTGCACCTCGTCTCGCAAGGCCTGCGTCCAGCCTCCCTCGCCAAGCAGCCGGGCACAGTCGGAAAAATTACCCACGCCGGGCAGGATAAGGCTATCCGTGGCGTGCATGTCCATGGCGCGCGTTACCAGGATCGGGGCTACGCGCAGCTCCTCTAAGGCGTGTAGTACCGAGCCCAGATTCCCCACCCCGTAGTCAATAACACCTACTCTCATGCGTTGTCGTAATTGATCTTTGTGAGGTTTCCATCGCGGTCCTTCATTAGCGCCCCGCTAACATCACGTTTGAAAATTTTCTTGTTGGTGAACTTGTCACACAGGCTAATGAACTCGTCCACAGTCATGTTCAGCGGGCGCAAGATATCTTCCAGCGACTTGCCCAAATATTCCGATGGAAATCGACCATCCAGTCGTTTGACAGCATCCAATCCGTCCTGACGAGTCAGCCGGCTGCGGCGAATGTGCAGGCAGGCCAAGTCAGTCGCACGGCCAAAGCCAAATTTCAGAAACTTGAAGTAGTCGTGGATACCGGTCTGGTGGTTGTCTAGATTCTCGTAGTTGACCATGGAGCCCTCGACCACCTTGTCGTAGGTGATGAAGCCGTTGGCTTGGGCAATCAAGGTGTTCGACAGGCCATCCCATGGCAGGTAATGACCAAGGAACAGGCCCGTGACACCCACTCGCGCTAGCTCTACATCTTCGGGGTAGGTATAGCAGATCAGGTGTTTGGCCTCGATGCCCTCCATGCCGATCATGTCCGACACACGCATACCCAACAAACCGCCGAACTCTTCGAGCCAGCGCCGGTTGAGCACGTTGTTCCCGGCCGCTGCCGCCGGGCCGCCATATTCGTTCTGCGAGTTCTCGCCCCAAACGATGAGGGGCACGTTGAACTGCACCGCTGCACGAACGGGGATGGTAAAAATGCCCACATGCTCAGGCCAGGAGATGTCGCCCACCTGCGTCAAGCCGACGCGGTTGAGCTTGGCTCGTATCAACGGATTTGGGGACATCTCGACGTAGTCCACGCCCAAGTGCTTGAGATTTTCGATATTCTTGCGACCGAGCTCGGACAAGTCGCAGGTGGTGGAAGTCACACACAACGGGTTAAGTCCCAGTTGCAGCATGCGCACCACCTGGTAGGTGCTATCCTTGCCGCCGCTGACGGGGACGATGCAGTCCCAGTTGCTGCCATCACGGCTGCTATATTTTTCCAGCACTTGAAGCAGTTCCCTGTGGCGGGCATCCCAGTCCACTTCCTTGCGTTTTTCATAGCTACGGCAGGCGTTGCACACGCCTTCTTCGTCCAGGTGCAGGTCAGGTTTGGTGTCCGGCATCACGCAGTGTTTGCAGTAGGTCAGCATGTCAGCTCCGTTTTTTCCATGAGAAACCAGGTGATATCGTCTTGCGGGAAGTTGGGATCACGCCGGTAAGCGAAGCCGTAGTCTACTAGTTGCATCTGCGGGTGACGGTCCATGATTTCGCCCGCAAAGTCGCGTTTAAACAGGCGGTCCGCATGGCCTCGGTACGGAATGGCGACCGGTGTCGGGTTGTAGTACTCGGCCACCAGCAGGTAGCGGCCACTGGCGGCGACAAGCTTGTCATACACCCTCGGTAAGGCATCAGGATTAATGTGAATGAGCACGCCCTTGATGAGCACCAGATCCCAGGTCTGTTTCGGATTGAAGTCGAGGATGGAGCTGTGGTGCACATGGTCGGGCGAGATGACCTGCGCCAACTCACGGGCGGCATCGGCGTTGATCTCAATGCCGTGCTGCACGTGCGCGGGGTGCAGCAGTTTCAAGGCCTTGAGATTCATACCAATATTGGCGCCAAACTCGATGCAGGTGCTCACGCCACGGACAGCGCGGAGCGCCTTGGCGAAAAAATCGAGGTTGGATGCCAGCAGGGCATCGCCCTGGTTACGCTGGATGTATTCGGTGCCGAAGGCTCCGGCCCAGAAAGCCTCTTGCTCGGTTTTAAATGTCATGATGAAGTTCCTTAGTTTGATGACTGATGACTAACGCATTCAAGCATTGACAACTCGAAATAGGTACTCGGCCATTTGCCAGTCCTCTGTAGTATCAATATCCTGAACGCGATAACGTGGGATTTGAACGGCGGCGGAATGCGGGTCAAAAATAACGTTGCCAGTGAGCCATGCCGTGGCCCGGCCCCAGTAGAACTGACCGGCATCGTGGTAGGCCTCTTCCAAATCCTGGGATCGGGTGTTGTAGTACTCCGGGCTGAACATCTCCATCCGACCCTGCGCGGTGATGCGGATGGCCCGTTGAATGGGAAACGGATAACTGGTAACAGAGAAAGCGTAGTCGCAGCCTGCACTGGTCAGGACATCAAGCCCACGGCGAATGTCATCCGCCCTGACAAAGGGCGCTGTCGCATAAATGCAGCAAACCTGAACAGGTATCTGTCCGCGTTCGTTGAACCATTCGACGGCATGATGAATAACGGGAATGGTGCTCGTGTGATCATCCGATAACTCGGGTGGACGAACAAAAGGCACCTCGGCACCGTGCTGTCTGGCCACTTCGGAAATTTCGTCGTCGTCGGTCGACACCACGACATGATCAAAACAACCGCTTTGCAACGCAGCCTCAATGGACCAGGCAATCATAGGCTTGCCGCAAAACGACTTGATGTTTTTACGCGGAATGCGCTTGCTGCCGCCACGGGCGGGAATGACGGCGATATTCATGCGCTTGTCGCCTTTTGTATCGCAGCCACCACCTCATCCTGCTGCCCCGCCGTCAGCCCAGGAAACATCGGTATGCTGATGACTTCTGAGTAATATTGTTCCGATTCAGGACAGTAACCTTTCCTGAACCCCATATTTTCGTAGTACGGCTGTCGGTAAACGGGGATGTAGTGCAGATTTACAAGTATTCCTTCTGCATGTAGTGCTTCATACACATGGCGATGAGTCTTGTTGATTTCACCTAGCTGCAAACGAATCACATAGAGGTGCAAACCGGAATAGCTGTCCGGGTGTTGCCATGGGGTAATCACCGGCAGATCAGCCAAAAGCCGGTCATAGCGCTTGGCGATGGCGTGCCGGCTGGTCACGAACTCATCAAGCCGCTGCCTCTGACTCAGTCCTAACGCGGCTTGAACATCGGTCATACGATAGTTAAAGCCCAAGCATATTTGCTGATAATTCCAAATTTCTTCCGATGCCCTAGGCTGCATATCTAATGCATCACTGGTGATGCCATGACTTCGGAGTAATCGGAGGCGCTTGGCCAACTGTGCCTCGTTGGTGAGCGCCATGCCACCTTCGCCCGAAGTGATAATCTTGACCGGATGAAAGCTGAACACCGTAATATCGCTGTAACGGCAGTTGCCGATCGGCTCGCCTTTGTAGCGGCCGCCGATGGCATGCGAGGCATCCTCGATGATCTTGAAGCCGTAGCGTTGACCCAGTGCGTAGATCCCTGCCATGTCGCAGGGTTGACCGCACAAATGCACAGGGATAACGACCTTGGGCAAGTTACCGGTCTTTTCTGCTTGTGCCAACTTTTCAGCCAAGCGTTCCACGCTCAGGTTGTAGGTACGCGGGTCAATGTCCACAAAATCGACCTGCGCGCCGCAATAAAGTGCACAGTTGGCGCTGGCCACAAAGGTGATAGGGCTGGTCCACACCCAGTCGCCCGGCCCAACGCCCAGCGCTAGACAAGCGATGTGCAGGGCGCAGGTGGCGTTGTTTACTGCTACGGCATGATCAGCTCCGCAATAACTGGCGACAGCCTTTTCAAATGCTGGAACGGCGGGGCCTTGAGTGAGGAAGTCCGAGCGCAGCACATCCACGACTGCATCAATGTCGGCTTGGTTGATGTCTTGGCGGCCGTAGGGAATCATAGTCATCGAAACTTTCCTATATTTTCAAGAGTTTGGTCGATCCATGCACGCAAGGTGTCGAGGCTCATCCAGTCGATATTGTTGTCAGAACAATAAATGAAGCCCGTGTCGCCGGTGACGTGGATGAATAAGTTACCAAGTATAGTGGATACTTTCCTTTTTACTTATGGCATTCATGCCGCTAATGTCACTATTTCTCGATAGGTGCCAGTACGTTTAACACCGCGATCGGCCAGTTCCACTATTAACGTACAGTTTTTCAGTGTGGTGAGGCGGTGGGCGATGATGAGGATGGTGAGATCCTCGCTGAGGCCTTCGATGGCTTGCATGACGGCCTGTTCGGTTTCGTTGTCCAGCGCGCTGGTGGCTTCGTCGAAGATGATGACATCGGCTTGCTTGTAGAGGGCACGGGCGATGCCGATGCGCTGGCGCTGGCCACCGGACAACCGGATGCCGCGTTCGCCCACGAAGGTTTGGTATCGTTTGGGCCAAGTCTCGATGATGTCAGCGATTTGCGCCTGGCGAGCCGCCTGCTTGACACGCTCGTGGTCGATCTGGTCTTTAGGCACGCTAAAGGCGATGTTTTCTTCAATGGTACTGTCGGCTAGAAAAATGGCTTGCGGCACATGCGCGATATGGGATTGCCAAGCGCGGTGGTTACCCGTCGTGACTGCCTGCCAATCGATCTCTAACGTGCCCCCTGTAGGCTGCAACAGACCCATGACTATATCTAGCAGAGTGCTTTTGCCGCTACCAGTCGTACCAATGAAGCCAACACGACCACCTTTAGCGATACTGAGGTCAAGGTTTTTAAGTACCCACGGGGTTTGCGGGCTGTAGCGAAACGAGAGCTGGTTCAGTCTGATCTGATGCCGGAAAGGCAGCGGCTTGGCGGCTGGCTGGTCGGCGTAATTGGGGAGCGGCTGATCAAGTAACTCCAGCGTGTCTTGCAGCGAGACCTGCCCGCCTTGAATGGCTGACCATGCTGCATAAGCCTGCTGCAGTACGGGCAGTAAACGCTGGGCACCGAGCGCTAAGGCACCGAGAACAGGAATGGCCTTGGCGATGCCGTCCGATTGCTTAGCGAGCGTATAGGCCAGTGCGGCGATGAGCAGCATGCCCAATGCCTCCATACCGTAACGGGGGCTTTGACTAATGAAGAGATTGTTGCCTTGGGCTCGACGCAAGGGGTGATCGGCATTGCGGTAGATCTGGCAGTAGGTGGCCTGACTGCCGTCGATCAGCACATCGCGTATGCCGCCCAGCCCCTCTTGCAGAGATTTGATGAGCTGGGTGGATTCGCGGGCAATGCGCTGACTATCGATTCGCATCCGGTTGCGAGTAAACCGGATGATAAAAGCGTAGATCACGCCAAAACCGCCAAAGGCCGCCAGCGCAATGACTGGGTCAACGGACAACAAAGCTATGAGAATCGCGCTCAACATAACGCTGGCGCTAATGAGGGTCAAGGCTGGCACGACGATACTGTAAATGACACCGTTGGCTTTAACTGAGATGCCGTTGATCACCTCGCTGCTATTGCGGGTAACATGAACTGAGTAGGGTTGATAAAGCGTCCGACGATAGATGCTGTTGCTGAGATCAGCCCCAGTCGCGAAAGAGAGACGGGTGCTGGCCCAGATCAGCAATAAGCGCATGGCGCCCGCAACTAGGGCTGCCAAGCCAAATGCGATGGTCAGAGGCAGCAGGAGTTGTTCTGGCGCTGTTAGTCCCAAGGTTTGGATGAATGGCTGGGCGGTTGGGTGTTCAAAAACGCGGGCGGGCGCGGTCAAAACAGCAAGAAACGGCAGCACAGCTCCAATGCTAAGAATTTCCGCGAACGAGGCGAGGATCATCAAAATAAGCAGGAGACCAAATTGCCCACGCCGCCGCGGGTTGATGTGATGCCAGAGTCGGCGCAGGAGTTGGATGATGGGTTGGGTGGTTTGCACGGGATTATTTGGAAATATTACGAGACTGGGCGCAAGTATTGTGATAGCAGGCAACCATTTCATTATGCTGCATTATGGTGACCTCACTGACACCATCAACCTGGTGCGCATCGTTCAAAAAATGCAGCATAAGCTTTGGCCAGCCCGTCTTGCAGACTCACTTTAGCCCTCCAACGGAGCGCCTTGAGGCTGCTGCTGTCCATTAGCTTACTTGGGGTGCCGGCCATGCTACGGTGTCCGGCGATGTGAATTTAGGTTGTGTGATCACTTGATGCTTCCCTCGTCCTAAATGCGGCCGACCTTTGAACCCCATGGCCGCGAGCAGTTTGGCTTGTTTTTCAACCACCTGTGGGTCTTGCGCCGTATTCTTCCAGGCTTGGCGCACGAACACCCACAGCAGTAGCGCAAAGCCACTACCCAGTGCAGCCAGAACGGCAATCAAACTCTTTTTGGGCGCGACGGGCTCCGTATGCAAGGTAGGCGGCTGCAGGACGACATCACGCGACAGGCCTAGCAACGATCGCGGGATACTCAGCACCTCACGAAGATAACGCGCCTGCAACTCACCCACCACCACAATACTGGTGCCAGCCGCACCCCGCGCGAGCGGTTTGTTGAGATCGGCCGTACCCTCTGCAGTCAGGCGTTCCAGAAGACGGCGTATAGACTCCAGCGACACTTTGGCGTATGAAAGCCGCTTTTCCAGGCCTGCGCGATCCTGCTCTCCCGGCCTCGTGCTTTTGAGCCAGGTGCCGATGACTGCGTTGGCTATGGCTTGCGCCTCAAGCGGCGAGCTGGCGGTAACGTCGAGACGCAAAAGACCATCTTTACCCACTGTGGCCGTGATCTGGTTGAAAAGCCCCATACGGGCCACCTGAACAGGTTGCCCTTTAGACAAATTGAGCAACGCGATAACAGGGCCCAACACTATGAGTGAAACCAGCATCGCGGCCGCCTGCGTTGACATTGACATTGGCAGCGCCAAGATAGCTTGGCTGGTAAAACTCTTCGGCAGAGTATAACCAAAGCCCAAAGCCAGTAAGCCAACAACAATTGGCCCCAAAATCAGCAGCCTTAGATTTTCGGCAACGACGAGCAGCATGTCAAGTAGGCCGATTTCTTTTTCTTCCATTTCCATTTCCATTCTTTTACTATCCTCTTTAGCCAGCATCTCTCACCGAAATCCATTCTATTCAGTTTATCGAGAGGCATGCGCGTAAAAAAGCCACCACCACGAGGTGCGAACGTAACCGCCTTCAAACCGCACAATACCGTCCTCTCCCGGATGTGCGGCTCTTTGCATCTCGACGATTTCCAGCCAGACTTTTAATAACGGGAGTGATTCTTGTATTAGTCATAAATGTGGGCTGATTTGTTTTATGTTGTGTTCATTTCAGTTTTCAACGCTTATATCTTAAGCATCAGGCTTTCGTATTCGGTCACCTTACCGCGCCAAAAAATGGATCGCGAGACCCGCTTTTTCGGCGATACCTGTGGGGATAAGCCGGTAGGCCGAAGCCAACTTATTATGCATCTTGCGAAAGCTCTGCACCTTGATAAACCCATTACCCAGCAAGACCTTGAGACAGCTCTCTTGTTGAAGTATAAAAATTCGAAGGTATTTATCGAGTAGCCTTGTATATTAACACATCTTGAAGGCTTTTCTTGGTAGGCAGTGGAGGATGTCGGGTTGCGTCTGCAGGCTCACAAAACCCGCTTTACTTGCCTTGAGATAAAGCGCAATGTAGCTGTGATGCGCCAGCTCGCTGAGTTGTGCAAATCTGCAATGCGTTGGCTTAGCTGGGCAATCTGCAAATCACGATCAGCAACCATCTGGCTTAAGGACAGTATTGGTAGTAGACGATTTTTTTGCGCATTGAAAAATGCATTCGCATCGATGCCGCTTACGGTGAGTTGTATATTTTCTTCTAGCGCTTGAAAGCGATCAAAGTCTTGTTGCTGCACACGCAGCCCAGTTGCATTGCGTGTTTTTTCAATGAATTGAAAAACCGTCAAGCTTTCACCGGTGGCAGGGCGGCCAAATCGAGTAATGGCGTCGCACAGAAATACCAGTGATCTAAACACCAAATGATTGACTTCTACAGGGGATGTTAGTTGCCATTCTTTGTCAATAAATGTGTGATTGCCCTGCGCATCAACTATGATGTTTTGCGGTATGCAGTCGATGTATTGACCTGACATGGCAGCGCCTGCAGATGCTAGATCAACAGTGAAGCCGTCGGCTTTTGCCAGGGTGGTCAATATTGCAAGATATCGGTTGACGAATTGCCCAACTTGCTCAAAAGTCCAGCCATCTTTGGTAACGATATTGATAAATTCTTGTGAAAGGGGTTTGCCTGAAACATACTTGTCTGTATCTGGACATACCAATTTGACCACCGCGTTTGATGAAATTTTGCTGTCTGCGCTCGTTGCATTTACCTTCCCCAAACGCTGATAGCTGACAAATACTTCCTTATCTTGGCCAGAAAAAGTCGTTTCTTTGCAAAACTCTGCATAGCGCGTCGTCGAGTAATGGTAAGCCAAGTCACCAGCCGGCACCAAGGCTTGCTGAGTAGGCGACGCAATGATTAGAAATGAGTTGGATGTTTCTAAACCCAAGCCATTGGCAAACACAACGGGCCAAGCCAACTCTAATGAAAAATTACACACTTTAGGGAGTTGGGGGTCGCGCCTGACACTTTGTGAAGCAAAAGCCGACGCATCAAAATGCTGATGCGCAAAGCCTGCTTCTGTGACGATAGATGAAGGAAGCTTATAATCTGGGAATGGCGCCAAAAAATTGGAAGCTTCAAAACCGGCTTGCCGCACAAGCTTTGCCAAAACGGGGCGTCCAAAGGTTTGCGCCTGGTCTGTGCCGTAGCGGCCTTCAATACCCACCATGGGTTTACCAAAATGATCTTCTGGTGCACCTGCAAAATACTTCAAACCAAGTTGGTTTTCAATGGCGATGATGAGCTTGCCTTCAGGCTTGAGCAGCTGCCGGACGCGCTGCAGCATGATTAATGCCGGGTTGTCACCCGGTGTAAATAAATTCGCATATTCCAACACACCGATGAGGGTGATGACGTCAAATTGATGATCGCTTTTGAACTGGTCAAATTTCTCGGCCAGAACGGTGATGTTGTCTAAATCACGGGTGCGGGAGCGTGCGATAGAGGCGCGACGCGGGCTGCCTTCAAGCGCCAATACTTCTGCGCCACATTCGCCTAAATAGCGTGAAATGGCACCGCAACCTGCGCCGATTTCCAATACATTTGCACCTTTAAGCGTTTGCTCAAAAGGCCGCATGATATTTGCACGAGCGCTGGTTAAATGGTATTGTGAAGGCCAGTCTGTGCAATGCTGGCGTAGCTCGGTCGATAAGGTGGAAATATCAGTGGCGTTTTTAATGATATTGAAAATGCGTGTTTCGATTTCATCGCCATCGTTGTAGGCAATCCCCTTGTAGCTAGGATTTAGCCACACATTGGTCGCGTCATCTAAAACGTAACCGGCATTTTTTAGCAATGTTTTCATACACTTATTTTTTTTGCTTGCATGGTAAAGCCCAAATCAACAAGACCAAAAAACTGGTCATTTGGGTGAACCTGTAGGTGGATGGAGTCATAGCGCCTATCATGTGGAATGACCTCTTCGCCATGTTTGCTGGCAAGTCCTAAGGATATAAAGTAATCACCTGCTGCCAAATTGCACTGAAATTCTGCTACAACTTGAACAACGGCATCGGCATCACCAGCTTCACCAAATTCTTTGCAACCCAAAGTTTCAGAATTGGTGCCATAGACGGTAACACCTTCTTTTGTTTTAATCGTGATTCCAAGAATAGGGCGGTGAAAGTCTTTTAGCAATTTAACAGAGACAGCTAAAGTAATGTTTTGGCCTGTGCCGAAAACCGATGGATATGGCGCATTGTCTGCCGCCAAAAAATAGTCAAGAATTGTTGCCGTGCCGTCACCCCAACGGTATTCGTGTGGGTTATAGCCTAGTCGCGTCGAAAAGCTATCGTTTGTTACACTCAGTTGGTAGCCATCTGGTTTTGAAGTCAACTCAATATTCTTTTTTGCAGCCGTAGCTATAACTTCCGATGATGCAATGGCTGCTTTTTCTTTACCAAACAGCAAATCCAAATACCGATTGACAACGTCTTTGGGTTTGCCTGCTTCAAGCTGAACCCCTTTGCTTAACAAAATAGCTTGCGTGCAGTGTGTAACGATTTGCTCACTGGAGTGGGTGACGAGCAAAATGCAGGTACCATTTTCTTTAAGCTGACGTAATCTATCAAAGCATTTGGCTTGGAATTTTGCATCCCCCACGGATAGCGCCTCATCAACAATGAAAATATCAGGGTCAATTTGAGATTGCACTGCAAATGCCAAACGCACACTCATACCACTGGAGTATGTTTTGATGGGCTGATCTATAAACTCGCCAATATCTGCAAAAGCGGCGATAGCATCAAACCTAGCGTCAATTTCTTCAATGCTTAAGCCAAGAACCGTAGCATTTAAGTAAACATTTTCTCGCCCAGTAAACTCTGGGTTAAAACCTGCTCCCAATTCGAGCAAAGCTGCCACCCGGCCATAGGTTTGTACCGTACCTGTTGTAGGCGTCAAAGTGCCACAAATCATTTGCAGCAAAGTTGACTTGCCCGAACCATTACTGCCGATGATGCCAACCGTTTCTCCGCGCTTAACATCAAAAGAGATATCTTTCAAAGCCCAAAACTCACGGTAATAGTTAACCGTTTTTTTACCCAGCAAGTTTCTTAGTCGTGGCACAATAAATTGCTTAAGTCTGCTGCTAGGGCTGCTGTAAATTTCGTAGCATTTACTCAGATTTTTAACGCTGATGGCGATATCGTTACTCATGCTTATGTCTTGCAACCGGCTTTTTTAACTTACAGGACATCTGCAAAACCTTTGCGTGTTTTTTGAAACCATGCATAGCCTAACCATGCGACGAAAGTTGCAACGACGGTGTAGATCAATAACCCAGTCCAATTGGGTTGTTGCCCCCAAATTAGCACAGCACGAGCTTGCTCAATGATAAAAGTCAAAGGGTTAGCCAACATCCATGGTCGCATCGACTCAGGCAAAGCAGAAACAGGATAAAAAACTGGCGATAAAAACAACATCACTGTCATACCCAGCCCTATCGACTGTCCCACATCGCGAACAAAGACACCTAAGGAAGCTAATATCCAAGCCAAACCAACCGTAAATATCACCAAGGGAATTAATATTAGCGGGAAAAATACTAAAGTCCAGTGCAAATAACCATTGGTTGCAAGAAATACCAATAATAAAACAGCGACGCTAACCATACTATGAAAAAGCGCTGTGCCCATGCTAATCGCTGGTAATATCTCTAAAGGGAATACGACCTTTTTAACGTAATTCACATTTCCCAAAATCAAATTGGGTGCACGATTCAATACTTCGGCAAAAAGACCGTGCACAATCATGCCGACAAACAGAAGTACGGCAAAAAGCGTTTTACTCTCTTCGGTGCCTGCAGGCGCGGCTCCCCAGCGTGATTTAAAGACGACAGCAAAAAAGAAGGTGTAAACAACCAGCATGAACAAGGGATTCAAAAACGACCACAACAAACCCATCACTGAGCCTTTATAACGACCAACAACCTCACGACGACTCATTTGTGAAATAAGCACGCGATTAACCCATAAACTGCGCAACATGGCTGCAAGGGTGGTCGGGTGCGCTGCGTGGGGGTTCATGTTGTATATTTGAGCGCTGTAAGCTATGAAATTTGTTGATTATTATAGTTCGCCCCTCCATCAGCTCTCAAGCATCCCAAGAACTGCCTACCAAATTGAAAACCATCGAACTTTTAGCCAAAGAGACTCCTGCAAAACTGCCATTCTTGAAGCGCGCCAAGGCGGCTGTCGCTGAAGGTAGATTGTTTTCAGGCTTTAAAAGACGGCTAAAACCTGTCGTTGTCGCCATTGGCAAGTCCGCATTGCGACGCCCGTGGATCAAGCGCAGCGTTCTAGCTGTATTAAATAGCTCTCCTGAGCTTAAAAACCGTTTGTATCGCCTTGTTTGGAAAGATATAGCACTTTCGCCACGTGCAATGCGCATCTATACCACCCTGAGTACAGCTATTCCTACGCATAGAGCAACCCAAAGCGAGGGCAACGAGTAATGCGCATCGTTATTGACTTACAAGGGGCGCAGTGTGACAGCCGTTTCCGAGGAATCGGACGTTATTCGCTTTCTTTAGCGCTGGCAATGGCCAAAAATGCTGGAAAACATGATGTTTGGCTGGCTTTGAATAGTGCTTTTCCACAAAGTATCTTGGATCTTCGCCAAACGTTTGATGGCTTGGTAGACCCTCAGCACATCCGCGTTTTTAACAACAGCGGTCATACTGCTGAAGTTGTGCCAGACAACGCATGGCGCGTTCGCACGTCTGAACGAATGCGCGAGCATTTTTTGGAGCAACTCAAACCGGATGTGATTCATGTTCCCACCCTGTTTGAAGGCTACGGAGACGACGCCGTGACCTCTGTAGGCAGCTACACCAGCGGACATAAGACGGCGGTGACGATTCATGACTTGATCCCGCTAATGGATCAGGCGAACTACTTACCAAATCAGGTTATTCGTGACTTTTATTTCCGAAAAATTGAGTCGCTTAAAAGATCGGGCTTGTTGCTGGCTATTTCCGAGTCCTCACGTTTAGAAGCAATTGAACACTTGGGCGGGTCGCCAGAGCGCATCATCAACACCTCCGAGGGTGCAGATGCGCATTTCAAAGTGCTTGCATTGTCTGCAGAACGCAAGCAGGAGATTCGCACGCGCTACGGCATCACCCGCAAAATGGTGATGTATGCACCTGGCGGCTTTGACCCGCGCAAAAACTTTGAAGGTTTGATGCAGGCCTATGCTGTACTATCGCCTGAGATACGGCGCGACTACCAGCTGGTCTTGGCTAGCCGTTTGAGCAAAAGCCCCCATGACGATTCACGCGCAAAAATGAACGCCTGTCGTTTAAACGCTGGCTTGGCTGAAGACGAACTGGTGTTGACCGATTTTATGCCCGACGATGACTTGGTTGCCCTGTACAACATGGCAGATTTGTTCGTTTTTCCGTCAAAACATGAGGGTTTTGGCTTGCCGCCGTTAGAGGCCATGGCTTGTGGTGCGCCTACTTTAGGCGCAAATGCGTCAAGTTTGCCCGAAGTCATCGGCTGGAGTGAGGCTTTGTTTGACCCGTATAGCCCCGCTGATATGGCTGCGAAAATCTCGCAAGCCTTGCTGGATGACGGATTTCGCAACAAACTGAAGGAACATGCAACGGAGCAAGTCAAAAAGTTTTCTTGGGATGCCAGTGCCGTCAAAGCCATTGCGGCATTGGAAGGCTTACATGCGCTGAATGCATCAAAGCCACTGCTGACATACCCAACATCAACCTTGCTTGCGTCGATTGCTCAGATTCAATCAACGCCCTCGGCAACTGAAAAAGACTTAGCGTACACAGCCAATGCGATTGCATTTAATACGAGTCTAGAAGCGCCCAAAAAGTTGCTCGTTGACGTCACTGAATTGGTCAGATTTGATGCCAAGTCCGGTATTCAGCGTGTGGTTCGCAGTATTTTGCTGGCTTTGCATCACGAAACACCACCCGGATACGAGCTTTGCCCGATTTATTTCGATGGGTTTAGATACCTGCATGCCAAGAGTTTCATGGCTACGCTGACCCAGCAGCCCAAGAAAGTGCAACGAGCCAGTTTTGATGAGGTCGCTGAGTTCAACCAAGACGACATTTATTTAGGCTTAGATTTGAACCCAGGTTTAACCGCCAAGCTGCAAGAAACTTACCAGCATTGGCGGGCGCTGGGCTTGCAAGTGTATTTTGTTGTTTACGATATTTTGCTAGTGGACAGACCTGAATGGGCACCTGAAGAAGCCGCTGTGGGTCTGAAAAACTGGTTAGCCGCCGTTTCGCAAGTGGCAAGTGGCTTGCTGTGCATTTCTGAATCTGTAGCAAGCGATGTGCGCTTGTGGCTCAAGAACAATCCTCCAAAACGCCATCAATTGCCCCACATTGCCAGTTTTCACTTGGGCGCAGATGTCGAAAACAGTGCGCCCAGCTCAGGCATGCCTCAAGACGCCGTACAAATTTTGAAGACAATCAAGAGCAAAACCAGCTTTTTGACAGTCGGCACGTTGGAGCCGCGCAAAGGGCATTTGCAAACCCTCGCAGCTTTTGAGCTCTTGTGGGCGCAGCAGATCGATGTTAACTTGGTGATTGTGGGTAAAAAAGGCTGGATGGTGGATGCCTTGGCAGAACGCATCAACAGTCACGTTGAGCAAGGCAAACGCTTGTTTTGGCTAGATGGCATCAGCGACGAGTATTTGGAAAACATCTACAAAGCTTCGGCCTGCTTGGTTTCTGCCTCTGAAGGTGAGGGCTTCGGCCTACCGCTGATTGAAGCCGCCAAACAGGGCATCCCGATTCTTGCCCGAGATTTGCCTGTTTTCCGCGAAGTTGCTGGCGAGCATGCGTTTTATTTTACGGGTTTGGCCGCTCAAGACTTAGCATTAGCCGCAAAAGACTGGTTAAATTTACAGCAAAGTAAGCGCCTGCCCGATTCAAAACTGATCCCGATTTTGACCTGGGCGCAAAGCGCCGCGCAATTGGTCAGTCAACTGCCTCTAAAATAGCATACAATAGGTTGTAGACGGCGTATTTATTGCCTATAGTGCTATTAAAAATATAGCATATCGACGTTTCCATGAACTTAATTACTTGGCGCTAATCAGTACTTTTTCGAACTCAACACCCAGTTTACGAATATCGCTCGTTCCCCACCTGCGCGCAGGCACGAAGGGCTGGTAGGGCTTGAATTCTATGGTTTGAAATTTGCCATCCAACTCAAAACTAACTGTTTTCGTCTGCATCTCAGCCCCAAAGCTGAGTTCTTTGATTTGCTTGCCAATTTTGATTTGCAAAGGTTTGTCCGCATTGGGACCTCCGCCTCGGGCAGTGATGGTTAGATTAAATCTAGTTGGTAACGGTTTTGCCAACCAAAGCTTCGCCACGGGTGCGATATAAGCGTCTGACCAGCGCCCTGTGATTCTTGCTACAGAACCAACGGGGGCACTTCCGTCCTCTGAAAACTCTGACAAACCTGTGACGCCAACGACAAATGGCGGAAATTCAGCTTTTCTAAAATCAATAGGAATCTCAAAGTCGCCGGCTGAAACTGGTATGCCATTGATGATTTCAAACCCTATCGGTAAAAGGTATTGATTTGCCAGTGCTAAAGCAGCTGCTTTGGATGCGTGCAAGTTAGTGCCTGCTTGCAGCGGAATGAATGAAAGCTGCTTGTCCGGACTGACGATCTTGCTCGTCGAGCTGGCCACATCACCGCTTAATGCATTAATTATGTCCTGCTCAATTTCGTTAACGGTTAAACAGTCGTTTTTTAATCTATCTATTTTATTGCCTTCATAAATAAGGCAGCGTTTTTCAGTGTTCGTGTTTAAATAACCTCTGCGATCGATGTAAACACCGACAAAACCAAGAGCTTGCACGACGGTCAACTGCTGTTCAATAGGCAAATGCGCCAGTTTTCGATAAAACCAATCTCCTTCGCGCCCACGAATACCGCCAAAACTCCATTTGAGTGCGTTTGAGTGCAAATGACCCCTGGCTTGGTCGTATGAACCTAAGTTATTCACCGAGCTGAATTCTGGATATCCCATATAGGGCAGTTGGTAAATTGCCGACCCAGCAGGTACTGATTTTTCAATACTTTGAATGAAGCTTTTATCATGCTCAAACAGGGTTTGGTTTGAATTTAAACATGCAGGACAGGGCTTAACTGTTTGGTCTGCTACGCCATAAAACACCAACAAACCGGCGACCAGCGTTTGCAAGCCTATCTTGTATTTATGATTAATATGGCCTACATAGCGCCCAAGTAGCTCATTCAAACACAACATCAATGCAGCGACAGATATAAATTCAATAAAAATACTGATTCGATTCCAACTCCGAATTGAAGCAGAGATAAGCATGGCGAATAAACTGGAAAAACCGCCGACAGTTGCCACGAAAAACAAGCTACAGGCCAACAAACCCATAATCAGCATTTGATTAGGAAATCGCTTGTTCTGTGTATTTTTATCAGCTGAATTCAACACCATAGGTGCAACAAATATACTCAAAATTAGTAGCAACAAGCCAAATGAATTTGCAGCTCCCAAGCTAGAGCTTATGTTCTCCGTGACCATTGGAAAATGGTTATTATATTGACTGGCCACATCATAGAAACTGTCTAATCTGTGGTCGCCACGCGGTAAAAACATTTGCGTGAGCTTTAAACCATACAGTTCAGATTCAGCCGGTGCGCGTTGAACACCTTCCAAATTGGGTCCTTGTGCAGATAAATGCATCAAACTGGGCGAAACATTCAAAAGCACACCCAAGAATACCACCCCGCAAACCATGAAACCCACGCGCAAATGCATCCACGATTTGTAAAGTAGCGCTGCTAATAAGGTACTTACAACAAGCACCATCATGCCAAACAAAGCATAATAAATACCAAAAGAAGCTAGTATTAATAAAGCCGCAGTATTGCTGATTTTGTGTTTTAATTTTTGCTTTTGATTAAAGAAAATCAAATCTTTAGAAAATAGTTTGAACCCAAAGTAAAAAAATAGGGGGGCAACGAAGTACCAAGTGAAAAACAAATGACCTATTCTGCCAAAATGAAATGAAGTGAATGTGTAAAGAATTCCGCCAGTGACAGAGAAAGTTCGCGATATTCCCAATGTTCTAAGAACAATATAAGAAGCGATAAAAACCGAAGAGAAACCGAGTAGAAAATACAAATTCAAAGCTGCAACAGGTGATTGAAATACAGTCCCCAGCAATTTGAGTATTAAATAATTACCAGTATCGGAAGTAGGGTAGTCAAGGTGGTTAGAGCCAAACGGATACCCTGTGTGCGCATTTGTGAAAAACCAAGCTTCCTCAATTACACGCTTTATATTCCACATATAAGCAATGCCATCTCCCGCATAGGTATATGGTTTGGTGATATCTGGGATCAGCCCACCCGGCCAACCGCTCATAAATAAGCTAGCGGCTATAAAACATAAAACCGCGCCTGGTAACCAAATGGCCCATTCCTTCTTAGCAACATCTAAAAATGACTGCTCCAAAAAGGAAATAAATCGTGGCGACTCCTTCTGCTCCATGGACATCTGCTTTTACAGCTTACACACGGCCATACATATCGGCCAATCGCACGATATCGTCTTCGCCCAAGTACGCACCGCATTGCACCTCTACCAACACCAGTTCGTTTTTGCCAATATTGGTCAAACGATGCTTTTCCCCCAAAGGAATGTAGTGGTACTGACCCACTTCAGTTCTGTGCTCGACTTCACCAATTTGGACGATAGCTATGCCTTGCACGACGACCCAATGCTCGGCACGTTGATGATGGTATTGCAAACTTAGCGATTCACCAGGTTTAACTGTGATGCGCTTGACTTTGTAACCAGCTTCTTCTTTTAACGTTGCATAGGTGCCCCACGGTCTGTGAACCGTGGTCGGCAAATGGGTGCTGCCGTGTTTTCGTTCTTTCAGCTCATCCACAATGGCTTTGACTTTTTGCGCATGGTCTTTATGAGCGACCAAAAGTGCATCTGGCGTATCAACAATGATGAGGTCATGCACACCGACAGTAGCAACAACTTTAGGGATGTGACTGCTCACCTGCACATGTGTTCGCGTCGTTTCTACAGCAACCACATTGGCTTCAAAGGTATTGCCACTGGCGTCAGCCGCATGAGCTAAGGCGACTGCAGGCCAAGCCCCTACGTCACTCCAGCCAAACTTTGCAGGCACCAAGGTGACATTGGAAGCGCGCTCCATGATGGCGTAATCAATGGAAATGTCGGGTTGATGGGCAAATGTTTTTGAATCGAACCGGGTGACCGAGTCATGGATTCTGTTGCTTGGCTCTGTATTTAGCGCTGAATTTTGCACTTGCGCACCCTGCATCACAAGCTCAGCTGCGGCTAAAACTTCGGGTGAATGATCTTTAAATGCTTGCAATATCGTGCCAGCTGTAAAGCAAAACATGCCACTGTTCCAATAATAGCGCCCAGTACTGAGGTATTGCGACGCTGTGGCGGCATCTGGTTTTTCAACAAATCGAAGCGCCTTTTGTGGTGTTCTTTCAATTTTCGCGACTTCGATGTAACCGAAACCAGTTTCTGGCGCGGTGGGTGAAATGCCGAAAACGACTAGCTGCCCCTGTAAAGCATATCTAGCGGCCTCCAGCGCATTTGATACGAAAGCTTCTGAATCTGGAATCAAATGATCTGCCGGCAGTACTATCATCACGGCATCAAGGCCATGCGCTTGGCTACAAGCGAGTGCGGCTAAAGCGATGGCAGGAGCGGTATTTCGCCCCTTAGGTTCAAGCAAATAACTGGTTTTAGGTGGGTCTTCTAAATTACCGATAACTTCACGGGTGAGAAAGAGGTAATCTTGATTGGTAACAATCATGGTTTCATCAGCACCGCAGGCTTGACCACGTTCAACAGCTTGTTGCAGCAATGGGCTACCGCCCAAACTAATAAACGGTTTTGGATAAGCTTGGCGAGAAGCTGGCCATAGGCGCGTACCTGCGCCGCCAGAAAGTACAACCGATATGAGTTTCATGATGTTTAACTGTGAGAGTGAGGCTTCAGCTAAGGATTGTACCTGCCGTGTCTTATTAGCTTAGGCAAAGCTACAATAGTTAATATGTCTAGCCCTGTCATCCAAAACACACCCCAATTAGCCGTCGCAAGCGTCTCGATACTTATCCCTGTTTACAAAAACGATGGCGGATTGGACGAGCTGGTCAGTCGAATAGGTGCGAGCATGGCTAATTCCGCTTACGCCAACAACTTTGAATTGATTTTGGTGGACGATTGCAGTCCAGACAACAGTTGGGAAGTCATACAACGCCTAGCGAAAGAACATGCCTTTGTACAAGGTGCAACTTTGTCTAGAAACTTCGGTCAGCACAATGCCATCATGGCTGGTTTGAACCTTGTCGCTGGGCAATACGTTGTGCTGATGGATGACGACTTGCAACATCCACCTGAAGCCATCCCTAGTATGTTAAACGAACTTGCAGCGGGTGCAGATGTTTGCTACACGAACTACGCTAACAGGCAGCATGCAGCCTGGAAGATTGCAGGCAGCAAATTTAACGATTGGGTGGCTTCGTGGTTGCTGTCTAAACCCAAAGGATTATATTTATCGTCATTCAAAGCGCTAAAACGTGGTGTGGTGGATCAAATTCGCAGCCATGAAGGACCGTTTGCTTACCTCGATGGTTTGATTTTGGATGTGACACGTCGCATTAAATCAGTAGAAATTCAGCATGGTGCGCGTGCTTTTGGTGAGGGCAATTACAGTTTTAAAAAATCATTTTCCTTGTGGCTGCGAATGGTGACTGGCACGTCGATAGTACCTTTACGCATGGTCACGCTGATGGGCGCGTTGATTGCTTTATTAGGTTTTTTTGGTGCGATTTTTATTGTGATCAGTAACTTTCTCTACCCTGCTGAATCAAAAGGTTGGGCTTCAATCATCGTCACAATTTTGTTAGTAAGCGGTTTTCAGACCCTGTTCATTGGCGTTTTGGGTGAGTATTTAGGTCGCATCCACTTGCGACTGAACAACAAACCGCAGTATTTGTTTCGTTTTACGACTAAGAGCGACGCTGAGTTCCCAAAACTAAATGCCAAACTTTAGCGCCAAACTTTAACACTGCAAATCAACAGTTTTATGACGATGATCGCCCATCAGCAGTCTATGCACTTTGCCGAGCCACTTTTACTTCAAAGTGGCAAAAGCATTCACGCCTACGATCTTGTTTATGAGACCTACGGCACACTCAATGCCGATAAGTCAAACGCTGTTTTAGTCTGCCATGCATTAAATGCCTCACATCACGTGGCAGGTGTGTACGCCAATCCTGATGCAAAAGTTCAAGAAAAATCGACGGGCTGGTGGGACAACATGATTGGCCCTGGCAAGCCTGTGGATACCAATCATTTTTTTGTCATTGGCGTTAACAACTTAGGCTCTTGCTTTGGCTCCACCGGACCCATGCACGTCAACCCTGATACGCAGCACGTTTACGGCGCTGACTTTCCCGTTGTGACGGTTGAAGATTGGGTCAATGCACAAGCCTTACTGATGGATAAGTTAGGTATCACAACGCTAGCGGCACTCATGGGAGGTAGTTTGGGCGGCATGCAAGCATTGAGTTGGTCATTGCAATACCCTGACCGCGTACGACATGCCATTGTGGTTGCCAGTGCCCCCAATTTGACGGCAGAAAATATTGCCTTCAATGAGGTAGCGCGTCGCGCGATTGTCACCGACCCTGATTTTCATGAAGGGCATTTTTACCAACACGGCGTTGTTCCCAAACGCGGATTGCGCATCGCACGCATGATTGGTCACATTACTTACTTGAGTGATGATGTGATGAATGCTAAATTTGGTCGCCAATTAAAGCAATCACTCGGCATTGACAACACCAAAAACGTCGTTAATACTAACTCTGATGCGTACAACTACACAACGCAAGAAGTTGAGTTTCAAATCGAGAGTTATTTGCGCCACCAAGGCGATAAATTCGCTGAATATTTTGATGCAAACACCTATTTACTCATCACCCGCGCGCTCGACTATTTCGACCCTGCGCGTCAATTTAACGGTGATTTAACCAAAGCTTTGGCGATTGCAAAAGCTAAGTTTTTGTTGGTTAGTTTCACAACCGACTGGCGATTTTCTCCTAGCCGTAGCCGAGAAATCGTCAAGGCATTGCTAGACAACAATTGCGATGTTAGTTATGCGGAAATCGATGCGCCTCATGGGCATGATGCATTTTTGCTTGATGACCATCGTTATACAAGCCTAATTCGCTCTTATTTTGATAGCATTTTGAATAAGATAACCTCAGAAGCAACCATGAAAGCTGCAGCATGAGTGATTTAGCCACCATGCAAGCCATTGCCCAACTTGTGCCTATGGGTTCGCGCGTGCTTGATTTAGGTTGCGGGGACGGCGCCCTGCTAGCGTATCTGCAAAAAAATCGCAATTGCACGGGCTATGGCATAGAAATTGACGACGCCAATGTGCTGGCCTGCGTTCAGCGAGGTGTGAATGTTGTTCAATTGAACTTAGACGAAGGTTTGGCCTTGTTTGACGACGCTTCGTTTGACGTTGTGCTTCAAATCGACACCTTACAGCACTTGCGCAATGCTGAGGTCATGCTGCGTGAGACCGCACGAGTTGGTCGCCTGGGCATTGTGGCCTTCCCCAATTTTGCGCACTGGCCCAATCGATTCAGCATTTTGCTTGGCCGCATGCCTGTTACCCGCCGCTTGCCTTACCAGTGGTATGACACGCCCAATATTCGCGTGGGTACACATGCCGACTTGCGCGAGCTTGCCCTACATAACGGACTCAAAGTACAAGACAGTTTTGGCATGCAAGAAGGTCGTATTGTTCGATTTGCGCCTAATTTGTTCGCTGGAACGTCGGTATTTCTGTTTTCTAGATAAGCATTTTTTGTTTATCTTCGCTAAATAAGAATGATGAATTCAAAACTACAAAATGCAGTTCCTTTTTCTGAGGCTCTGAAATTTTGGTTCAAACTCGGTTTCATCAGCTTTGGTGGTCCAGCAGGGCAAATTGCCATCATGCACAAAGAGCTGGTCGAAGAACGGCGTTGGATTTCTGAAAAACGTTTCTTGCATGCCCTGAACTACTGCATGGTATTGCCTGGGCCTGAGGCACAGCAACTGGCGATCTACATCGGCTGGTTGTTACACCGTACTTGGGGTGGCGTGATGGCGGGCGTGCTGTTTGTGCTGCCTTCCTTGTTTATTTTGATTGGCTTGAGCTACGTTTACGTGGTGTTTGGCAATGTGCCGTGGGTCGCTGCATTGCTGTATGGCATCAAACCAGCTGTAGCGGCTCTGGTGCTGCAAGCGGTACACCGCATTGGCTCCAAAACACTCAAAACGCCAACAACTGCACCGTTGCTATGGGCAGTGGCAGTGCTCAGTTTTTTAAGCCTCTATTTTTTGCATTTGCCTTTTCCTTTGATTGTGATTTCTGCGGCTTTGATGGGTGTTTTGGGCGCTAGATTTGTACCGAAACAATTTTCAACAGCATCGGGACATGCCGCGAAGATGTCTGCAACTGGTACAACTGTGACAGCCGTTATTGATGACAACACACCGACACCCGAATATGCCGTGTTCAAAATATCGCGTTTAGCTACCGTCATTCTTGTAGGCGCTGTCTTGTGGCTTGTCCCTATGGGAATCTTGATGGCGTACCAAGGCTGGGACGGTGCTTTAACGCAAATGGCATGGTTTTTTACCAAAGCGGCGCTTTTAACCTTTGGTGGTGCTTATGCGGTCTTGCCCTATGTTTACCAAGGCGCTGTTGATCAATTTGCATGGTTGTCACGCGCTCAAATGATTGATGGTTTGGCTTTGGGCGAGACCACGCCAGGCCCGCTGATTATGGTTGTGGCTTTTGTGGCATTTTTGGGTGGTTGGGCAAAACAGGTGCTTGGACCTGAAAGCTTGTTTTTAGGCGCGGCGCTGGCCGCTACCGTGGTGACTTGGTTTACTTTTTTGCCTTCGTTTCTGTTCATCTTAGCGGGCGGGCCGTTGGTGGAAACAACGCACAATAACCTGAAATTTACCGCTCCATTGACAGCTATTACAGCTGCAGTAGTCGGCGTTATTGCCTCATTAGCTTTGTTTTTTATAGCGCATATTGCCATCAATATTGCCATCAAACCAGGCGTTGATGGTGGTATTTTTGCGCGTTTAGATTACTTTTCAATCGTTGTAGCAGTGGTCGCGGCGATTGCACTGATTCGCTACAAGATCGGCGTTATTCCTGTATTGTTTGCGTCGGCACTCTGTGGGTTGGTATGGCGGATGTTGACTACTTGATCACTTGATTATTAGACAGGCCATGCAAGTATCCAACGCCCCCATCATGTCGACCCTTGATACGATCGATCAAGACCAGCTAGCCATCTATGACTGGTCTCTGCCAGCGCAGCAAACATCACGCGGCACGGTTTTACTGGTTCACGGCTTGGGTGAGCACATGGGGCGTTACGCACATGTGGCTCAGCATCTCAACGATTGGGGATTTACTGTGCGCGGCTATGACCATTTTGGTCATGGTTTATCAACGGGTGTTCGTGGTGGCTTGCCATCTGACAACCGCATGTTGGACGACTTGGCCAAAGTCATTGCGGATACGCGTCGCAGCATGAAAGCTGGTGAACCTTTGGTGTTGATTGGTCACAGCATGGGAGGCGGTATCGTGGGGCGTTTTGTGTCGCTCAACATCGCACCGGTCGATGCCTTGGTGATGTCATCACCAGCCTTAGATCCGGGTTTGAACATCATTCAAAAAGCGCTGCTGGCGGTATTACCCAAAATTGCACCAAATTTACGCATTGGCAATGGTTTGAACCCGAACTATATCTGTAGAGATGAAGCCGTAGTTACCGCTTATTTGGCTGACCCACTGGTGCATGACCGCATTTCTGCCAGATTAGCCAACGTGATTGCTACATCTGGTGCTGCGACGATTCAAGCTGTGTCGCATTGGAAAATGCCAACTTTGTTGATGTTTGCTGGGGAAGATAAGCTGGTGAATCCAGCTGGAAGCCGCGCATTTGCATCCACAGCCCCAGCTTGCGTGAAATCACAAGCGTTTGAGCACATGTTTCACGAGATTTTCAATGCGCCAGACCAAGCACAAGTTTTTAACGTTTTAAAAACTTGGCTTGACCAAACTATAAAAACAAATAATTAAAACAAGCATTGAAGCTTGTTTTTTCCAGGTATTAGCCTTTTTGATTCAATAGGCCGCCCAACATACCGGCCAAATCGCCCATATTACCCAAACCGCCCGCTGGCGCTTGACCAGTTGGGGTCATTTTGTTGATGAGCTCAGGCAAAACTTGAGCCAAAATGCCGCCTGCATCGCCTGAGTTCACGCCCATTTGCTTGGCCAAACCCGCCAAAACGTCGCCGCCCAAAGCGCCACCGATTTGGTCACCTGTCACGGCTTGGTTTTCACCAGTACCGATCCAAGAACCCATCGCATCACCTAAGCCAGCTTGCTGGAATTTGCCAACCAAGCCGCCCAAACCGCCTTGGCCACCGTCGTTGCTGAGCATGCCTGTGATTGTTGACAAAATTTGTGGGTTATTGGCCACCATGCTGATGATGCTGCCCAAACCGCCCGCTTGTGCCGGAGCTTGTTGTCCACCGCTTAAAACTGCGCCCAAAACTGAATCGAGTAAACCCATGATGTTCTCCAATAAAAAAATGAAAAATAAAAGTTAAAAACCAACCTCAAATAATCCAGAAAATCTACCTGAATAATCGCTAAGAATCTGCATTATGACCCCGCATTGTGACTGCCGCGTCGTTGGAATGCAAGCCATATCAAAGCCGCACCTGTCACAACGACTGGCAGCAGCGAACCTAGGTTCAACAGCGTCCAACCACGGGTCGTCACCAAAGCGCCAGATGCAAATGAACTAAGCGCCAACACCGCAAAAGTGAAGAAATTAATAGCCCCTTGAGCGCGGTCTTTCTCCTCTGGAGAATAGGTATCTAAAGCCAAAGTCGTGCTGCCTGTGAACAAGAAGTTCCAGCCCAAGCCCAACAAAAATAAAGCGATTAAAAACTGGTGTAAATCTTGCCCAGACAGAGCAATCAAGATACAAGCCAAGTTCAGCACCACGCCCACGCCCATGATTTGCAGCACACCAAAACGCTTGATCAAATGCCCTGTGAAAAAGCCAGGTGCAAACATGCCAATCACATGCCATTCCAGCACAAAAGCTACGTCTGAAAACAGCAAACCGCACTGCTGCATGGCAATCGGCGTGGCCGCCATCAGCAAATTCATCACCCCATAACCCAGCGCTGCGGCCATGGTGGAGACGATAAATACAGGCTGGCGCATGATCTCTGACAGAGGGCGGCCCGCGTTTTTAGCACTCTCCGCCTTGCTTTTGATGACATGCACCGGGAAGTCAATGAGCGACAAAATCACCATAGACAACAGCGCCACAAAAACCAGCGCCAAATACGCACCTGCAAAAGGAGTGGCAAACATAGACTTGGTCCACAGCGCCAGATTTGGGCCCAAAACAGCCCCTATCAGCCCGCCCGCCAGCACCAAAGACACCGCTTTTTCTTTAAAAGCCGAATTAGCCAATTCTGCTGCCGCAAACCGGTATAACTGGGCATTGGCGTTGTAAAAACCCGCCACTACCGTTGCCACAACCAGTAACCAGAACTGCCGGCTATACGCCGCATAGGCACAAACAGCGGCTGAAAGCAGGCCGACAAGCAAACCCAGCTGAAACGATTTTTTGCGCCCAAACCGACTTTGCGCCTTAGCCACCAAGCCTGTACTGAGCGCCCCGCCCACCACATAACCCATGACGGGCAAGGTGGCCATCCAGCCCAAGGGAGCCAAGCTCAGCCCCACAAGTCCGTTGATAGCAATAAAAGTGACGTTATTAGTTAAAAACAGCCCTTGGGCGATGGCTAAGAGCCAGAGATTGCGTTTCAAAGGGGTTTTCCTATCGTGATGTTGCTGCTGCTTATTTTTGTCGCTTATTCACCTATCGCGATCAACACGAAGTCTAAGCGGTAAACAGCGTCAAAGCGGCCAAACCAGCAGTTTCAGCCCGCAAAACACGGTTTCCCAAGCTGACGGGTTGAAAGCCTTTTGCCAAGGCTGCGTCTTCCTCAGCCACGCTCAAACCACCTTCTGGACCTGACAAAAAGGTCGCTGCAGCAGTGCTTTTGCCAACAAGTGCGTTCAATGCCTGCGTTTCAGGACGTAAAGACAACAAATAACGAAGCGGCTGGGCGGCTCCCTCTTGATTCCCATTGTTTGCCGCTAGCCAAGCGTTCAAAGCCATCACCTCATGCACAACAGGCACTTGGTTACGCCCACATTGCTCACAAGCCGCCACCGCCACGGCTTGCCAATGGGCGCGTTTTTTGTCGGATCGCTCACCGCTGAGCCGCAACACGCTGCGCTCCGTCATCACCGGCTGGATGCTGGCCACGCCTAATTCGGTGGCTTTTTCGACCAGCCAATCCATGCGGTCGTTCGCAGGCACACCAACTATCAAGTGAACTCGTCTTGCAGACTCTCGCTCAACCGCAGAGTGAGCGCCAACTAACACACGCACCTCATTGCGCCCCATGTGCTCAATCGTCGCCTCAAACTCCCCTTGATTCGCACCGCCATTGAACAGCGTGATCTCCCCGCCCGGCTGCATACGTAGCACCTGCACATGGCGTGCTGCACCCGCTGGAAGCGCGATGACTTCGCCAGTTTGCAGAGGTGTGGGGCAGTGGAATCGGGGCATAGTTACACTCAGATTAGATTTATTTTGCTATAATTTTAATAGCTATTGAAGCAATAAATACGCCGGCTAGAGGTCGATTTTAGGGATAAATTCGGGATGGATTCGGAGTTAAGCGGCTAGCCGCGCTGTATCATCAAAAACGCGAATTCTAGGCACGATTTTGGCAAACAATGTACGCCGCGCGATGCGAATGTCGTATTCAGCCTGCAAATTCACCCAAAACCGTTCTTCCATCTTGAAGAACAAGCCCAGGCGCAAGGCAGTATCTGCGGTGATGGGGCGATTGCCATTCACAATGTCACTGATGCGGCTAGGCGGAACATCAATATCCGCAGCCAGCTGCCGAGCGGTGATGTGCAGAGGCTTCATAAACTCTTCCAGCAAAATCTCGCCGGGGTGAATTTCATCCAGTAAATTTTTTGTAATGTCGGTTGTCATGTCAGTTTCCTTTCAGTCATAGCTTAGTGATAGTCCACGATTTCAACCTGGTAAGCACCATCTGCGCGCCACTCAAAACACACCCGCCATTGATCGTTGATGCGAATGCTGTGCAAGCCCTTCAGATCGCCCCGCAACGCCTCTAGCCGGTTGCCCGGCGGAATGCGCAAGCTCTCCAGCACCGTCGCAGCATGGATTTGCAACAGTTTGCGCCTAGCAATGCGCTCAATGTTCTTAAACCGCTTGACACCTTGGCTGTAAAACAAAGCCTCTGTTTCAGCTGATGCGAAAGTGTGAATCATGCGATATTGTATTCCGTTTTACAGAATCTATAAAATGGATTACTGTTTCATGATTTACAAAACCGAAAATTAAGCTTTAATACAGCATCTGCACCATCAGCTCAAAGCGGCGGCAGGAACAGTTTCCGGCAAATCTAAAGCACGTATGAAAACCGTAAATTACTATAAAAAGCATAGCTATTTAGACAACAAATACGCAGGCTATAGCCATAAATAGCCTTATTTTTAACCTTCTAAAACTACATTCGCCCATAAGCAAAGCCCATCGCCGTTTCAATGCCTTCAATTTGGTCGATCAGCTTCAAAAACGGGCCTAATTCACGGTAACGGTCTGCGGTTTTGCGGACGTAGTTGATGAAGCGGGGGGTGTCGGCTAGGTATTTGGGTTTGCCGTCGCGCAGGGTTAGGCGGGCGAAGATGCCTAGGATTTTCAGGTGGCGCTGCAGGGCTTGCCATTCGACGGCGCGGTAGAACTCGCCGAAATCTGCACCCCAGCCTGAGGGGCTGTTTTCACCTAAAAGCCCCACTTTGACGGCTTTTTGCCAGTAGCGGATGGTGATGTCTAGGACAAAGGGCTCTTCCCAGCTCAAGAACGCATCGCTCATCAGACTGCCAATGTCGTAGGTGATGGGGCCGTAAACGGCGTCTTGGAAGTCTAAAACGCCCAAGCTGCGCTTGCCGTCTGCGGTTTTGGGCTCAATCACCATCAAATTGCGGGGCATGAAGTCACGATGCACGTAGACGCTGGGCACGGCTAGGTTGCGCTGCACAATCAGCGACAGGGCGTTGTCTAAGGTGGCTTGCTGCGTTTTGTCTAAGGTGACGCCTTTGTGTTTGGCCACATACCAATCGGGGAACAAAGCGAGCTCACGGTGCAGCAGGGCTTCGTCGTAAAGCGGCAAAACGTCGGGTTTGGAGGCGAGTTGCCAGTCAATCAAGGCGTCGACGGCTTGCATGTAGAGGTCGAAATTGGGCTCTGCCGAGTTGTCGGACAAGTGCGGATTGATGACTTCCATCATAGTTTTAGCGCCCAAATCAGTCAGCAGCATGAAGCCCTGCGCTTCGTCCCACGCCAAAATATTGGGCACTTGCAATCCAGCTTGTGCCATCAAACGGGCAATATCCACAAAGGGTTTGCAGTTTTCTTGGGCGGGCGGGGCGTCCATGATGATCAAACTAGCTTTATCCAAGCCATCAACCCTGAAATATCGCCTAAAACTGGCATCTGCCGACGCGGGGCGCAATGTTTCAGTGGCAAGCTGGTGCTGCAGAGCAATGCCTTGCAGCCAAGTTTGAAAGGCTTGCTCACGCTGCGCGTCTGGCCAAACTATAGTTGCATTGATAGGGGAATGTGTGTGCAAAGGTGAAGCTTCTGGTTGGGTGCTTGGATTCATGGATAATCTATTCTACAAACAACCTAGCCGCCTTTTGGCTTTATATTTTGCGCTACCTACCATTTAACCTTCGCTCCTTCATCGCACTGTCAACCACGCTGACTTTAAGCGGGTTTGTGAGTGCGCAAACACTGAAACCTTCAAGCAGCTTGCAAGAAGCCATACCGGCAGAAGTGCTGAACAACCCGACCACCTTTGTGTTTGGCAACAGCATTACCGGACGGCCAGACGTTGATACCAAGATTGAAGGCGATGCGGAGCTGCGCAGAGCGGGTACCGTCATCAAAGCCGACAAAATTGAGTACAACAGTTTGACGGACAAAGCAGTCGCGACTGGCAAAGTCAAACTAAACCGATTTGGCGATGTTTACCAAGGCACGTTGCTTGACCTGAAAGTGGACTCTTTCTCTGGCTTTTTCCTGCAACCGCGCATCGATTTGATCAAAAGCGAAGGTCATGGCGAAGGTGAGCGGATTGACTTCATCGACGAAAAGCACTCCATCATCAAAAACGCCAGCTACAGCACCTGCAAACGCTACCCTGGCCCCGAGTGGATGCCGGACTGGATTTTAAAAGCCGCCAGCATGAGCATCAACACAGAAGACGATGTCGGCCAAGCACAAGATGCGACGCTAAGCTTCAAAGGTTTGTCTGTGCCATTGCCGTCCATCAGCTTCCCGCTGAGCAACAAGCGCAAATCTGGCTGGCTGGCACCGACCTATGCCACCGACAACATCAATGGCGTGGAACTCTCAGCGCCTTACTATTTCAACATCGCACCAAACCGCGATGCAACGCTGTTTCCCTCATACAGCTACAAGCGCGGTCTGAATTTGGGTGGTGAATTTCGCTATTTAGAGGACAACTACAACGGGCAAATTCGTGCCGATGTGATGCCGTCAGACCCGCTGCGCGACAAAACGCGCTGGGGCGTGGCTGGCCAGCAAGTGATGCGTTACGACACTAGCTTGGGCTCGGTCGGGCTAAATCTAAACGTGAACCGCGTGAGTGACGACAACTATTGGCGCGATTTCCCGCGCGCGACGACATCGCTCACGCAGCGTTTGTTATCGTCAGATGCCGCCTTGTCGTTGGATAAAGATGATTTCTCGCTAGGTCTGCGCGTCTCAAAGTGGCAAACGCTGCAAGACGTGACGGCGCCCATCGTGCCACCGTATGACCGTTTGCCGCAATTAACGGCTCGCTACGGTAAAAACAATGTGGCGGGTTTCGATTTTTCGATTTCTGGCGACTACACCAAGTTTTCTTCAGACCCGCTCTTAACCCAGCAACCCAATGCTAGCCGCGCGATGCTGATCGCGCAGCTCAGCCGTCCGTGGGTTGCGCCGGGTTGGTTTTTTACACCGAAACTGCAACTGCATGCCACCCAATACCAATTCGATACACCTTTGACCACGGGTGCGCGCGACTTCAGCCGCACGCTGCCCACTTTTAGCGTCGACAGTGGTTTGCTTTTTGAGCGTGATACCAATCTTTTTGGTCGCGCTGTCACACAAACCTTAGAGCCCCGCGCTTTTTACGTCAATACGCCCTACCGCAATCAAAGCGTACTGCCCGTTTACGACACCAGCGCTAACGACTTTAACTTTACTAGCGCCTACACAGAAAACCCCTTCAGCGGCAACGACCGCATTGCGGACAACAGCTTGTTGACGCTAGGTTTAACCTCGCGGTTTCTTGACCCGTCAAACGGTGCTGAATTAGCTCGTCTGGCCATTGCGCAGCGTGTGCGTTTCAAAGACCAATTGGTCACCCTACCTGGTGGCACGGCTGCGACTGATCGCTATAGCGACGTTTTGGTAGGTGCATCCGTGAATACCTCACCCTCTTGGTCTTTTGACACCACGCAGCAATACAACTCGGACACGGCGCGGATTGCACGCTCAACCATTGGTGCGCGTTATTCCCCAAGCGATTACCGTGTGGTCAGTCTAGCCTACCGTTTGCAAAAGGGGAGTAGTGAACAGGTTGATCTGGGATGGCAATGGCCACTCAACGATTTATGGGGCGACAAAGGACAAAACCTAGGCGCCGGACGTGGTCAAGGCGAAGGGCGTTGGTACAGCGTGGGTCGTATGAATTTCAGCTTGACTGATAAAAAATTGGTCGATTCAGTGATTGGTTTTGAATACGATGCTGGCTGCTGGTTGGGCCGTGTGGTGATTGAAAACTTAGCGCGAAGCGATGCGACCAGTAACAAACGCGCCCTGTTTCAACTTGAGCTGATTGGCTTTTCAAGACTAGGCGCTTCTGGCACCTTGAACACCTTGAAAAACAACATTCCTAGGTACCAGTATTTGCGTGAGCAAGTCACCACACCTAGCCGTTTTAGTACGTACGATTAAACGTTTTATTTTTATTTCAAATGACTCATAAAACTGCTGCGCCTGGTGTATCTTTTAGAGCTTCTGCGACTTTGACAGCGATTTATCGTGCCATCACTTGCACGCTTTGCCTGGGCAGTTTAAATGCAGCCTACGCGCAAGGCATACGCTTAACACCTTCGCCCTCAGTCGCTGTACGCGTGCCTGTTGCGAGCGCGAATGGTGCGGCACCTGCGGCTATTCAAGCAAACTATATCGTTGCTATCGTCAATTCTGAACCCATTACCAGCACTGAAGTTCGTGCGCGCTTGATACGCTATGAACAACGTTTGGCCGCCATCGGTGCGCCCATGCCTTCACGCATTGATTTATCAAAAGAAGTTTTAGAAGACGTGATCAACGAAAAAATTCAGCTGCAAAGAGCGCGTGACACCAATGTTCGTGTTGACGACAGAACCATAGATGCTGCAGTCCAAAATTTTGCGACTCAAAACAAAGTATCGGTTGAAGAATTACGTACGCGCTCTAGTGCGGACGGTATCGGTTTTACACAAATTCGCAGCGACATCCAAAACCAATTGCTGGTTCAAAAACTTCGCGAAAGAGATGTTTTAGGCAATATAGACATCAGCGATAGCGAGATTGAAACGTTTCTGAAAACCGCAACGGGTGCTAGCCCATCTGGTGAAGTCGCGATTGACATTGCTCAAATTTTGGTCGCTGTTCCTGAAAACGCCACTGAATCACAAACAGCAGCCTTGCGTGAGCGCGCCATGCGTATTTACAACCGCGCGATCAAAGGCGATGATTTCTTTAAGCTCGCCCAAGAAAACTCTGATGCCAAAGATGCGCGTACTGGCGGGCAAATGGGGTTTAGGTCTATAGAGCGGTACCCCACACTTTTCGTGGAAGCCATCAAAGACAAAAAAGTGGCAGATATTGTTGGCCCCATCAAATCCGGCGCAGGGTTTCATGTTTTGCAATTGCTTGCTAAAGAAACAGCCGCCGCTTCTAACTTGAGCGTGACGCAAACCAATGCGCGCCATATTTTGCTAAAAACAAGTCCATCACTGACAGAAGCCGCGGCCAAAGCCAAGCTGGCAAGTTTGAAGCAGCAAATTGAGTCTGGCAAAATTGACTTTGCAAGTGCTGCAAAGGCGAATTCGCAAGATGCGTCAGCCGCTACGGGCGGTGCTTTAGGATGGGCAAGCCCTGGTCTCTTTGTGCCTGAGTTTGAAAATGCGATGAACGCACTGCCAATTGGCAAAATATCGGAGCCGGTTGTTTCTCGATTTGGTGTGCATTTGATGGTCGTTGATGCACGAAAACAAACGCCGTTGACAACCAGTGAACAGCGTGACACAGCCAAAAGCGCTTTGCGCGAGAAAAAATTTGACGACGCTTATGCCAATTGGATTCGTGATTTGCGCAGCAATGCCTATGTCGAATACCGTGACCTTCAGCAATGACCAACAAGCGTCATATTTACAACAATTGAACGGCGACTTTGAGTAAACACATAGCAAGAAAACGGTTTGGTCAGCATTTTCTGACTGACAAATCCATCATCACCGACATTGTTGATGCCATCAACCCGCAAGTCGGGCAAGTGATGGTTGAGATCGGGCCTGGACTTGCCGCGCTGACCCAGCCTTTGGTTGAACGGCTTGGACACCTGACAGTGATTGAGCTTGACCGCGATTTAGCCGTCCGTTTAAGGCAGCATCAACATCTGACGGTGATCGAATCCGATGTTCTTAGAGTCGATTTCAGCAAAATCTTAACTTCATCATCAGATTCTCAAAAAATTCGCGTCGTTGGAAATTTACCCTACAACATTTCCACGCCGATTTTGTTTCATCTGCTCGATTACGTAGACTGCATCGAAGACCAGTACTTCATGCTGCAAAAAGAGGTGATCGACCGCATGGTTGCGCCAGCAGACAGCAGCGACTATAGCCGCCTCAGCGTAATGCTGCAATGGCGCTATGAGATGGCCAACATTTTGTTCGTCCCACCCACGTCGTTCGACCCACCACCCCGTGTTGACAGTGCCATTGTGAGCATGTTACCGCGCGCCAACCCGCCGGCTATTGATGTGAATCGACTGAGCGAATTGGTGCAAGTCGCTTTTAGCCAGCGCCGAAAGCTCATGCGACACACTTTGGGGAAGTGGCTGGAAGAAAAGAAATATTCTGGCAACTTTGATTTGCAGCGTAGAGCACAGGAAGTGCCCGTGCAGGAATACATTGACCTAGCCTTGTCAGTTTAACAATGGGGGTTAAATTTACTATAAATTTAATAGCTAATTAGGCAATAAATACGCTGACTAGACGCAAAAAAGCCCGTAAATACGGGCTTTTTCTATCTTGCTGTACTTTGCAGTGTTTTAAGCAGCTGCGAGCCAGTATCCGGCATTGAATGGGCTGCTCATACGCAGCGCCAAAGGCGACACATCAACCAATTTGTCGGTTGGCATCTTTTCACCTTCTTCTACCATCTCATCCAACACCTTCACGTCTGATGTCAGTCCCAAGGCCTCATTCGCCCGTTCTGCTTGGCTATTTTGCGCAGAACGGGCTACAGAAAAGAATAGAAGCATCGGAATGGTATCTTCCGGTCCCCCCAATAATCTGCAGCGTCGCGGAAAATATCTAGCAATTGTTCGCGGGCTTCTTTGTCAAACTTCACGTTTGCAGGAATGTGCTCCAACACCACGATGAAACCTGGCTGTGGACCAGATTTATGCAATGGGTCAGTGATGCAATCGTACAAAGCATCAAAATTTTTGCCGAAATGAGACGGCAACGTGAATTGACCGGCGATCAAATCAAGCACGTCTTGCTTTGATTGCGCACTGGACAAGTTTGCATATAAAAAATGCTGGTTCAATTGCTGTGCGGCCAACTGCAAGTCATTCACGGTAAACGCGCGAATAGACTGAACAATATTGGTCCTCACGGTACGAAGTGGCGTATCCATCCTCGCTCCTTTTTCTAAAATCTCTAAAGTCAAAAAATATTCCAAACCTTACGGTTTGGCCAAAAACGAATCAAACTGTCTTAAATCAATTCATTAAATCGATTGATTTAATAAATTAACGAACAATTTTCCGGAAACTCGAATAATGATCCTCGGTGTAATAGCAAACATCAGGGGACTGAACTTGTAAGCCACCACAAACAATGCGTTTTGCACCACGGTTGCGCACACCCGAAGTTTTTACTGTGTATTCACGGTAATAACCACGTTTGTGTTTAGGCAACTGTTGTTCCCGATTTCCAAAAACAACACCGTCTTTGTCATAAGCAAATGGACCACCTTGGCTGATCAGCGCATAAACTTGTTGACCTTGCTTTGGTAACTCAGTTACTGAAACTGTCGTCAGCGTATCATCCGTAAAAAAGCTTCGTGCTTGCGCCGAAACTGAGATACCAGCTACAAAAGTAACAACAACCATTGACAACAAGCTAAGCTTCACGCTGCGCTTGAGGCTAGTTTTTGCACCAGAAATGTGTGTTTTAGCCCAATTTGACAGCATTCTCAGCATCATTCACATCCGCTCACTAAAAATCATCTTGTTATTCATTCGGGTTTACCCGAAAGCATCCAAGTCCGATAGTGTCGTTGAAATCAACTAAAAACGCAAGCGCTGTAAGCCTATTAACGCGCTAGAAAAGGGCATTGCGAAGCCAAAAAGACATTGCGCCGCTTTTTTGTGGAATAGTTCCGACAAAAAAACGACTTTTGCCTGCTATGGCTTACTGGCTTAACTCGCTCTAGTAGCGTTAGCATCAGCCACGGTTAAGGCCGTCATATTCACAATGCGACGCACGGTCGTGCTTGCGGTCAAAATATGCACCGGTTTGTTAGCACCTAACAACACTGGCCCAATCGCTATATTACCGCCAGCAGCAGTTTTTAGCAGGTTATATGCAATATTTGCTGAATCAATGTTTGGGAAGACCAGTAAATTAGCTTCGCCAACCAAAGCACTGTTCGGCATCACTGCAGCGCGCATTTGCTCATCAAGTGCTACGTCGCCATGCATTTCGCCGTCCACTTTGAGCCAAGGCGCTTGAACTTTCAACAACTCCAAAGTTTTACGCATTTTGACTGCCGTTGGCATATTGCTACTGCCAAAATTTGAATGGCTGAGTAAAGCAACGTTTGGCTTGAGACCAAAACGCACCATCTCTTCAGCTGCCATCACCGTAATCTCGCACAACTCTTCAGGTGTTGGGTCGTAATTAACATGGGTATCAACTAAGAATAACTGTCGATTTGGCAACATCAAGCCGTTCATACAAGCATAAATTTGCACATCTTGCGGTGTACTCGGACTGCCGCCAACACGCTTGCCAATCACTTGGTCAACATATTGCAAATGCAAGGCTGTGCTGCCCCAAGTGCCACAAATCATGCCATCCACATCGCCTTTGTGCAACAGCATGGCGCCAATCAACGTCAGACGGCGGCGCATTTCGATTTTCGCCATTTGCGTCGTGACGCCTTGGCGCTCTGTCATACGGTGGTAGGTTTGCCAAAAATCGCGGTAGCGGCTGTCTTGCTCGACATTGACGACATCGTAATCAAGCTCTTCTTTCAGGCGAAGACCGAATTTCTCAATGCGCTGCGCAATGATGGCTGGGCGACCAATCAAGGTTGGACGCGCCAAACCTTCATCCACCACAATTTGGCAAGCACGCAAGACGCGCTCTTCTTCACCTTCAGCGTAAGCAACGCGTTTGTTTTTAGCCGCTTTTGCTGCCATGAAAATCGGTTTCATGGTCGTGCCAGAAGCATAAACAAAGGCTTGCAGCTTCTCAATGTAGGCCGCCATGTCTTTGATGGGACGCAGCGCGACGCCAGAATCTGCCGCAGCTTGCGCAACCGCGGGTGCGATTTTCATCATCAACCGTGGGTCAAACGGCTTGGGAATCAAATACTCAGGGCCAAACGCGAGCTGCTCGCCCACGTAGGCAGCAGCAACTACTTCGCTTTGCTCTGCTTGCGCCAATTCTGCAATGGCATGTACAGCCGCGATTTCCATCTCGATGGTGATGGTGGAAGCGCCTGCGTCCAATGCACCACGGAAAATGTACGGGAAGCACAGTACATTGTTAACTTGGTTCGGGTAATCGCTGCGACCGGTTGCAATGACGGCATCGTCACGAACAGCTCTGACATCTTCTGGCGTAATTTCAGGATTTGGATTCGCCAACGCAAAAATAACCGGCTTGGCGGCCATGCTTTTCACCATGTCTTGCTTCAAAACGCCGCCTGCAGACAGACCCAAGAAAACATCTGCTCCAGCAATCACTTCAGCCAAGGTGCGATGCGGTGTTTTTTGGGCGTAAACAATCTTGTCTTCGTCCATCAACTCAGTGCGGCCTTCATAAACCACACCCGCCAAATCGGTGACAAAAATATTTTCTCTGGGAATACCCAACTTAACCAACAAACCCAAACAAGCCAAAGCTGCCGCACCCGCGCCAGAGGTCACCAGCTTCACCTTTTTAGGGTCTTTACCAACTACTTTAAGACCATTCAATATCGCAGCACCCACGCAAATGGCTGTTCCATGTTGGTCATCATGGAAAACTGGAATTTTCATCCGCTCGCGCAATTTGCGTTCGACGTAAAAACAATCTGGCGCTTTGATGTCTTCTAAATTGATACCGCCAAAGGTCGGCTCTAGCGACGCAATGATGTCAACCAGTTTGTCTAAGTCATTTTTTTCGTCGATTTCAATGTCGAAAACATCAATACCGGCAAACTTTTTAAACAAGACGCCTTTGCCCTCCATCACGGGCTTAGAGGCCAGTGGGCCAATATCACCCAAGCCTAGCACCGCGGTGCCGTTGGTAATGACAGCCACCAAATTACCGCGCGCGGTATATTTAAAGGCATTATTGGGGTCTTTTACGATTTCTTCACAAGGAAATGCAACGCCTGGCGAGTAAGCCAGCGCCAAATCATGCTGGTTGACCATTTGCTTGGTCGCCGCGATCGAAATTTTGCCTGGAATGGGAAGCTCGTGGTATTCAAGCGCTGCGCGGCGCATTTCGTCACGTTTTTGGTCGCTGTTCATGGGTTCTTTGGGCTGCATGTTCTGTCTCCGTTATAGCTCTGCTAATGACTCTTTATTTGACTCAGCGAGAAGGGAATTGAAAAATAGAGAGCTTATTCTAACGCCAAGCTTACAATCATAAACTTATAGCTAACCCTGCTCAATACGTTTAAGGATGGAAATTAGCCGTGTTCAATTTCCGAATCGGAGAGCTTTTAACCGCTAGTTCAATCGCGTGAATGTGCTCTGGCGTGGTACCGCAACAGCCGCCCACAATATTCACCAAGCCTTCTTCTGCAAACTCGCGCACCAAGCGTGATGTGACATCAGGCGTCTCGTCAAAGCCCGTGTCACTCATGGGGTTAGGCAAACCTGCATTCGGATAGCAACTAATAAAGGTATCCGTCGCCGTGCGGTGCAACTCTTGCACATAAGGTCGCATCAAAGCAGCGCCCAGCGCACAGTTCAGCCCCACAGCCAACGGCCTTGCATGGCGCACACTGTGCCAAAAAGCAGTTACCGTTTGACCACTCAAGATACGCCCAGAAGCATCCGTTACCGTGCCGCTGATGATGAGTGGCAAGCGTTCGTCCGAGTTTTCAAAATACTCGTCAATGGCAAATAAAGCCGCTTTTGCATTGAGTGTGTCAAAAATGGTTTCAACCAATAGCAAATCGCTACCACCTTCGACCAAAGCCTCAACTTGCTCGTAATACGCTGCTCGCAGGGCTTCAAACGTTACATTTCTAGCGCCAGGGTCGTTCACATCTGGACTAATACTGGCCGTTTTGGGTGTGGGGCCGAGTGCGCCCGCTACAAAACGGGGTCTATCAACTGTTGAATACTTGTCGCAAGCGGCACGCGCGATTTTGGCGGACTCTAGGTTCATTTCACGTGCCAAATGCGCCATATCGTAGTCTTCTTGGGCGATAGTTGTTGAGCCAAACGTGTTGGTTTCAATCAAATCAGCGCCCGCAGCGAGGTATTTTTCGTGAATGTCGCGGATGACATCGGGGCGCGTTAACGACAACAACTCGTTGTTTCCCTTGATATCTTTGTGAAAATCCGCGAATCTTTCACCGCGAAACTGCGCTTCGTTCAGTTTAAAGCGTTGAATCATGGTGCCCATCGCGCCATCCAAAATCATGATGCGCTTGGCTAATATGTCGGGCAACTGCTGGCCACGGGTGTAAATAATTGGTTTCATAAAATATCCGTATAGCTCTCCATTGTAGAAAGACTTCTAGCCGAACTACAAACGGACTAAAAATTTGCGACAATCAAGACTGTATTTACTTACATACCCTTCAACCCCCTCTTCAATTACCTCTCCAATTTCCGCTAAATCTCCTCTTTTAGCGCTCTGAATGCCCATTTTGCACAGAAAACTGCTACTCGACATCTTTGGCTACACCGAATTCAGAGGCCCTCAAGAAGCCATCATTGACCACGTCAGCGCGGGTGGTGATGCGCTAGTGTTGATGCCCACGGGCGGCGGCAAATCACTGTGCTACCAAATTCCAGCGCTGGCCAGACAACAAGCCGGGCATGGCGTAACGATTGTGATTTCGCCTTTGATTGCGCTCATGCACGACCAAGTGGGTGCACTTTTAGAAGCTGGTGTTGACGCCGCTTACCTGAACTCTAGTTTGACCGCTGAAGCCAGCTACGCACTGGAGAAACGCCTGCTCAGTGGCAGCATCACCATGCTGTACGCAGCGCCTGAGCGTGTGACCAATCCAAGGTTTTTAGCGCAATTAGATTCGCTATACGAGCGCGGTTTGTTGAGCCTGTTTGCCATCGATGAAGCCCATTGCGTGAGCCAATGGGGGCATGATTTCAGGCCAGAATATCGTGCCTTGACCGTCTTGCACGAGCGCTTCGCATCTGTCCCGCGCGTCGCCTTGACCGCAACCGCCGACGATTTGACGCGTGACGACATGATTGAGCGCTTGCAACTGCAAGAAGCCGCCCACTTCGTCAGCAGCTTTGATCGACCCAACATTCGTTACCGTTTGGTTGAAAAGAAAGACCCCACCCAGCAACTGCTGCGCTTTATTCGCAACGAGCACGAAGGCGATGCCGGCATTGTCTACTGCCAATCGCGCAAAAAAGTGGAAGACATTGCGCAGACTTTGAGCAGCGAAGGTATACCCGCTTTGCCCTACCACGCAGGTTTAGACGCGGGAGTGAGACAAGCCAACCAAGACCGGTTTTTGCGAGAAGACGGCTTGGTGATGGTTGCCACGATAGCCTTTGGCATGGGCATAGACAAGCCCGATGTACGATTTGTGGCGCACTTGGACATGCCCAAAAACATCGAAGCCTATTACCAAGAAACAGGCCGTGCAGGCCGCGACGGCGCACCCGCCAATGCTTGGATGAGCTACGGCCTGCAAGACGTGGTGAACCAGCGCCGCATGATTGACGAAAGCCCAGCGGGTGAAGACTTCAAAAACGTCATGCGTGGCAAGTTGGACGCTTTGTTGGCTTTGGCGGAAAACACCGATTGCCGCCGAGGCCGCTTGCTGACGTATTTTGGCGAAAGCCTTAATTTGAACGCAGAAGGTCGCTACATTTGTGGCAACTGTGACAACTGCCTGAACCCACCAAATTTATGGGACGGCACCGACGCCGCCCGCAAGCTGCTCAGCACCATTTACCGTGTGCAGCAGCACAGCGGCATCAGCTTTGGTGCAGGTCACATCATGGACATTTTGCGGGGTAAAAAGACTGAAAAAGTGACGCAATTCGGCCATGAAGCTATCAGCACCTTTGGCATAGGCGCAACTTTGAGCGAAACTCAACTGCGCAGCGTGTTGCGGCAGTTGATTGCCAACGGCGCTTTGAACATCAACGCCGCCGCGTTCAACACCTTGCAACTCAATGCAGCCTCTCGCGAGGTGCTCAAAGGCGAAACCCAAGTGATGCTGCGCGAATCTGAGGCTGCGAGTGCCCGGGGCAGCAAAGCCAAACGCAGCGCTACATCAGCGACTAAAACCGCCAATGCAGCACTAGATGCCGCCGGTGAACGCCGCTTCGCCGCCCTCAAAGCTTGGCGTGCCGAAGTCGCCCGCGAACATAACCTCCCCGCCTACGTCATCTTCCACGACGCCACCCTGATAGCCATCGCCCAGCGCGACCCGCAGCAATTGAGCGATTTAGACGGCATTAGCGGTATAGGTGCGAAAAAACTCACCGCGTATGGCGATGAGGTTCTTCGATCTGTGAGAAGTTAGCAAATTAGCCGTCTTTTTGCTATTTATTTTATAGCTGTTTAGGCAATAAATACGCCGGTTAGATGCCAATTTATGATTTTTTAAACACAATACTTACTTACACTGCAGCGGTTGCCAACATGATGCCTAATACAAACGCGGCTAGTTTTGTCAGATTCAGAGCCACCGTTTTCAGCTGGTTTTTTGCTTGAATATGTTGATGAGCAATGACCTGCTGCAAAAACTGTGCAGAAGGTGCATTGTCGACTTGCCGCATGACTTTGTCTAAAAAATCAGCGGGCGGTTTCAGAATAGACGCATTCAACAAGAGGTCTAGCTCTTTTTCATGGCTGGGCATACGTTTTCTCCATCAATTTACGAAGTTTTTCTTTTGCGCGATGCAATCGAGTTTTGACCGCTTCCAAGCTGTCTCCCTCAATTCTCGCAATATCTGCCATGCTGAGCTCATCAACATAGGCCAGCCCGATGACGCTCCTATCTTGCATATTAAGCTGTCGCAGTGCAGCTTGCAGATGAAAGTGCTGCTGTTTTATACATAACATCTGCAGGGGTTCTGGCGTTTCTGATGCCATGTCTGGCAGTTCTTCACCAGACGAAAACTCATTTTTGCTACGTGTACTGGTCAGTTCATTGAGAGCAAGATTGCGTGCAATAGTAAAAAGCCAAGTCGAAAATGCGGCTTTCATTGGTTGGTAATCGTCAAGATGCCGCCAAGCACGCACAAACGTTTCTTGCGCAATATCCTCCGCCTGCGCTTGTGACAGAGACATTCGACCTAGAAAGCTAAAAATGGGTTGTTGGTATTGCATGACGATTTCTGCGAATGCTTGTTTGTCACCTTTGCCAATGCGGCGAATAACATCATCAATATCCAAAAATACTTCCTTGCTTAATGAAAAAGTGCCTCATTCCAGTGCGCCAATTCGGCCTAGGTGCGAAAAATTCATCCATACAAAAGTAGCTTTACCCACTATATTAGCTTCTGGCACAAAGCCCCAATAACGAGAGTCTAGAGAATTGTCGCGGTTATCGCCCATCATGAAATAGTGTCCTGCAGGAACTTTACAGCGCACGCCTTCAATTGTGTAGTTGCAATGATCGCTGTTGGGGAACTCAATCGCTCCCGCAATATAGGCGGGGCGATCGTCTTCATTCAACAATAGATGCTTTTTATCCGCGATTATTTCTTCAAACTGTTTGGATGTCGCCATCGTGTCAGCGTCTAAATAGTCTTTTTGTGGTGTCTTGGTCAGTATTTCCCCATTAACGGTGAGTACTTTATTCAAATAGCTGATGTCATCTCCAGGCAAACCAATCACCCTTTTCACGTAGTTTTGTATGGGTTTAGGCGGAAATCGAAATACCATGATGTCGCCCCGCTGCGGGCTAGAAACATCAGCCACTTTGGTGTTCAAAATTGGCAGCCTAACGCCATATTTAAACTTATTAACCAGCATCATGTCGCCAATGGCAATTGACGGAATCATGGAGCCTGTGGGGACTTTAAAGGGCTCAAACAGAAATGAACGCAGCAAAAACATCACGCAAAGCAACGGAAACAACCCCGCCGTCCAATCCAACCACCACGGCTGTTGCATGGCAATATGGCGGGCATTGTCAGTCAAAAGTTTGGCACTGGCTGCACGCTGGGGCTTGAAATAAAGCTGTTCTGCCAGCCAATACGCACCCGTGACGACAACTGTCACGAACAAAAACAGCGAAAAATCCCCTTGTTCAGCCCCAAAAAATATGGTGTAACAGTAAAACGCCAGTGCTGCGAGAACGGATCCAGTAATAAATTGCATTAACTTTGCTCATCAATAACCAAACATCAAGAGTGCCTCTTGCGGCGCCTGCAACAGTTTTTTTGTTTCAGTTAACTCTTATACCGGTCAAGTCAAAAAAAGTTACATGAATAAACCAAAGAATCCGTTCAAACCTCAGATTTAATGCTTAGACGTCACCTAACCATCGTTTGCACCGCCAATTATGCTATTTATTTTATAGCTGTTGAGGCAATAAATACGCCGGCTAGAGGCTGATTTAAAGGGTAAATCTTAAGATTTACGTCAAAAACCCCATCCCCCGCGATTCGCGTACTTCTGGCTTGATGCGGTGTTCGGCTTCTAACTGACTCATGAACTCATCTGCAGTAAAGCCCTCACCCAAAATGTCGATTTGGCGCTTCACGGCTGCAAAATCGCCTGGGCACAGCACTTCCAGTTTAGCCAAACGTGCTTTCAAATCTGTATCCAATTTGACCGATTCACCTGCTAAAGCTTCCGTCACAAACATAGCTTCGCGCTGCTCTGCGGTGAGTGGTTTGAATTTGATTTTGAAGGTGAAACGGCGCAAAGCGGCTTGGTCTATGCGGTCTAGCAAGTTGGTCGTACACACAAAAATGCCTTTGAAGCGCTCCATGCCCTGCAGCATTTCGTTGACTTCCGTTACCTCGTAGCTACGCTGCGCACCACGTCGGTCTTGCAGGTAGCTGTCGGCCTCGTCCAACAACAGCACAGCACCTTCTGCCTCGGCTTCTTTGAACATGGCGGCCATGTTTTGCTCGGTCTCCCCCACAAACTTACTCATCAAATCACTGGCTTGCTTGATGATGAGGGGTTTCTCAAGCGCTTTGGAAATGTGCTCAGCCAGCGCTGTTTTACCCGTACCCGGTGCGCCGTAAAAGCACAGTGTGCCATGGCCACGGTCTTTCAACGCTTTGACGATGCGCGGGATTTCAAACTTCGTCTCGACATTCAACATGTCTAAGTTGTAGCTGGTCACGGTCGGGCGGCTCTTGTCACCTTCAATTTTTGTGCCCAGCGCGGCGTCAGCGTTTTTGAGCTGGCGTTCAATCAAGGTTTCCAGCCCCATGTGCTCAGACGTTGCCAAACCTGCAAAACGCACGGCTGTGCGGATTTGCGCGGGCGTCAGCCCTTTGCGCTCGGTCAACTTCGCGACAAATTCTGCGCTGATTTCTACGCCTTCTAACGTTTTGCGAACCAATTGCTCACGCGCGCCCGGTGGTGGCGATTTCAGCTCTAAATGGTAAGCAAAGCGGCGACGGAAAGCGGGGTCGATTTGCTCAATGCGGTTGGTCACCCAAATCGTCGGCACGGGGTTGGTTTCTAAGATTTGGTTGACCCAGGCTTTGCCATTGATGCTTTGGTTAGACGAGCTTGGATACGCCATTTGCTCTTGCCGCGCCATCAAATTAGCGGCGTCCATGCTGACGGCAGGGAAAACGTCTTCCACTTCGTCAAACATCAGCGCGACTTGCGGGCTGCCTTTTAAAAAGCTTTGCGCAATTTGCAGTGAGCGGTAGCGGTCACGACCACTGAGCGAATTACCGTCGCGGTCGGCGTATTCCACCTCATACAAATCCAGCCCAGAAGACTGTGCCACCACCTTGGCCAGCTCTGTTTTACCTGTGCCCGGCGGGCCGTAGAGCAGCACGTTCACTCCCAGTTCTTTGCGTTCCACAGCGTTTTTAATCAAGGCGCACAGTACTTGGGTGTCTTCTTGAACGAACGAAAAGTCGTTCAAGTTCAGGGCAGATTTGGTGGCGGGCTTGGTAAACACCGCCATCAGTTCGTTTTGGTCGCGGTATTCGCGCATCAACACGGGTGGCAGCTTTTCGCTGACTTTCATCAAATCAGACAAGTCGGTGATGCTGTGCTCGGAAATCAAGTTTTCCACCAAGCCGATGCGCTCCAAGCGCGAGCCTGCACGCAAGGCTTCACCAATTTCGTTGGGGGTAACGCCTGCCACTTCTGCAATCGCAGCAAAGGCCTCTGGCGCATTTGCAACTTTAAATTCCACCAAAATGCTGCGCAAATCTCGCTGGTAGCGTGCCATCGTGCCGTACAGCAGCAAGGCACGCTCGGCTTTGTTGAGCTGCAGCAAGTTACTCAAAGCGGAGATGTTTTTCTCAATCAGCGTGCTTTGCTTTTTGAGGGCGTGGGTCAACCATTCACCAGTGATAGCGAGGACGGACAGCAACTCTTTCGGCTGATCTTTGGCGAACTCGTCGAGGTAAAAATACATCGTCCCTTCTTCGTAAGGACCACGCCAAATGCCATGCCGCTCTAAGAACTCTGGGTTGCTCAGCGCCTCATGGCCGCGCCAAATCTCGTTGTCTTTGCAGCGGATGTTCAAAAAAGCACGGATTTTGTTGAACACGTGGGTAGGCCACACCATGTGGCGACCGGTGAGTGCCAGCAAGCTGTTTAAATCACGGCGTACATTGAACTTGGGACCTTGTTTGGTGGCCAAGGTCAGCACGAAGTGTGTGCACATCAAGTCCATCACCGGCGCGTCTTTCAGGCCGGGGGAGAGCAGCATTTGGTCTAATATGCTCTCTAAAGATTTTTCACCAACTAAACGTTTGTTGCTGGTACGCATGATAGACATAGTGTTGGCCTCCCGTGACGACAGTCACTTGTGTCACCATAACGCAGATGAAATGGCTTTGGAAGACCTGATAACGCTAAGAAACACCAAGAATTTCTTTATTTTTTGAGTAATTGACTTAAAACATGAATAAATCGACATTTACCACCACGGCAGTGGCTAAATATGGCTGTGCTCGCTATCTCTTCTCGTTATGCGAGAATCCAAACAATAACTATCTAAGAGACCACATGACTGACAACATGCAAGCCACTGACAATACAAGCACCCCCGTGGAGGAACCCACCCGCAAACGTCCCAAACCCGGCGAGCGCCGCGTTCAGATTTTGGAAGCTTTGGCGACGATGTTGGAGGGATCTGGCACCGAGCGCATCACCACATCTGCCTTGGCCACCCGCCTAGACGTCAGCGAAGCCGCTTTGTACCGCCATTTCGCCAGCAAAGCGCAGATGTTCGAGGCCTTGATCGAGTTCATTGAACAAACCGTGTTCAGCCTGATCAACCAAGTCACCGAGCGTGAACCGAATCCGCAAGCTCAAGTAGCGCGAATTCTTGCTTTGACCCTGCAGTTTGCAGAAAAAAACCCCGGCATGGCGCGTGTCATGGTGGGCGACGCCTTGGTCTTTGAAAACGACCGCCTGCAGCAACGTATGAACCAGTTTTTTGACCGCTTTGAGTCCAGCCTGAAGCAAAGCCTGCGCGCCGCAGCCGAAGCACAAAAATCGGCCACCCCCACGGTAGATGCCCAAGTCAAAGCTTCTGTGTTGACCGCTTATGTGGTCGGCCGCCTGCAGCGCTTCACCCGCTCGGGCTTCAAACGCTTGCCGAGCGAGCATTTAGAAGCCAGTTTTGCGCAGTTATTGTAAATTTCCGCTTTAAATTCACTACTGATTTAATAGCTACTTAGGCAATAAATACGCCGGCTAGAGCGTATTTACACCCACTTTAACGCCCGCAGCCACAATATCCACCCAAGTCTGGTCGTCGATCACAATCCCGTCTTTCGCACGCTGTACGCGGGCGCGGCGCTCGGGGTCGCCGGCGATTTGAACGCCCTTAAATTCTGATTCTGAACCCTGACCAGCGGGCGACTGCTTGACCCAATCGACAAACGCCTGCGCTTCTGATTCAAAACTCGCTTGCGTTCCTAATTTGGCGGGGTCGATCAGCACCGTCAACATGCCATTCAGCACCGCTTGCTGCTGACCGCGTGGGGAGTTTGCTGGCTCGTGCCAGCTACCGCCGCCTGTCAAGGCACCGCCCAGCAGCTCACACGCCACCGCCATGCCGTAGCCTTTGTGTTCGCCAAAGGTCATCAACGCGCCGAACAAGCCGTTGCTTTGAGGAACGACGACCACGCCAGGATTGACGGTGGGCGCGCCTGTTTCATCAATCAGCAAACCAGGTGCGACGGTATGTCCTTCGTTGTAGGCTACGCGCATCTTGCCTTGAGCGACGCGGCTGGTTGCGAAATCGAGCAAAAACGGCTCTCTCCCAGAGTTTTTTGGTAAAGGAATACCAATACAGCACGGATTCGTGCCAAAGCGCCCGTCCGCCCCACCCCAGGGCGCTACCGCAGGGCGCGCCATGACGTTGACAAAATGCATGGACACCAGCCCTGCTGCCGTTGCCATCTCCGCCCAGTGGCCAATGCGGCCCAAGTGGTGAGAATTGGACAGCGTCATGATGCAGCTGCCGTGCTTCTTGGCGCGTTCAATGCCCATCTGCATAGACTGCTCGCCAATCACCTGACCATAACCGCGCTGTCCGTCCAGCGTCAGCATGTGGCCCAGATCGAGCAGGGTTTTGACAGACGTATTGGGTTTCAAGCCGCCTTCCAGCACGGCAGACACATAGCGCGGCAGCATGCCGACGCCGTGCGAGTCGTGGCCGCTCAGATTCGCCATGACGAGGTTGCTGGCGACTGTATGGGCTTCTTTTTCAGAGCTGCCAGATGCTACTAAAATAGTAGCTATTGAGGCAATTAATTCGCCGGCTAGTATCGTTTTTGACATGTTTTTATCCCTTTATTTTCTTTTTATTCCAATTCGCATTGGAAAGGAGAACAAGGCGCAAAGCTGCAGACAGTGCTCTAGCACGGCAAAGCGAAGCAACGCAGTTATCGTTTTCAATGCGGGTTGGAATTACATCACTGCGCCGACTTGCCACGGCACAAACTCGTTCTGCCCATAGCCGTGGCGCTCGCTTTTGCTTGGCTCCCCTGAGGCTGTCGCCAGCACCATCTCAAAAATCCGCTGCCCCATCTCTGCAATCGAGGCGGTGCCATCGATGATTTCGCCGCAGTTGATGTCCATGTCTTCCTCTTGCCGCTTCCACAGGGCGGAATTGGTCGCCAGCTTGAGCGAGGGCGAGGGCGCGCAGCCGTAGGCGGAGCCACGTCCAGTGGTGAAGCAGATCACGTTCGCACCGCCTGCGACCTGGCCGGTGGCACTCACGGGGTCGTAACCCGGCGTGTCCATGTAGACGAAGCCGTGGGCGGTCACCGGCTCGGCGTACTCGTACACCGCCTGCAAATTGGACGTGCCGCCCTTGGCGACCGCGCCCAGTGATTTCTCCAGGATCGTCGTCAGCCCGCCGGCTTTGTTGCCGGGAGACGGGTTGTTGTTCATCTCGCCGTCGTTGATTTCGGTGTAATGCTCCCACCATTTGATGCGGGAGACCAGCTTTTCACCCACGGCGCGGCTGACAGAACGGCGCGTCAGCAGGTGCTCGGCACCGTAAATTTCAGGCGTTTCAGACAAAATAGCCGTGCCACCGTGCGCCACCAGCAAGTCCACCCCCGCCCCCAAAGCCGGGTTGGCGCTGATGCCCGAGTAGCCGTCCGACCCCCCGCATTGCAGGCCAATAGTGATGTGCGCGGCGCTGCACGGTTCGCGCATCACCGCATTGGCGCGGGGCAGCATGGCGTTGATGAGGTCAATGCCTTTCTCAACCGTCTTCGCTGTGCCGCCTGTATCCTGGATGTTGAACACCTTGAGGTTGTCGCCTTCGGTCAGGTTGCCACTGCCCAGCCAGGCTTTGATCTGGTTCCCCTCACAGCCCAAGCCCACCACCAGTGCCCCCCAGAAGTTGACGTGGGTGGCGTAGCCGGTCAGGGTGCGCTGCAAAATCTGCATGCCCAGCCCCTCGCCGTCCATACCGCAACCGGTGCCGTGCGTCAGCGCGACGATGCCATCAACATTGGGGAAATCCGCTAACGCAGACGGATTCGTGCGACGAGAAAAGTGGTCTGAAATCGCCCGCGCTGCGGTGGCCGAGCAGTTGACGCTGGTCAGCACGCCGATGTAGTTGCGTGTTGCTACCCGACCGTCGGTGCGCTTGATGCCCATGAAGGTGGCTTCCAACTTGACTGGCTCGGGTTTGACGTCGGCACCAAAGGCGTAATCGCGTTCAAAATCGCCTTTATTGGCGCCCATATCGAGGTTGTGAGTATGCACATGCTCGCCTGCCGCGATGGGTTTGCTGGCAAATCCGATGATTTGGTTGTAGCGGCGCACCGGCTCACCCGCGGCTATGGCATGGGTGGCGATTTTGTGACCCGGTGGGATCAAGCCTTTGACGGCGATATTCTCTATAACAGTGCCGCCGAGGAGTTGTGCGCGAGAGATCAAAACGTCGTCAGCAGCGTGGAGGCGAATGTAGTTATTCATGGTTTGCTTATTCATTTAAAAAGTTAAATTGACGATTGCACTTTGGCTTTTCGCCAGCTGGCGCTGAAGCGGGCATGTGATTTGTCCATGTGGGCATGCATCGCTGTGCGGGCGGCTGCGGCATCATGAGCGTGGATGGCTTCCAAAATGGCGCTGTGCTCGGCAATCGCAGCTTGCCAAGATTGCATGGTCTCAAAATAGCCGACCAAGCGCTCAAAAATCGGGCCCCGACGGGAATCCCAGAAGCTTTGCACGGTGTCTATCAGCACCTCGTTGCCGCTCGCTTGGACGATGGCGGTGTGAAAAGCGCGATCGCCGTCCAACGGTAGTATTCCTGCCGTAGCCTCGGTTTGCATCATGTGCAGGGCTTTGCCCATGGCGTCCAGGTCTTTGCGTTTGGCCTGCATGGCAGCAATGGCAGCGGTTTCACCCTCCACCACTCGGCGGGCGCGGATCAACTCCAGCGGGCCCCATTCGGCTTTTAAATCTTCTTGATTTTTACCTTCAAATAGGGCATTAGCCGGCGTATTTATTGCCTTAGTAGCTATTCTATGAATAGCATTGATATTGCTGCGATCCAGCACATAGATGCCCGAACCGGTGCGCACCTCAACCCAACCTTCCACCTCCAAGGCAATCAAGGCCTCACGCACGGACGAACGGCTAACGCTGAGCTGTTTGGACAAATCACGCTCCGCTGGCAGCCGGCTGCCTACGGCAAATTCACCCGACAGCATACCGGCACGCAATTGCTCGGCAATTTGACGGTACAGGCGCTGGGGTTCGACGGCGATCAAGGGCATGGGCTCATTTTACGCGAATTGGCCGAGTGGTCAGACCAATTTAGCTTAGAATCTCAACAATCACATTTTTCTATGATTGGGAGACACCATGCGCTTGAGTAATAAAACCGCCCTCGTCACCGCCGCTGGCCAAGGCATTGGCCGTGCCAGCGCCATTGCCATGGCACGCGAAGGTGCGCAAGTATTGGCCACTGATTTGAACCCCGCCTTACTTGAATCGCTCAAAGGCATTCCCAACATCACCACCCGCGTGCTCGACGTGATGGACAAAGCAGCGATTCAAGCTGCCGTTGCTTCTCTGCCCAAGCTCAATGTATTGTTCAATTGCGCGGGTTTTGTGCACCACGGCGCGATTGATGTGGCGCAGGACAAAGACTGGGATTTCGCCTTCGATTTAAACGTGCGCTCGCAATTTTGGGCGATTCAGGCTGCGCTGCCGGTGATGCTGGCAAACGGTGGCGGCTCCATCATCAACATGGCCAGCATCGTGAGCGTGCGCGGGCTGCCAAACCGCTTTATCTACGGCGCGTCCAAAGCGGCGGTGATCGGCTTGACCAAAAGCGTGGCGATTGACTACGTCAAACAAAACATACGCTGCAACTGCCTGTGCCCCGGCACTGTGGACACGCCGTCACTGGGCGACCGCATCAACGCGTTTGAAGACCCGGTTGCAGCACGTCAAAACTTCATAGCCCGCCAGCCCATGGGGCGCTTGGCTTCGGCCGAAGAAATCGCACCTACCGTGGTGTTTTTAGCCAGCGATGAGTCGTCTTTCTACTCAGGCGAAGCCCTGCATGTCAACGGCGGTATGACCATCTAAATAGCGATTTAAAAAGCTACTACAAATGAACCAACTCGATTTAAAAGGCCGTCACGCTGTCATTACCGGCGGTGCTTCCGGCTTAGGCTATGCGATTTCAGAGCGCATGATCGCCTCTGGCGCGACAGTCACTTGGTGGGATGTGAACGCGGATGTGATGGCTAAAGCTGTGACAAGTATCGGTGCTGCAACGGGTGCAGAGGTGCACTGCGAAAAAGTGGATATCACACTGCACACCAGCGTCGTTGCTGCGTTAGCGCGAACCATTCAAAAACGCGGCAAGGTCGATATCTTGGTGAACTCCGCTGGCATCACCGGCCCGAATGTGAAGCTGGCAGAGTATCCGCCTGAGTCATGGGCACAAGTCATCAATGTCAACTTGAACGGCACCTTCCATTGCTGCCGTGAGCTAGCCACGCACATGCAAGGCAGCCAATATGGGCGCATCGTCAATATCGCCTCGGTCGCAGGCAAAGAAGGCAACCCCAACGCCAGCGCCTACAGCGCCAGCAAAGCTGGGGTGATAGCGCTCACCAAATCACTCGGCAAAGAGCTGGCGAACAACGGCGTGCTCGTTAACTGTGTGACGCCTGCTGCCGTGAAAACCGCCATGTTTGACCAGATGACGCCTGAGCACATCGCCTTCATGCTGTCCAAAATCCCGATGTCGCGCTTTGGCAACCCTGACGAAGTTGCCGCCATGGTCGCTTGGCTGTGTACCGAAGACTGCTCATTCAGCACCGGCGGCGTGTTTGACCTGTCTGGTGGCCGCGCAACATATTGATGTCACTTGGCTAGATTTACTGAATTTTGTTGATTTTTAGCTTCTTTTAACTCGTTAACTAAGGAACTCCATGAAACTCGTTCGCTATGGCAAACCCGGTAAAGAAAAACCCGGTCTGATTGACGCTGAAGGCAAATTGCGCGACTTAAGCAGCATTGTCAAAGACATTGGCGCTGAGCAACTCAGCCCCGCAGCACTCGCAAAAATCAGCAAAGTCAAAACCGACAAACTGCCGCTGGTCAAAGGCAAGCCGCGCTTCGGCAGCCCTGTGGCCAACGTCGGTAAATTCATCGCCATTGGCCTGAACTACACCGACCACGCGGAAGAATCTGGCATGCCTATTCCCGCAGAACCGGTCGTTTTCATGAAAGCCAACAGCTGCGTGGTGGGCCCGAATGACGACATCATGTTGCCTAAAGGCTCAGTCAAAACCGACTGGGAAGTGGAGCTGGGCATCGTCATCGGCACCAAAGCACGTTATGTGTCACAAAAAGAAGCGCTGAACTTCGTCGCGGGCTATTGCACCATCAACGACGTGTCTGAACGCGAATACCAATTAGAGCGCGGCCCACAGTGGGACAAGGGCAAGGGTTGCGACACCTTCGGCCCGATTGGCCCATGGTTGGTGACGACAGACGAAATCACCAACCCGCAAAAACTCGGCATGTGGCTGGACGTGAACGGCCAACGCTTTCAAACCGGCAACACCAAAACCATGATTTTCAGCTGCGCGAAAATTGTGAGCTATTTGAGCCAGTTCATGACGCTGATGCCAGGTGACGTTATCACCACCGGCACCCCGCCGGGCGTGGGTTTGGGCATCAAGAAAGACGGCAAGCCAGCGCCGGTGTTCTTGAAAAAGGGCGATGTGGTGACGCTGGGTATCGAAGGTTTGGGCGAGCAGCGGCAATTGGTCGTGCCGTTTAAGTTGTAATTTAAGCTCAAAAATCCGTTCGCATTGAGCTTGTCGAAATGCTCCGCGAAGGTGGTGAGTTCTGTCATTCCCGCGCAGGCGGGAATCCATGCCTTCGCTTATATAGATCATGTCCAGCCCGACCCTGCTTGACCTACGCAACTTCGCTATAAACCGTAGCCTGTTTCGCCCGACCACGCTGGGTCGGGCTATTTCACGTTTGGGCTTCGTGCAGGCCGACCCGATACGCGCCCCGGCGCGGGCGCAGGATTTGACTTTGCGCCACCGCGTCAACAACTACCGCGCGGGCGACCTAGAAAAGCACTATCCCAAGCTACCGATTGAAGAAGATTTTTTCGTCAACTACGGCTTTTTGCCACGTGCCACACAAGCGCTGATGCACCCGCGCATACCCACGCAAGCACGCACCGCGTTAGAGAAAACACAAACTCAGGCTTTGATTGAATTCGTGCGTGAGCGCGGCACGGTGCATCCGCGTGATGCAGACAAACACTTCGCTCACGGCTCGGCAACCAACTGGTTTGGCGGGCAGTCCAATGTCACCACCAAACTGCTGGACAAACTGCATTTTCACGGCCAACTGCGGGTGGCCAGGCGCGATGCGGGGACGCGGGTGTATGCCTTGCGAGATGCCGCAACCGAGTTTGATCCCGCAGTCGACACAAGTGGAGCACTTGACGGCTTGATAGACGTGATCGTCAACAAATACGCGCCTCTGCCCGCCGCTTCGTTGGGCCAGCTCGTCACCTATCTGATGCGTGGCGTGCCACAACACAAACCCCAGCGCAACGCTGCGCTGCAACGCGCCAAGACGCGACTGGCGCACGCAGAAATCGACGGCGTTGACTGGTACTGGCCTGCAAACGAAAAGTTGCCAAAACAGAATGCCATCATGGCGACGCAACAGCCCGCCCGCCTGCTCGCGCCTTTCGACCCCATCGTTTGGGATCGCCGCCGCTTCAGCCTGTTTTGGGGCTGGGACTACCGCTTTGAAGCCTACACCCCCGCACCCAAACGCAAGCTCGGCTATTACGCGCTGCCCCTACTTTGGCGTAACGATATCATCGGTTGGGGCAATGCGGCCGTGGCGGATGCAGCTTTGCAAGTGAGCGTTGGGCTGGTGGGCAATCACCGTGTATCGGCTGATTTAAGACGGGCGCTGGATGCTGAAGTTGACAGCATGGCGACGTTTTTAGGGGCGCAGCAGGCTAACTGGTCTTTGCTGGCGCGTTGAAAAGCCTACATCGATGGCTACTGATACGTGGATTCCCGCCTGCGCGGGAATGACGGCATGTTCGCTAAATGACGCTTTCTTTAGTTTTGAAGCTCTTTTTCCACAGCTTTCACCCTAGCCGCATGAATCATCTCCCCAATCTGCTTACCCGAGACGGTTTTTGCTTCTAAGGGCTCATTTTCAGTGTCATTTTGGCCTTTAGCCGGCGTATTTATTGCCTGAACAGCTATATTATTAATAGCGTTTTCAGCAGTCACCGTTTGCGCCGCTTGCAAGCTTTGCAGCAAACGCTGGCGCTGCGGGTAGGCAGCGTCTTCAAAGCCTAGCCTGCCGCGAGCATCGCATTCGCAAGCCAGCAGCACCTCGGCAAAGCGGGCAGGTTTGCGGAAGGCGTCGCAACGCTCTAACAGCCGCACGATGGCTGCTGCGCTGAAATCACCACTTCGGTGGATGTTGCCATGCTCACGCGCCACCACTTCGGCCAGCTCTTTGCAATCGGTTGGCACACGTAAGCGTGTGCTCACTTCCCGTAAAAGCTTGACGCTGCGGTCTTCATGGCCGATGTGGCGCGGCAGCACATCGGCTGGCGTCGTGCCTTTGCCGAAGTCGTGGCACAGGCATGCGTAGCGGATGGCAAGGTTGCAGTTCAATCGTGCACTCATGTCCAGCACCATCATGGCGTGCACGCCAGTGTCGATTTCGGGGTGGTACTCCGCCCGCTGGGGCACGCCCCAGAGCCGGTCTAATTCAGGTAAAAGCCGTTGCAAAGCACCGCATTCGCGCAGCACTTCAAACATGCGGGAGGGTTTGGTTTCCATCAAGCCTTTGGCGATTTCTTGCCAAACGCGTTCTGAAACCAAGGCATCGACCTCGCCGTTTTGTACCATCTGCCGCATCAACGCCATAGTTTCAGGCGCAACGGTGAAGTCGCTGAACCGCGCTGCAAAACGCGCTAAACGCAGAATCCGCACGGGGTCTTCGGCAAAAGCGGGGGAGACGTAGCGTAAGACTTTGGCGTCTAAATCGCGCAGCCCGCCGTAAGGGTCGATTAGTTGCGCTCTGTCTAGTGAAATCGATATATTTGCTTTAAAAACATGCTCAAATTGGCATGTAGCCGGCGTATTTATTGCCTGAATAGCTATGGAATTAATAGTAAGATCGCGCCGTGACAGGTCCTGCTCCAACGTCACATCAGGCGCTGCATGGAAGGCGAAACCGTGGTAACCAGGCGCTGTTTTGCGCTCTTGCCGCGCTAAGGCAACTTCGTCTTTGGTCGTGGGGTGTAGAAAAACGGGAAAATCTTTACCAACAGGCAGATAACCCAAATCGACCAGCTGCTGTGGCGTAGCGCCCACAGCCACCCAGTCTCTGTCCTTCACTGGCAGCCCCAGCAAAGCGTCCCGCACTGCACCACCCACCATGTAAATTTGCATGGGGGTTAGTTTAGCGGGTTAGGAGATCAGCTTCTTAAAGCCGTTCCTGAGTATTGAACTGCACACGCGCCAGTCGTGATAGTGAAATTGACTTCGTAATCTTTACCAATAACAATTCTTCTAAATGCGTATTTGCTCACAACAGGTACGTCATTTTGCGTTTGGGTATATGAAGCTGTAAAGCCCATATTGTCAGCATCAACAGTTCCACGGAACACTGTTCCAAAACTGTTGAGCGATATATTTACGCCGTCTTGTGTTACAGATTCGCTACCACGATCTATGGTTTGGGCCACATCAGAATTGCATGTATTTGCAGTCAATTTGAACTGTGTATAGTCGTAATTACCAGCTAAATTATTGATGTCTTCGGTATTTCCACCGCCGCATGCACTTAACAGCGCAATAGATGTCGCAACTAAACCCAGTTTGAGCGAATTTTTAAATGTCTTTTTCATACAATTCCTTTGACGGTTTAAAGAGTGTTTACAAAACTCATGATGGCAGACTTTGCCTCTACCGTATGTTACATAACGCACACTAAACCAAAAAGTTGCTTAAGTTCTCGACGGAAATTGTCTTTATTTGTTACTTCAGAGTAGTTTACAGATTTACGGTTGCCGAGTTGGCTTATGGTTTAACGCGATACGGCTCATCCATCGCCACAAAGTCTTTTTCCAACAAAGACTCTTGTATCCACTTCTGCACGCTAGGCAATGCGGTAACTCTAGCAACGTAAGCAGCAATATTGGCAGGCAGAGGAAGTTGGTAGGTGTTGAAACGCATGCAAACGGGGGCGAAGTAGGCATCTGCTATTGAAAAATCACCAAAAAGCATGGGGCCGCCATGCTTTTCAAGCAATCCGCTCCAAAGCTCAACGATGCGCTGCACATCGGCTTGTACGGCGGGTTTGTCGCGCCAGACGAGTTGACCGATTTCTGGTAACGAGGCTTCGATGTTCATGCCGCAATTGCTGCGCAAACCTGTGAAGCCAGCATGCATTTCGGCACAAACGGAGCGGGCGATGGCGCGGGCGGCTTTGTCTTTGGGCCAGAGGTGTTTGTCGGGAAACTGCTCGGCAGCATATTCTGCAATGGCGAGGGTGTCCCAAATCTTCAAATCGCCGGCTACAGAGGTATCAACCAAGGCAGGTACTTTGCCAGTCGGGCTGACGCTGGCCATGGTGTTTTTGAAGGTGGAATTGGCATCAAACGAGTCAAAGCGCACCATCACCTCTTCAAACGGAATACCCGCTTGGGTCAGCAGCACCCACGGGCGCATGGACCACGAAGAATAGTTTTTATTGCCAATGTAGAGTTTCAACACGTTTTTTTCCTTCAAAAGTTGGGAGAGAAAAAGTTGGGAACGAAACTGCAGCTTACAGCAGGTAAAGCCAGCAATTGATGAAGATTTTGCCTAGCAATCATGCCCATCGCGCATGAACGCAAAGGTCTGTGTTTAAAACCGCCCTGCTGTTTTGCGAAACGCCAATTGTTGTCGTAATGCGTTGCTGTTGCCCAAATAGGTGGGCACAATGGCGGCAAGACTGCTTGGGGTAATGCCTAAGGTTTGCAGATTTGGCAGCTTGCCAGTGCCAACGTTGTCGACCTTCATGGAGTCCAAATTGTCTTGGCTGATCAAGGGCTCACCTGGCAGCAAACGCATCGCCATGGCTTGCAGTTTGCCTAGAAATGGCGGTAAAGCCAAAACTGGGCGACCATGGCCACGGTTGATGCCAGCGGCGATGGCGGAGAGCTGGACTAAGTCTTTCAAGGTCAGCACATCAGGGCCGCAAGCTTCGATCACTGCGTTTGCAGATGGTGATTGTTGGGTCAAGCTATTAACCACAGCTTGCGCCACATCTTCCACCCAAACGGGCTGGAACTTGGTGGCTGCACCTGCCAAAGGCATGACAGGAAACACTTTTTGCAACTTGGCAAACAAATTCAAAAACTTGTCGTCAGCCCCAAAGATGACGCTGGGGCGCAGAATGGTAAGGTCAAGGCCAGCGGCTTGCAAAACCGCTTCGCCGCGTGCTTTGCTGCGTTGGTACATGGACGGCCCATCTACCGCTGCGCCCAAGGCGCTGACGTGAACGAGGCGTTTGACACCCGCTTGCAGGCACGCAGTGGCCAATTTTTTGGGCAAATCCACGTGGGCGCGCTCAAAAGCGGCTTCGTCGCCATGCAATACCGCGACCAAATTGACCACCGCATCATGCCCAGCGACCAAAGCGGCGAGTGCTGCGGGATCGTGGATATTGACTTCCAACACATCCAGCATGGGCAGCGACTGCACATGTTGTGCATTGCTGCACCGGCGGGTGGGCACTGTGACGTGGATGTTTTGACGGGTTAGTTTTTCACAAACGTGACGGCCTACAAAGCCAGTGCCGCCTAATACGAGAACTTTTCCGAGGACTTTTTCAAATGTTATTTTCATTGTATTCATTCGCTCAAGGGTATCACGGCAAATCGGTGTTCACGGCGGGTGCATCAACCCCCAACGGGCCGACCATACCAAGACGGTTTTTGAGGGATTGCGGTTGCCCGGTCAAAATCGCGGCGTAGTTGGTGGTGTTGCTCAAGACTTTTTTGACGTAATCACGCGTTTCGGCGAAAGGCACGTTTTCAGCCCAAATCGCCGTTTCCACCACTGCACCGTTGCGCCAAGCGCGGGGGCGGCCAGGGCCGGCGTTGTAGGCGGCAGCGGCTAAGGGCATGGAGCCGGCAAAATCGTCCAGCACCAGCTTCAAATAACCCGTGCCAATGGCGATATTGGTTTCGCGGTCGTTGATTTGGTCTGCCGTGAAGTTGGTCAACCCGATTTTCTTCGCCGTCCAACGCGCGGTGGCGGGCATAACCTGCATCAAGCCCGAAGCGCCCACGCCAGAGCGGGCGTCCATGATGAAGCGGCTTTCTTGGCGAATCAAACCATAGACATAGGCGGGGTCAAGCCCGATGTCACCCGCACGCCTCACCACCGAACTACGGAAAGGCATGGGAAAACGTTGGTCGAAATCGATCAACGTTTTGGTGCGTTCGCTGGTGTTGATGCAGCGATCCCACACCTCGCGCTCGCAGGCGTAATGGGCAGCAGCCAGCAGCTCGCGGTCGTTCATGCCGCCAGCTTGGCCAGCTGAATTGGTCAAATTGGTGCTGTAGTTCCACTCGCGCACGCCTTCAGATCGCAGGCCGATGCTGATGGCTTTCAAAGCGCGGTTCAAACCCGCATTTTGACGCGCTGCGGCTTTTTCTAGTGGCGCTAATTCAGCAGGGCGCTCTGGTACGGTGATTTTTCGGCCCAACTCTTCCAGTGCCAACTGCTCGTAAAAGCCGCGCACGCTGGCGATGCGTTCGAACAGGGCATTGGCTTCTGGCAGTTGATTTTTTGATTTGAGGGCACGCGCTTTCCAATAGGTCCAAATCGCGTCTTTTTGCGTGGGCTCGCTCATGGCGTTGATGGCGTGCAGAACAGCCGTCCAATTTGGCTTGCTGCTGACGCGCAAGGTAGCGCGCACTTTCCAACCCAAGGTGTCATCGTTCAAATCAGTGTCGCGGTTGACGTTGGCAAAATAGCTGGCCGAGTTGCTGTTTTGGCTCAAAGCTGCTTGTTTGCCAATCGCGCCCCACAGCCAATTGGTCTGCTCGGTGTTGAATTGTGCCGCTTTTCGGCGCAGCTCGTCTGCCGCGCTGTCTGCGTTGCCCGCCGCTGTGCGCAAGATGTCCAAGAGCGACTCTTCACTGCGCGAATTTTTAGAACCCATCACAATTTGCAAGGCGTTTTTAGCAGCGCGGGCGCGGTTGACCTCGGTCGCCAAGCGGGCTTTGATGTAGGCATCTTGCGCATTCATACCGGTTTGTGCTGAATTAGGATCTTTGATCAAACGGTCTGCCGCCAAGTTGCAACCATCGTCTGTATCTTTGAGCGACCACCACAATTTGCGGACTTCGGCAGCGCGTTCAGCCGGCAAGGTCCCCGTCAGAGTGCCTGCAGCTTGGGGCGTTTGCAAATGGTCAACCAAGATGGCGTAACAGCGCACTTCTTTGTCGTCGCGCATGCGGTATTGCGGGTATTGAAAAGCAAAGTTACCCCAATCGCGGCGTTGACCTAGCAGCATCAACCAGTCGTTACGCATGCGGTCTTCTTGGTAGGTACCGACATACTTGGCTAAAAAGCGTTGAACCTCATCATCCGAAGCGCTTTCTAGTCGCGCTTTGAGCTCCCAATAAGCTGCCCACGGCTCTAGACTATGGCCAGCGGCTTGGGGCAGCAGCTCGGAGAGGCGTTTTTTATCGAGCTTTTTGAAGGCCGCGTTCATTTCGACCAACACATTGTCTGCCCTGGCCTCCGTGCGGGCCTCTACTCGGATATCAGTGCTGCTCTGCGCCCAGCAAGTAAGTGTTGCAAGGGACAAAAGTGATGTCAAAATCAAGGCTCTGGGAAAATGCGTAGCAAATTTCGGGAAATTCAAAATAGTCATAAGGGTAAGAATAATGGATAAAGCTGCGGTGCGCAAAGCCTTGATAGAACAACGCTTGAATTTACCCGATAGACTACAGCGCGCTGACTTGTTACAACGCGTGATGCGCATTTGGCTGTTTAACCGCCCAGACACCGTGATTGGCGCGTATTGGCCCATCAAAGGCGAATTTGACCCGCTGCCCGCGCTCTACCGCTGGCAAGAAGATGCTGCCTTGACCGCCGTGCATCACGCAAATGAGCCTGCAGCCGGCGATTATGCTGCCCAAGTAGCTACCGAAACTGTAGCAAACAGATCGCCCTGCAAAATTGGCCTGCCGGTGATCGACAAAGTTCACAAAACGCTCACTTTTCACACTTGGTACCCAGGCTGCCCGATGGAGGAAGACGCTTACGGTATTCCGAAACCGAAGGACACGGGCGTCGTCGTGCCGACGTTGTTGTTCGTGCCCTGCGTGGGTTTTGGCCCCGGTGGCTACCGTTTGGGTTATGGCGGTGGCTTTTACGACCGCACTTTGGCGACATTGCAACCGCAACCCACCACGGTCGGATTAGGCTACAGCAACGGCTGGCAGGAAGATTTCACCCCAGAAGCGCACGATGTACCGCTGGATGCGATATTGAGCGATACGGGCGTTATGTGGCAGAAATAGGCTAGAAATATGCATGAATAATGCTGTAGCCGGCGTATTTATTGCCTGAATAGCTATTATTTATATAGCAAGTTTATACACGCAATTTCTTCAACAACCCCTGCGTCGACCCATCCAACCCAGCCATGTCGCCAGACGACATGCGCTTTTCAATATCCACGGCCAGCACCTTGCCCAGCTCGACACCCCATTGGTCAAAACTGTTGATGCCCCACACGCTACCGGCGACGAAAACGCGGTGCTCGTAAAGCGCAATCAGCGCGCCAAAGCTGGCGGGGGTTAAGTCTTCCAGCAGCATCGTCGTGCTCGGGCGGTTGCCGGGGAAATTCTTGTGTCCACCTGCGTCAGCTTTACCCATCATCAGCGCCTGCGCCTGCGCCACCGCATTCGCTAACAAACGCTGCTGATGCCCCGGCAAGTTGTGTCGGGCGTTTTTCACGGCGATGAATTCGACCGGAACGACATCAGTGCCTTGGTGCAGCATTTGGAAAAACGCATGCTGGCCGTTGGTGCCTGGCTCGCCCCAAACGACGGCTGAGGTTGAAAACGGCAACATCTGCCCGTTCGCATCGACCTGTTTGCCGTTACTTTCCATCTCCAATTGCTGCAAATAAGCTGGCAAACGCTTCAAAGCGCTGTGGTACGGTGCAACGCAGCGGCTGGTGAAGCCGTGGAAATTGCGGTACCAAACGTCTAGCAGACCGAGTTTGACAGGCAAATTCGCTTCCAGTGGCGCGGTGCGGAAATGCTCATCCATCGCGCTCGCGCCTGCCAGCATGTCCTTAAAACCTTGTGCACCAATGGCAATCGCTATCGGTAAACCAATCGCAGACCACATGGAGTAACGACCACCAACCCAATCCCAAAAGCCGAAGGTGGTGCTGATACCGAAGTTGTTGGCAGCAGCTACATTCGTCGTTAATGCTGCAAAATGGAGTGCTATTCCTGTATTGCCTTTATCTGTCGTTAAAAGAGCTGATTTATCGCCATAATTCGCCTCAAACCACGCTTTGGCAGACAAGGCGTTGGTCATGGTTTCAATGGTGGTGAAGGTTTTGGAGGCCACCAAGAACAAGGTATTTTCGGCTTTGAGGCTTTTCAACACCGCTGCCAGCTCATGGCCATCGACGTTGGAGACGAAGTGCAAACGTTTACCTGTCGTGGCAAAGCTGTCCAAAGCCAACACCGCCATGAGTGGTCCTAAATCTGAGCCGCCAATGCCAATGTTGACGATGTCGGTGATCTGCGCGTCTGCGCGGATGTGCTCGGCATAGGCCAGCATGGGCGTCAAGGTTTGGTGCACCAGAGCCAAGTTGGTATTGATGTCTTCTTTTGACTCTGAATTTGCTATATTATTTATAGCTAATGAGTCAATAAATACGCTGGCTAGAGGCATATTTGAGGCATTATTTTCAACGTTTTCAGATGTTCTGAGCAACCAATGCATCACTGCGCGGTTTTCAGCGTTGTTGATCTTTTCGCCCGCGAACATCGCGTCGCGGTGCGCTTCAACACCGCTTTGACGTGCCAAATCCATCAACAGCGCTTGCGTGGCTGCGTCCAAACGGTTTTTAGACAAATCGGCAAAGACGTAGGGCGCTTGCTGGCTGAGTGTTTCAAAACGATTGGCATCAGCTGCAAAAGCGTCTCTGACATCGAAGTTTTTAGCGAATGTGTCGAAATGCTGCTGCAAAGCTGCCCAAGCAGCGGTTTGGTCACCACGGGTGCGATGGTTGGGGAGGTTTGTCATAGCTTTCTTTGCCTTTTTTATTGCTTATTTGATGCTTACTTTTTGATTGTTTAGCGAGCTGCCAAGATCATTTTTTCAAGTTTGACGGTATCAACGCGGAAAGCGCGAATGCCCTCGGACAGCTTTTCGGTCGCCATCGCGTCTTCGTTCAACGCCAAACGGAAGCTGGCTTCGTTGTAGCTGATGGCGGGAATGTCCAAAGTTTTGGCAGCTTCTGCTGAGATGGCGCGGGTCAATGGTGCCTCTGTGGCCGCCAATTGCGCGAGTAATTCTGGGCTGATGGTCAACAAATCGCAGCCTGCCAAGGCGGTGATTTGCCCGACATTGCGAAAGCTTGCACCCATGACTTCGGTTTTGATACCGTGCTTTTTGTAGTAGTTGTAAATCTCGACGACAGACTGCACGCCGGGGTCGTTCGCGCCTGCATTGTCGGCTTCAATCCACCCGCCGCTCGTGGCGGTTCCCGATCCTACACCAGCCGATTTTTTGTACCAGTCGTAAATACGGCCAACGAAGGGCGAAATCAGCTGCACTTGGGCTTGACCGCAAGCAACCGCTTGGCAGAAGGAGAACAGCAGCGTCAAATTGGTGTGGATGCCTGCGCGCTCTAGCTCGGCAGCGGCTTGGATGCCTTCCCACGTGGCGGCGACTTTGATCAGCACGCGGTCGGAGTGGATGCCGTTGTCGCGGTACAACGCGATGGTTTTTAAGGCACGCGCCACCATGGCCGGCTTGTCAAAGCTCAAACGTGCATCAATTTCCGTAGAGACACGGCCTGGCACGATGCCCAAAATCTTCACCCCGAAGCTGACCAGCAGGTGGTCGACCACATCATCCAGCGACTTGCCTTGGCAAGCTGCTACGGACGCCGCCAGCAACGGCGCGTACTCAGGTTTTTGCACGGCTTTCAGGATCAACGACGGGTTGGTCGTGGCATCACGCGGCTTGGAAGCGCTGATCTGCAGGAAGTCACCCGTATCGGCAACGACGGTGGTGAATTGTTTGAGCTGATCGAGTTGATTCATGGCTTAGGGTTTTTCCAAAATTGACGAAACGTTGATAAATGTTGCATTTAAATTCCGTCGTTATTATCGCAAATTTGCATTCAACATGAAACTAAGTTACATTAAACACTCTAATTTCTTTGTTTTTAGTTACATAAATATTTGGCAATAGGTGATTCATGAGTTTTGATTTGGTTATTTTTGGTGGTACGGGCGATTTGGCATGGCGCAAACTCTTGCCAGCCTTGTTTCAAGCGTTTCGACACGGCAGCTTGCCAGAAGGCGGGCGCATTGTTGGCGTGGGTAGAGACACGATGACTGACGAAGAATACAGAACCGTCATCAAAGCGCGTTTTGATGCGGTTGAGCCGTCAAAACGCCCGAATACGGAAGAGTTTGACCGTTTTGCGGCCAATCTGTTTTATTTACGCATGGATTTGTCCAAGCCGGAGTATTACGTGAGCTTGGCTGAGATGCTAAATGCACGCAACGCCGACACGGTGGTGATGTACGTGGCTACGGCGCCGGGCTTGTTCACCACCGTCTGCGAACAAATCGCGGCTGCGGGCTTGAATGGTCCGAAAACCCGTGTGGTACTTGAGAAGCCGTTAGGGCACGATTTGGCGTCCAACCGCGCCATCAACGAAACCGTGCGCCGTGTGTTGACGGAAAACCAAGTGTTCCGCATTGACCATTATTTAGGCAAGCCATCGGTGCAAAACTTGTTTGCGTTGCGTTTTGGCAACTCGCTGTTTGAGCCGCTGTGGCGTCGTGAGCACATCGCCAACATTCAAATCACCATTGCGGAAGATTTGGGCGTCGAGTCACGCGGTGCGTTTTACGAAAACACGGGTGCACTGCGCGATATGGTGCAAAACCATGCGCTACAACTACTTTGCGCGATCGGCATGGAGCCACCCATCAACGCCCATGCGGATGCGATTCGTGATGAAAAGCTCAAAGTTCTTCGTGCCTTGAAGCCATGGACAGCGGAAACGCTGCAAAACCACGTGGTGCGTGGGCAATACAGCGCTGGCACGATCAACGGGCAGGCTGTGCCTGGGTACAAACAAGAAACTGGTGTGAGCCCTGAGAGCCAAACGGAAACCTTCGTCGCTCTGCGCTGCGAGATTGCCAATTGGCGCTGGGCGGGTGTGCCGTTTTACATTCGCACAGGCAAGCGCTTGGGTGCACGTGATGCATCAATCGTGATTAATTTCAGGCCTGCACCACATGCAATTTACCAGTCACCCGCTGGCGCTGCGAACCGTTTGGTGATTAATTTACAGCCTAAAGACGGTTTGGAGCTGCACTTGTACTCGCAAGGTGCCAACCAACGCGCACCTGCGGGCAGCAAAAGCACGCAAACATTGGCACCAGTGCAATTAGATTTGGACTTTGACAAGCGCTTTGGCACCGAACGTGTGGGCGCGTATGAGCGCTTGCTGTTGGACGTGCTGGCAGGTCGCTTGAATTTGTTTGTGCGTAGCGACGAACAAGAATGTGCTTGGCGCTGGGTCGAACCGATTTTGGACGCTTGGAAAGCTGACCCGCAAGGACCGCGCCCTTACGCGGCGGGTAGCTGGGGGCCAAGTGCATCTAGCGCGATGATTGCTAAAGACAATTATTGTTGGGCTGAAGAAAACTAAACTCAACTACCTTTCTATATAAACATCATGTTAGAACGCGTCAAAGCCTCCCTACCCTCGCTAGCTCCCGCTGAACAGCGCGTCGGCAAGCTCGTGCTGGGCGACCCACGGGCGTTTGCCAACTTGCCTATCAGCGTGCTGGCAGATCGTGCGCATGTGAGCAAGCCCACGGTTGTGCGATTTTGCCGCAGCATGGGCTATGACGGTTTGTCTGACTTCAAACTCAAACTGGCAGGTAGCGTCAACGAAGGTGTGCCGTTTATTCACCGCAGCGTGGACGCGGACGACAAAACGGGTGATGTGATGGTGAAGGTGATTGACAACACCGTTGCCGCATTTTTGAAGTACCGCAATGACGCCATCACCGGCGCCATAGAAAAAGCCGTCGTCACCTTAGCGGAAACGCATGCAACCGGTAAACGCATAGAGTTTTATGGCGCAGGAAACTCGGGCATTGTGGCGCAAGACGCGCAGCATAAATTTTTTAGACTGGGCTTGAACACCATCGCCTACAGCGATGGCCACATGCAAGTCATGAGCGCGTCCATGCTGGGTGCGGGTGATTGCGTGGTGATTATTTCTAACTCGGGCAGAACGCGCGACTTGATGGATGCTTGCGACATTGCTCGCAAAAATGGCGTCACCACGATTGTGATCACCACCAGCGGCTCACCTTTGGCGTCTGCAGGAAATATCCACCTAGCAGCCGATCACCCAGAGGGTTTTGACAAATACAGCCCCATGGTGTCACGCTTGATGCATTTGATGATCATTGACATTTTGGCGACCTGCGTCGCACTGCGCATTGGTGGCGCCAAATTGCAGCCTATGCTGCAGGGCATGAAAAACAATCTGCGCAGCAAACGCTACGCTTAGGTTGAGCTTGAAGCGCTATATTACTTCACTCAATTAGCATTTAATTTTTCGCCAAAAAACACTTTGCCATAAGCGGCGGCTGCTTGTGTTTTGGTGTTGTCGCTGTCCGTCATGATGCCTACGCTGATTAAATTGCCCGGCACTTCGCCAAAAGCTTTTTCAAAGTCCGCACGAATATTGCGTTGGTAATCTAGCCACTGACGCAGGTTTTTAGCGCCAGACTCCACTACGACACTGCGGATTCTGTCGGTTCTCGGATTGACAACAACACTGCCTGCCTGGCGCTTGTTACACCACACATACATCAAAGTGGCGTAGGGCAAAGACTCGCCAGTCATCACTTGTGCCAATTCAGACAACATAGCATTTTTTGCAGAGAATTTGGTTTTATCGCCCTCAAAAGTCAGCACAATGCGAACGGGTGAATCATCAAAATCACGCTCTGCAAGGTCTGCACCTGCTATTAATTCTGGTATTTGCCAAGAAAATTTGACTGTATCAAGCTTGTTTGCAGCGATGTTCACGTCACGGCGCATCATGCTGGCCGATATGCCCGCCTTGGCTGTGAGCGCATCTCGTCCGTCTTTTCGAGCAAAATCGTAAACCGTTGCAGTTTTGCCGGGAAGTGTGAAATGTCGCCATTCTGCAAAAAAACCCTTTTCAACAGTACGGGTTTCTACATGTGACGCAATAGCTGGATTAGCTTCTGTTTTCAACAATGCATTTTGTGAAACATGGCTACACGCAAGCAAATTCATCGCCGTAGCAACAGCTGCCCACCGCAAAGCATATTTCATCAACATTGTTTGTGTCTCCGTGATTTGATTCTTTTTAAGCCTGCATGAAGCTTGTCGCGCTTAACTGTCTCACTAAAACGCAAAAACCCGCTGCACCTAAGTGCAGCGGGTTTTAAACTTTAAATTCTCAACTAGCTTACGCTAGTATTGAATTTAGAAGCTGTGACCGACCAAAACGCGGAAGCTAGTGTCAGATGACGCGCCAGCTGATTTCCAAGTAGCGTAACCTGCGCTCACGTTTGTACGCTTGCTCAAGTTGTATTGTGCGCCAACTGTGAAGCCAGATTTTGTAGCTGCATTAGTTGTCTTAGCTTGCTCGTACACTGCGCCAACTGTCGTTGCGCCGAAAGAAGCAGAAACGCCAGCTTCCAATTGTGTTGTAGAGATACCAGTAGTACGCTTCAACTGAGAGTAACCCAAACCAACTTTAGCAACGCCGAGGTTGTAGTTACCAGAAACACGGAAACGGTTCTTAGTTGTGTTTGAAGTCACGTCAGCAGCGCCTTGGCGAGTCCATGAAGTCACGTCAAAACGTGCAGAGATAGGGCCTGCGCCGTATGTCACGTTACCAGTGATTGATGGCTGAGCTGCAGCAGCACCAGTTGTACCAGCTGCGAGGCCAGTAGCAGTAGTTGTACCACGGTCAACGTATGACACGCCAACTGTCAAGCCTGGTGCCAATTGTGGAGATGTGTAGCCGATAACGTCGATGTTTGCGTTAGCGCCGTGAACTTTGCCGTCCAAACCGATAACTGGAGCACCTGCGTAAGCACGTGACAAGCCGTCGTCAGACTCAACTGCACCCATCATGATGGAGCCGAAGCCGCCAGACAATGTCACAGAAGCGTCTTCGCCTGTACCAGCGCCGTCACGCATCATGCCACCGAGTGACACTTTAGCAGTAGCTTTCAAGCCGCCGCCGAGGTCTTCAGTAGCAACCAAAGCGATAGCAGCTGTATCTGTACCGATACCAGCTGTAGTCACGCCGCCAACTTTAGTTGACTGGTAACCGTAAACAAAAGAACCGCTCAAAGTTGCGGATTGTGCGAATGCTGCGCCAGAAGCTGCAACAACTGCGAGTGCCAATAGTGTTTTTTTCATTTCAAAATTCTCCAAGGTTAAACAATGGGCTCCGGTCCGTTGTGTGATTTTCATCACGCCACCAGAAGCCCGGGCCAACCTCCTTTCGGGAAGCTGGCTCTATTGAACCAAAGCTCGTGTTACTTCGCAAACTCTTTAGGTGAAATAAGGTCAATTAATTGAGATTTGTTGTTCATGTGCAACATTTCGGCAGCTCGAACACGCTTTAAGGTATGAAATAGTTCTCAAATTCATGCTGGTTTAATTCCGCTAGCCCGGCTTGATTCAACACTTTTTATCTGTCGTTTTTACTTTCGCGCTACGATACAAGCACCATGAAAAATGCTACCTTTGATCTTATCCCTACCGCAGATGCAGCACTGCGCACCTTGTTTGCGAAGCCTCGCGCATCACGCCCTTACCCACAGCCCAGCACGCTGGACGAACACCCAGTCGCTTTGACTACCGAGGAAAAAGCCCTCGCCGGTGCGTTGATGCGGGTAAACCATGTGGGCGAGATTTGCGCGCAGGCGCTCTACACGGCAGGCGCCATGGCGACAAGCAATGCGGTAACGAAGGAACATTTCTTAGCCGCCGCCAAAGAAGAAACCGACCACTTGGCTTGGACACAAACCCGTTTAGACGAATTAGGCGCTCGCGCCAGCCTGCTGAACCCGCTGTGGTACGCCGGGGCGTTTGGACTAGGTTTGATCGCTGGCAAACTGGGCGATGCGGTGAGTTACGGTTTTGTGTCTGAAACAGAAGCACAAGTAGAAGCGCACCTGCATAGCCATTTAGACTTGCTGCCTGCCGCTGACCACGCCTCACGCGCCATCGTGGCGGAGATGAAAGCGGACGAAGCACGCCACGGACAAGAAGCGCGTAACTTAGGCGCTATAGATCTACCAGCCCCCGTCAAAGCGCTGATGGCCGCCGCCGCCAAAGTGATGACGACTGTGGCGCATCGGGTTTAAAGCATCACGCCACGCCGTCATTCCCGAATCTGCTCGTCATTCCCGCGTAGGTAGGAATCTATGCCCGCTGCTGTGGATTCCCGCCTTCGCGGGAATGAAATATGCTATCTATTTAATAGCTGCATAGGCAATAAATACGCCGGCTAGAGGCATATTTTACTCTAAATATAGCGTTTTACGCCTCTTTTTGCTCAAAACTGGTCGTGATCTGCGCCGTTTTACCCAACATGATGCTGGCGGAGCAATACTTGTCGTGGCTCATTTTGATAGCACGTTCTATCGCATTGGCGGGGATATCTTTGCCAGTCACCGTGAAATGCATGTTGATGGAGGTAAAAACTTTCGGGTCGGTTTCCGCACGTTCTGAGGTGATTTTGACACTGCAACCGCGCACATCCAAACGGCCACGCTTCAAAATCAACACCACGTCGTACGCTGTGCAGCCACCTGTACCGGCGAGCAAAAGCTCCATCGGCCGTGCGGCTAGGTTTTGGCCACCGTTTTCGGGTTTGACCGCGTCTGGTGCGCCATCCATGTTCAATATATGGCCGCTGCCGGTTTCGGCCACAAAGCCCATGCCTGATCGTGCGCCGGTGTTTCCGGTCCAACTAACGGTGCATTCCATGCTGTTTTCCTTTGAAATTTATAAAAATGGTGGCGGCATCATCTCAAAATTGTGCGAGATTGTCGTGAAATTGCCGAATTGCGGTAATTTTTCTCATAAAGGCACACAAAATTGAGGGTTTACTCTAAGTTATTTTGTACAAAACGCGCTTTTTTCTGTAAACTGACACCAAGCTAATGATAAATAGTTTTCTATTTTATTGAGAGCCCTGATTGTCTCCTCCATCCTCTGAAAAGATGGATTAAGCCCCAAGCTTCACAGCTCGGGGCTTTTTTTTGCTTCCTTGATGTTCTGTCCTTGATTTGGTGACACCTATTTTGCTACGTTTATCATTGTGGGATGCGTAAAAACACTTCTTCCCAATTAAGTCCACAAGATTACCTGCAAAAAACCCTCAATGCCCGCGTGTACGACGTGGCGATTGTGTCCCCCCTTCAAACCGCCAAAAGCCTGAGCCAGCGCTTGGGCAACACCGTGTTGTTCAAGCGGGAAGACCAGCAAGAAGTCCACAGCTTCAAACTGCGCGGTGCGTATAACAAAATGGCGCATTTGACGCCTGCCCAGCTCAAAAAAGGCGTGATTTGCGCCTCCGCTGGCAACCATGCACAGGGCGTGGCGCTCTCCGCATCCAAAATGGGCATCCGCGCCGTGATTGTGATGCCAACGACGACACCGCAACTCAAAGTCGACGCCGTCAAAGGCTTTGGCGGTGAAGTGGTGTTGTTTGGCGAGAGCTATTCCGACGCCTACACCCACGCCGTGACGCTTGAGAAAAAGCAGGGCATGACCTTTGTCCACCCGTTTGATGACGCCGACGTGATAGCCGGCCAAGGCACAGTGGCGATGGAGATGCTGAACCAGATGCAAAGCCTGAACCTAGGCGAACTGGATGCGGTGTTCGTCGCCATCGGTGGCGGTGGGCTGATTTCTGGCGTTTCCAACTACATCAAAGCCGTCAACCCCGCTATCAAAGTCATCGGTGTGCAGATGAACGACTCGAACGCGATGATTCAGTCCGTCAAAGCGAAAAAACGTGTCACTTTGTCTGATGTGGGCTTGTTTTCAGACGGCACAGCAGTGAAACTGGTGGGGGAAGAGACCTTCCGCGTCGTTAACTCTGGCTTGGTAGATGACTACATCGAAGTCAACACCGATGCCGTCTGCGCCGCTATCAAAGACGTGTTTGTGGACACCCGCAGCATCGTCGAGCCCGCAGGTGCGCTGGCGGTGGCCGCCATCAAGCAGTACGTGGCGAAACACAAATCCAAAGGCAAAACCTTTGCGGCGATTTTGTGCGGTGCGAACATGAACTTCGACCGCCTGCGCTTCGTCGCCGAGCGTGCCGAAGTCGGCGAAGAGCGCGAGGCGCTGTTTGCGGTGACCATCCCCGAAGAGCGCGGCAGTTTTAAGCGCTTTTGTGAGTTGCTCGGAACCCTGCCAGCAGGCGGTGAGTTTGCTACCAAAAAAATAGCTTCTCAGTCAATGAGTACGCCGGCTACAGCCAAAAATGGCACTAAAATAGCCCCTGCACAGCGCAACATCACCGAATTCACCTACCGCATCAGCGACGCCAACAAAGCGCATGTGTTTGTGGGTTTAACGACAACGGTAAAAGGCGAGAGCGTCAAAGTCGCGCAAACCTTGACCAAAAACGGATTCAAGTCGCTGGATTTGACCCACGATGACCTGGCCCGCGACCACATCCGCCACATGGTGGGTGGCCACAGCGCCTTGGCCAAAGACGAGCGGCTGTTGCGTTTTGAGTTCCCGGAGCGACCAGGTGCGCTGATGAAGTTCCTCAGCGCCATGCGGCCGGGCTGGAACATCAGCCTGTTTCACTACCGCAACCAAGGCGCAGACTACGGGCGGATTTTGGTGGGTTTGCAGGTACCTGAGACTGAAAACAAAGCGTTCGATGCGTTTTTGAAGACGCTGGGCTATCCGTTTGTAGAAGAAACGAATAACCCGGTTTACAAGCTGTTTTTGAAGAGCTAGCCACCCTTAAACTGGCGTTTAACCCCCAGATTCCAACCCAAACGCCGCATTCCTATCCTGCCCCAACGCCTCCACCATTTGCGGCAAAGCCAGTGCCAGTGCGGGTTTCAGGGTGAAGGGCGGGTTGATGATGAACATGCCGCTGGCTGGGAGGCCGGGGCGGACGGTTTCGCCCTCGGCGTCGGTCGTCAGCTTGCTGGATTTAACCGTTAGCGTGGCGTGCAGCCAGCTTTTACCCAGTTTGGTGGCCAAGGTCTTGAGGCGTTTCGGCAAATCGTGTGCTTCGGGGCGCGGAATAATGGGGTACCAGACGGCGTAGGTGCCGGTGGCGAAGCGCACCATGGCGTCTTGCACCATGGCCAAAACCCGCGCGTAATCGTCCTTCATTTCGTAACTGGGGTCGCACAGCACCAGCGCACGGCGGGCGGGCGGTGGCAAAAACTTTTTCACGCCTTCAAAGCCATCTTGCGCCAATACAGCAATTTTGCGGCCTGCGTTGAGTTGGGCGATGTTGTCGGACAGGGTGCGTGAATCGGTGGGGTGCAGCTCAAACAATTTGAGCTTGTCGTGCTCGCGCAATAGCTGCTGAATGATGAAGGGCGAACCTGGGTAGACGCGGTGGCTGCCGGTTTTGTTAAATTCGGCAACGACATTGAGGTAATTTTGCAACAGCGGCGCGAGTACGGTTGGCGCAATAGTTTTGGTTGTTTTAGTAGATTTTGCTACATTTTTAGTAGCTACTGAGGCAGGAGATACGCCGGCTACAAGCTCTTTTTTGGGGGTGATGTTGGCGCTATTTTGACTTTGAATTTGGCTTTGAATCAGCTTTTTATAGCCTTCGACAGATTCACCGCTGGTTTCGGCATAGTCCCCGTCTAAACGGTAAAGTCCTGCACCGGCGTGGGTATCTACCACCATCAAAGCGGCGTCTTTTTCAAGCAGGTGATTGAGAATGGCGACCAAGGTGGCGTGCTTGAGCACGTCCGCATGGTTGCCGGCGTGGAAGGCGTGGCGATAACTGAACATGGGCTAATCATAAACGCCCCAGCGCATGCTAGGCTGAAGTTCTATACCTTTTGGCGACTTGTAAGTTACATAGTCGCTACCTATAATCATTTAATAACATCAATTTACAAAGGGTTATCTATGGATATCGTCGAACGCGCTAAAGCCATCACGCTCAACCCTGCAGCCACTTGGCCTGTTATCGAGGCGGAAAAGCACGATGCAAAATCCCTGTTTGTGCCCTATTTGCTGATTTTGGCGGCGATTCCCGCGATTGGCAGCTTCATTGGTTTGTCGCTGGTCGGTATGGGTGGTTTCGGGTTTAACTTCAGAATACCCGTTGCCAGTGGCTTGGCGATGATGATCACGACCTACGTTTTGTCGCTGGTTATGACCTTTGGCATGGGCTGGCTGGCCAGCGCCTTGGCGCCTACGTTTGGTGGCCAAAGCGATTTGGTGCAGGGTTTGAAATTAGCCGTGTTTGGTGGCACACCGATGATGTTGGCCGGGGTGTTCAATATATTGCCCGCGCTGAGCATCATCGGCCTGTTGGTGGCGTTGTATACACTGTACGTGATGTACCTCGGTTTGCCAGTGTTGATGAAAAACCCGAAGGAAAAAACGATTGTTTATATGGTCGTGTTGATCATTGCGAGCATCATTGCTGGTGTGGTGTTGAGCATGGTGACCCGTGCGTTTACACCGGCTATGGGTATGGGAGGCATGGGCATGGGTGGTGGTGACGCCACCATCAGCACCCCGATGGGCGAGATCAAGATCAATTCAAAAGCGGGAAGCGCTGCGAAAGACGCACCGGCTGAAATGACAATCAACACGCCAAAAGGCAATGCCACCATCACCACCACACCGGGTGCTGCCAGCGCGCCAGATACAGCGTCTATCGTCATCAAAACGCCAGAGGGCGAAGTGAAGATTGACGCTCAGAAGATGGAAGCTTTTGCCAAGCAGATGGAAGAAATGGCGAAAAAGATGGAGCAGGCTAAAAAGTAAACCTTAGTTTCTGGCACCAAAAATAGCCGACCCCACCCGCACCATGGTGCTGCCGGCTTGGATAGCGGGCTCTAAGTCGGCACTCATACCGATGGACAATGTGTCTAAGCCATAATTTAACGCATTTAACTGGTCTAATACGGCTCTAGCCGGCGTGAATACTGCCTTATTAGCTATATTATTTATAGCAAAATCAATTACGCCATTAACTAACGTATCTGGTATATCAGGGATAGCCATGATCCCCCGCAACTGCAAACGGGGCAATTTAGCAATTTCTTGCGCCAAGGCCAGCACCTCATTTGGCGTAACGCCAGCTTTGCTTGGGCTGTTGTCGATATTGACCTGAATACACACTTGCAAGCGTTTAGCTTCAGCGGGGCGTTGCTCGTTCAAGCGTTCGGCAATTTTTAAGCGGTCAATCGTGTGCACCCAGTCAAAATGTTGTGCGACCAAGCGAGTTTTGTTGCTTTGCACGGGGCCAATGCAGTGCCATTGCAAGCCATATTGAGCGGTCTCTACAGCTAGAGCGGCTATTTTTTCTACGCCTTCAGCAATGTAGTTTTCGCCAAAATCGCGTTGCCCAGCGGCTATCGCCAGCTTGATAGCTTCGGGCGACACGGTTTTACTCACAGCTAAAAGCGTCACATCGTCACTATTTCTGCCCGCTTTGTGGCAACTTAGTTGAATCCGCTGGTGCACGGCGGCTATATTTTGCGCAATGTTGGTCATAATTAACTATAAATGTTTTTAAGGGTACATTGGGCATGGATATCACACAACTGTTGGCTTTCAGCGTTAAAAACAAGGCGTCGGACTTGCATTTGTCCGCCGGCCTGCCGCCTATGATTCGCGTGCATGGCGATGTGCGCCGTCTGAATGTGGAGCCGCTTGACCACAAAGAAGTCTATGCCATGGTGTACGACATCATGAACGATGGCCAGCGCAAACGCTACGAAGAGTTTTTGGAGATTGACTTTTCGTTTGAAATCGAAGGTTTGGCGCGTTTTCGGGTGAATGCTTTCAACCAAAATCGTGGCGCTGGCGCGGTGTTTCGGACGATTCCGTCCACTATTTTGACGCTTGAACAGCTCAATGCACCTAAAATTTTTGCCGAACTAGCCATGAAGCCGCGCGGTTTGGTGCTTGTTACCGGCCCAACGGGTTCCGGCAAATCAACCACGCTGGCGGCCATGGTGGACTACCTCAACGAAAACGAGCATGGCCATATTTTGACGGTGGAAGATCCGATTGAGTTTGTGCATAACTCCAAAAAATGCCTGATCAACCAGCGCGAAGTTGGGCCGCACACCCAAAGTTTTGCGGCCGCTTTGAAATCGGCCCTGCGCGAAGACCCCGATGCGATTTTGGTCGGTGAGATGCGCGATTTGGAGACGATTCGCCTAGCTATGACGGCGGCTGAGACGGGACATTTGGTTTTCGGTACGCTGCATACGTCGAGCGCAGCGAAGACGATTGACCGGATTATTGACGTTTTCCCCGCCGAAGAAAAAGAAATGGTGCGCGCCATGTTGTCAGAGTCGCTGCAAGCGGTGATTGCGCAAACGCTGTGTAAAACCAAAGACGGCTCGGGCCGCGTGGCCGCGCATGAAATCATGATTGGCACCAGTGCGATTCGGAATTTGATTCGTGAAGGCAAAGTGGCGCAGATGTATTCGTCCATCCAAACAGGTAACAGCGTAGGCATGCAAACCTTGGATCAAAATTTGACAGAGATGGTCAAACGCAATTTGATTACCAATGCAGAAGCGCGTGGTAAAGCCAAAACGCCAGAGAACTTCCCAGGTTAATCAGGGATAAACCCAAACCCATTCATTAGGAAAAAATCATGGAACGCGAACAAGCCAGTAAATTCATCAACGACTTGCTGCGGTTGATGGTTTCACGCAACAGCAGCGATTTGTTCATCACCTGCGACTTTCCGCCCGCCATCAAGGTGGACGGCATGGTGACCAAGGTATCAACGCATTCATTGTCGGCCAAGCACACCTTGGCGCTGACACGTGCCATCATGAACGACAAGCAAATTGCCGAATTTGAGCGCACAAAAGAGTGTAATTTTGCGATTTCGCCCACAGGCGTAGGACGCTTTCGGGTGAGCGCGTTCATGCAGCAAGGCCATGTGGGCATGGTGCTGCGGACGATTCCTGCGATTATTCCTACCGTTGACAGTTTGGGCGTACCGCAGGTGCTCAAAGAAGTGGCCATGTCTAAGCGCGGCTTGTGCATCTTGGTAGGTGCAACGGGGTCAGGCAAATCAACCACGATGGCTGCGATGATTGACTGGCGCAATGAGCACAGTTATGGCCATATCGTGAGCATAGAAGACCCGATTGAGTTTGTACATCCGCACAAAAACTGCGTGATCACGCAGCGCGAAGTCGGTACGGACACCGAGAGCTGGGGCGCTGCGCTGAAAAATTCATTGCGCCAAGCGCCCGATGTTATTTTGATGGGCGAGATTCGCGACCGCGAAACGATGGAGCATGCCATTGCTTTTGCAGAAACGGGTCATTTGTGTTTGGCCACGTTGCATGCCAACAGTGCCAATCAGGCGCTTGACCGGATTATTAACTTCTTCCCAGAAGAGCGCCGCACACAGTTGCTGATGGACTTGTCTCTCAATTTGCGCGCCTTTGTCTCGCAGCGCTTGGTTGCCAAGGAGGATGGCAAAGGCCGAACAGCCGCGATTGAGATCATGCTGAACACGCCGCTGATTTCCGACTTGATTTTCAAAGGCGACGTCACCGAAATCAAAGAAATCATGAAGAAAAGCCGCAATTTGGGCATGCAAACCTTTGACCAAGCGTTATTTGACGCTTACGAGTCATTCACGATTTCATACGAAGACGCGTTACGAAATGCAGATTCCGTGAACGATTTGCGATTGCAAATCAAACTGGCTAGCGAGCGCGGTAAAAACAAAAACTTGGCGGAGGGAACAGAGCACTTTATGGTGGTTTAAAACCACAATTGTCTTAAAAACAAAAAAGACGCCGTTCGATAAAGCGGCGACTCTTTTAAAGTGCATTTATTTCTGCTTGGCTTCTTCTTCGCTGATGATTTCAAAGCTACGAACAACTTTAACAACACCTGACACGCCGCGAGCAATCTCAGTGGCACTGTCAGCTTCCCGTTGTGAAACTCTGCCCATCAAATAAACCACGCCGCGTTCTGTAACGACTTTGAACGCATTGAACGGCAGTTCTTTTGAATCGACCAAGCTAGATTTAACACGTGTGGTGATCAAAGTATCGTTTGAACGCTCTCTCAAAGTTGACGTGCTGCCCGCAATCGTCAACTCATTCACCACAAGTTTGACATTCTCAACTTGAAAAACCAATTGCTCAGCAGCTAGTTTGTCGCTGTTTCCAGCCACTTCGCCAGTCAGTAGTACGCGGCCGTTGTAGCTGGTGACACTGAAATTACCGCGTTCGCCAAATTTTTCTTTCAGACGATTGGCTGATCGAATTTCTATGCCTTCGTCATTGAGTTGAGCGCCTGAGGTGCGACGGTCTGTGGCAACCATGACAGTGCCCGCCATCACGCCACCCACAACCAAGGCGGCACAACCACCCAAACTGCTCAACACACTGGTAAGAACGAGTGTCTTAACGATGGTTGATGACGATTTTTGTAATTTGTCAAACATAGTCATACAGACTCCTTTTCACCCAATAATTGTTGATCAACACCATCACACAAGCAATGCAAGGCCAAAAGATGCACTTCTTGAATCCGTGCGGTTCTGTCGTGCGGTACACAAATATGCACATCGGTTTCGCGCAAAGCGGCAATCATTTTTCCGCCGCCTTTACCCGTCAAGGCAATGACTGTCATATCGCGCTCATGCGCAGCTTCGATGGCTTTTAAGACATTGCTTGAACTGCCGCTGGTCGTGATGGCGATTAACACATCACCCGCCTGTCCGAGCGCACGCACTTGTTTGGCGTAAATCACGCTGAAATCGTAGTCGTTGGCGATGGCGGTGATGATGGAGCTGTCCGTCGTCAACGCCAACGCTGCTAATTCTGGCCGCTCGCGCTCATACCGGCCTACAAATTCAGCTGCAAAATGCTGCGCATCTGCCGCTGACCCACCGTTACCGCAAGCTAATACCTTGCCACCGCTGGTAACACAAGCCAGCAAGGCCTGTACCGCCTCTGCAATGGGTTTGCTTAATACCTGTGCAGACTGGTACTTCAAGTCTGCACTATCAATGAAATTTTGTTCTATACGTTGCTCTAACATGCTGGTAATGATAACCCGTGTTACAAATGCCTATGTATCTAGTCCTTCAATTAATGTTACGGGGTGTCACGCAGCGTCAAAGGCTGCTTTTATCCAAGTAATGTTGTTTTCTACAAGTACAACATCAAAGCGGCACGCAGGAATACGGATAAGCTTCATCAAATAGTATTTAGCAGCAAAGATGATGCGATTGCGCTTGGTCAAACTGATACTGGCTGCTGCGCCACCAAAAAGCGAGCCCGCACGTTGACGAACCTCTACAAAAACCAAGGTGCCGTCTGTATCTCGCATAATCAAGTCAATTTCACCGCCACCTCTACCGGGTGTTCGATAATTGCGCTGTAAGAGCTTCAAACCTGCCGCCTGCAAATGCGCCAAGGCCGCATCTTCAGCGGCATCGCCTTTAGATTTGGTCGTGACGGATGCTGAGGCTTTCATGACAAGACAAGAAATAAAAGATTTAATACAATGATGGACACATCGCAAACTTTAACACTGAACGCCCAATGGAGCAGTTGCCTAACTGCCGCCCAAGACGCCGCTGGAAAACAAAGTTATCCCACGGCCACGTTGTACGTGGTCGCTACGCCGATTGGCAATTTGGCAGATATTTCTTTGCGTGCTTTGCACGTGCTCAATTTGGTCGATGCGATTGCTTGTGAAGACACGCGCCACACACAGCCACTTTTACGCACCTATGGCATCAACGTGGGCAGCGGTAAACCTATGCTAGCCGTGCATCAACACAATGAACTAGAAGCTACCGAGCAAATTATCAACCGCTTACAGCGTGGCGAACGCATCGCTTTCGTCAGTGACGCAGGTACACCCGGCGTGAGCGACCCTGGCTCTAAGCTAGTCGCTGGTGTGCGCGCTGCTGGCTATCGCGTTATGCCGTTGCCTGGCGCAAGCAGCGTCACCGCGTTGTTAAGTGTGGCTGGCATCACGCAGAGCGACCATTTCAAGTTCATGGGGTTTTTGCCCACTAAATCTATGGAACGAGATGCTGCTATTTTGAAGCTTCAAGCTATTCCGAGTTCAATTGTGCTTTTAGAAGCGCCACATCGCATCGAAGCTGTCGCGAAAGCACTAGGGGTTTTAGGTGATCGATGCATTACCGTTGGCCGCGAGTTGACCAAACAGTTTGAAGAAATTGCGACGTTTGCTGCTGGTCAATTCACCGAATGGCTGCAGCAAGACAGCAACCGTTTGCGTGGCGAATTTGTGCTGGTGTTACATCCGCTTGTCACCACTGCCGAGAATGATGATGCACCTCGTATTTTGAAACTGCTGCTGGCTGAATTGCCCTTGAAAACTGCCGTCAAACTAGCATCAGACATCACGGGTGCACCGCGCAATGCGCTTTACGAAGCTGCGCTGCGCTTAAAAGAAAAGCCACTCTGAAACTTAATTTCAAAGCGGCTTTCGTCAAAGCAAGTAAAAAGTTTATTCTGCGATTGCGTTCAAAGCAGTTGTTGTTAGACGGTGGCCCGTGGCTGCTGTCGGATGGAACGGATCCCAGTATTGGTAGGTGTCAGGCGCGGCGCAAATTTCAAATGTCGTTGGGTTCAAACATGGGCTGGTGGTGTTGGTTAAACCAGCAGCACTGGTGCCATTGAAGTCCGCAATCGCCACTTTTGCAGCGCCGTTGGTCGCTTTAAAGCCA